>JBGSNE010000107.1:0-2337 GCA_041739785.1 Pirellulaceae bacterium
GATACCGAGCGCCGATTGAAGGACCTTCGCCATGTGCGGCGGGTCTTGAAGTCAGCATTGAAGCAGTGCGAGCAGCAAAAGAAAAGCGACCGCTGTCACGTCGTTAATAAGCTGCAAGGTGGTTCATGAGGATGGAAATGGATAAACATACGCCAGTCCTCGCTTCCGCATATATCCAAATCATCGTTGTGTGAGCATTCACACAGACGTGAGTCACGCGTTTAACGATAAACAGCACAGCATGCTCCAAACTGGGAGTAAAAGTAAAGATCAATAGGCGGGATGCCGGATCAACTATTCACATGGATGTGACAATATGGCGGCTTCGTCGCGTACAAACCGATCTCGCTACTTTGCGACGGTTCCGACACAAGAAATACTGCCAATCGTCAATTCTCGCTTCGAATCGAGCGTTCGAGGAATCTTTGTAATTGGCGATGTAATGGGGCTACCGCTCGTCAAAATCGCAGCCAATCAGGGGACCGAAGTCATCGCCGCAATGCAACAGGCAGGGCGATTTGGTAGCCAAGCTGATACCGATGCTCAGCTTGATCTGGTGATCATCGGCGGGGGTCCTGCCGGTATCTCGGCTGCCATGGAAGCTCAAAAACTGGGACTGCGTTATGTCGTTCTCGAACGCAACCGCATAGCTAGCACCGTACGTAGTTTTCCACCTGGAAAAATGGTTTACGCGGAACCGAACTTCGTCGAAAACAAGAGTTTGCTTGAGTTTGATGGGGACTTAGGCAAGGACGAATTCTTGCAGCGTGTCGATGCGCTGGTAGCCCAAAACAAATTGCACATCAAGGAAAACACCGAGGTCGCCCACGTACGGAAGCTGAGTGAAGGGCGGTTCGAAGTTGACACAAAAGCTGGCGAGTCATTTCCCGCCCGGCAAGTGTTGGTTGCCATTGGGCGCCAAGGGCAACCACGCTTGCTGGAGTGTCCAGGAGCCGATGACGCAAATCGTGTTACCTATCGATTGCACTCCCCCGGCGACTATCGAGGGAAAAATATCCTGGTTGTGGGAGGCGGAAACTCGGCCATCGAGGCAGCGCTGCTGCTGATGGAAAACAATCGGGTCACGTTGTCGTACCGTGGCGAGGATCTCTTTCGGGCCAAAGAGTCGAATCGCAGGCAAATCGAACAAGCGGAGCACGAGGGACGCCTCAAGATCATTTACAAGAGTCAGGTCAAGAGCGTTTCCACCGTTGACGTCGAATTGGATGCAGACGGGAAACGCCTGACCATACCGAGTGATCAAGTCATTGTGCAGATTGGAACATTGCCCCCAGTCGACTTTCTCATGGACATGGGCGTCGAACTAGATGGCATTTGGACTGCTCGCAGAGTCATGCTGGCGCTTGCAGGTTTGGTGATTGGCTACCTGGTTTACTTCCACGCAAAACACTTTGTGTTGCTTCCGGAGGCCGCTGGCGATGGTAAATTGCTAGTTCCAGGATTGCAGTTTCTGGGTGCGACATTGTTTCCGCGTTTTCTTTACTGGCTTTTCCAATCCATCTTGCCGATTGCTTGGTTGGGCGGCTTAGCTGCTGCGTTGGTCAACAGCAATATGCAGGCCCGGGGCCGCAATCCAGTCGTTCGATTCAACCACTCCCAACGCTGGCTTTATCTGGGCCTGGTGCTCTACGCATTGTCGTGGATTCTACCCGAAATCGCCACGCTCGATCCGGCTCAAGCCGGACCAGGCCCCTATTACCTGCCTGGACTGAGCTGGGTCTTTGCCGTCGTTCCGCACTACTTCAAGAACGCCTATGGCTTCTACTATTTGTTGTACTTCTCAGCCATCGCGGGATTTGGTTTGTACTGGGCGGCCAAGAGTGGAAAGTCTCCAATTTGGCGACGGAACCTAACCATCATCGCGTCGCAATGGACGTTGTGGTGGGGCATCCCCACTTTCTTAGCAGTGTTCCTTGGGCGCAATCCATGGACGCCATTGCTGACGCGTTCGCTCAATGCTTGGCCACTGAACATGGGGGCTTTTAAAGTGGACCTGGTCGTAGGTCCAGGCGATCCCGCATGGTGGCATACGGTTGCGGTCGCAGGCGTTGTGTGGGCAGCGGTGCTAACGTTCATCGTGATTCCGCTCATTACGCTCAAATGGGGCAAGAACGAGCGTCCAATGCCCGCGTTACCCATTAATTACTTCAGCAACTTTCAAAATAGCAGTTCGGAAACCAAATAATGGCCGCCACTCGCCCAAGTTATTATGGAGCATTTTTCTGGATAACGTTGTTGTCCTTCAGTGTCCCGCTGGTGGTCGCCGCACGAGCTTTCCATGAAGTGAAGTTGACAACCAAGCCGACTCCACATCCC
>JBGSNE010000153.1:0-21199 GCA_041739785.1 Pirellulaceae bacterium
GCTGTAAGCTTCGCAACGGTGCCTAGTTCGTCAAACCAAAAATGTTTGCAAGCAATCACTTAAACACCCACCTGCACGCGACTTAAACCATTTAAAATACTCTTAAAACCCGATGGAATTGTGGGTAATGACGAGGCTAGCGCCTGAGCTTCACTAAGAAGACGCGACTCACTAAATCAACGGACGGCAAGGCGTCGTCGGTTCACTTACCCTCCTTGGAATCCTGCATGGTTTTACTGTCGGCTAGTCATCTCTCAAAGACGTTTGGAGAAAAGGAAGTCCTACGTGACGTGGGGTTGGAGCTGCGCAGTGGAGATCATGTGGCCTTGGTGGGTCCCAATGGAGCGGGCAAGACGACACTGCTGAAGATCCTGACGGGAGAAATCGATGCCGATGGTGGTGCGGTAGAATTACCAACCGCTGGGACCATTGGTTATCTGCAACAGCATCCGGAATTTGCGATCGAAGATACCGTATGGAGTCTAGCAAAGGCGGCCATCGGCGATTTGGCGCTGTTGGCGATGGAAGCGGAACGTGTGGCGGCTGAGCTGGCGCGAGTGACCCAGGAGCCACAACACGCGCAGTTGCTCGAGCAATACGATCGCTTGCAGGCCAAGCTCCATCAACAAGATGCGTACAACTGGGAGCACCGAGCGCAGCGCGTGTTGCAGGGGCTGGGGTTCGTAGAGGCTTGGTATGAACGACCGGCTCAACAGCTCAGCGGTGGCCAGCAGAATCGATTGATGCTCGCCTGTTTGCTGCTGCAACAGCCCGATCTGATGATCCTGGACGAGCCCAATAACCATTTGGATATTGAATCGACCGAGTGGCTAGAGACGACGTTGTCCGAATGGTCCGGAGCCTATTTGCTGGTCAGCCACGATCGCTTTTTTCTTGATCAGACCGCCAACTCGGTGCTCGAATTGGTGGATGGCAAGCTCGATCGCTATCGCGGCAACTATTCGGCGTACGTCCGTCAAAAGGCTGAGCGGCTGGAAGTCGAGCGGCGAACCTATGAAAAGAACCGGGAAGAAATCGCCAAGCTTGAGGACTTTGTTCGCAAGCACCATCACGGACAGAAAAGTGCTCAAGCTGAAGATCGTCGCAAGAAGTTAGAGCGGATCGAGTTGGTCGAACCGCCGCGTGAAATCCCTACACCGCAGTTCCATTTCCCCAAAGCGGCGCGGGCGGGTGATATCGTGTTGCGCGGCATAGGTCTGTCCAAAGCTTACGACAAACCGCTGTTCGACAAACTGAACGTCCAAATCGAACGCGGACAACGCTGGGCCATCTTGGGTTCCAACGGGTCCAGCAAATCGACTCTGCTCAAATGCCTATTGGGACAGGTGGCCTTGGATGCTGGCGACGTGAAGCTGGGGACCAATCTGCGGATCGGCTACTTTGACCAATTGCTGTCGCAACTGCCCGGCGATGCCACGGCTGCGGAGGCGATTCGCGTACCTCATCGCGATCTAGATGATAGAGCCCGGCGGACTATTTTGGGAGCCTTTGGACTGTCGGGTGATGTGGCCGTGAAGCCGCTGAAGATGCTCAGTGGCGGCGAGAAGAACCGCACGATGCTGGCTTGGCTGTCCGCCATGGAGGCCAATCTATTGATCCTGGACGAACCGACGAATCACTTGGATCTGTGGTCACGACATGCTTTGGAGGAGGCGCTTCGGAGTTTTGATGGTACGGTATTGCTGGTCACGCATGATCGCTATTTGGTGAATCAAGTGGCCGACCATCTGTTGGTGCTCAGCGGTGGGAAGTGTAGCCAGTTGGCTGGAACCTACGACGATTATCGGCATTGGATGAAAGCTGGGATGGCCGTCTCCGATCAATCGCGTGTGGGAGTGAAAGCTGGTAGTGGAAGGTCGCCGGTTGGCCCAGGTTCGCCAGCCAAGAGTGACAGTACCAAGAGTGCCCATCAAGGGGGCTCCACCAACGGACATTCAACAGCGAGCAACACCAAGTCCGAGAAACGCAAACGCAAATTCCCCTATCGCAAAGTCGCCGATTTGGAGCAAACGATTACCACGGCCGAAGCAGAATTGGAAGCGTTGCATGGGCGAATGCTCGAGCCCGAGAATCTTCGCGACGGACGAATAATGAAAGAATTGCAGCAGCTTCTCGCTGACACGGAACAGCAGCTGTTGCAGCTCTATGAACACTATGAAGAAGCGTGTGAATTGAACTGATGGCATTTTGGAACAAGAAAAAAGAAGAGCCAGCCGCAGCGGCTGACGGTGACCTCACCAAGAGCGCGGGGGGGATTTTTGGCAGTATCAAATCGGCGTTGTCGAAGACCAGTCGCGCTTTGAACACCGATATCCGCGATCTGTGGAAAAGCCAAGGAGAATTGGTCGACGACGAATTCCTCAAGAAGCTGTATGCCGTATTGGTTAAGAGCGACATGGGGGGCGATATGGCCCGTCAAATCCGCGATCGCATCGGAAAGGACTTTCGCGCTCGCAAAGTTGAATTCGACGAAGTGCTCGAAATTATCTCGCAGGAGATTCGTCAAACGCTTGAACAAGGTGGCACGGCAATCAACTATGCCGAGGCTGGCCCGACAGTGATCTTGGTCGTCGGCGTCAATGGTTCCGGCAAGACGACCTCGATCGCTAAATTGGCATACCGATTTACGCAGGAAGGGAAACGCGTGCTGTTGGGGGCCGGCGATACGTTTCGCGCTGCGGCCGTAGAGCAATTAACCATTTGGTCCGAGCGGATCGGTTGCGACATTGTCACTGCGAAGCAGGGAGCTGATCCAGGGATAGTCGCCTTTCAGGCAACGCAGCGCGCTCGCGATGAAAACTACGATGTGTGCATCTTGGATACTGCGGGGCGGTTGCAAACGCAGAGCAATCTGATGCAAGAGTTGGATAAGGTGCGACGGGTCATTGCCAAGCACATTCCCGAGGCGCCACACGAAGTGCTGTTGGTATTGGACGCCACGGCGGGGCAAAACGCCATCAGTCAAGCTCGAGGTTTTTCTGACGCCGCGGGTTGCACTGGGATTGTACTGGCTAAGATCGATGGTTCGGCCAAAGGGGGTGTCATCGTTCCGATTCGACAACAATTTGATTTGCCGGTCAAGCTGGTCGGCTTAGGCGAGCAACTGGCGGACATGGCAGAATTCGACGCCGAGATGTTTGCTAAAGGTTTGTTGGCGGAATCGCGGAAGTAGGGGGGGGCTTGGTTCTTAGTTCTTAGTGCTTAGTTCTTAGTTCTTAGTGCTTAGTTCTTAGTTCTTAGTGCTTAGTTCTTAGTTCTTAGTTCTTAGTGCTTAGTGCTTAGTGCTTAGTGCTTAGTGCTTAGTGAGTAGTGAGTAGTGAGTAGTGAGTGCATTCAGGGCCGAAGGCCCGACCGATTATCTAGCCCCGGCTGCAGGCCGGGTGAGTCGATTCGAACAACCAATCAGATAGGGCCGAAGGCCCGGCCGATTACCTTCAATTTCACCTCCGTCCGATTTTGGAGGATAACCGGGGGCAACCATCCTGTGATAACCCACCCTTCGGATATCGACTGCATTTCAATCGGCCGCATATCAATCGGCCGGGCCGTTGGCCCTCAGCCGTGGACACTCGGACGCTTCCCCCGGCCTGCAGCCGGGGCTAGATAATCGGCCCGGCCTTCAGCCCTAAATCCATGCCGCTCTAGGGCTTGATCGCTTTTACGGTCTGACCGCTTTGCGGATCGATCTTTGGGCGGTTCGATCCTACCCCCCCGGGCACACTGGCACTACAGTCGCCCTAGGCCGCAAAGTCCCCCCAGTCTGCAGCCGTGGATTAAACGTGCTAGAGCGAGATCCGAAAAAGCCGTCAATGCGTTGACTTCCAGACACCGATACAAAAGATCGGAAACGCATACATGGATGGGGTCGTTTCGTGGTGCTCAGGATTATCGAAACATAGATATTGATTCGGTGTGGCGGTCTTAGCTCCGAGTCCCATCTTCGAGTCGACCAGAATTCGGTTGAATCGGTTTAAGGATTCCGCAGTTTTTCAAGGAAGAAAAAATGAAGATTACCAAGTGGGCACTCTCTGCGGCCATCGCCGCAGGCTGCCTCGGTGGGTCGGCGTTTGCACAAGCACCGGTTCAACGAACAGCCAACGATTTTGGATACTATTCTCAAAACCCAGCGCCGGTTGTTTCTGGCGCACAAGCTCGCGCACAATATGCGGCCGTCGTCCCCGCCGCCTGCGCTTGCGGCGACGCTCCCGTTAGCTCGTGCGACACGAGTGGTTTAAGCGGGTGCGACAGCGGTTTAGCCTGTGACGCTGGCGGTTGCGACGGTTGCGGTGGAGCGGGAGATGAGCCGTGGAAGCTATTCCAAAACCCTGTTCTCGGCTTCGACGTCGGTGGCTGGACACAGTTGGGTTACCACAGCTACAACAACACGCTGTTCAACCAACATGCTGACAATGTCAACTTGCATCAGGCGTGGATGTACGCTGAAAAGGTTGCCGACGGCAGTTCCGGTTTGGGGTTGGGTGGACGTATCGACTACTTGTATGGCGTCGACGCACAAGATACCCAGGCCTTCGGTATCGCCAACAATCACTGGGATAATAGTTGGGACAATGGCATTTACGGACATGCTATCCCACAACTGTACATGGAAGCGGCCTACGGTGATTTGTCCGTTAAGGTTGGTCACTTCTTCACGCTGATCGGTTATGAAGTGGTTGCCGCTACCGGAAACTTCTTCTACTCGCACAGCTACACGATGTACAACAGCGAGCCGTTTACGCATACGGGAGCTCTGGCTACCTACAGTGCTAGCGACTCGGCCACACTCTACGGTGGTTATGTAATGGGCTGGGACAGTGGCTTTGAGGACAACGGTGACGCCTTCCTTGGTGGCTACTCGGTTGATCTCTCAGACGACGTCAACTACAACAACCAGTACGTCATCGGTCGCTTTGGCAAGGACGAAGTCGGTTTCATGACCAGCGCGATCTTGACCAGCTCGCTCAGCGATTCGTTGACACACGTGTTGTGGGTCGACTACCTTGATACAGACGGAACCGGTCGTAGCACCGAGCGTCAAACGTTCGACGTCAACCAATACTTGTTGATTGCTTTGAACGACAAGGTGACCTGGGGACACCGCTTAGAGTGGTACAACATCGACAAGGGGGTCTATGGTGTTACTGCTGGCCGCAGCGACGTTTACGCCTACACCACCGGACTTAACGTTGGGGTTGGCAGCAATCTGCTGTTGCGTCCTGAAGTACGATGGGACTGGGATAAAGACGGCGTAGTCGGCAACGAACTGGGCGCCAGTCAAACGACTTTAGGTACCGACATGATCTTCACGTTCTAACGTGTTGTCGGCCTAGCCAAACAAATTGGAAATCGCCACAAGCGACCAGTCGAAGAGATTTCGGCTGGTCGTTTTTTTATTTGGTGTTATTTGGGGTCAGACCCCTAGGGTGCTTGCTGTCTATGCAGGCGGATGGGGGGACTGCTTTTATTCTAGGCAGATCTCGTCTGAAAGCGGCATTTCTAGAGAATATTGCGTGTTTTTGTGAGGTCGTAAGTCGTTTCTTGGTATGGGCTTGCGGCATTTCTGGTCGGCTTTCTGGTCGACGCGACGCGGTGTTTGGTACGGGGGCTGCATTAGGGCCTTACGGATCAATCGACCGCAGCTCTCAATCGATCGAGCTCAGCCCAGGCAAAGAGTAGCCGGCGGTCGAAGGTTCGCATGGACGTCGCTGGGACGTGCTGTGCACTAAGAGAAACTACCGTTATTGAAAGGCGGACCGTAAAGATGAATTTGAATAGAAGGCGTGTGTGGCGGTTAGGTTTGGTGACATTGGGACTGGTGGGATTGAGTTTGCTATTCAATGCGAGTGCCATAGCCCAGGAGGTGGATTCAGCCGTAGAAGTCGTTGCTGGAACTGAAGCAGCCGCGGAAGTGGAAGCGGCTGATCTGGGGGTTGGATATGCACTCGACAATGCAATGTTGTTCATCGCCGCCGTGCTGGTGTTCTTCATGCAAGCTGGTTTCGCGATGGTGGAAGCAGGTTTTAATGCACAGAAAAACGCAGTTAATATCTTGTTCAAGAACTCGATGGATATCTGCGTAGGTGTCATTCTGTTTTTCATCATTGGTTTCGGCCTGATGTATCCCGGCAACTACGCCGGGGCTACGCCCAGCCCGTACTTTGGGTTTGGTGGTTTCGGGTTAGATAATTACGCCGCCGCCGCTGATCGGACGTTCAGCCCAGAAGTGGACTGGTTGTTTCAAGCGGTCTTTGCAGCCACGGCAGCGACGATCGTTTCGGGTGCCGTTGCGGGACGCATGAAGGTCATTGGCTACTTGGTGTATAGCGCCGTGTTGACCGCGTTCATCTATCCCATCAGTGGCTATTGGAAGTGGGGTGGCGGATGGTTGACTCAGTTTGGAACGGCCAATGAGGCGGGTGAATTTCCCATGGCATTTCAAGACTTTGCTGGTTCGGCAGTCGTGCATGGAGTGGGTGGTTTTGCCGCCCTGGCCGGGGCAATCATCTTGGGGCCACGCATTGGCCGCTTCGTCAATGGCAAGAGCATTCCCATGCCGGGCCACAGCTTGCCCATCGCCGCTCTGGGTGTTTTCATCCTGTGGTTTGGGTGGTACGGCTTCAATCCGGGGAGTCAATTGGCGTTTCAATCGACCAGCGATATCGACGCTGTGATGCACATTGCAGTGACGACTTCCCTGGCCGCTGCGGCTGGCGGATTGGTCGCAACCTTTGTGAGTTGGGGCGTGTTCGGTAAGCCAGATTTGTCGATGGGGCTCAATGGCATCTTGGGTGGCCTGGTAGGCATAACCGCTTGCTGCGACTGCATGAGCCTGTGGATGACGTTGGTGGTTGGCGGGGTAGCGGGTGTGCTGATTATTCTCGGCGTACTGTTGTTGGATAAACTGCAGATCGACGACCCCGTAGGTGCTTTTCCCGTCCACGGATTATGCGGCGTGTGGGGCTGCATGGCGATCGGCATCCTGCCCAATGCCCATTTGGCTAGCGGCAGTACATCGTTCATGATTCAGTTGATCGGCACGGCCACAATTTGCTGTTGGTCGCTGGCCACGATGGCAACCCTGTTCGTAGTGCTCAAGGCGGCTGGTCTGCTGCGTGTCAGTGCGGAAGAAGAGCTGACCGGGCTGGATATCTCCGAACACGGGATGCATGCCTATCCAGCCGAGGGCCTTGCTCGGGCTGTTTAATGCAGTTAGGTTTGGCGACCGAGTAGCCAAGCAGTTTCTCGGTGTCTCAAGCATTAGAAAGTCACGGAGGGTCCTTAAAAACAAAGGGCACAATGGATTGTGCCTGCATTTTTGTGAATGACGCGAGGGGTTGTGGCGGCTTCCTCACAATCGGGCAAGAAATAGTTGCGCTTGATCTACCCAAGTGCCTGGGGCGGTCGCGGCCAAGTCCGCGACCGTCTTAGGTAACTTTTTTTGCAGCTAACAGAGAGAATTAGAGATCTTCGGCTCATGCCTGGGCCTGAAGGTGCCCCGATCGGCCCTGTGACGAGTGTCCGCCTCATTCGTCCGGGCCGGGGTATCCTTCTTCTACTCCACTCATCGGGAAAAGGTGTCCGACACCAAAAGCCGGAACGGCCCTGCGGGTGCTTCGCACTTTTGGTGTCGGACACCTTTTCCCGTACTCAGTGAAGTGTGGCCACTCCCATTACGAAAACCAGCCTGTTATGATCCGTAAGATATTTGTGAGCCGACGGCGCTAACCAAATGGCGCTCACTTAGTGTACCTAGTGAACCTCAGGCGCTAGCCGTGGGCCTGACTAAGCCGGAGCCCACGGCTAGCGCCAGAGGTTCATAATGGGGCCGGCTCACTACCCACGATTTGAAGGGTAGTGGGCCAAACAAAACCATCAACAGCCCGCTAGCAGTGAACGACTGAAGATATTGCAGATGGTGAGTGGCGTTTCAAACGAAACACGAAAAACAAAGCGACGAAAATTCGTCACACTCCAAAGTTGGGGTAAACCAATTGATTGACAGGCGGAGTTAAAGTGAAACTGATTGTGGCAATTATACAGCCCGGCCGCTTGGAAGCGGTCAAACTGGCCCTTACCGAAGTCGAGGTCTTTCGCTTGACCGTCGTCGACTGCCAAGGCTTTGGGCGACAGCGAGGGCAAGTTGCGTCCCAACGCGTTCCTGATGCGTCGATCAACCTACTTCGCAAAGTTCAATTGCAAATCGCTGTCAATGATGACTTTGTCGAGCCGACGATCAACGCTATTCTGTCGGCGGCCAAAACTGGTGAAAAAGGCCAGATTGGGGATGGTAAGGTATTTGTGCTCCCCATGGATGATTGCGTCCGCATCCGCACTGGCGAACGGGGTCCCGACGCGATTTAAATTTCTGCTGAATCGCATTCCAATACGCAGATCATCGCTCATAGTAGGTTCTTTACGCTGCCGCGCGAAAACGCATTTCCTGACAAGGGTTGCAATTCGCGGGAGCTCCGCAAACTTAACAGGGGGTCGCCCTCCCCGGAAAGCTCGTAGGACTCGCTTACCGACCCTCCCACGAATGGGCTGAAAACTGCGGCAATACTCAGCGCGCGGGAGGGTGAAGTCAATGCATGTTATACGGGCTGCTCGGAGCACTCCAAAATCACTCACCGAACTCCTTGAGCCAAAAAGCGATTTCGTTTTCCGATAGCAATTCCGGTTCATCGCTGGCAATCTTGAGAGGTGCGATTGGTACCGAGTCATCGGTAGCCATGGTGGGGCGGCGCTCAAGCTGTTCCAGGAATTGCTCGGCACCGACGGAAAAAGCCCGGCGACTACGCGCACAGCGACGAATGCGGATATCGCTGGAAACAACCGCGAGGTGCTTGGGGGTTGGGTGTTGGCGAATGATCTCTTCGAGCAGGTCGTCAGCTTCGGCATGATTGACCGCATAGACGACACTTAATCCAGAGGCATGAATTTCAGACTCCGGCGCTCGACCGACTCGGGGAGCGTCAAAAACGATGTGCGTCGTTTTCAGTTCGTCGGGCGTCAGTCGTTGGAGCAACAGGCTGACCAGGCGCTGCCGGGCAGTTGAGAGCCAATCGCGGCCGCGGGCTTTGCCGACCAACGGACTTTGGAATAGCAGGTTGTAGCCGTCGATCAATGTTTTGGGAACGGTCACCAAAAGCTCCTCAGGGCTCGTAGCGCTTTCAGTAGAACTAGTGGGTAACAACTGAGGGCGACAGGTTTTGAGAGGCATGGCAGGGCAAAAAGAATATCGTGTACGCCTTTGGTTTCCTCAGCCGCATTGGATCGGTTACACTTAATCTGCCCAGTGAAACGGAGGTAGGCTCTGCTGAGGAGCACCCTGCCATGCCTTGGAAAACCTATCCAACGTGCTTCTTGAATGGATTGACTACCCACAGATTCTTCTGACGGTTCTTTGTTTAACCCGCAGCCGTAGGCGAGGATCAACGGGGCGAACCTCGCCTTCGGCTGCGGGTCACACGAACAAATCAACAAGCCGCTACGGCCCACGGCTCACCCTTAGATTCAATAGTTCGATTAAATCAACGAGCCCTGGGCGACTTTCGCTACGATATCACGACGGCTGGCAAGCGGTCGCTGGTGCGAAACAAAAAAACGCCGCTGAGGTAATCTTACCTCAGCGGCGTTCAATATGTCAGCCTGCGGTTGTATTGGGAAACCCCCCAGCAACAACTTGGTCAGCGGGTTATGCCCAGCCTCGTTGTGCAAAGACGGTGTCGACCGATTCCAGGTATTTATTCACGGAAATCGGTGGAGTGGCACGATTGACGGATTCGAAAGTGGTCGGGGCGCCTTTGACGCCAATCAACATATCGCCGTTGTGATCCTTGATGATAAAGAACTCACGCCGCGCCATGCTCAGGGTACGCGTACTGATGTTGCGACTTGAATCGACCAAGCTCAGGTGTGCGAACATGTCGTTACCGCTACCTGACAAGACCATCTCAGAAAACTGTACGGTCCCCGAGTTTGCTCCCACGACAGGCAAGGCAGACCAACCTGCAGTGTTGTCCGCAGCCACAACGAAGTACGATCCCAAAATGTTTTGGGTATCGGTGGCTACCGTGATGGGCCCGTTGGACGGGAAGCGGCTGGAGGCGAACTGGTCAATGACCATTTGATAGGCGGCCGAGTTAGGTATCTGGGTCAAATCAATGCCACCCTGCACGGCAAAATTGCGATCGGCCACGGTGGTACCAGCCGGATTGTTGACGGCCACGCTGTATGCATTTGGGCCGGGAGCGTCGATCAAGAATTTCGGCGTTTTGTAACTCACCTGGTAGTTGCCTGGCCCCAACCCGGCAAAGGAATAGCTGCCGTCAGCCAGGGTCAATTGCATCTGCGATGTGATAGGCGCGCCTTGCGCGGTGGTGCCGGTCAGCAGCACTTGAACGCCGCCCAGGCGCCGTTCGTTGCTATCGAGGATGCCATCCGCATCGTCGTCTGAGTAAACTTTCCCTGCAATGGTGCTGGGCACAAATTCTTCGATGGTGACATTGACCAATCCGGTCGAAGTAGCTCCTCCGCTATCGCGGAGAGTGTACTCAAACGAAGCCGCGCCAGAGAAGCCCGCGGTGGGGGTATATGTTATGGTACCGTCGCTGTTGAGCACAACTTGACCATTGGTGTTAGCCGTAGCGACAACGGCCGTCACGGACAATGTTTGGCTGGCTTCATTCGGTGCGCCCGCATTGTCGTTGGCTAACAGTGTGGCAGATTGAATGGTCAGCGGCACGTCGCGGAAACCGCTCACACTATCGGTGACAGCTACTGGAGTGTCGTTGACTGCCGCCACGTTGACGGTCACGGTGCCTGTCGCAGTACCACCCTGTCCATCGCTGATGGTGTAGGTGAAGGTGTCTAAGCCATTAAAATTGGCGGCTGGGGTGTAGCTAATCTGGCCTGCTGCGAGCGAAACAGTTCCACCGTTTGCACTGGCCGCGCTGACGCCAGTCACGGTCAGAGTTTGGGTGGCTTCGTCGGTGGCAGTAGCTGGGCCCGGCAGATCGTTGAAAAGAACATTTCCCGCGACGATGCTGGTGTTACCGGCAGGAACCACAAGCGTGGTGTCTTCCGTACCATTTACGGAATCATTCCCGGCAATTGGATTGTCGTTGACAGCCGCCACGGTCACGGTCACCGTGGCCGTTTCGCTGAGTGCGGGGGAGCCATTGTCCACGGCCGTATAGGTAAAGACGAACGGACCGTTGAAGTTGGCTGCGGGAGTGTAAACGAAGGTATTTCCTGTTCCCAGCGCAACGGTGCCACCGCCGACTGTGACAGCATTTACCGCGGAGATGGTCAGAGTTTGTGATGCAACTTCACCAGCGCCAGGCGAATCATTGCCGAGCAGGGTTGCAAACGGAATCGTCAGTACGACATCTTCGTTGGTCGAAGCGGTATCGTTAACTAACACTGGCGGATCGTTGACGGGGGTGACGGTTACGGCTACGGTACCGGTCGAATCGGCACCACCCGGCGTCGACGTATCGTTCATGACGTAAGTGAACGTATCGCTACCGAAAAACTCGGGATCGGTCGGAGTGTAAATCAAGACATTGTAGTTCGGATCGTTTGGATCGGAACTTTGACGAGCCACCGTCCCGTTTGCACCATTAGTGAAGCTCTTGAGCACAGCGGTCGAATCTGGATTGGTACTATCATTGGCAAGTACGGCCACTGAGGCAGTGCCCCCCTCGGCTCCAGTGGCGGTATCGCGACGAGCGAAAGGTAGTACGCCGGGAGCTACTTCAACGGTAACCGTGGCGGTTGCGGTTAAGTTGCCGCTGTCGGTGATGGTATAGCTGAATGTATCGGTTCCAATAAAAGTGGTCGCCGGTACGTAATTGACTGACTGGCCGCCAGCTTCGATCGTCACGGTTGCACCATTGGCGGTGGTGATTGTCGAGCTGTTTGCTGCACCCAGCCCCGTAATCGTGATCGAATCACTCGTTTCATTGGCCGGACCTGCATTGTCGGCTCCACTGCCGTTGTCTAGTAGGTTGAGCGAATTGACGGTTGAACCTTCATCAACGCTGAACGAATCGTTGAAGGCGTTAGGAGCATCGTTGACAGCGCTCACGTTGATGGTGATGGTCGCAGCAGCCGAGGTCAGACCGGTACTATCCTTGACGGTATACACAATGCGGTCGGTACCGAAGAAGTCAGCTTGCGGAGTGTAGGTCGTTCCGCTCAGAGTTCCCAGCGTCACGCCTGGGATCGTTGACACAGTATCAATGCTCAGCGTTCGTGGTGAAGTTACCGTATCGTTGGCCAGTACGTTCGCACCGATGACGAGCGCAGTATCCTCTGGGGTGGCGACCGTGTCAGCTAAGGCGACTGGAGCGGTAATGTCAGCGCTAATGGTGACGGAGAATGGCATGCCGAAATTGATCATGTCGTTCGGGATCACTACCGTGCTACCGAAGACCAAGTTTTCAGAACCCAACCGGTCGGGGCCATTGGGAGTGAAGGTGACTTGGCCAGGAGCCGTGGCGGTGAAGTCAACCGAATAGAAGGGGATAGCCCCGTCGGGATCGAGCGAACGGGAACGATCTTGGAAAGCTTTGACTTCGTTGAGATATTCCTGAGAGGTCAAACTCAGAGTCAACGACGAGCTGCCGGGGGTGAGTGTAAATTGGTCTAACGGAAGGCCAACGATTCCTGCGCCACGACTGACGGGTGTCAGCCCCAAACCGGCACCTTGAATCGCAG
Source organism: Pirellulaceae bacterium (assembly GCA_041739785.1). Lineage (GTDB taxonomy): Bacteria > Planctomycetota > Planctomycetia > Pirellulales > Pirellulaceae > Aureliella. Next base: position 12,745 of record JBGSNE010000153.1, read on the forward strand.
TCACCATGGCGGAAGCGACTTCGTCGTAGCTGAGCGCGTCGTCGGTCTGAGCCGGATTGAGCGCACGCAATGGAATGGCCGTGCGGCCAGCGGTAACGGCCGGCGTTTGGGCGATATCAAATTCGAAAGTGACAGTGCCACTCGCGGTCGTAATCGTAAACGACTGGCCATCTAAAACGGTAGGTGATTTGCCTCCGCCAATTTGAATTCCGCCACCTTGAATGGCCCCCTGGTCGTTCAGGAATTCTTCGTCGAATTGCACGCCAGAGAAGAAGCTCGATGGTCGCACAAAATTGACCAAACTCAGATCGCTGACCCCCAAGTCCTCCGCGGCCGAGAAGACGCCGTTGAAACGAACGTAGGATGGATCCGACGGATCCGTAATCGTACGCGCCGAAGCGGGACGTACATCCTTGACAAACACATTGATGCGGAAGGTGTCACCCACGGTAACGCTATTGCCGGTGATGGGGGTGCCCGAAGGCGTCGTGATTTCATAGCTATACGAGATGAACGTCCCAACGGGATCTTCCCCTTCCGCGTTGAGGCGATTGATAATCGCTAACGCATCGATAGGAGAAAGGAAGTTGTCGCCGTTGACGTCCAACATCTGAGCCACGCCTGAGGAAACTTCTCCTTCGGCAAAACTTCTTGAGCCTCCGGCGTTGAGTGCATTGATCACCAACAGCGAATCCAGGGGCGACACGTTGAAGTCGAGATTGACGTCCTCAGCGATAAAATAATTGTGATTGGGAGACAGGTCGGCTGCCAGCAACCGTCGTCCTTCGAGTGCTTCGACACGCAGCCCGCGCGAACGCTCCGAACGGCGTCGCTGTCCACTTTTTAATCGTCCAAGCAAATTACCGATTTGTTTTTTCATTACTGCGCCTAAAGACGTCGAGGAGTTGCGAAGTAAACAGTCCGTTGGAAGCGGCCATGCGGCTTCTGGTTTAGCGTGCGAAACAATTATCATCCCGAAATAGCACTCAAGAGTCCTGCCAGTGGTTGATCCAACCCGATGAGACCGACTGCGTAGAACACTTCCATTTCGGTTTAATGCTTCAGATTAGTCAAAACGGGAGCTTTTTGCAATTAACGCAGAATAGGCAACTTGATTCTTCGGGGCTTTTGCTCCCTGCGACGTCCAAGCATCCTCTACCGCCAGCATAATCGGTAGCTTCCCTTGTCATGTTAGAGCGACAATAGGTTGGAAAGTTCCGCATATTTGCGTGGAAGTCCGACAGAATTCCACGAAAAAGCAGTTGCTGTGGGGGGTGTGATGGCAGCCTGGGGGACGCCGGATACTCCAATTCGAGCAGTTTGCGCTGATGGGGGCCAGCGTTAAGCCCGGATTATTCATGAGCCGAGGGACGTGAGCCCCCAATTCCTAAGGTACATCTCAATAACCAATGGCTCACGCCCTGCGGCTCACAACATCGTGAGTAATCCGGGTTTAGAGAATGGCTCAGGGCCAGGACTTTCCCGTAGCGGAATTCGCCAAGATTTTTGAAGCTGCTGGTGGAAACGGGCCTGCCGAAAGTCTTGGCGACTTCCGCTACGAATGGACCTGGAGCCAAGGCGAGAGGCTGCTAGTAGTCAGTCAGCAACTGCAGCCAGGCATCATCGTCGTCTTCAAGTTGACGGATGAGTTGGTCGATGGGCGGAGCGGGCGAGGCTATTGAGCTGGCTGCAGCGGCGGTGATGGAATGATTGGAGAAAGTCTGGTTCGGCGCCGGACTTGCAAGCGATTCCCCCTCGCCGCTCCCTCCGTGTGCATTGATATAGTTGACGACTTGCAGTACGTCGATTCCCGAAAGCAGATTCTCTCCGGTAACGTCGATGTAGGGTGGGAATGGAAGGTTGGTACCGCGTAGATCACGTGATCCACCGGCGTTGATTTCATTGATAATTAACAAGGAATCCAATGCGGAAATTAGTCCGTCGTCGTTGACGTCGTTGGGATCGCGCTGGTTTTGCCAGGGGCTGCTCCCCGCGACGAAACCCAAATCGATATCTGTTGTCGAGGTACCTGCTACGACGGTTGCGGCGTGAATTCGGTTTTCGGGATCAATCCCTAGGAATGCTCCGGCGGGAGTGGCTTGAACCAAATACGATCCGCTGGCAAGGCCGGGGAACGAGTAGGTTCCCAATTCACCTGTGGTGGTGGTGGCGCGAGGCCCATACTGCAAGTTATCTAGTTTGACGTTTCGATTGGCATGTCCTCCGGCGATGACGTAAGCGATATCCGCTGTATCGCGTGCAATGGTCATCGTTTCGGGTTGCCCTGCGGTTAGCAGTTGGGTGGTATAGCGAGCCAGCAACTTTCCGGTGGAGTCGTAGGCTTCCAGCCGACCATAGGAACTGTTGAAATCGCCGATGGCATCGATCTGCACGACGCTGGTCGGCGAGCTGAAGTTGACTTGCATCCGGCGTGTGAACGAATTCCAATTGGTGAACGTCAGGCCGCTTTTCGCATAGGGTTTGAAGACATGAGTGCCGGTGCTGCCGCCATTGTCATCGGGGAAAGCTCCCACGCGGCCATCGGTGTCGGAGCCGATCGCGGTTATAGTCCAATCGGGACTGTAGCTGGTGGGAATCACTCCTGCCGGCAGACTATCGGGCTCGATCGCTTTGCGCAGTGCGAGACCATTGCCTGTCCCATCAATCAGCTCGATCAACCAGCCAGGCTGACCGTGTTCGCCGATATCCCGCAGGTTATTTCGATTGGTATCGATCCACACCGCACCATTAATACCGGCCACTTGCGTAGCATCGGCTCGGCTCAATCTACCGGTGAACACGTTGCTGACCACGGAGGTGTGTGAATCGCGAGCTCGCAATTGGATCTGGGTAGCTGAGGAGGGGACGTTGATACTCAGGTCGAGCGTCGTTTGTGGCTGGTTGGGCGTCGACACTAATTGCCAGGCACCGCTGTCGAAGCGGACCTCGATTTCCCGAATACGATTGATGGTAATGTCGTTGCGAAGACCGGAAGAGTTCAGATTGGGGAGCGTCTGCACCGTGGCATTCCCCATGAATTTGTACGTGTTTGTGAGTGTATCGAAATAGCCCGCCCCGGTCAGCAAGTTGGGGACATCGAGTACATCGAAGATGCCATCTCCGTCGCTATCCTGCCAGCCGATCATGGCCAGTGTCGAAGCTGGAGAAGTTTGATTGGTATAGGCGGTATCCAGCAATGTTCCCGCAGCCATGATGCTGGGTTGCTGCACGAAGCCTGGGGTGGGATTATTGGATGCGTTGGTATTCTGGGTGTTGTAGTAACCGCGTTGGTCGGAGAAGGAGCCTCCCCCAGCGTATTCGTCACGAGCCCAGAAGATATGCCCCGATTCGTGTGCATAAGTTGACGCCGGTCGCGACGACGGGACAATCATGAACAGTCCGCCAGCGAAAGCGAAAGCGCGATTGAACGAACCGCCTGCTAGGAACTGCCCATCGGCATCATTCTGACTGTTGACCACGAAAATGGTGAACGACCAATCGGTCTCGTGCTTAACGCGTTGGGCCTGATTGAAGGCCCGCATATCCGTTTCGAGGTTTCCGGTCCGTGGGAAGCCTATGGTGGTCAGGAAGTCGGCTGTCCATTGCGAATAGTCGTTCGAACGGCGACTGATCGGTTCGTACTTACTCGACACGGGCGTATCGGCGTAATCCGTATCGAACGTAAAGCTTAGAGGGGCAAGTGCCGATTTGGTCGCCAAAGTGTCGACCCACCATTGCATTCCCTCGCGAACATTGTCCAGCACCTCTTCAATATGAGGTGCGGTCCAGTTTTCGGTGCTGGTATCCAGATCGCCGTTGCTTTCCAGCAGGACTGGCGTGACGGCCACCGTCCCGAGCATGAATTCGCCCGTATCCAAAGCAGTCGCCCCAAAGGGCAACCCCGCCAGCACACGCCGATTCTCCAGCGATTCCATCGAAAGCAGGCGTGGCTTTGTGGCTGACAAGCGTTTGGTTTTTTGCATCACAACATCTTCCCTTGATGCTCAAAGCCCTCCACCGTTTTTGTAACTTTCGGTTGAGCTTGGTTTTTCCCGTGGGTCGTCTTTCCCGTGGGTCGTTTTTGCCGAAAGCGACCTCGACCTCAAAGTGTTCTACCCTTCGCCACATATGCACATATGCCAAAAAAAAGCAAGTGTCGCAATTGGTAGCGGATGAGGTTGCCAGTCCCGGCTTCAGGACTCGTAACCTCGTCCACTACGACAATACGTCCACTACGACAATAATTGATCGGCCGATGCATGAGCTGACGTCGATTGTCGAAATTCTTGGCGAATTCCGCTACATCTTCACCGTGCATCAGCCCAGGCAAGCTGGACGGACGCGAAGCTATTTCAATTATCCCCCACAGAACAACCACAGGTCGATTTTTATCCCAATAAATCCTCAATTAAACCATACTCCAACTCATCGACTATCGAATTCTTCTTGGCTGGTGTTTCACTTAAACTAGCCCAGAAGGCATCGACGGCTTGGGCAGCCACGTTAGAAGCCACCGAGACGGCCAATTCGGAATTATCCTCGTCGGAATCCAGCAGGGCTTGGTCACGAGCCGTGGGAGCCGATTCGCTGGCAGTCGCCAGGCGTGGGCGGAGCACATCCTCCAAGCCACCGGCCCAATTGCTCGACAAGACCACCGCTTCACCTTCGCCCAACAGTCCCGAACCGTCAGCGTTGGCGATCGCTTCACCCTCACCACTACCTGGGACGCGTGGCAGCGAGTTGAGGTAGGTGATGACGATGCTCGAGTCGAGAGCCGAGACAATTCCATCTCCATTGACATCCACATAAGGTGGCAAGCCCGTGGCGCCCGACAGTGATAGGGAATTGGGTTTGGCTGGATCGTTGATCCAATTGATGACTTGCAGCACGTCGATGGCCGATACAAAGCCATCGCCGCTAACATCCAGTCCATTGCCGAATCTATCGACGACGCTGTTTGCGTTCTGGAAGGGGTTGGCCAGGATGGTGACCGGGTAGTCCTCTACTTCGCCGTCCGGAGCTGCTCCCAGGGGCGAGGCTACCGCTGAGGCACTACTGCTCATGCGAATGCGAGCGTAAGTGTTGCCTAGTTTGGTGCGGGCGATATTCACTTCGTCCGAGGTGCTGCGTGGTACAGTGAACGTAATCGTGGTCGACGCCGCGGTGATCGCTTGCGAGCTGACGATTTTTTCCGTATCTGCGAAAATACCATTTCCATCGAAGTCAATCCACATCGATACGAAGGCTGGTCCGCCGGTCGTGTTATTTACGGCGATCGTCGCATTGCTGGCGTAGGATGCGCGAAGTGCACCGATGGTCACGCCGTCGTCGCTGTCGGCATTGGGCAACCGAGCGTCAGCGTCCGCGGAAACGGTAGCACCTAAGCTCAGGCCGTTGATGACTTTGTGTCTCGGGCCATTGACCGTATTCTGCGAAACGTACGGTGCTGGTGCATCGCCATAATCCAAGCCTTCGCCTTGGAAAATAATCAAGGTGGTAGTGCCATCAAGCTGATTGGCCTTGAGCGAATTGCCTGCCAAGTCGCGAATCGGAGCGATGGCCGAAGCGCCCACGCCACCGGCACTCTGGGCTCCCTCGATCAGGATCCGATCGCCAAACAGCGTGGTTGTTACGCCAGGCAGATTCTTGGCATCAATGGCTTGCTTAAGCAAGAGTGCCAGCGACTCGCTCGACTGACCAATGGCAATTGAGATAGGAATCGAAATCGCAGCTGGTTGTCCGGGCAAACCACTTTGCTGCAAAACAGTTTGTGTCATGTTGAGCACGGTACTGGCATCGCCACCAATCGTGATCAAGCCCCTTCCCACATTGACAGGAGTTAGCCCCAACGCGGCCGTGTTGAGTGCGACCACGAGTGAATTGGCTATTGCATCCGCACTGGCACCCGCTGTGAATGGAACCGCATGATTACCCGTGGCGACTGACCCATCCGAATCGAGTTCAAAGGTAACTGGTGTGCCGGTACGATCGATGGTAAAGGTTTGGCCATCGACCAAGCCGAAGGGCACTCCCGCACGCAACGGAATTTGGATACCAAAGGCCGTCTGTACACCGGGCTTACCAGTCACCACTAAAGTGCTATCGACGGGATCAAGCTGCACTTGTCGCGCACCTTGGATCTGCAACTGTCCGGGACCGATCTCGGTAACAGACAGGTTGAGGCTGGTAGCTTTGATGGCGTTTTCAATTAAGCGGGCGACACCTTGCGGAGTGGTCGCAGAGGCAATACTGATGCCTGAGTTGCCGCTGGTTACGGTTCCGTCCGTATCGAGCTCGAACACCACGCGTAGTGTCCCGTCGTCTAACGTAAATGTTTTGCCATCTAGTGTTGCGAGGTCGGTGGGAAGTGTTGGGACCGTTACCAGATAACCATAGTCAAATTCGAAAATAGTCGTCGCATTGGTGTTGTCCACCACGGAGACTTGCTGACCATCGGTATAGGTAGGTTGGGCAACGACGGCTGAGGCGGCCGAGTTGAGGAAGCGAATCGTATAGACGGATTCCGGTTCCCAGATACCGGCCAGCGGCGTCAGACGAATAATGCCGTTAGTGGCGTCGTAGCCGAAGACATAGTCGCGACCTTCAACCAACGGTTGTGATTGCTGACGTACGCCATCGACGATCTTCGGACCGTAGACCAGTACTGAAGACGATGTCACTGTTGAGTGGTCGACTCCCGAACCCAAACTTGGATCGCTTGGTTCCAGGCCATCCACAATGTGGATATCAAAGTAGCGCAGCGTACCGCCAGTTAATTCAACAACTCCTTCGGTGGGATTGCCATCCAAGCCTTCGAAGTCATTGTCGACAGGATTGATCAGGATTAGGGAAGGGCCAACGAAGTCGGCGCGATCTTGGGCACCACGATCCTTAAAGACGTTTTCACCCAGACCGGCTGGAGTTTCAACGGCAGGATCGTCGGTACGCAACTGTCCGTTGATATCGTATTGCGGTGCAAGTATTGGAGAAGCACCAATTCCCAACGGTTGCTTGACAGCTACCAGCGATGTTCGGTCCTGCAGCGAATCGATACTGCTGTCGATCAAAGGCGATGTCGGAGCAGGATATAGATTGCCATTGGCAGCATCGACAAAGACCCGCGTGGTGGCCGGTATGTTCGTGATTGGAAATTGTCCCAGGGTCGCGCTACCGCCGGTATTGGCGGTGTTCTGATAGAACAAGGTGCCACCCACGACGGTGCGTTGGTAGACGGTCCCGTTGATCGTCGTCGAAGAGCTCGAAGCATCGACGTTGATGGCGGTAGCTGAGTTGGCAATCACGTTGTTGAGCAACGTCGCAGCCGCGTTGTTGGAGACTACGATCCCTTGGCCACCCGCTGTGAAGGTCTCAGCACCGGGTGTTCCAGTGACAGTCCCACCCAGGATGGTGTTGTTTACCACTCGAACAAATGGAACGGTCGCTCGGGGCGCACCGGCAAGCGTAGGTTCACCGCTAATGCGGATGCCCCCGGCAGCATTGCCAATCAATTCACTATTCATCACCACGGCACCCGGCGCTAGACCGTCGACATTAAGTGTCACGGTGTTGCGGGGCGAACCCAACAGCGGAGCATTGGTGACTGGGTCGCGACCAGGGGACTCGACGTCGACGCCAAAATTCTGCGAATTGGAGATTTTGGTGCCAGTGATGACAATTTGCCCCTGTGGACGCGTGCGATTGGATGTGCCGGTTCCCTGAGAAGTGATGGTTTGACCAATCGAAGTAGGCACATTCACCGAAGCTTGACCTATCAAGATGACCGTGTCGCTGGTCGCGCCAGTTCGATCATTGTTGAGTAGATTGGCTGAAATCTCTAGCTGTGATTGAATCGCGTTCGAGTTGATTAGATCGCGAACTCGGGCAGCGATGACGCGGCCGCTTTCCGACTTGCGATTGCCGGTAACTGGATCAAGTACCGATGTGCTAAACGGAACCGCAATGTTACCTGGTTGAACAGCCACATTGTCGTTGGTGTTATCCATTTCGAAAGTGAGTACTGTTGTGCCATCGCTGAGTGTGAACGTATCCCCGGCGACGATGGAGCCTGCCGAGTTGAATCGGATGGCCAAGCCAGGGGCTTGCAGTGCATCGGGCTCAAACGCTTCGTTCAACACGATAGTGACAGGACCGGGAAGTAGTGGAACACCGTAGTTGTTGCCACCACGAATCTCGAACTGATAGGGACCGACAAGGATCTCGACCCCTTCTTGATCGGCGCGATGTTGCGAAGGATTCGCCAATGTATCCTGCGGATCAGCTACAAACGCGGTGTTGGTACTGGTGGAATTAAGCACCATCTCACCTCGGCCAGCTAGACCGATGATGAAGTCATCTAGATAGACTCCTTCGAAAGCGTTGTTCTGAGCGCCCAAAGTGCCTGGATTCGCATTGTTGGTTGTGCCATCGAAGTTCGTGCCAAGATTGAATGAGCTAA
>JBGSNE010000166.1:0-4165 GCA_041739785.1 Pirellulaceae bacterium
TCGCATCCACCAAGAGATATCGCTCAGTCGACTGCGAATCGCGATTAGCTTGTCCTCATCGAAGCGAATCGAATTCAGCTCCGGCTCAGACGGTTCAGCCGGACCACCCTCGGCGTTTTTGCGAACTGGGCACAACAGCAACCAGCGTCGTGCAACCTCAGTATCATCCCAAGTCGCAACCACATCGGGCCTGGACCTAAGAATTAAGTGGAAATGGTTTGAGAGAACCGCAAAACCTAGAAGATCTATCCCAAAGCCCGCTGCCAATCGCTTGAGCTCCTTTTCGACCCAAGCCTTCCGATGGTCGTAGTTCTTTCCTGTGAGTTCGTCAGTTCCCAACAAGAAGCAGCGACGAACGACTCGATTCATCACATGGACAGTAGCAATTTCATCCGGCGCGAACGCCTCCACCCGAGCAACCCTAGCCATCGCCGAGCCCTCCAAACAGAACTGCAAAATCGCCTCAGCCAAGAAATCTACACCTCCCCGCGCCAGCGATCAACTACCCCCAAAAACATGTGTGTCCCCGTTAGCTCCCGCAAAAACATGTGTGTCCCCGTTAGCTCCCTCCGTTAGCTCCCTCCCCGTTAGCTCCCGTTAGCTCCGTTAGCTCGTTAGCTTGTCCCCGTTAGCTCGCCCCCGTTAGCTCGTTCCTGTCCCCGTTAGCTCGTTCCCGTTAGCTCGTTTGTGCAACATCTACCCATATTTGTACTGGATCACCACAACGATTACGAACTTGGTCAGGCGTGCATCCTTGAAACTCCGAGGATCGAAACGGCTCGCCGAAGCCGTAGACAATCAGCCACCAAACCATGAATGCAACGGTCGCGAACCCCAGAAGCTTTTGCAGATTTCTCTTGAGATCAAACATCGTCTTATGAATTCGCCTTTCGGCAGGACACCCGCGTTGACTGGGCGTTGTTGACTTGGCCGCCGCCAATCAACAGTGACTTCACGACCGACGCGATCGGCGACTCTTTATACAATCTATTGTAATCGTCTCGCTCTTGAGGTAGATCCAAGCCAGAAAGAAACCTCCGACCATATTCTCTGGGCTCGGGTTGCCATACACAAAGTGAAGTAATGCGAAGACGACGCCATTGACCACGATTGTATTGATACAGCCAATCGTTCTGACAAACGCGAGGCAAACGACAACACGGTACAGTACCTCTTCGAGCACTGGAGCAACAACACACATGTGCAGGAAAAGCGATGGAACAAAAGCTGGGTCGTGGTTGTAAACGGGTAACTTGCTTCCCATCAAGAGCAACACGCCGAATCCGACAATCAGGCACAGCATGATGCCGCAGACGATCGTGGTAGAGATCCGAATCCAAGGTTTCCAGCCTTGCCGCGGACTGGCGCGAAGGCCCAGTGAGCCCAAATCGCCGTCGCATAGGCAAACGTAAATCGCGAAAGCAATCAAGGCGATCGATAAACGAACTTCGATGCCAATGGGCAAAGTGCAGATCAGCATGTCAGCCACAACAACGCCGATGCCAACTGATAATGCAACGCGTCGCTTAACAGCCGAAGTATCTAAGTGCTGACCGATTGCAGATTTCAAGCGATGCTCTTCACTGGGTAAAGGTTGCGATCACCTAGTCGCCGCGAAAACACTAGGATTTGAACTCGCGACTGACCGATCTGTATTCTAGCAACCATGGCATTCTAGCAACCACGACGGACCCGAATGCTACGTGCCACGGCAGATGTCAGAAGCAACCCGGTCCCCTATGCCGATCTTGGTTCGTCGATTTCTTTTCGCAGCGTCGTTTCGAGTACAATGAGGAAAGCAGAATCGCGTTCTTTGGAGGACAAACTGTGAGTCAGCAATTTGGGATTCCTGGCATCGTTCGTAATGGAGTGGTCGTTCCACAGTCCGTCGAGCCATTGCCGGAAGGGATGCACGTCGAAATTCGCTTAGAACCCGGCGAACTGCCAGCCACACTCCGAGCAGAGATTGAATCCTGGGACGTGGCGAGCGACGAGTCATGGAAGTGGATTGACGATTTGGAGTCCCAAGAGAAATGATTGGCGATATTCATTGGGTGGAGTTGCCCGATGCCGACGGTCGCGAACAGGCCGGTCGAAGGCCTGCCATCGTCATGCAGGATGATGTTTACGCAGGCAACCTGCCAACAACAATTGTCATTCCATTAAGCAGTGCGTTAGCGGCTCTGAGATTTCCAGGTACCGCGTCTGTAATGGCAACACAAAGCTCGGGACTCCGGGCGGACTCTGTTGCTCTTGTATTTCAAATTCGAGCCATTGATCGTAGTCGAGTAAAGTCCGCACTTGGTTCGGTATCCGAGCAGGAACTGATCGAGATAAAAACGGAAGTGGCAAAGTTACTTGGCGCATAGACAGACGTAAATCGCGAACGAAATCAAGGCGATCGATAAACGAACTTCGATGCCAATTGGCAAAGTGCAGATGAGCATGTCAGCCACAACAACGCCGATGCCGACTGATAATGCAACGTGTCGCTTAACAGCCGAAGCGTCCAAGTGCTGACCGATTGCAGATTTCAAGCGATACTCTTCACTGGGTAAACGTTGCGATCACCTAGTCGCCGCCAAAACACTAGGATTCGAACTCGCGACTGACTGGCGACTTCGGTGCACATGATCGTTCGATGATAGTGCTTTCTGATTGAACGAGCGTAATCATCATAGTTGCGATTGCTGTCTTCGACCGTCAGCAGCATTGTAACCACGGCAGCAGCAGTAACGGCCCCTCGTTGATGTCCTCGAACCACGCCGTTCGCAGCGCTCTCTCGCCGGACTTTTTCACGCGATAAGGACATGAGTCCACTCGAGATCTGGACCGCACTTGCTTCTAAGTGACGTCCTGACGTAGTCAATCGCGTTATTTAGCTCGCGACCTCTAAGTCAAATGTATGGGAGCAGTAGGTAGCCCCCAATAAAGAAAACTACGATTCCAACGCACGTTAGCATAGTGGCGACCAAATATCTTCCGCGTATGACCAATACGCCTGCAGTCGACAGCACGATTCCTACAATTGTGAAAATTAGCGGACCGCCGCACCATCGCATGTACGCAGCGGTAGTTCCAATTCTATTTGCGGGAGCAACCGACAACGCGAGTGAAGTGATCCCCCAGATCGTCACCTGGGCCGCCGCGTTCGGCGTTGTTACTGGAAACGTTGGCGACACGTTCGCACACGCCTCCGAAAGCTAATGGCACTGGGCGTCCCGCGCAGGCAAGCCATTCGACACGGCATCAGTCGCGAGGGTCCTTGGCACATGGCCAAGACGATCGCAAGCGGCGTCGGTATGACGAACGCATGGTTAGCAGCTCAAGGAGTCTTGAGTCTTAAGACATTATGGGCCGAACTTGCTCATCTTCGTTGAACCGCCGTATGCGGACCCGCATGTACGGTGGTGTGGGGAGGGCGGTCAGCGATGGCCGCCCTTACCCGATTTGAACAGGCTTTAGCGTAACCGAACGCTTAGGCAATTACCACTACGTCGCGGTAGTCTTGACGACTCTTGCTGTTGGCTTGGAGAGAGCCAAGAGTGACTGCATACAATACTGATAAGATGGGCGCGGACCTTCGGTACAGTTGATCTCGAAGGGGTTTGCTCCTTGTAGCATTCAAGTGGTTTTGCGTCATGCGGCACCAGTCTCAACTAAGGGGAAGTCGCTTGCGGGCGACGGGGCTTCGGCGATCCGCAGCGGTGGGCCGCGGAGGCGGGGGCGATAGGTTTCGCTGAGCAACTTCGCGCCGCAGACTGGGCAGACACAGACAGCTGTGTGCCCGAGCGAACGAATGAAATCTTGCCAACTGATTCGCACCAGCGGACGCTGCGGCGGAGGACTTCCCAAGGCGCGATGTGCGTCATCCAAGCGACTGTGTTGATTGCCGCTGTACAAACCGTAACCACGCACCGTTTGAAGACCCTTCGGTGGCACGTGTTCGAGAAAGCGGCTGATGAACTCGTGGGCGGGCAACTTGATCGTACCTTGCCGAGGCACCTCGCCGTGTTCGCTCGTCGGTTGACGATAGCGGAACTTGATTTCGCCGTTGTGGTCACTGATCAGTCGCTTGTTGCCGATCAGCCCGCCTTTGAGATAGTTGGCTAGATAAGTTGCAACGCCGGTACCGTGTTCGTAGCGCTCCATCAGTTTCACATTC
>JBGSNE010000178.1:0-3843 GCA_041739785.1 Pirellulaceae bacterium
AATAGTACTCACCTCGAAGGTTGAAGAGGCGAATGTAAATATGAGTGTGATTTCGGACACAAACGGAGTGAATCGGTTGTGCCGATGAGATGGATGGAACCAACTCAAACTATGACGTTGTATCGGCTGCAAACATGCAATCTGCGAGTGACGCAAATGGTTTGCTAGTGATGGACGTCGCCATCGAAAAGGAATTTCATGACAAGTAAGCAACTGCTCGCAGCGAGTTTTATGGTAATCGGGGCAAGCGCTATGTTTGCGGGATGTCAGCATAAACGTGGATGCGTGGGTGGAAGCTGTGCTGCCCCGTCGTATGGCTCCCCGACCTATGGAATAAACTCCGCTCCCGCCTCTGCGAATTACGGATCCGTCAATACTTATTCGGACAGCGTGCCTACCAACTCGGCACCGATGTCCGGTGGCTCGGGGACTCGCTCAGCTCCGATTATGCAAGGTTCAGGCTCGAGGTAGACCACGTGGTAAAACGACGACAATTTCGAAGCGCCATGTGGTTATTGGCAATAGCTGCTTGGGTGTTTAGCAACTGGAATTTGAGCGTTCCATCGCAGACGAATGAACCGGCTCGTCAAACTACAGAGCTCCTTACGCCTGCTGCCGTGTTTCCTCCCCAAGAGCAGCAGTCGGCTGGTTGGGTGTTTGGCAGGCTGATTGGCTTTCCCGGTGCGGATCGACCCGCACTGGGAAGGCCGCAGTTTGTTTTGCCAAGATAATTGATACTTTCAGTTGTGACGTTTTGACGCTAAGAACCGAGGCACTCAATGATTATGAGTTTGGAGACAAATCGAGCTTGCAATCGCTGTTTACCGCCTGCCGACAACGAGGATATGCTTCGACAAACTGTCGTGATCATACCGGCTCGCAACGAGGAGTCTTCCATTGGGTTGGTGCTTGGCGACTTGCCCAAAGTTGCCAAAGTTATCGTTGTCAATAACGGCTCTACCGATGCCACCCCAATCATTGTTCAAAAAGCGGGCGGCTACGTGGTTGATGAAGATATTGCCGGTTATGGCCGAGCTTGTCGTCGCGGTCTGGGCGCTCTAAGAACTCTACTTCATCGAGGCAGAAGAGCTGCCCACGAAGGTACAGAGCCAATCAATTCCGAACGATTGATTGAGCCGATTCATTACGTGGTATTCTTAGACGCCGATTATAGTGATCACCCCGAACTATTGCTCGATTTGGTGAGGCCGATCCACCAGGGCCAAGCCGATTTCGTGCTTGGCTCTCGTTTGCTGGGACGCAGGGAGCCTGGCGCAATGCCGATACAAAGCGTCCTCGGAAACAGATTTGCATGTTGGCTGATCCGTATTATCTGGGGGGGGCGATATACCGATCTTGGACCTTTTCGCGCAATTCGCCTCGATCGTCTCAATACGCTGCAGATGAAAGACACGAATTTCGGATGGACCGTCGAAATGCAAATCAAAGCGGTTCAGCACGGGTTGCGAGTCCTGGAAATACCTGTGCCGTATCGCCGTCGAATAGGTACGAGCAAGATTAGTGGTACGATCAGCGGAACATTGAAAGCAGGTTACAAGATTCTTTACACCATCGGCAAGTATGCACTGCTGCGTTCTCCAGGTCGTTTGCCGTCGTGAGTGCCTTCGGTTGCCGGGTCGCTGGCTCGAGTGTTGGTCGCAACACCGAATCGCATTTCGTTGGATGGCTTCTGGGATCATCCGTACTACTACAGTTCGTAATCGTTGTTTTGGTTCTGTGGCTCAGCCACCGATTCAATTTCTATTCCAACGGTTCAGATCGTCCATTGGCCCTAATCATCGGCCTATGGCTTCTTCAATTCTGCTTGCAGCTAGTTAGTTTGGTTGTTTGCCTCAGCCGACCACCGTCTAAGCATCTGTTTACCTTCGTCATCGGCGTCTCAGTGTTATTCCGCGGCATGTTGTTGTTCTCTACGCCGATCCAAGAGGTGGATGTCTATCGCTATATGTGGGATGGAGTTGTCGCAACACAGGGAATCAGCCCGTTTCGCTTCGCGCCGCAAGAAATCTCACAAGCAGACGTGTCTCAATCAGATGCGACCCTTCTTAAATTGACGCGCCTGGTCGATAGCGATTCTGGCATTCGTGAAACCCTGCATCGAGTCCATTTCCCAGAACTACCAACCGTATATCCGCCGAGCAGCCAATTTGTTTTCACGATCGCTAGTTGGCTTACACCCGCCAACGCATCGGTTGAACTGCGTCTTCGAGTCATGAAGTCCGCGATTCTGCTATTCGATCTAGGTACAGTGTTGCTCCTTTGGAGGGTGCTCGTACGGCGCCAGATGCACCCCGCCTGGACCATTAGCTATGCTTGGTCTCCGTTGGTACTGAAAGAGTTTGCCAATAGTGGCCATCTGGATGCGATCACAGTTTGCCTCGCGCTGGCGTCAATCTTATGGCTGTTGCCAGGATGTGGCAGGCGGTTGAGCATTATGCATGTACTGGTAAGCAGCGGGCTGGCTGGATTGGCCGTCGGGGGGAAACTATATCCGATTCTGCTATTTCCCTTGATCATCGTCTATCTACTGCGACAGAACGATGGTCGCAGAGCGCTGTTGTGGTCGGTCGGAGCCACGCTTTCAACGGCTCTGGCTCTCGCGCCGATGCTGACTGCAACGCAGACTATCCAGACTGGCGATCCATCTATTGGACCTTCTATTCAGGCCAATTCGAATGCAAGCCAACTAAGTGGCTTGAGTACTTTCCTAACGCGTTGGGAAATGAATGACTTGCTGTTCATGATTGTGGAAGAGAATCTTCGTCCAGCGAACACGGTTGCCAATCAGCCTCCCCTATGGTTTGTCTTCGTTCCCAACAAGACGCGGGTCGCGCTCAATGAATTCGTTGCCACGAAAATTGGGCTGGATGGTGAACGAATGCCTTTTCTCTTGGCGAGATCTGTGACGCTGTGTGTATTTTTCCTGATCGGTTTATGGCTCTGTCGCCTGATTTGGCTTGTCCCCAGTCGGCTGCTGGAGGGATGCTTCTTGTGCCTTGCCTGGTTCTGGTTGCTCGCGCCAACGCAAAATCCTTGGTACTGGACTTGGGCTCTCTGCTTACTCCCATTTGCTCGTAATCCGGCTTGGTTAGCGGTAAGTGGTTTTGCGTTGCTTTATTACTGTCGATTTTGGCTGCTATATCACTTTCCTGACACGCCAATCCTTGGATCTGCTTACCGTGGTGTGGCGTTTTTCGACTATGTAGTAACCTGGATTGAGTTCATCCCAGTGTTTGCAATGCTCCTCCTTACGCGTCTGCGCTCGCTCGATTCTGGTCCGTGGAGCCGCCTTTGGGGTTGCAAAACCGTCTATCCGGAAAATTCTTAAGAAACTTATCAACGCACGTGTAAGTTCTTTATCGACCTCACGACAGTCACTAGAACGCGATGCCATTAGCCTCGCCTCAAGGGCATGAATCTGAAACTCGAAACGGAGAGGGCTCAGTAGTGATGACAGGAAACAACGGCAGACAGAACAGGCCAGTAGAATCGAGCGTCTATGATCGCTATGCAGCAGCCGCGCTGCAGGTCGAACCGGCTCTTTGCTGCCCAGTCGAGTATGCAGCAGACTTTCTATCCGTAATTCCAGCTGAAGTCATCGAGCGCGACTATGGGTGCGGAGACCCGACACCTTACGTCGAGTCAGGGGATACGGTTCTCGATCTCGGCTCGGGAGGTGGAAAGTTATGCTTCATTGCAGCGCAAGTCGTCGGTGAATCTGGACGAGTGATTGGTGTGGATTGCAACCGCGAAATGTTAGCCTTGGCCCGTAGGGCGGCTCCCATGGTGGCCGACCGAGTAGGTTTTAGCAACGTTGAGTTC
>JBGSNE010000188.1:0-1908 GCA_041739785.1 Pirellulaceae bacterium
GCCAACCCTCAGCACACCTGGACCATTGACGCTGTCCGGCGCCAGGAGCGCAAGCAGAAACGCCAAGTTCCCAAACGTCGCAGGCCAAGCAGCTAGCAAACTAACCCGCCTGTTGCAAGATGCACTTCACCGTACGCTCACTTTTCAGGTGCAGCGCGTGAAAAACGCCTCGCTGTAACTCTCTTACCTTCTACAGCGAGACTTGACCTACGGGACATCCTCCCGCAAGCCCAACTCTAATCCTGATTATCAACACGAGTTGACGCAAGACCTCAAGGTCTCTTCTGGGCAATGCAACTGCTAGTTGCAGTCGTGCAATCGTTTTTTTACGCCCAGCCATCCTACTCTCGTGTTCTGTTGCGAGGAGTGCCGGCAAAGGCGAAAGCTTTCTAGGGATCTGCCCTGTCTGCCGCGTAAGCGATTGACATCTTGCTGAGTTTTGTTGTTTCTCGTTGGTTGGCTCACGTGAGTCAGCCAGTTTCTTTCCGTAACCTGAAGTAGGTACCTTTATGGCTACCAAACAAGTTGTTCGTCCCGTACACGAAGTCCGCTTGGGACGAATCAAGGCGGCTATATGGGAAAACGAAACCCAAAATGGTTCGCGACACAACGTCACGATTTCTCGGCTGTATCGCGATGGCGAACAGTGGAAGGATTCGACGTCGTTCGGTCGCGATGATCTGCCGCTGGTCGCCAAAGTCGTCGATCAGGCTCATTCTTGGATTTTCGAAAACTCAGGCGGCAACGCTAGTTTCGATCCCGAAAAGATGAGCGACTAAGACCACCGATCGCCTCTCACAATTTCCGGCCAATGCCGATCGAATTTGCGGTAGATTTTGAGACTCACTGCATGCTTGCTCGATTTGATCCAATCGAGGAAGCGATGGAGTTCATTCAGTTTTGCAAATTGGTTCTTTCTGACTTTCCGATCGCTTGAGCTCGAGCGTCCTATTTTACCATTGCGGACGTTTGCGGCCCGCGTGATCGGCGGGGAATAGTGGGCTTTTGGCATTCTTGGCAGTGTGAGCCGTTCCCCCCACTGAAAAA
Source organism: Pirellulaceae bacterium (assembly GCA_041739785.1). Lineage (GTDB taxonomy): Bacteria > Planctomycetota > Planctomycetia > Pirellulales > Pirellulaceae > Aureliella. The sequence continues at coordinate 1,048 of JBGSNE010000188.1, forward strand.
ATAATGAACGTGGTTGAACTGCTTGGCCAGTCGCGTGCAGTTCCATCCACCTTCCCAGGTTGTTTGTACACGCATCGCTTCCGGTCAAATCGACTACCTATGCTGATCTACCATTTCTCGTTTAGCTGCATTGTCTCAATCGCCGTGGCGGCTGCCTTGCTTTGTCACTTGGTCTTGTTTCGCAAATTGCGCAAGGGAGCAAACTGTTACATCGTTCATACCGCGTTGAGAGATTCTACAGCACAACAACAAGTCAAATTCTTCGCCTTTCATTGCCATTGAACCAACTGCTACCCCATTGGGGCTGTAAAATGCTCACTAGCTCAAGACGTGACCTGCTGTCTTGTCCTCCATTCCTATTGAAAAACTATGTTCCTTTACCCGCACCTGATCACAGAGCCGAAGACATGTCCAGCGAAGTAGGCAGTTTTCTTTTCCGCCAACCGTTCACAGACTCAGTCTCAGATTCAAAGCGAGCTGAACCACCCACAGCGAGCGGTCACACGTTCATTAACGATGGCAAGAAACGCCGCAACTGGCGGACGTTTGCCGCTCGTGGGGCACTTGTGGTGCTGCTGATCGCGGCAGGCGGTGGTTTGTGGTTGTATTGGAAATTAAGTGCTAGCCTACCCCAGCTCGACGGGGAGGTCGCGGTTGAAGGTCTTGCGGATGCTGTCCAGATTACTCGTGATGCAAATGGCAACCCGGCAATTGAAGCCAGCTCGCGCGCGGATCTTGCGTTCGGAGTCGGTTTTGCGCACGCGCAAGATCGCCTCTTTCAAATGGATGCCATGCGACGAGTGTCTTCGGGAAGGCTCTGCGAACTGCTCGGCGAAGCTGCGTTTCCGGCAGATCGCCATC
>JBGSNE010000206.1:0-53965 GCA_041739785.1 Pirellulaceae bacterium
CCCCCCCCGCCTCCGCGCCCCCCCGCTGGCGAACCGGATATCGGTAGATTTCATTTTCCCAGGGGTTTGCACCCCAGGCTACCCAATGCCACCGCTTCGCGGTTGAAATTGTACAACATCAAAAGCTACGGCTGCGGGTTAAACGATCATGGTCAATCAACACCCCAAACCGTACCAATTCCTACCGACGAACAAAGGGTCTCTTCAAAAAATCCAGCAGCCGACTGCTTGACTTGGGCGCCTCAAGAATTTTGTCAATTTCCTCGTCCGTTTTTGTCCCTTCCCGTTCGTCACTTTCGACCTTTTGAAACTCCACCTTTTCATCTAGGTCAATCGGAGCCGTGTCCTTGATCCCCTCTGCTCCCGACTGCTTGCTAGCTACAGGATCTTCCAGGTCAAAGTTTTCTTCCGACGGTCGAGCGCCTCCCTCGTAGCGAGTGACAGACGCAGACGGCGGCAGACTTCGCGGGTAACATTCATCCTCGCCCAGTCGCCCCATCGGACCGATGGAACGAAACCGTTCTTCGAAAAAGACAACGTTGTGCGATTGGAGAATAGTCCCAGTTTGCAACTCTAAACGCGCCAATTCGGTATTGTATTGCGACAACGAAGAAGCTTCGGAACTGACCGCGTTGCCCCAGTCAACAATGGCTTGCAAAACGACGATGAATTGTGCGCTCCCCACGTTGTACTGAGCCAATTGCTGCTCGAGATTGGCGCGGGCCGCGCGTCGGACCGCTTGGAAGCGTTCGTACTGCGCATAGAACTGATCGAGGTTGCGCAAGTTGAGCGCCAGCAGGTGTTGCATTTGATGCAACCCCTGATCTAAGTTCGCCCGGTCGCGTCGAATCAACAGTTGACTCTGTCGCAAGCTCGCACGTCCGGCGCGCAAGCCAAGCGGTACCGAAAAATTGACGCCGAGCGACCAGTCTTCAAAATCCCCGGAACCGCTGCTAACGCGATTGTTCCCGGGCGTGAGTCCTTCCAGTCCGTTCCAACGATAGAGTGCTACTCCGTTAAGTTGCGGGCGCGCTTGATTGTCGGAGACTAGTAAGCGTTGTTGATCAGCTTCGAGAATCAGTTTCAGTTCAATAATATCGGGACGCTCACGTTAAGCCAGCGCATTGATCGCTTCCCAATCGATTTCGATCCGTTCTTCCAACATGGGTGTGACTGGAATAGTTCGCGTGGCTTCGTAGGGAGGCAAACCGAGTATGTTTAGCAGCGCCGCTTGTCGCTGCAGCACATTCGCCTGTGATGCGAGCAAACTGGCGCGAAAATTCTCCACGGCCACTTGCGTTTGAGCTAAGTCGCCTTGGTTGGCATCGCCAACATCGACGCGTCCCTGAGTACGCTGCAGTGCAAACTCCGCCTGCTCAACCTGTTGCTCTCTGGCCCACAGGTCCGTCTTGGCAAAAACCAACGACCAGTACGCCTCAATGACTCCCTGCACTGATTGCTGCACAGCATTCTTGTACTGAAAATAGGATCGTTCGGTTTCAATTCTCGCCAAGACGATGGGCGCTTGATTTACTGAAATTCCCGCCCCTTGTAGAAATGGCTGAGTATAACTGAGCTCCGTGGCCGTTCGATCGGCGGGATTGAGCGGAAAAACACCCGGCGTGATGCGGTTCGTATTACTGTTCACGCCGAAGTTCGTTGTGCCACCCAACAGATTGCGTTTGGATAGCCCCACATCCAAACCGTAGCCTTCATTTTGTACGCCGCTGATAATTGCATTCGTTGGGTTACCCGGATCAAAACTCGCACCAGGGTTTTCAATCTGGTTCCACGCGTTGTTCAATCGGAAATTGGGATCGAACAGTGCCCGCTGTGCATCAATGGATGTATTCGTGATCGCCGTATCGTAGACGGTTCGGCCACTGGTCGTGGCTGTGACGCCCCCCAAGATGCGAATGACCTGTGAATTGGACAGCGCAATGTTGATGGCATCGTTAAGAGTCAACAGACGCGGTGGCGCCTCAAACTGATTGTCTTGGACTGTGGCTGGCCGTGCGGTCAATGGAACGGGAACTTGACACAACTCACCTGGATTGCGAATGTCCAAACACCGCTGCTCCGGCAATATCGGTCGAAACGGCTCATCGGCTTGTGCTGTCAGCGTGACGAACATAAGCATTGCAAGCAATATTTTCGATTGTCGGCCTAATCGGTTTGTAGCGTCCATATCGGCTGAGATCGGCCAAGCACAAAACATCCCCGGAGACTTTTTGATTTAGCCGCTATAACCGGAATTAACTTTCGTACGGATCGATACATACATTCCGGTTATAACCCGGATTATTCACGAGCCGAGCGGCGTGAGCCAAATGGGACTCATTTTGTGCACAAGGTCATGAACAATCCGGGTTATAACGGTTGCATACTAGGTCAGGCAAGAAAGCCAGACGTAAGGCAACACAGATTCAGGCTGAAAAGCCAGCCGTACCGGCAGCCTCACCTTCCTCTGCCAATATGGGATCATATTCCAAAGCCGCTTTGGCTATTGAGAAATCCTCCGTATCCTCGACTACTTCACCATCGCGAAGCACGATGGTACGTTTGGCATTGCGCGCCACATTGGGATCGTGAGTCACCAGGATAACTGTGATTTGTTGTTCTTCGTTCAGCTCACGAAACAACTCAATCACTTCGCGACTGGTTTTGGAATCGAGATTTCCAGTCGGTTCATCCCCCATTAAGATCGAAGGCCGATTGACCAAAGCGCGCGCAATTGCCACTCGCTGTTGTTGGCCTCCAGAGAGTTGGCTAGGGTGGTGGTGATAGCGGTCCGCCAAACCAACTTTCCCGAGCATCTCCATCGCTCGATCACGTCGTTCACGGGCGGGTATTTTCTTGCCATACATCAACGGCAGTTCGACGTTTTCTAGCGCCGATGTGCGGTTGAGCAGGTTAAAGCTTTGAAACACGAACCCCAGTTGCTTGTTGCGAATCTTTGCCCGTTGATCGCGATTCATGGTCACCACCTCTTCGCCATCGAGCAGGTAGCTGCCGTGCGTGGGGCGATCCAGGCAACCGAGGGTATTCATCAACGTCGACTTGCCACTCCCCGAGGGACCGATCAGCGCGATGTATTCGCCCAGTTCCACATTGCGTGTGACGCTCCGCAGCGCGTGGACCTGCACCTCTCCCAAGTCGTAGACTCGCCGGACATCGTTCAGTTCAATCAGTGCCATTTTTTCATTCGCTTTTCGTACGTCAGGCTTTCGAGCCTGACATTGGCTACATCCAAACTGTCAACCACATACACCGCACGGTCAGGCAAGAATGCCTGACGTACCCAACTACTCGTACCTAAGCGCCTCGATTGGGTCGAGCTGGCTTGCGCGGCGAGCGGGATAGTAACCAAAAAAGACACCTACCGTGGCGGCAAATCCCATCGATACAAACGCTGCTGGAATCGAAACGACCATCGGCCAATCGGTCCCAGGTTTGTAGGCGTTAATCACAATCGTGGCCGCCATGGACATACCCGTGCCGAGTGCAATACCGATCGCGCCACCGATGCTCGACAATACAATGGACTCGATCAAAAACTGCCGCAAGATATCCTTGCCCCGCGCACCGATGGCCATGCGAATCCCAATTTCTCTAGTTCGTTCGGTAACACTCACCAGCATGATATTCATGATCCCTACACCCCCAACCACCAGCGAAATACCTGCGATGGCCGACAGCATCAGTGTCAGCGTACCCGTGATAATCCCCAGCGTCGCGGCAATTTCGGTCGTATCTTGAACGCTAAAATCGGCTTCATCGGTTGGGCCGATCTCATGACGCTCTTGCATCAATGAATTTATTTCCTTGGTCGCCTTCCCCATTTGATCTGAGCTACGCGCCGAGACCATAATGGCATGCACCGTGTCCAGTGGCGAACCATTGATTCTCTTGCGAACAGTCGTGTGCGGCATCAGAACAAGGTCGTCCTGATCGTCGCCCACCATGTTCGCCCCTTTTTTCTTCAAGATACCGATCACGCGAAAAGGCACATTGTTGACCCGGATCATTTCGTCCAATGGGTTGACCGTGCGAAACAGTTTCGGGATCAACGTTTGCCCGATCACACACACTTTGGCACTGGCGTCGATGTCGTTTTTCGTAAAGAAACCGCCCGCGTCGAGTTCCCAATTGCGAACGGTCAAATAGTCCGCCCCCACGCCCTGGAGTTCTTTGGGATTCCAGTTTTCGTTACCATAGATAATTTGACCCGCGGTCCCTACGATGGGAGACGAAGCTAAAACTGACGGGCAGACATCCCCGATGGCTTCGGAGTCTGCAGCCGTTAAGGTGGGCGCACCCGATTGGCGAACGCCTCCTTTACGAGTCTGACCAGGCAAAACTAAGACAACATTGGTACCCAGCGCTTCAAACTCGCCACTCACTAATTGACTGGCACCCTGGCCGATCGACACGATGGTAGTCACGGCAGCGATACCGATCACGACGCCAATGATCGTCAGCACGGCACGCATTTTGTTTTTCAATAGTGCTCGCAGGGCGATACGCACCGTATCAAGAAACGACATGCAGCTTATTCCTTCTTTCCGGTTACCAACTGTTCTCCAACTTTGAGATCACCGGCAACCATTTCCGTAAAGCGATTCTCGGTCAAGCCTGTCGTAATTGGGACTGCCTTTAAGAACTTCTCCTCGACCATCCAAACATGCCGCTCGTTCTTCTTCTTATAAGATTCCGCTTTCTCACTGGCGGTTTGGTTTGCATTCATCTCTGATTCTGCTTCCGTTTTCGTGGTGTTTGTCGCCGACGCCTTCGCTCCTGACTTCCACGCGGAACCGTCGATTAAATGACGATCCGACTCACGCACCAATTCGATATCCTCGGGGAAGAACTCCAGTGCCGCATAAGGTATCTTGCGAACTCCCTCAGTCGAATCGACTTCAAACGAGATGTTCGCGGTCATGCCTGGCAACAGTTTCAAGTCGGGATTCTTCGCGGCAATCACGACCGGGTAAGTCACCACATTGGACGTAGCCACGCTACTAAGACGAATTTGCTCAATCACACCACTGAATACTATGTCGGGATGAGCATCGACTGTAAAAGTCACTGGGCGCTCTTCACCTTGAGCGTCTTGAATGAGTCCAATATCGGCCTCGTCCACCGAGGCAAACACATGCACTTTTTCACGCAAGTCGGGGGCAATGATGAATAGCTCAGGTGTTTGAAACTGAGCCGCCAAAGTTTGGCCGGGGTTGATCTTGCGGTCGATGACTACTCCGTCGACCGGAGCCGTGACTAGGCAATAATTCAGATTTGCACGGGAAGTCTCGAGCGAGGCAGACGCTTGTTGTATGGCTGCTTTGGCGAGCTTGCGTTGTGCCTGCAACGATTTGACTTCGAAGGTCAAGGCATCCATTTCGCGATCCGACAAGTAATCTTCATTCTGGCCGCGAAGATTTTTGCCGCGCATATAGTTGTTCAGCGACTGCTGCAATTGGGCTTCGACCCGCTCCAAATCAGCTTGGCGAGTAGCGAGGGTCGCTTCGTCGCGGTTAACATTGGCCTCATATAGACGCGGATCGATGCGCGCCAGAATGTCACCCTCTTTGACTTCGTCGTTGAATTCCACGTTTAATTCAACAATCGGCCCCGAAACAAACGAGCCGATGGACACAGAGAGCACCGGTTGGATGGTTCCGGTCGAATTGACATAGCGAGTAAAGTCACCGCTTTCGATTTCAGCGGTTTCCCAGGTAACACGATTGCGTTCGGCCCAATAATCCATGGCCGGTTTGTAGCTCGCTGCTCCAACGCCCCCCAGCACTACAATTAGCAAAGTGAATTTTATGATCGTATTCATTCCCTAAACCAGTGGCCACTTCTCTCTCGACGAAGTCGCGATAAACGAAATTGATTGTCGATGTTCATCTATCTTAACCCGAATCCCGGTTTAAAGTTACTTTCGAACTGTAACAGAACGTACAGGTGCTCTCGGTCGCGCGATCACCTGCTAAGTCACTCTTTTTTAGCGATTTCCCAGTTTTCGACAGCCGATTCATAAACTGCCGTTGCCGCTTTGGCCATCAGGTGCATGGTATGCTCGCTGGGAGCTAGCGGCAGACGCTTGGGGCCCATCGACACCATCACGTCAATGACTGCTTCGGTCAATTGCCTTTCCAACTCAGTTACGGTTCTCTGTTCCATTTTTCTTCCTTTGTGATTCATATCGCTCTACGGCCTCTCATCGTATCAAGTCCCCGCCAATCAGTGTGGTGTGTTTCTACCGTTCCCAGTGCTAGTGCTTCAGCATTAGGGTGCAACGCGCGTCGGGAAAAGGTGTCCGACACCAAAAGTGCGAAGCACCCGCAGGGCCGTCCCGGCTTTTGGTGTCGGACACCTTTTCCCGGACGCCCCTAAAATCAAATATGGACAGAGCACTAGTAACCTAGGTCGCACTTGGTCCGAATGCTCTTGCATTGCAGCCGCGCACCCAGCTAATGTCACTCCTAGAGATGCGTGCGACTTACCCAACCTACCACGCTTTCCGCCCGCTATTAAAACCAGACCTAACACGTCCTGATGTAGGGTAGAATAATGAAATTCCGCGAAATCGTTTACTCCATAGGCTTGAAGCCCAGACCTCGCGAGTATGGCTACGACTTGCGCGAACAGACGCTGCGTGGAACTACATTTCGCTACGCCCAGTGGCTACATCCACGAGCCTACTCCTGCCGCGTTTCGGAGCGTGAACTGGATCGGCTGGAACGGTTTCTAAAGCCCGGCGATGTAGCAGTCGACATTGGTGCACACATGGGTGACAGCACGCTCCCCATGGCTCTGGCGGTCGGCAAGTCGGGGTGTGTCCTAGCGCTGGAAGCCAATCGCTTCGTCTACTCCTGCCTGGAAGCCAACGCACGAGCCAATCCCGATCAAACTAATATTCAAGTGTTCAATCTAGCGGCCACTGATGAAAACCGCACCTACGAATTTTCCTACAACGATCCTGGTTTTATGAATGGTGGCGAAGTCGAGCGGACCAGTCGCTTTCGCAAATGGAACGCCTTCAAACAACAGGTCCAAGGCGTACGGCTGGAAGATCTGCTTAAACAGCGATTCCCCGCATTGATCGCTCGCCTGAAATACATCAAGATCGATACGGAAGGCTGCGATCTGTATGTTCTTCAGTCGCTTGCCTCACTGCTAGAGAACGTGAGACCGATTGTTCAAGCCGAAGTCATGAAGGGCACACCGACCGATTATCGCTACGCCATGTTTGACCTGATGAAGTCACTCGGCTATCGCGTCTATCTCTATATCGATAGCTCCGATTTCGAATCGGAACTACGACGCGACGAAATGCTCGCGCACGACAATTTCGATCTGTTTTGTGTGCCAGCTACGATGAGTACTCCTTAGTAGCCAATATTCTACGTCACCCCGCTGTCCGAAGTTGCAACTAGAACGTGGCTCGACGCTCCGCCGTCGAAAGGCATCGACCCTCACTCACTAAAATCACTCTGGCTGGGACTGAGCACTCGTGCGAGTCCTCCTACTGCCTAGGGAAACGCCTAGGGACACACTAAACTCCCGGGGGGTAATTAAACCACCTGTAAAAGTTGAGTGTCCCCGTATGCTGTGAAAGTTGAGTGTCCCCGTATGCTTTTAGTCTGGCAACGAACAAAGTCCTCGCCAGCGCAGTAAAACTCGGAGGGGCAGGAAGATGATTGGCAGAAATATGGTAGGACTCGATTGCAGATCATGCTCTGGCTTGATATTCGCAGACAACTCGCACGACCGCTCTGCCAATTTTCCTACCAACAATTTCCCTGCCTCGATGGACTGCGCTGAGTGTTCGCGCATCGCCAACAAAGGCTTCTCCAACTCGAGTTCCAACCAGCTGTCATGGATGATTGACATAACTCTACTAGCGTCTTTGTGATCCACGCTTGCGCTGAATACCGCACCGAAATTTAGGGTTGGTACAATAACCAGCCATGGATACTCGAGATAACCAAGCATCAGATCAATCCGTTGCGTCAGCGTCCACCGAACAGATTCAGTCGCCTCATGATCGGCTGATCAATCAGACGCTGCAGCAAATCGAAGCGGCCCGAACGCTGGTGGCCAACCATTTCCCTAGCGAAATCGCAAAGCACTTGAAACTCCAGACGCTGGCACACGTCGATACGAGTTTTATTGACCACAATCTGCGTCGGCGATTTGCAGATCGGCTGTTCTCAGTTGAAGTCTCCGAGGAAATTGTCGCTAGCCTGGGTATGAAGACTAACTATGTGTACGTTTCTGTGTTGGTCGACCACAAGAGTACCGACGAGCCGCAGACACTGGTCCAAATGCTGGGCTATATTGTCCGCATTTGGGAGAACGCGTTGGCCAATGGTCAGCCGTTGGTCCCGGTTATTCCTTGGGTCATTTACAATGGCGTTGGACCTTGGCGCGCCAACCGCAGTTTGGATGAGTTGATTCCAGTTCCCGCCAGTTGGAAGCGGTACGTGCCGGCGTTGGAACTGACGATACTCGATGTCAGCCGCATGGACGATTCGGCCATGGTGGGCGAACCGCTTTTGCAAGTTGCCTTGACTCTGCGAAAATACGGTAGGGCGGCCGAATTGGACGTAGTACTCCGGGCGCTCTTTGAGTTTCTCTCACAGATGATCAGCCCCGCGCGGGCGAAGAATATACTTGATACGATCCGAGTGTACGTGATGTCGGTAAACTCGGTGGTAGGGGAAGAGAAGATGAATGAATTGGTATCCGAATTCTGGCCCGTCCAACCCGAACCCGGCTCGGTCGCTGACCAGTTGATCAAAAAGGGCGAAGCGCGAGGCGAAGCGCGGGGAATGACTTTGGAAAAGGCCAATACAATCCGTATTCTTCAATCGATCTTGGGCATTGCCGAATCAACCGATGAAGAGCTAACCGCTGAGAGTCTGAGCGAACTGCAAACGAAGATTGAAACGCTGCGAAAACAGATCGGCAATCGTCCCAGCGAGTGACGGGTGCGAAGCCTGGGGACACAGCGAATTTCCGGGGAGTGATTAAACCACCTGTGAAAGTTGAGTGTCCCCGTAGCTTCTCACCTGTGAAAGTTGAGTGTCCCCGTAGCTTCTCAAGACTTTCGACTGCCTTATTTTCAAGACATCTTGGGCTACCGAATGGTTTCGCGCGCTACGCAATCACACCTAAAGTTTACCAACGCGCAACCTTTCTTACGCCAACAATTCATCGATTACGCGGGCTGGCAGGACACCCGTTAAACGTTGATCGAGCCCCTGATAGCGAACGGCCAAGCGTTCATGGTCGAAGCCCAGCAGCTTCAGTACTGTGGCGTGGAAATCGCGGATGTGGATTGGATCTTTGAGAATGTTGTAGCTGAAATCATCCGTCTCTCCATAAACGGCTCCCCCCTTGGTACCACCGCCGGCCATCCACATCGAAAAACAACGCGGGTGGTGATCACGACCATAATTGTCTGTGGAGAGACCACCCTGCGAATAGATGGTACGTCCAAACTCGCCGCCCCAAATCACTAGTGTATCGTCTAGCATGCCGCGTTGTCGTAGATCAGTTAACAGCGCGCCACACGGTTGGTCGACGTCGCGGCATTGATCCGGCAAGCGTCCCCCCACATTGCTATGATGATCCCAATTGTTGTGGTAGACCTGAATGAACCGCACGCCGCGTTCGGCTAGTCGTCGCGCCATCAATGCCGTGTAGGCGAAACTCCCCGGTTTCTTCGCTTCTTCGCCATACAACTTAAAGGTATGCTCCGGTTCACTGCTGATGTCCGTTAGCTCCGGTACGCTAGCTTGCATTCGAAACGCCAACTCGTATTGTTGAATGCGCGTGTGCGTCTCCGGATCACCTAGTGCCGCGTAGTTGAGTTGGTTCAGTTCGTTGAGCCCATCGATTGTTCGCCTGCGAATTGCGGCTGGCACTCCCGGTGGATTATTGATGTAGAGGATGGGATCGCCGCCGCTACGGAAGGAGACTCCCGCATGTTCACCCGACAGATAACCGGCGCTCCACAGCCGCGAGGAAATGGCTTGTTCCTGTTCGCGGTTGCTGGGAATTGCCACCAATACCACAAAGGCGGGCAGGTCCTCGTTCATCGTTCCCAGACCATAAGAGGCCCAAGCTCCCAAGCAAGGGCGTCCCGTGATCTGATTGCCGGTTTGCATAGCCGCGATGGCTGGCTCGTGGTTAATGGCTTCGGTATGCAACGAGCGCATCCAACAGATCTCGTCCGCTTTCTTGGCCAGGTTGGGCAACAACTGCTTATTCATCCACAGCCCGCACTGACCAACTGGCTCAAACTTGAACTTGCTCGGCGCGATGGGAAACCGCGCTTGGCCGCTGGTCATGGTCGTCAACCGTTGCCCCTGGCGAATCGATTCCGGAAGATCCTTGTCGTACCACTGCTGCATCACCGGTTTGTAGTCGAACAAATCGATCTGGCTTGGCCCACCCACCATGTGCAGATAGATCACCCGCTTCGCCTGCGGAGTGAAATGCGGCCCCATTGCCACCGCAGTCGTCTCACTCCCTCGCGCTGGAGTAAAGCCTTGCCCCGCCAGCGATGCTAGCGCCGCACTCCCCAACAAATGGCTTCCCCGCGCAAAAAAATCACGACGCGATGCAAATTGATTTTCAATTCTAGGATTCATGGTTGTGGCTAGTTGCTAGTTGCTAGAGGCTAGTTGCTAGAGGCTAGAGGCTAGAGGCTAGAGGCTGGTAACACCTTACCGCTTATCACTTACCGCTTATCACTTATCACTTATCACTTATCACTTATCACTTATCACTTATCACTTATCACTTATCACTTATCACTTACTCCTTACTCCTTACTCCTTACTCCTTACTCCTTACTCCTTACTTACAAAGCGCTTCGTCCAAATTCAGGACTTGATTGCAGACCATCGTCCAGGCGGCTAGTTCGGCGACCGGCAATTGCTCGTTGACTCGCGATTGCCCCACGGAGAGTATCGCTTGGGCGTCGTCAGTGTGCGTTTGGTAGTACTCCAGCAAATCATGATGACTACTATGGAGAACGGTCGCTTCGGGAGCGTTTAGAGGTCGACACAGTACTCGCTGAGCAATTTCGTTGACTACCGCTTGTTTGTCATCACCACCGATTTGCATGGCATGCTGCGCGAGACTTAGCGCGGCTTCGAAGAACTGTGGGTCATTGAGCGTGACCAATGCTTGCAGCGGTGTGTTGGTGCGCTCGCGGCGGACCGTACAAACCTCGCGACTCGGCGCGTTGAACGCCTCCAAGTTCGGTGGCGGAGCCATGCGTTTCCAGAACGTATATAAAGTCCTCCGGTACCGCCCCTCCCCTTCGTCTGGCACGTATTCCCGTGTATCACCGCTCGGCAGACCTACCATGTCCCATATTTTGTCTGGCTGTAGCGGTTTCACGCTCCGACCAAACATTTTGTCTGACTGTAACCCGCTCACGTACAACGCGTAGTCGCGGACCATTTCGGCATCCATTCTGTATCGCGGACCGCGCGACAGCCAAACATTGTTACGATCCTTTTCCAGTTTCTCAGGTGTGGCCTGAGCCGATTGTCGATAGGTCGCACTCATCAACATTTGTTTAAAGAGGCGTTTTACATCCCAGCCATGTTCGCGAAAATCGACTGCCAACCAATCCAGCAATTCGGGATGACTGGGCATCATTCCCATCACACCCAAGTCTTCGGGGGTGGCCACGATACCGGAACCAAAAACTTCCTGCCAGAAGCGATTGACAGTGACACGCGCCGTCAGCGGATTGGCTGGATCAACGACCCACTGGGCTAATCCTAGGCGGTTGTTGGGAGCCCCTTTCGGGAGCGGATGCAAGGCGCTGGGTGGCGCGGCTGAAACTTCTTCTCCAGGTCGATCGTATTCGCCCCGCATGAGCACGTTGGCCATCGGAAGCGAGTCCATTTTCTCTTGCTGGATGTGCGTAATTGGACTTCGTGAACGGATCGCCTCGCGCTCCTGCTCAAGTTCTGTCATGGCCTTGGTCAACGCCATATATTCAGCATCGTGCCCTTGAAGAAAGTGAGCATACAGAGCTTGTTCCTGCTCTTGCGACCGCCCCCCAGCAGGAGTTTTGATCAACTCCTTCAATGGCATGATATCCGCAATCGCCCCGATTTCCGCCGCGTTCAGCATACGTGAATAGAGCCGGACATCTTGAATCGCCCCACCCTCAAACACAGCCCCTGCGCTTCGCTGGCCAATACGTAGCGGCGTGGTCGATTGAATAGACGCATCCGACTGCAGCGATTTATTGTCAATCTTCAAGGGTTCTTCCTTACCGTCGACGTAGATCTTAACGCCTTTGGCCTTCCCCGAGCCATCGTAGGTGACAAACACGTGCTGCCAAGCTTTCGGATTAACGACCTCGCGTTTCGTCGACACCTTCAGCGCATTGTCTGGCCAGGAGTCGACGATATGGACCGATAGCGTTCCGCCACTTTGGTACAAGTCCCAACCGCGGTGTTTGTTCTGCTCATCCATCCGCGCGATAATCCCAGCGCTGGCATCTTTCTTGCCCACTTTGATCCAGGCTCCATAGCTGAAACTGTCGCTGCGCTGAAAATCCCCCAGTCCGCCCAACTCCAATGTGGCCCCCGACTTCATCTGTGGCGCCGGCCCAAGTTTGCCGTCCACTATCCACGACAGCTTCCCAGTCGCCTTGATAGCGTTTGCTGAAATTGCAGTATTCTGAAGTTCATTCCCACTTCCTTCGTTGAGAGTCGCGCACAACACCAAGCCCTCTTGTGGCACCGCTTGGTCCAGTGCCTCGGGCGTTGCCGCCGCTAGCCATGTTTCGAAATCAGGTTTAGCGCACTTTTCGCGTTCCTTGCGCAGAGCGGTGGCGGATACAATTTCCTCTGGCAGGGACTCCCAACGCGGTCTATCTTTCGCAGATGGGACGACCAACACCGAGCTGCGACCATCCTTAACGTTCCCATCCTTGGCCGGCTGCGTCGTATTGCGAAAGAAGGCAGCCAACGAGTAATAATCCTTGATGCTAATTGGATCAAATTTGTGATCGTGGCACTGTGCGCAGTTCGTAGTTAGCCCCAAATAAACCCACCCAAAGGTTTGCACTCGATCGGTGGCATAGATTGCCAGATTTTCTTCATCAATCGTCCCCCCTTCGTTGGTCGTCATATTGCAGCGCTGAAAACCGGTGGCAATGAGTTGGTCATTGGTTGGGTCGGGGAGTAGGTCGCCTGCCAGTTGTTCGACGCTGAATCGATCAAAGGGTTGATTAGCGTTGAAGGCGCGAATGACCCAATCGCGATACGGCCACATTTCTCTATAGTTGTCGAAATGCAAGCCGTGAGTGTCCCCATAACGAGCTGCGTCCAACCAATACCGCGCGCGATGCTCTCCCCAGGCTGGCAAGTTCATCAAGTGATCAATCCACTTCGACAATACTTCTTCGCGGTCTCTAAACTCTTGATCACGCGAATCGCCCTGCGTCCCCCATTCTTGTTCGAACTGCGCAATATCCGCCGCCGTAGGGGGTAAGCCTGTGATGTCGAGGTGCAGTCGTCGAAACAGAGTTCTCGCGTCGGCTTCCGGAGCCGGCATTAAATCATGCTGTTCCAGCGTCGCCAACACAAAGCGGTCGACGGTATTTTTTGCCCATGTCGAATTGTTGACGTTTGGAAGCGCAGCTTTCGACGGAGTCAGAAATGACCAATGCAATTGATATTCGGCCCCATCCCGAACCCATTGCTTGAGCAATTCAATTTGTTGAGCGGAAAGCGGTTTTTGGGTTTCCGGCGGCGGCATGACCAGGTCCACGTCCGGGCTGATGATCCGCGCGATCAACTCGCTGTTGTCTGGTTGCCCTGGCTCGATTGCCCCCATGTCAATCGCCGCTTGGCGCTGGTCGAGTCGCAAATCGGCCTGGCGAGATGCACTGTCGGCTCCATGGCAAGCGAAGCAGTGCTCCGCCAAAATTGGGCGGATGTCACGGTTATATTCCAGCCTTTCTGCCGCGACGCCGGAATTCACGATCCCCCAACTGGCCGCCGCTCCCCAAATTGCGGCAGCCATCCAAAATGCCCTGCTCGACATGATCGCGAAAAACATGATCGCGAAAAACGCTAATGCCAGCCTTACCATGCCAGCCCAGAAACCATAAACCACCGTGCTTGAAAGACGGAAATTTAGGTTGGGAAACAACGTAAACGATTCCATGAACGCTTCTCAAATTGTAGGTGGGATGTCGTTGGCAGGTCGATGTGGTCGTTGCAGTCAGTTTTCAAGGCCCGCCGTTCACGAAGCAAGCAGGACCCAACAGGTGCTGATAGCTCCATCACAAGTCTATTATTTAACCGCAAGACCCATTATCTCTATTCTAGTCCAAATTGCATCACCTAACTCTAAGTTGGACCGTGGCGACTGGCCTCAAACTTCGCCGGATCGCCCGCCATGGCCAGCATTAGCGGATAACTTGCAGCCCGGATTGCAGTAAAGTGGGACATCGTATAAATTTATCGCTGTTCGGGGTGTAGCGCAGCCTGGCTAGCGCATCTGGTTTGGGACCAGAGGGTCGTAGGTTCGAATCCTATCACCCCGACTATTTTTAGAAATGAGCCCTTCGGCGAGTACGTCGAAGGGCTTTCTTATTGTGGGGCAAAGAGTTACGTCATCGAGCGTGCAGTTCAAAAACACGATTTCGAGGATTCGACGTTTTTCAAAGCAATAGGCGGTAAGCCATTTCTGGCTAAGGGTTTGCGAAAGTTCAAAAACTCCGCTGGCCAAGTTCGCTGTTTCGTCGTGCGAGCGGTCTACGGCATCTCGCTGTAGCTTGATTGAGGCAAAATCCACGCATGCCTAACTCGGACAAAACAAACAATTGTTGCTTGGTTCCTCTGCAGAAATTTGCTATGCTGATTTCTACTTGCACGGCGAGGTTTCTCAGTTAACTTAGGAAATCAACATGATACCAAGGCGACTAGTGTATTTCGCGTTTGCATGGATTGCAGTATCTCTCTGCACAGTATCTCTCTGCACAGTGGCGTTGGCATTGGAGAAGCAAGGGCTGCGAGTCTTGTATCTTGCTCGGAATGACGAGAACCGAACAGAAGCATTCGAGGAGTTTTTAAACGAACACTTCGAAAGCGTTACCGTCGTTGCTCGTGAGAAGTTCAAACCGGAGATGGCACGCCGGTTCGATGTGGTTGTACTCGACTGGCCTCAGAGCGAGCGGCTTACTGGCGAGTATGAATCCCCGCTAGGAAGTCTCGAAGATTGGAACCTTCCGACTGTTTTGCTAGGAAGTGCGGGACTCCAAATGGCCGGTCCATGGAATGTCATTGGTGGAGCTGGTTGAACGTGCTTAGAACCTTTCGCGTACGTGCTACGCGACCACCAAATCTTTAATTCTCCGCACAAAGTAGATCGTTCACGGTCCACCAGTATTCCAACGCCATCAGCTTGGAAAAGGGAGGTTGCTGAACAAGAAGTATCCGTCCTACCAATCGTATCTGACACGGAGAAAAGCTATCACGATGGCTGGTGCGTATATACCTATGAACATACGCAAGCACCTGAGTTAGAGATCATCTGTGGCGGAATCAATGCCAAGACACCCAAGGCAAGTGCGATCTGGCGCCAGGGTTTCTTGATGCACTTTGGTTTCGAGCCTGCGCCTGATCAGTTGAACGAAAATGGTCAAGCGCTACTTGTCAACTCAATTTGCTACATCGCCAAGTACGGCAACGACCGTCCACTGGTGAGAACTCCGTCAACCTTCTATTCTCGAGTCCGCAAATATGACAGAGACGTTATCGGTCGACTGGTCGAAAACACCAGTCGTGAGTTGGGAGTCTACTTGGGTTTGTATCTTACCGTAGAAGCCAAATCTCAAGTCGAGGAAATGGATCGCGACACGTTGGCCGCTTGGTTTGCGGAAAATCGTGGATTTCTCCGCGCCAATGACGAGGGGAAGTATTCGATCGACACGCAAGCAAAGCAGTTTGGGCTCGCAGTTGATACACATGAGTTTGTTCAAACCGCCATTTTAGCGACCGCTCAAGATTTCGAGCGAGCCGAGATGGCACGAGACTTGTTGGAGCGCTACTTGCACATTGGCCCGAAAGATGCTGCCGACTCTGCCGCTTGGCAGCAATGGTACGCGGACAACAAGGATTACTTGTTCTTCTCAGACACCGGAGGATTCTGTTGGCTTATAGATCCACTTGCAAAGCGCAAAGCGATTCCCACGGACCGACTCCGAGGCGCTGCTAGAGTTAAATAGGTAGTGGTCGAAAACCGACCACGTGGAAGATCAGCAACCAATAAACTGTCCGCAAGGCGACCACACCAACAAGGCGGCTGCCTTCCGGACTATCTCGAGAACGTGTTTGCTTGAGGCAAACTGAGCAACAGGGCTACCTGCCGGCAATATCTCGGCACACGACTTGCCTTTGGGAATGAAGCCGATGGTCGTCCAGACCGTTGGTTGGATTTTCTCTCGTTCGGCAAGTGGCGGTATAGTATGACGCGTCAGTCTCAGCTCGATTCGATTGCTAACGTGGCCCACCTAGTTGCCGCCATGGGAGTCGTCGCGGCACTTTACTTTGGCCGCGACGTGTTTATCCCGCTAACACTAGCTGTACTCCTGGCATTTTTACTGAGCCCCTTGGTCAATCGCATCCAGCGGATGGGTATTGGCAATACGCTCGCGGTCATGATCACAGCTTTGTGTGCGTTCGTTTTCATGGCCGGTACGCTGACATTAGTTGGACGGGAACTATCGAACCTGCTGACTGAGATTCCCCAGTACAAGGAGGAATTGGTTTCCAAGGCTCGCGGTCTAGCAGGCCTCAGTTCTGGCATGGGAGATAGTCTGGGAGAGCTTGCTGATGAAGTAACCCAAGCGATTGAGAAACCTTCGGACGAGGTCAGCACAGAACCGACGTCAAAACCGGCGACGACCACTCAGGACGGAATTGAAACGATTCCACGTGATGCAAATCTGAATCCAGTTCAGAAATGGGCTTCTGCGATATTTGCATCCTCACCGGCTTCGCGCCCAACGAATGTCCATGACGGTAGTTCACCTGCATCGCCGATCTACACGGTGCCCGTAGCCAAACAAAACCTAGCGCTTTCATGGGCCGGTACGGTGGGAAGCATTCTGGGCCCACTTGGGACGGTCGGACTGGTTTCCGTTTTCGTCCTGTTCCTGCTCATTCATCGTGACGACATGCGCGACCGGATGATCAAGGTCATCAGTCGGGGAAACTATGTGACCACGACCGATGCACTTCAGGAAGTTTCGCAGCGAATCAGCAAATATCTGGTCGCTCAAACAATTGTGAACGTTTCCTACGGCCTGGTCATGAGCCTGGGACTATTCATCATTGGAAAGTGCTTAGCGCCCGACGGACATTTCCCCAACTACATTCTGTGGGGCGTGCTAGCTGGACTCCTGCGGTTCGTACCCTACGTTGGTCCGGTAGTCTCAGCTGCGTTTCCGATCCTCATATCGATCGCGGTCTTCCCTGGTTACAGCGTCACTATCGCAGCGATCAGCTTAATCATCGCATTGGAATTAGTAAGCAACAACGTCATTGAACCCTGGTTGTACAGCACCAGTTCCGGGATTTCGGCCATCGCAGTCATCGGTGCAGCCGTATTTTGGGGCTGGCTGTGGGGACCCGTCGGATTGCTGTTGTCTACTCCATTGACAGTTTGCCTCGTGGTACTTGGTCGCCACGTCGCTCGTTTTCGGGTCTTTGCAACCTTGCTTGGCGAATCAAGCAACATTTCCCCTTGGCAACGTTACTATCAGCGGTTGCTCTCCGGAGACACTCACAAAGCAAAAGAGTTTTTGGCGAGTCAAATCCAAACGGATAGCGGAATCACCACCATCGATAGAATACTGGTCCCGACACTTCGACGTGTGCGAAGCGACTACGAAGTTCGTGAGCACCTGACACCACAGGAATCGAATGAATTATTGACTTCGATAGCGACTAACATTGAGGAGCTTTCTTGGGAACCAGTGCTCGAAAAGTCGTCTGATCAACCAGCCGTTTCCCCGGATGAGGATTCCAACTTCGGCCCAGTCGTTCCCGCGCGACTAACGATCGCTGGGTGTGCGGCTCATCACGCCGCAGAAGAACTGTTGTTAACTACGCTCAGCAAGTCAGAGCCAATGCTAAACCTGAATGTCATCGACAGCAACTTATTGCCTGATGGCATTGCCACCGCAGCCATTGAACGCGAACCGTCTGCTATTCTGATCCTAGTACTGCCGACAGGTGGCTTTTCCCAGGCTCGCTATCTGTGTCGAACCCTTCGCGACAGGAAATACGACGGGACGATCATCGTTTGCTGCTGTGGGAAATTCCGCCATTTTGACCGCTTGTTTGTTAAGTTTCGAAAAGCTGGTGCAAACTTTATGACAACTAGCGTAGCCCAAACGGCATTGAAATTGAGAACCTTGTTGCCAAAGGATTCAGCAGCCGTTGTCCAAATCGATCCAGAATTTGCAGCTTGAAGTAAAACCTACCCCGGAACGGGCCTTCACCAAAGAGGTAATTGAAACTCAACGCAACTGGTCAAATCCCAAACAGGACTCCGATTGTACGAAACAGCTAAATGTGCGTCAGGATTTCAGACAAACGATCTAGAATCAAGGTAGGGTTAGCTGTAGCCAATTGCTCTCGCGTCTGAGCGCCCGTGGTGACACCGACGGTGATACCACAGCCGGCATTCGCACCTTCTTCGATATCAATGATTGAGTCGCCAGCTTTAAGCACGGTGGCCGCATTGGTAATGCCCGTATTTTTCATGCAGAGCTGAATCATATCCGGGTGAGGTCGGCCATTAATAACATCGTCGGCTGTTACGAGTGTGTCGTATTCACGACCTTTTTCCCAGCCCATCTTCGTTAGCAAAAGATTGGCGATGCGCGAATTGTAGCCCGTATCCAAGGCAATTTTAATGTTGCGCTCACGTAGCGCCCCGATCAACTCGGGTATCCCTTCGAAGCTACTCACTTCGAGTTTGGCATAGGCAGCGTCGAGTCCCGCCTTGAACGCTTCGAAAATCGCACCGCTATCTACCTCGGTGATATTTTTCGAGGCGAGAACATCTTTAATGGCTTGATGTTTTTCCTTGCCTGCACCATGCTCAAGAACTTCCTCGAGAGTGAAATCGTAGCCTGCATCGGCAATGCTTTGACGCACGGTTTTATAGACAACATTGTCTTCGTCGACGGTTGTTCCGGCCATGTCGAAAACGACTAGTTGTATGTGGTTCATGAATTCTCTATGTTAAAAAGTATGAATGGAACCAAACTCGTAACCATTCACGAACTTGGAGGATTGGGAATTCTATTAACCACGAAACAGACGAAGGACACGAAAAAATCCCTGCTAGTGTTCTTGGTGGTACAACAACGGGCTATTGGAATGCACTAGCAATTAAAGAAGGACAGAGCTGACTTTTCGTGTCCTTCGTGTGTTTCGTGGTTAACAAATCAACTATCTCGTGAACGGTTACCCAAACTCTGCCTTAAAACCCACGCCTGGGGACACTTATGCTGTCGCTGTATTCCACGTGATGGATGCTTCGACGGCTTCCAACAACCGCTGAATATCGGCTGCATGTACATCGCCAATATTGCCGATGCGGAAAGAATCCAAGTTCGTCACCTTGCCAGGATAGATTACAAAACCCTTCGTTTTCATGGCTTTGTAAAACTCGGCGAAGTTGTATTGCTTACTTTCGGGAGACAGAAATCCAGTAATGATCGGCGAATGTAAGGCTTCGGGAAGAACTGTTTTAAACCCCAGCGACTTCATGCCAGCGACCAGGGTTTTCTGATTTTTGGCATAACGCGCTTGGCGAGCAACTGGGCCACCCTCTTCCTCGAGTTCAAGCAGAGCTTGGTAAAATGCGCGAACAACATGCGTGGGAGAAGTATAACGCCATTTGCCATTATTGTTTTCCATCGTGTTCCACTGATCATAGATGTCCAGTGAGAGCGAACGCGCATGGCCTTTGCACTTCACCAATTCGTCTTTTCTGGCGATCACAAAACCAAAGCCTGGTACACCCTGAATGCACTTGTTGGCACTGGATACAAGGTAGTCGACTTGCAACTCTCCAAGGTCCATCTCGATACCACCAAAGCTACTCATGGCGTCGACCATGAAGACCTTGCCAGCCGTTTTTGCTAGTTGTCCCACTTGTTTGATTGGATTGAGCATACCCGTCGTCGTTTCGCAGTGAACAACTATCACATGCGTCACATCGGGGTGTTCATCGAGGTTTCTTCTGACCAGCTCAAGATCGACAGGCCCCAGTTCGGTACTGTCTTGGACGACATGGTCGATGCCGAGTATTTTGGCGATCTGAACGATCCGATTGCCATAGGCACCATTGGCAATACACAGCAGCTTGCCATCACGGCCAAGAGCGCAGCCAATCATGGCTTCAACACTGAACGTGCCACTCCCCTGCATCAGCACCGAGGAATATTCAGTGGCTTGCTTGCCCACATAGGAAACTAGACGACGCCTGATTTCCTGGACGATATCGTTGTAGGAATCATCCCAGGTACACCAGTCTTTGAGCATCGCCGCTTTGACAGATTTCGTGGTTGAGAGTGGCCCCGGCGTGAGCAGCAGGTAGGGGTTGTCAGGCAGTAGATTCAAATCCATTTCCAACGGTTCCAATTTCAGTAGTTGTGTTTGAATATTTTGACAGTCTAGCAACATCTTCGGTTCATTGGTAAACCAGTTCCGCAATTTGGATTCACTTTTCTTTGGCAACCAGCTATCCAAGGAGGCGAACCACATGAACTGCCTCTGGTTGAACCACAAGTTTCGCGAGCGACTCTATTCACCGGTGATTACGGTAACCGCGTACCATTCTGTTATCAGAGCTGCTCGCAGCACTCCAATAAACTGATTTCTGTTAAAATCGATAGCCCGGTTAGACGCTTCCTGATCTCACTCACAAGGGCACGCTGCGCATGTCGCCGAGCACTATGAGAACAGTCCCCTTTCAACTTGCCGCTTTCGGTCTGGCATTCCTCGTCACGCATGTCGTGCTGCCAGCAACCAGTCATGCGCAACTGGTGGACGCAATTCGAAATTTCTTTCGTGATCCGCTAATTCATGCAATCGACAAAGGGCTCAAGCCCGACGGTGATCTAGCTTGGGAATTGTCTGAGCTTGAGGAGGTAACGCTCGAAACGGAGGCTCAAGCCCAGGCGGTGCTTCGCGCATTGACCAGCCTTTCCCGCGAACATGAGGCAAGCACAGAGTCTTACAACTCGGTCGAATACGAAGTTACCAATCTATTCTTCCACGCTTACGACAACGATTCGCCGGCACATTTCATGCTGTGGCGACATGGCATTCCCGAACTGATTTCGCTGTATGACAAATTACGGCTGCGCCAGGAGCAAGCTACCCAGGCTGGACAGCCAGTGGATGAGGAACGAGTCGATGATCTGATAATGATGTTGGCCGTCATGGCCCGCTATCAAACTCGCGAGGGGACCGATTGTGTGCTAGAAGCTGCCCAGTCGGGCTACGGTGAAAGTTGCTATTACTGGTACACCGTCTTCTCGCATTACAGCCTGGATCATCCCCATGCGGAGCGGCTGTTTTGGGAGTTGCGAAAGAAACTACCAACGGGCAATATCGCGGCGCAACTACTAAGCGTGGCCAATTCGATCGCACTGGAAAATGAGGATTTTGTCCATCCGTTTTCTACTCCGGTAGGGTTGCTTCGGCTCAAACAATGGCTGAGTTCCGAAGTCAGTGACGCCGATCAAGGATACGGCACCGAAGACCCGGCCTACGACGCGGCTATCGCCCTAGCGTTTGTGGATGTTGCTGAACGAGAAATTGTGCTTGAAATCGCCGCTCGCCATAGCAGTACCTCTGTTCGACTGGAGGCCGCATGGGCCGCCGCTCACGCAGGACTCGAGAGTGGGTTCGAGCGATTGGTCGAGTACGCGCGTGACGTCCACACGTCCGCGTTGGCCCAAGCCTACCTCGAAGAATTCGAACGCAGCGACCTAATTCCTGTCGAAGCGCTTGAACCAAAGTTTGCGGCGATGGCTGAGTTTTCGAAATGGCTGCAAGATGAATTCGAGCTCGCGCGCGTGCCCGATGAATTGGAAGTCCTCGATCAACGCGAATTAAAATGGCTGAGTAGTGAGTACAATTTGCGTGACTACAGCTATACAAACGATTTCAACAGCATCTCCAACAACGATCCCAGCACCGATCCCGGCACCGATGAGCCAATTCTACTAAGCGTCGTCCGTTATCGGGCAGCAGGCTCAACTCCGTTGGACGATGACGAGACAGGTGTGGGGTTGGTTGGATCGATGACCTGGAGCTTCTATTCCGACGATATCGAGCAACTGCCGGTCGAAGACATCTACGGGGTTCACTATACGTTCGAAGCGATTACCTATGGGTTGATCGAGGAACGGGATTGGGACGAGCTGGTGCTGCGCAATCCGGAGCTGGCTGAATCAGTGCCGAAGCAATGGACCGCCGAACCGCCGCTAAAGGATCTTGTTGTTCACGAAGTCTATCGCCTCGACGAAGAGTTGGGCTATCCGCAATCGCAAGCCTACGTGGCGTCAGCGCGAAACGCTGACAAGCCAGGATTCGTCGTATTGTCTGGGCCTGACAGCCGTTGGTATCCAGCCGATCAATTCCCTGAAGAGGTCGCCTCAGGGACCATTTTGCAATTACATATCGGTCGCCACTTGCTCGGCTTTCCCCCGGCCGAAGCACGTACTTTGCGCCCTATTCCGGCAAGTCAGCTTGTGCCTGAAAAAGTGGTCGAAATCTATCAAGCTTGGCTAGGCGAACTACCCACGGCGAACGAAGAGCGTCGATTGGAATTGTTGGGGGGCTATGAGGAAACGCTAGCCTTGCACTTTGATAAATATGTCGCAGCGCAAGCCAAACTCATGGGGCAAACCAGCGAGGCGATCTATGTCGAAACCTACCAACTCATGCTGGCCGAGGCTCAGCGAGGGAACGCAGCGCAACTCGATGAAACGCTCGATGCCTTCGCGCCTGTGGGTCGAAAGTTTGAGGGTTACGCGACAATCATTGGCCAAGAGCACCCCGAACACGTGGGCGAGTTACTCAAGCTGTTCGAGACGCGTTGGGTGCACAACTACGGCCGTAGTGTACTGGGACGTGTGGCATTTAAGGCTGGGTTGCGCGACGAAGCCAAACGCATCTTGGAGTTGCAATTGGCTGATGCCCCCGAGAATGTCTACCAAGGCGAAGATTCACGAATTTTGGCTGAAATTTGGAACACGGATGGTCAAGCGGACAAAGCCCGTGAGTTGCTTGCCGACTCGATCAGACGGTGCCAAGTGGAATTGAACGATACTGACTACGAAGCTTATAAAGACGACTTGCGAGCCGACATTGCCGGCCATCAAGAGGTATATCAGAAGTTGTTTGGTCAGCCCTACATGGTACCTGAAAACCCGTAGCGGAAATCGCCAAGATATTCGACACTTCTCGTCCCATACAATGCAACAGTAGCGAGTGGGCTCCAGTTAACACGATCCGACTTTCTTAATCGTCTTCGCGATCTCCACGCCCAGCGTATCGATCCACGACGGCTAACAATTTCGCCAGCGATAATTCAAAACCGGGCAACAACGGTGTTTGATAAATGGCTTGTTCTTCCAGCAATTTTTCACTTTGGCCAGCAGCGAAAACCGTCAACGTTCGCTTGAAACGATTGATCACCCAATATTCTTCAATTCCGATCTCTGCGTATTCGTTGCGTTTTTGCTCGTAGTCTCGCAGCCAATTGCGTTTCCCTTTCGACACAAATTCAACTGCGATCGTTGGAGTTTGAGTGTAGTCCAGTGGATGACTTAGGCCAATCCAAATCGCTCGATCGGCCCGACGTCGCTGGTCCTTGACTTGAATGTCATGTTCGGGAAGCGTATCTGTAAGCGATTTTCCTTGAGGATGAAACTCTTGATATTGTAGCAGCCAGTGACCGAGTCGTTCATTGGGGCCGCGTTCTTGGGGCAAGGGTGCGGGGTTCACGACTAATACTCCCTCAATCAATTCGTAGCGCCAGCCTTCGACGAACTCTGCCTGATCGAACTCCTTGGCAGTCAGTCGCGTCCCTGCAGCTCCGGGTCCCAGCATGGGAATGATATCTTCGTCCACAATCGTCGCGCTCATGAATTTGCTCCTACCTTTATTTTCGGTCCTCGACGATGTGCTTGTCAAGTGAATTACAGCGGCGAATTAGCCAGCTTTGAATCCGTTGGCAGATTGGAGGATCCAGCTAGAACTGCGACGGCCAGCAGGGCTAGGCTGCAAAACACCAGCGTGCCCGCCAAGCCGACTTGCAGTCCGTAGGCTTCGCTGGCCAAACCAATCAGCCAGGGGCCGAGCGCGCCTCCCACTCCGCCAAACGTGAATAGAATACCGAGAATCGAACCCATGTTGCTACTATGCAAACTCGATACGGCCGCTGTCACGGTTGGAAATACGATAGACATGCACAGACCCGAAGCCGGCAACAAACACACCCAGTCTGCAGGTCCAAACAGTCCGCCCATCAAGAGTAACATCGTTCCGACTAACGACAGTCCCACCATCCGCAAATAGCCCACTCGTTCCACCAGCAGGCTCCCTACCAATCGCCCGAGCATGATCATCACAAAAAACGCCGACAGGTAAATTGAGCTCCGCGCCACGCTCAGGTGATGCACTTTCTGTAAGTACTCGACCAACCAAGCGGCTACACCCAACTCGACCGCCACGTAAGCGCAGATTAACAAGTAGAACCAACACATTCGCCACGTAAAACCGATTCGCAACAGCGCTGCCCCATCCCAGTTCGGTTTCGCAAGCGATGTTTTCAGTTCAGTCCGACCGACCACAGCAAAGAGTAGAATCAAAACGCCTGCCAAGCTCCCAGCACACAGATAGATTTGTTGCCATGCCAGTCGGTACGTCAGCAACCAAGCTGCAGCGAGTGGCACCAGGAGCGAACCGACACCATGAAACGTGGCCAGCAGATTCAGGTATCGCGCACGTTTAACGCTGTGCAGCTCCACCATCAAGCCGTTGCCTCCCACTTCAATTCCCCCCAAGCCCAAACCGATGACCGCCATGAACACGACAAGCAACGGAAAGGCTTTCGATAGGTTAAGTCCCACGATGCCACCCGCCAGACAGATGCCTGACAACAGCAGCACGCGTCGATTGCTGACCACATCAGCCATCACGCCGGTCAGCAAAGTGGCCACGATAAAGCCAATATAAGCGGCTAGAAAAAATGTTCCTCCTTGGCTGTAGCTCATCCGTTCGGCGCGCAGCACTTCCGGGAGCAGCGGTCCCTTGAGGTTGTCGATAAAGCCAAAGACAAAAAAGGACAGAAAGCCCCCGGCGGTTAGGAGCTTGACGTTAAGTAGCTTGGTGGTCAGCGGGATGGCCTTTGGTAGGAAGGGAATGGTTGTTTTATTGAGGTACGCCTCCATCGTTGCTCGACTCTCCGAGTCGAGTTGGATGCGAAGAGCACTTGGTCTAAGTACCAAGGGACTGAGCACTGAATCCGAAGGGAATTCCTTAACCTTGTTCCATGCAAGTTTGTTCAGAGGCTGGTGCTTCCTTGGATTATTCGACTCGGAGAGTCGAGCGACGAAGTTGCTTAGAAGAAAGCTCACCCCACGCATTGTTGCCGGTTTGTGGTAAAATGGCGAGTATGAACTCTAGCAAACCTTGCCGCGACTGGCACCGCACCCTTTTATGGATCTCTACACTTTTAATGGTCGGCTGCGCTCCAGCCGCGAGCGATACGCCTACCGCGACGACGACTACGACTACGGACCAAAGACCTCAGTCTGAAGTCCCAGCCGCTCAGTCGCCGCCAGAGGCAACTCCGATGCGGTTGACCGACGATGCATTCCGCTTTGCTGCCTACGAAGGGAAGATCGATACCGTCCGCGAAGGGATCGAAGCTGGCAATAACGTGAACGCAACGGATCCGGAGAAACACTTGTCACCACTGCACATGGCGGCATACAACGGACACGTGGATGTGATTGAGCTCTTACTCAAGCATGGTGCGACGCTTGACGCGCGTGACAGCGAAGGAAAAACACCGTTGCTACACGCTAGCACTGGTCCTTTTGTGGAAGCCGTTGAGTTGTTGATTGATCGCGGTGCCGATGTCAATACGACCGAAACAACCGAGGCGTTTACGCCGCTGATGATGGCCGCCGGGCTGGGGCAAACCGCCGTGGTCAAAGTCTTGCTTGCGCACAAAGCCAATCGTGATTTACTCGACAACGACGGCGACTCCGCTCTCAAGCACGCTGAGAATAGCGGCCACGCTGACATCGTAGCTTTGCTAAAGCAGTAACCCGTACGTCAGGCTTTCCAGCCTGACCGCGCCTCAATCAAACCCTGGTCCTCCCACCCATCCCAGCCAGTGCGACACCTCTTCAACCACCCTCGGACCATGAACATGCCTTCTCCCGCTCAATACACTCTTGCTTTTCAATGGCTACTGGCAGTTTCAATGGTCATGGTAAATGTTCAGGCTACCGATGGCCAGGAAACAACAGTTAATTCACCTGACACTGAGGGAAACGGCAATTTCGTTATCGGTCCTGACTATGCGATCGATCCGAATCTAACTGACTTGGGGAATCCCAAAGGAAAATATTTCGAGTTCTCGATGCGGCTGGCAGACAGTCGGATTTTCTCAGGCAATGACACGACACTTGAGCCCAGTAAGCCAGTTCGCGAGTTGCGAAAGATTTTTGTCTACGTCCCGGCTGCTTATCAGGATGGGACCAAAGCGCCGATTCTAGTGACGTTAGACGGTCCCAGTCGGCTGGAGCTGGTTCGCAACGCGTTGGACAACTTGACCATCTCACAGGCTGCCGATCGACGACTCCCTCCCTTAATTGCCATTGCTGTTGAAAACGGCGGGAACGATAGCAAGGGGAGTGAGCGGGGACTCGAATATGACACGATGTCGGATCGCTTTGCTCGCTTCATCAATGACGAAGTTCTGCCAGCTGTGCTCGACAACCCACAGCTCAAGGCCGCATATCCGCAGCTTGCCTTTACGGACGATCCCTGGGGCAAAGGGGTGATGGGGTGCAGCTCTGGCGGGGCTGCGGCCCTGACCATGGGTTGGTTCCGACCTGATTTATTCCGACGCTTAATTACCTATTCAGGTACGTTTGTGGATCAGCAAGACGATGACGCGCCGGAAGAGGCCAGTTATCCGTTGGGGGCCTGGGAATATCACTCTAGTCTGAAACTGATCGAGAACGGTGATAAAAAGCCACTGCGAATTTTCACGCATGTATCCGAACACGACAATCGCGCCCGTGATCCCGAAGAAACCTACCACAACTGGGTGATGGCCAATGAACGGACCGCCGCAGCGCTTCAAGCGAAAGGCTACGACTACCGCTATGTTTTTAGCCGAGACACCAAGCATTGTGATAAAAAGGTCTTCGAACACACCCTGGCCGACACCCTAGTCTGGATGTGGCGCGACTATCAAGCCGAGTAGTTATAACGGACCTTGCCGTAACGGAACTCGCCAGGGAGTTTCGGCACGCCGGTGGCGGAATTCGCCGAGAATTTCGGCCATATTATCTGGAAGAAGCTGCCGAATATTTTAGCGACTTCTGCTACGATAAATGTTGCCGAAATTTTGGGGGATTTACCCACATTTGAACCATTCATGCCAGGTACTCATTGCCATGTCCCGTACCACTGCCTTTGTTTGCTGGCTAGTACTGTTGACACTGGCTGCCGAACTTGGTCGTAGCCAAGAAACGAAGTCTAAGCCAACGGACCAAGTAACCGTCTCGTACCGGCAGGTTACGGCAGTGCTGTCGAAATACTGCGTCGGCTGTCATAACGCCAGCGACCACGAAGGAGACTTTTCTGTTAGTACCTACGCGTCGTTCATGGCAGGTTCCGACGATGGTCCCGTAATTGTTGCCGGGAATGTTGAGGAGAGCAAACTACTGAAGGTGCTTGCAGGGCAACTCGAACCGAAGATGCCTCCCGAGGATGAACCGCAGCCATCTGCAGATGACATCCATTTGATCCGCCAGTGGATTGAGCAGGGTGCCCTCGGAGACGGAGCCATCGGAGGCGGAGCGGAGATGACTGCAGAGCTCAGTATTAACCCACCACAGTTGCCACAGGCCCTGGCTAGGTTCCAGCACGTGGGGGCTGCGTGCTCCGTCGGTGATCACACCTTTGCGATAGGATTGTTTGGGGAAGTGCAGCTCAAAAGTCATTTGTCAGCCAAGCCACTTTGGATTGCACAAGGCCTTTCGGGGAAAGTCAATGCTCTGCGAGTGAGCCCCGATGGTCGCTGGCTCACGGTCGGTGGTGGTGTAGCGGGTGTTGGTGGCGAAGCGCTGGTGCTCGATGTCGACGATGGTCATGTCCGACAACGCGTGGTGGGGCACGGGGACACAATATACTGCGTGGCTCTGAGCCCTGATCAGCGGACGCTCGCCACGGGAAGTTATGATCGTAAAGTGATCCTCTGGGATGTATCGTCTGGAGAAAAAATCCGCGAGCTTTCAGGTCACAATGGTGCGATCTACGATTTGGACTTCGATGCTAGCGGTGAACTTTTGGCGACGGCCAGCGCGGACCAAACGGTCAAACTATGGCAGGTAGCCACGGGTCTGCGGCTCGACACACTTGGTCAATCCGAAGGGGAGCAGCGGTGCGTGCGATTTAGCCCCGATGGCCAGAGATTGGTGGCGGCCGGAGCAGACAAGCAGATTCGGCAGTGGCAAGTTGTCTCGCGCACTAAGTCCGCTATCAATCCTTTGCTGGTGGCACGCTTCGCGCATGAATCTGACATCGTGCAACTTGCCTTTCAAGATAACCAACGATTGCTTTCGGCCTCGACGGACATGACTGTCAAGCTATGGGATGCCGCGCACATCATGGGGCTGGGAACGCTCGCCAAACTTAGCGACGTGCCCGTTGGACTATGCTTAATGAAATCTCCCGCTACCACCTCGCACGTGATCCAACTCGACGGACAGCAAATTGCCTTAGAGTCCGACGTCCTACAACGCACTGATCTGGAGCGGGGCCGCGCGGAAGCAAAACCTCCCATCTCAGCTGCAATCCGGACTCTCCCCAGCCCTGATGCTGCTCCCGAAATCACTCAGGTCGCGGAATCGGAACCCAACGATACGCCGCAACAAGCTTCGCGGCTTGCACTTCCAGGCATCGTGACCGGTACGATCGCAGCGTCCCAGGCGGGTAAGCCCGATCAAGATTTATTGCGTTTCACTGCGTCCCAAGGGGAAACCTGGATCGTTGAGGTGAGTGCCGCTAGCCAGGGTTCGCCGTTGGACAGCCGTATTGAAATTCTTGATATACATGGTGCCCCAGTCGAGCGAACTCGATTGCAAGCGACTCGCGAGTCCTATTTTACGTTTCGCGGGAAAGATAGTATGACGAGCGATGATTTCCGTTTGCACAAATGGGAAGATATGGAGCTCGATGAATACTTGTATTCCAATGGCGAGGTCAGTCGCTTATGGCATTATCCCCGCGGTCCCGATTCAGGCTTCCGAGTTTATCCGGGTGCGGGCAATCGTCACGCATTTTTCGACACGACTCCTTTGTCTCATGCCTTGGGGCAGACCACGTATATTGTCCGCGAGCTGGCCGACGGTGAGAAACCCTTGCCCAACGGACTCCCGGTTTTCCCGATCTACTACGAGAACGACGATGATTCGCAGATACGATTGGGTAAGGATTCGCGACTCACCTTTGTCGCCCCCACCAGCGGTGATTACTTGTTGCGCATTCGCGACGCGCGCGGCTTCAGTGGTGAAGACTTTAACTATCAAGTAGCTATCCGTCGGCCGCATCCCGATTTCGCATTGAAGTTAGCAGATACCAAAATGTCATTGCCAATTCACAGCGGTCGTGAATGGTCGGCGCAGGTCACACGAATCGATGGGCTTGAGGGGCCAATTGCCATTCGGCTCGAGGGAATCCCTGAAGGAGTCCACGCCACTAATCCGCTCATTATTGAAGCCGGGCAGCAAACAGCGGTCGGAGTTTTATATGTCACTCAGGCCGCGCATGAGCAACTTGGCGAACAAAAACAGTTCGAAGTTAAGCTCACGGCCCAGGCTCAAGCAGGCGAACAAACGATCGAGCGCGAGTTGGAAGAAAAGCTGGTAGTCACGATCACGGAAGACCAAGAGGTTCAGCTGCGATTGGTGTACGCCGATGAGCCCAGTCGCGAAATCGAGCAGCTCGAGATTCAGCCTGGCCAAACCATTTCAGCCCGCGTGCTGATTGAACGCAATGGGACCACCAGTCGCATTGAGCTGGGGGGCGATAGTGCAGGCCGAAATTTGCCGCACGGAGCCTTCGTAGACAATATTGGGCTCAATGGGTTATTGATACCAGAAGGTCAAACCGAGCGTGAGTTTTTTATCACGGCCGCCCCCAAAGTTGTTCCGGGACGCCGGCAGTTCCATTTGAAGAGTGGCACCTCAGGCAACCCCACCAGCCGCCCCATTTGGCTCAACGTCCGCTCTCCAGACGAGTGACCAGGGTGGCACGCACGCCAGACGCGACGTGCAATTAGTGGGTCACGTCTGCCGGACGTGACTAATCTCGGAGGTGCAGGCAAGCTTGCTGTCCGCACCAATCATCGGATTTGTGTAGAATGTTGCTCATCGTGTTAGAAGTACCTCGTTTCGTTCCCAAGGCTCGGAGATCACTATGAAAACTCGCATTTTGTCTACCCTACTCAGTGCTGTGATTGCCATGACTTCATTCCAATCGGTTCGTGCTGAAGTAGCCGTTACACTTTCCAAAATGCATTTGTGTTGCGGCGCGTGTGTGAAAGCAGTTGAAGGCTCCATCGAAAAGGTCGAGGGTGCAACGGTCAAGGTTGACGCGGATTCCGGAGAGGCAGTTGTTACAGCACCGGACGCCAAAACAGCACGCAAAGCCCTCGCCTCCATTGCTCGAGCTGGGTTTCACGGAGAGACCGATCACGCCAAACTAAAATCGCCTGACAATAGTGGAGTCAAAGCAGGCAAAGTCAAGCGACTCGAGCTAGTCGGTGTACACAACTGCTGTGGTGGTTGCAATAAAGCGATCAAGGCGGCCATAGCAACTGTGGCTGGTGTCGAGAAAGATACGGCAGAGCCTAAAGCTAAGACGTTGGTTGTCGAAGGTGATTTCGATGGACTGGCTGTGGTACAAGCCTTGAACAAAGCCGGTTTTCACGTTGTTTCCAAAGAAGCCAGCGAAGAGCGTGCGAAGGCTGCAAAACAGAAGAAAGCCACGGAAGCCAAGTAGCCTAGGCAGCCATCAACCATCTGACTTGTCACACAGAGTGAGCCTGACCCCTATGAAAACCTTTGATCTGAAACCGTTGGTACTCCAGCTTACCTTTCTGTCCTTGCTACTGTTCCATTGTTGTGGCTTGGTGGCTCAAGAAAATCGGGCCATTCGCGTACTGATCGTGGATGGACAAAACCACTACCACCCGGATTGGCCCAAAATTACAGCCATGATGAAAGCCTATCTGTTGGAGACGGGCAGATTCGAAGTGGACGTAGTTCGCTCAAGGTTCACTCAAAACGGGGTAGAGCGGCTCAAGCAATTCCCGCTGAACGATGGCAAGGACTATCAAGACGTCCCAGAGTCGAAGACTGATCCCGATTTCAAGCCAGATTTTTCGAAATACGATTTGGTGATCAATAATTTTGGTTTCGGAGCAGCTCCTTGGCCCGAAGCGACCAAATTGGCGTTTGTAGAGTTCATGAAAAACGGCGGAGGGCTGGTCTCAATACATGCGGCTGACAACTGTTTTCCTGATTGGCCGGAGTACAACCGCATGACGGGCCTCGGCGGCTGGGGTGGTAGAACTGAGAAGAGCGGGCCCTATGTCTATTACAGTGAGGATGGAAAAGTTGTCCGAGACGACGTGGCTGGCGTTGGTGGAAACCATGGACCGCAGCACCAATTCACTGTCGTG
This sequence comes from Pirellulaceae bacterium, assembly GCA_041739785.1. Taxonomy (GTDB): domain Bacteria; phylum Planctomycetota; class Planctomycetia; order Pirellulales; family Pirellulaceae; genus Aureliella. The sequence goes on from JBGSNE010000206.1 coordinate 32,086, forward strand.
ATGCGCGAAGAGCATCCTATCACGAAGGGGCTGCCGAAGAGTTTTTTGCATGCCCAAGACGAACTGTATGAAAAGCTCCGTGGGCCGGGGCAAAACCTGCATATCTTGGCGACTGCGTTTGCGTCTCCAGATCAGAAAGGGAGTGGTCGTCACGAACCGATTCTGATGACGGTCGAGTACGAACAGGGGCGTATCTTTCACACGACGCTTGGCCATGCTGACTATTCATGCGAGTGTGTTGGTTTCATCACGACGTTTCTGCGGGGAGCCGAGTGGGCGGCGACTGGCAAAGTAACGCTTCCCGTCCCCGACGACTTTCCAACCGCTGATGAAGCTTCGACGCGTGCGTTTGAGTCGGAAGTAACAGCGGCTGGCGGGAAGTAGCATTTATGAACATGTCGCCATTAGTTTCGACGGCTTGGCTCACAGAGCATTTGAACGATCCCAACTTGGTGATCCTCGACACCAGCATCCCTAAGGTTGGTGAGGTTGGTCCGCATGCTTTAGCCGATCAGTGCATTCCTGGTGCGAGATTCTTCGACTTAAACGGTGAATTCTCGGATAAGCTAACGGACTTGCCGCACAACCTGCCAAGCCCTGAAGTGTTCACGCTGGCCAGCCGGAAACTCGGCATCAATGCAGCGAGCAAGATTGTGGTTTACGACCATCACGGAATCTACGTGAGCCCGCGTGCGTGGTGGATGTTTCGTGCCATGGGGCATGAGCGTGTGGCCGTGCTGGATGGCGGACTTCCCAAATGGATTTCTGCCGGATTACCTACGACTGCAAAGATCCCAGTTGTTGAACTATCTGGTGACTTTACCGCGCGATGGAATGCCGATCTAGTTTGCGATTCAGCCTGGGTCATGGAGAATCTGGCGAATCCAACCGCCAAGATTGTCGACGCGCGGTCGGGTGGCCGATTTTGTGGTCTCGAACCAGAACCTCGAAAGGGTCTGAAAGGAGGTCACATTCCTGACTCCGTGAACTTGCCTTTCGATCAAGTTGTGCGCGACGGACAGTTTTTACCCAAAGAGGAACTCGTCAACGTCTTCCATCAGCTCGAACTGGGAGAAGGTCCTTTAGCGTTCACATGCGGCTCTGGCGTAACGGCTTGTATAATCATGTTGGCTTGTGAGTTGGTTTTGTCCAATCCCAAACGCGTGTTCGATGGTTCATGGGCGGAGTGGGGACAACCGGAGAAAGGCTTTCCGATTGAAAGTTAATTGGGCAGCATTAATATCGTGCCTCGGGTTATTCATGAGCCAAGGGGCTTACCGGCGTGCAGAATGAGTGTTGGATTGCACGTTTGTTGTTTAACCCGTAGCCGAAGGCGAGGATCATCGGGGAAAACCTCGCCTACGGCTGCGGGTTAAACGACTAAATTAACAAGCCGGTAAGCCACCGGTTCCTGTGTATCGCTTCAATAACCGAGGGCTCACGCCCTTCGGCTCACAAGCTCATCAATAATCCGGGTCTAACGGCAATATCGGTCAAGAGTTTGAAGTCAGCTACGGAAGCCGTGTCCCTGTCCAAGGATCGTAGGGATCGTATGGAAACGCGGAGGAGCGAAGTTTGGCTGAGTCTAAACGTTGTTTTCGCGATTCTAGACTCACCTACCGAAAACCAAAGGGTGACCATGACCACTACGATCATTCGGCTTTTTCTATTGCATTGGCTGGTCTTCTCCGGCAGTCTTGGTTTGGTGGCAGCTCCGCCGAAGTCAAAAGAGCGTGAGTATTCGCTAGGACCACTCAAAATTGATGAGTTTCGCGGTGAAGTTGAAGCCCAGAACAACACAACAGCGCATACGGCAACTCGTGTCCGCTACCAATTCGAATTCGCATTCAGTCAATTTGGGCAACAAGTCACGGTGATTGTCAAATCGATCGAGCTGCGAGTAGTTTTCTTACCCGAGGAATCTTGGTTTGGACCGGATGCGACACCTGAACTGCTTGATCACGAGCAAGGGCATTTTGACGTCGCAGAAATTAACGCGCGCCGTGCAGAACTCGCAATCGAGAAAGCCAAGTTGGCCGGTAGGATGATCTCCGCTACGGGGAATTCCCGCCAGGCTGCGCACCAAGCCATCATGGAAAAGCTAAACGAAATCGGGGAGCAGGTAGACAAACAGATCGCTGATGAAAACGTCGAATACGATCGGAGCACCCGGCATGGATTCAAATATTCCGAACAGAGCGAGCTGAGGAAAATTCAAAAACTGACGCTCGAAGCCTTAGGTGAGGAATTGGGTCAACTGAATCCCAAGTTTAAAGCTCGCGCATTGCGTGCCCGCCGAACCGATTTTAGTTCTACTCCCTAATTGGATAGCGTCACTTTAGCTGAAATCGGGAGCGAAGGGGATGTCGCGCACCATCCTTAGACAATCATTGAGTGCTATTCGACTAACTTCGAAGCGACGTGTAGATGGGCGGCTTTGACGGGATGATCGACAGCGGTCCAGAAACCGAAGCGTTGTTCGCCGAGTTGGAATTCGGAATTGGCAGGGATTTCCACTTCCTTGATGCGATACCAGACGCCGTTTCGCGAGCGATTGTCGCGGATCGTCCATGTGCCATCAGGCTCGCGTTTGAGTCGCGCGTGGACCACATCCAAATAGGGATCCGACGCAAAGCTTTTTAATCCACAAGGTGCCTGTGAACCGATGCTGGCCGTCGATTCGGTGATCACCCACTGTTGTCCCGATCCGCGGGTGACGTGCATCAACCCCGCCTTTCCGTCCTTAAGTAAGAAACGGTATCGCTCTTGTCCCAAGAATAATTCATCGTTGTGTCGCAGCACGGCAAAATCGGACTGCACGAAGGTTCCATTGGTGCTGTTCAGGTCGACTAGAAACCAATGGTAGCTGTCCCCGCGCTTGCGACGCTGAATCTCAGCATGGCGGCCTGACATCCAAAAATCGTGGGGCACAACTAAATCACCATCCGTGCGGCCGATGCGAAAGCGATCGGCCATGATTGGAAACAGATTGGCGGTCGTTTGCCCATCATGAAATAGCTTAACGACGGCCATCGGAGCGCGGACAGAAGGCCGATATAACGGAATCTTGGACTCAGACTGGGGTGATTCAGCTAGGCTCGATTCGTCCAAGACCATCGTCGAATGATTGCGCATATCATGGTTCGGCTCCTTGAGCGTAATGCGCAACTCATCTATTTGACTCTCCGAATCGGTTGGTGCATCAGCAGTTAACAGCAACTCAGATTCTTCTGGAGTATCTGGTTGGGAGGAAGGTTCCTTCGCGGGGGAGACCGGTTTGTCAGCCAGCTGAGGCTGGGCTGTCTTAGGAAGTTCGGGGCTCGCCGCCTCTTCGACGAACAGTGGAAGGTCGAGGGTCCCTTGGTGATCGGTGAAGACCTCCTCGGGGAGCGGATTGTTCTCAGGGTCTGGTTGATCCGCTTGTTCTCGCGCGGTTTCCAGGCGACTCAGGCGACTTAGTTGTTCCGCCAATGGGCCGCGCAGCTTGGGGTGATCCCGCAGAATAGCGTCATCGGTAACAACCTCCCCAGCCTTACGACGGTTGCTAACGTCGAGGGCAATTTTGCGAGCTTGGGCTTCTGGGTCTTGCTTCTTAATGGGCACTGTCAATTAAATCTCAAGCCAAAAAAACGGATCGCCGTGAAAAGAGCCCCAAAATTGTACGGGAGCAACCAGTTTAATCTGAGAATCGGGATGGATGCTAGGGTTTGTTGCCAACGAAACGGTACGAGTTGGTCTGAGCTAGTCCGACTGTGCTGTTTTTCCGGGAAGTGCGGAGGAGAAGTGTCGAAATTCCTGGCGAATTCCGCTACGAGTTAATATCGCGACAGACGTGTCCGCCCCCATTCCCATTGGGCTCTTAGACAAAATGCGACAGCCGCACGATGGCATCGCGCATTTTCTCACGGGCCCGCTGCCGTAGTCCACGGACGGCAGCGGGGGTGATCCCCAGCTTTTCAGCCGTCTGCTCCACCGTTAGTTGGTCAAAATACAGCAATTCCAGCACTTGTTTGTACTTGGGATCGAGGTTGGCCAAGGCCACGTGGAAGGCCTGAGTCATTTCCTGACCACGCGCCACCACACTTGCCCGCGGATCACTTGAAACGGCCAGAGAGGCAATTAATCCGGAGACACTATCGCGATTCTTCCCCGATTCGTGATCGGTCATCGCCGCCTCGCGCGACCTAGCATGTTTGCGCAAGGCGTCCTTAGCCGTGTTTTGTACGATGGTCTTGAGCCAGAAAAAAAGCCCCGCTTCCCCCCCCTGTGGTGAGAAGGATTCGTATCCTCGCAAAACATGTACAAACGACTCCTGTAGAACTTCATCCACCGGCACGATTTCGCGGATCGAGGCTGGTACCGCCCGCTGCGCTACGTCTCGAAGCCAATCGTACCGAAGAAGCAAAAGCTCCTCTAAGGCATCGCGATCGTGAGCCAACGCGCGATCGATGGTGGCACGCGCCAATTTGTCTGGAGTCGTCATCGTAACCGAAACCCCAATTGAGATTAGTTCAGTTAGCAATTTAGCTCAGGCAGACCGCTCTGTAAACCAAATTGAGTGCCGGCAATCCACTCGCGTGTGCGTCGAGCTGATAGTCCAATGTCTATTTTCGCGAAGCGGGAACGAGTGGCAACTCTAATATTTCTCCACCTCGATCGACTTTTACCGTCGTCGCTTGTCCTACCTTGAGGGCTTCGATGGCATAGGTGTAATCATAGATGTTCTCGATTTTCCGTCCGGCCAACTCCACGATTAAATCGCCCGCTTGCATACCGGCCATTTCGGCAGGTGCACCTTTGGTGACTCCACTCAACTTGACTCCCTTGACATCGGTTTGCGCGTAGTCGGGGATGGTCCCTAAATAGGCAGTCAAATTGGCGCGCATTTCGGGTTGAGCCGTTTGCTCTTGGTACTCGGGTTGCACTTCAGCCATCACCAGATCGCGAGTAATTAAGGCCATCAGTTGCGAAACTCGTGCAGCCCCTTCGTAGTTCACTAGTTCCGGTACGTCGCGGGGCGTGTGATATTCGTCGTGCGAACCTGTGAAGGCAGCCAAAATCGGTACGCCATGTAGAAAGAAAGTGCTCGCATCGGTCGGCAGATGGCAATCGTCTTGCAACACCAATGGCAATCGCACCACTGCGTTGCGCCGTTCAATCGCGCCTTTCCAATAGGGGGACGAACCGATGCCTTGCAGTACCAAGTTGTCGCGGAGGCGGCCAATCATATCCAGGTTCAGATTGGCGGTAATTTGCGGATGCAAATTGGTTGGTCCCGAGCCATCGACAGCATGTGCATCGTCGGACGCTACTACAGACTGCTGGCGAAGCATCCGTTCAGGATAGAGTTCGGCAAAATCTTCGGCGAAGGCTTGCGATCCACGCAGTCCCAATTCCTCACCACTCCAAGCCGCAAATAGAATATCACGTTTGCGTTCGGTGTTGCGTATCGTTCGCATTTCACTCACCATGTGTTGCGCGATCTCGAGCATTCCGGCCACACCCGATGCATTGTCGTCAGCACCGCGATGCACCCCACCTCGCTCTTCCTCTTTAGCCAACGATCCGCCTCCGGCACCGTTACCCAGGTGATCGATATGAGCGCCAACGACGATCATCTCGGCAGTTACGGGAGCGAGCGGCGTTTCATCCGTCGGCCGCCGACCACGCATCCATTCATTCGCTGGCAGGAGGGCCAACACATTGCGGCCACGCGAGGTGACCGGTTCGATATCGATGTTGGTTTCCAGCTTAACTCCCTTCAACTCGAACCCCATGGCTAAATCGCCAGTGTCCAGTTCGGTTTGTATCTCTTTCAAATCTTCTCCGGCGGTTTTCATCCACTGCGTAGCTAGTTCATCAGAGACGCTGATGACCGAAAGGCTACTGGCTCCCAAGGTACCATCCATTTCCAACGGCATCAGTCGTTCGCGCAGGGGGCTGGTTGGTCCACTTACAAAGATCAACCCCTTGGCACCGCGATCGCGGGCCACCATGGCCTTGTATCGCGCGCCACTATAACGGGCCAGATGTTGTCGACGCTCGGGGCTAATGTCTTGTGGCATTTGTCGAAAGACCATTACCCACTTGTCGGTCACATCCAGGTGAACAAAGCTGTCGTATTCGGCTTTGTCCGAACCTGTCTCGAACGAATCTGCTGACGACTGTTCGGCGGGGGCCACGATGCCATAACCTGCAAAGACCACCGCAGTAGCGTCGACAAGACCTTCCTGTGAGAAAAAGACTGGGCGCCAGTCTCGATCGAGTTGGTATTCACTGTCAGGCAACTCATCGCTGACCACTGCGAGTGAATTCTGCGCACCCAATTTTACATCGGAAACAAATTCAAACTCGTGAAAAAAAGTTCCGTCGCGTCCGGCGGGTTGCAACCCGAGGCTTTCCAAATAGGCAGCCACGTAGGCGGTCGCGTTGATCTCGCCCTGCGTGCCTGTCAATCGCCCGCCTAGTTCGGGGCGACACAGGTAGTCAACGTGTCGCCCGATATCCGCCGCAGAAAAATCGGGTGCGGTATAGAGTCTCGATAGCTCAGCCTGCTTGAGGCTTTCCTGCTGAGCAGCGTCCGGTTGCCGCTCGAGTCCCAGCAGACGCCGAGCGGCCTGGTCATTCCATTGGGCCTCAAACAATTGCGACTGCGAATTGCCACCATTGCTGGTCCAGACCAAACCATCCCCGGTTGGCGTAAAGACGGGCAAACCATCGAAGCCATCGCGATAGGTGACGCGCACAGGTTCATGTTCACCAGCCGCATCGACCAAATACAACTCAAAATTTCCGAAGCCATGACGATTGGTGGCGAAAATTAGGTACTCGCCGCTGGGGTGAAAGTAGGGTGCCCAACTCATGTTTCCCAAGTGGGTGATGGCGTGCTGATTGGAACCATCGATGTTCATCAGCATAATTTCCGCCGTGGCACCATCGCGGCTGAAGCGGCGAAAGCAAATCTGTTGGCCATCGGGTGAGAAGAACGGTCCGCCGTCATAGCCGATCTCCGTGGTTAGGCGTTTGACATGCTTGCCGTCGCTGCGCATGACGTACAGATCCATGGCCGACGCTGGATCCACTGCGAACAGCTCTTGTTCCTCGGCGGTCAGTTCGCCTGTAAAGGCGCGTCGATTGGAGGCAAAGCAAATTAATTTTCCATCGGGCGAGTAGGACCCCTCCGCATCGTAGCCTTCCTCTGTGGTTAGCCGTAGGTAGTCCCCGCCAGCCGGCGCTGTGCGATCGAAAACCACCAGATCGTAGCTCGGGTCGTAGTCCCAACTGTAGCGCCGCGTTTGCCCCGATTCGCGAAAAGCAATTTCGTCGCGCTGCTTCTGCTCGGCGGCGGGGTCGAACTGAGTCGAGGCGAAGAGGACTTTTCCGCCGTCGGGGTGGATCCATGCGCAGGTTGTCTTGCCGATACCCGGCGAAACGCGATGTGTGTCTCCGTTGCGGAGATTCAGCAGATAGATTTGAAAGAACGGATTGTCCGGCTCACGTTCACTTTGGAAAACGATTTGCTGACCATCGCGTGAAAAGTACCCTTCCCCGGCTCGTTTGCCTTCAAAGGTCAATTGACGAATTTCGGATAGCAGTCCCGCTTGCAATTGCGCGGCTTGGGCTGGATCATCGACCAGCATATCTGGTACGGGTGTTTGGGCGTGGACGGGGCGTACACTTGGAATTAGTGTCAGTATTAGATAGCAGGCTATGATCGTAGGCCAGCGGCTACACGGTGGTGAGACACATCGTTTGGAACGCAATTGAAGCTGGCTTATCGACATGTCGAGATTCCTGGAGGCTTGTAAGCGATAGTGTCCGGGAAAAGGTGTCCGACACCCAAAGCCGGCACCGCCCGTCGGGTGCTTCGCACTTTTGGTGTCGGACACCTTTTCCCGACGCTAAGTATACTGCAACCAGTAACATTCTTTCCACCTGCCATGGATTAAGTACAATGTCCCCTGTTTGCTTGACTCTGTGCGTCGAGATTCCCGCAGGTTGCTCAAAATGCACCCATTCTCGACTCGGAGAGTCGAGCGACGATCAGCCACACTTGCCCAACGATGACACCCACGGTTCACCATGATTTTGGTCCTCGATAACTACGATTCATTCACGTATAACCTGGTACAACGCTTAGGTGAGATTGACCCGACCGTTGATGTACGCGTCATTCGCAATGACAAAATTACGATTGACGAGATACGCGACTTGCAGCCGGAGCGGATTTTGATTTCTCCGGGGCCTTGTTCGCCCAGCGAAGCTGGTATAAGTGTCGAAATTGCCGAGAAACTGATCGGCGAATTTCCAATACTTGGCGTTTGCTTGGGACACCAATCGATCGGACAGGCGCTGGGTGGGAAAATTGTACGGGCTGGGGAGTTAATGCATGGCAAGACCGATGCGATTCATCACGATGGTCGTGGTTTTTTTGCCGGTCTAGCCAATCCGTTTATCGCTACCCGTTATCATTCTCTGGTGATCGAACCCGAGAGTTTGCCCGCGGTATTAGAGGTCTCGGCCTGGGTGGAGAATGCTGAGGGACAACGCACGATTATGGGAGTTCGACACCGGACGCAGTTGGTCGAGGGGTGGCAATTTCACCCGGAGAGTTTTTTGACAGAACCTGGAGTCGAACTTTTGCGTCGTTTCTTAGTCTGGCAAACTGGCATAGTCTTCACCTCGGCCGCCACCGTAAACTAGTACGTCAGGCTTTCCAGCCTGACACCGGCCCGCCTTGGCCAATCATCATTGGCCGTCCAAGTCAGGCAGGAAAGTCTGACGTACATACACCCTTGCTTCAATCGAGACGCCCAACCAATATGCTGTGTGTAACCATCGGTCGCAGTCGCCATAAAGCCATGATCGCCGAGTACAATTTTTTGGCCGAACAGGGTGCTGAGCTAGTTGAGATGCGACTCGACTATATCGGTCGGCACATTGATTTGAAGCGCCTACTGGAGAAGCGTCCTTGCCCGGTAGTGATCACCTGTCGTCGCCGCGAGGATGGTGGCCGTTGGGAGAAAACGGAGCAAGAACGATTGATGGTCTTGCGCAGCGCGATTGCCAGTGGCGTGGACTTTGTCGATTTGGAAGAAGATATCGCTGGTTCCATTCCACGTTACGGTTCAACCAAGCGGATTGTCAGCCTGCACAATTTCGACCACACGCCCGAGGATTTGGAAGGGATCCATGCGAGGCTAGCCGCCTTGGACGCGGATGTGGTAAAAATCGCCACGATGGCAACCTCCTTCACCGACTGCATTCGCATGATGCGTTTGGTCGAAGCTTCGACGATTCCAACCATCGGTTTGTGCATGGGCGATTTGGGGGTGGTAACACGTGTGTTGGGGCTCCATTATGGCTCTCCGTTCACATTTACCGCCCTCTCATCCGATCGCAAGATCGCGCCGGGACAAGTCACATTTGAAATGATGCGCGATGTCTATCGTCCGCAAGAGATCGATGAAGAGACTCGGTTGTTTGGCGTGGTGGCTGATCCCGTGTCCCATTCGCTCAGCCCGCATATCCATAATGCCGCCTTCAAACACGATGGACTCAATTATCGCTATTTGCCATTTCGTATACCGGCGGATGAATTGAGCCTGTTTTTGCAATGGTGCAAGGAAGCTGGTATTGGTGGCTTGAGCGTCACGATCCCCCATAAGGAAGCGATGCTGTCGCTAATGGATGAAGCAGAATCTGCCAGTCATGGGATTGGCGCGATAAACACGGTCGCCATCAACAATGGCATAGCCAGTGGATACAACACGGACTATCGTGCGGCCATGGATTGCTTAACCGAAGCTCTCAAGACGCAAAAGACGATGCAGAATCAAGATTTTCGCGAAGAGGATTTGTTTCGCGGGCGTGGCGTGCTGTTGCTGGGAGCTGGTGGAGTGGCCAAAGCCATCGGCTATGGACTTAAGCAACGTGGCGCGATTGTAGCGGTTGCCAGTCGTACCCAAGCACGTGCCGAAGAGTTAGCGAACATGATCGGTGGCCGCGCGCTTCCCTGGAGTGCACGGCATGACATACGCGTTGGTATACTCGTCAACTGCTCGCCCATCGGCATGCACCCCGACATCGATCGCAGCCCATATGAAGCAGAGAAGCTGCACGAAGATACGATTGTGTTCGACACGGTCTACAATCCCGAACAAACACTGCTGGTCAAAGAGGCTAGGAAAGCGGGCTGTTTCGTGGTCAACGGCTTGGATATGTTCGTCCGCCAAGCCGCCTACCAATACAAATTGTTCACCGGCCTCGAGCCCCCAAGCCAATTGATGCGCGATACGGTGAAACGTTTGACTTCCATGGTGAAATATTGAACCGATTGTACGGGCTAGCACGAAGGGTCGGTAGCTAGCAAAAAACATCGATCTCGGTTGTCTGGCGGCCGATCTTTAACAGATGTGTAGGAGTGCAAGCTCACGGGTTGAGTTCGCCTTGAACAGCATCATTCTGGCATCCAGGACGGGTCGATGAGCGAGTCGCGGCAGATAGAATTCGATATCGAAGCACTACTGCTTTCGGCATTATGCATTTTTTTGTGGTTGAGTCTGCTCAGTTACGATCCGGCTGATCCGGTTGCGCACGTTCCAGCGCCGATTAATCAGTTCATCGCTATCGACCCGCAAGTCTATCCAACCAACGAGCAGACCAGTAACTGGTGCGGCTGGATCGGAGCCTCTTGTGCACAGTTGATGATTCAAAGCGTCGGTATTGGTTCGGTCTTAGTGGCTGTAGGGCTGTCGGTGCTGGCCGTTTGGATGTTTCGCGTACAGAGCAATTATGTCAGGGCTACGCGACAAATTGGCTGGGTGCTGGTCATTGTAGCCGCGACGACTTGTGTGTCGCTGCTCAAATTGACTACTCCGCTCTCCCCGGTGGTCGGTTCCGGAGGGTATCTAGGGGCCATGACTTCGCTGTGGCTCAATGAGCATTTTGCCTTCGTGGGAAGTTTGATACTGACGCTCACCTTGTTCGTGGCTGGACTGCTACTCAGTACCGATTATGTGGTGTTGCGGGCTGTGGCGTTGATGCTGGCTGGAGGTGCTACGGTGGCGACGACGGCAGCGGCGGCGACCAAGAAAAAAGTCACGCTCCAGGCCCCGCGCGGATTGTTCGTTGGCCGCCGACGTATGAGCGATGTTGAGGACGGGGTGCATTTACCCGGTAGCCAAGAAACACCCATGGAGGAAACATCTCCGCCCGTGCGGATTCGCGGAGTGCAACTGGCAGGTGGTGGGCCGACTACTGTGCAGGCAGCCATCAATGCTAAGCCTTCAGGGCTGCTGGGGATTGCCAAGAGTTTGGCGGGTGGCTTGCTCGGTGGTACGCTCCCTGGCGTTAGTGATCTAGCGTCGGCCAAACCGGTAGCGGAGCAAATCGCAGAAGCAGCTGATGAATTCATCGGTGAAAAGGAAGACTACGAAGAGGAGTACGAAGCCTTCGAAGATGGCGAAGAAGACGAAGTACTGGAGTCGAGCGAGCACCGCGAAGTAGAAGTCGCAGGAGAAACAGTACAGCTTCGCGCTGATGAACCGCATGTTGCGGTGGAACCCGAGGTGCCGCGTGTGCGGGCTCCCAAGAAAAGCAAACAGGCAGAAGCCCAACTGAACAAAGAAGCATTAGCTCATTTGGATGATACCAAACTGCCGCCAGGGGCTGAGGAATACGTTTTGCCTGGCTTGGATCTGCTGTTGGAAGGCGACGAAATCGACTTTGAAACGCAAACCATCGAAGTGCGTCGCAAGGCCAAGATTTTGATGAAAACCTTCAAGGATTTCGGCTTTAATGTCAAAGTAGTCGAAATCGAGACGGGCCCGGTGATCGCGCAATATGAAATCGAACTACAAGCGGGATTGCGTCTGTCGAAGATTACAAGCCTCTCCGACGACTTAGCCATTGCCCTTCGCGTGCCCAGCGTTCGTATTGTGGCTCCGATCCCTGGTAAGAACACCGTCGGCGTCGAAGTGCCCAATGAAACGCGTCAGGTGGTGCGGTTGCGAGAGGTGATCGAAGAACAAGGGACGAAGGGGAAGAAAGCCAAAATCCCATTGTTCTTGGGCAAAGACGTGTCGGGTAATGCGCTGGTTTCCGACTTGGCCACCCTACCGCACTTGTTGATCGCTGGGCGTACAGGTACCGGTAAGTCGGTATGTCTCAACGCGCTGATTGCCTCGATCTTGATGACCAAACGTCCCGATGAAGTGCGGATGTTGATGATCGACCCGAAAATGGTTGAATTGAGCAGCTATGGTCGACTTCCGCATTTGATGCACCCCGTGGTGACCGACATGCGTAAGGCGGAAGCCATCCTGGCATGGGCAGTCGACAAAATGGAGGAACGCTACGCGCTGTTGGCCCGCGCCGGCGTGCGGCATTTGACCAGCTACAACGAACTTGGGCGGGAGGAGTTACTCGATCGCCTGCGACCTGAAACGCCCGAAGAAGCTGAGGCGATTCCCGACCACTTGCCCTTTATTGTCATTATCGCTGACGAAATGGCCGACTTGATGATGACGGCTGGCAAAGAAGTGGAACAGCACATTATTCGCCTCGCACAGAAAAGTCGCGCGGTAGGCATCCACTTGATTCTGGCTACTCAAAAACCGACGGTGGATGTCATCACAGGATTGATTAAAAGTAATTTGCCTGCTCGGATTTCTTTCCAAGTAGCAAGCCGCACGGACAGCCGCGTTGTGCTCGATGAGATGGGGGCGGATAAATTGCTGGGCAACGGTGACATGCTCTTTATGGGGAATGGAACCAGTTTGTTGCTTCGCGGCCAAGGGACCTATTTGAGTGACGAAGAGATCAATGCACTGGTCGACCATTGCAGCACTGGCGAGCAGAACTTCGTGCACGAGTTGGTGAACTTGAAGGTCAAGGAAGAGGTGGACGAGGAATCGGAGGTTACACCGGGGAGTTTTAAGAAACGGGACGAATTGTACGAAGCGGCCGTGGATGTGGTGGTACGCGAAGGTCGCGGCAGTTGTTCGCTGCTGCAACGCGCTCTGGGGATCGGATATGGTCGCGCCGCACGTTTGATCGACTTTATGGCCGAGGATGGTATCGTTGGCCAATACAACGGATCGCAGGCGCGGGAAGTAGTGATTTCGATTGCCGATTGGGAAGCGATGAGAACTGGCGGTGAAGGTAGTGAACAACCCGCCCCCGCGGCGGCGCGCTCGAACAAGATCCAGCCACAGCATACGGAGGATGAACCGCCAACCAATGCGAATTCGAAACCATCGGACGCAGTTCAACCTCAGCGCACAGCACCCCGCCCAAGATTGGAAGTGATGGCCGAGCGCGATATTGAGCAGCGCGCCGCTCACGAAGCTGGGCTCAAAACCACTGCGGCCAAGTCTGTTCGGCGCGTGGTTACCATCGAGCCAGAAGATGAAGACGCAGTAGACGAAGACGATTACGCAGGGGTGACAGACGAGTTTGAAGAGGAAGATGGCGACAATGAGGAGCTGGTTGGTGAAATCGACGAAGAGTATGAAGATTACGAAGAGGCTTAGTTGGTCCGAAAGTTCCGCACCTGTTAGTTTCTTGATGTGCCCCTCTCACAAATCGATCACTGAGCTTATATTTTGGCGGTTGTCGCGCGAGCTGGCTTGGTGGCTGGCACGACGCGACTCTTAAATCCGCTGGAGTTTAGCAGGTATGATTGTCGCCATCGTTACTGTTTTCGTCTTGGGCTATTTGTGCATTGCGCTGGAACACAAACTGCACATCAACAAAGCTGCGTCGGCGCTGATTACTGGCGTAATCTGCTGGGCGCTGTACGTCCTGAACTTGGAACAACTCCTCCCATCGGAAATCATCCCGCACTGGTTCCAGGAGGAAGCACAGGCCGAACAGGTGACTAACGTCGCTAGGCAATTTGCGCTCGAAGCTCAGCATTTGCATCTAACCGGTGAGATCGCCAGCATTCTATTTTTCTTGATGGGGGCGATGACCATCGTGGAATTGGTCGACGCGCACGAAGGCTTTGCGATCGTCACCAGTCGCATTCGCGCGCGAAAAAAGAGTACTTTGCTGTGGGTCGTAGGGCTGCTGACCTTCTTTATGTCAGCTGTGCTGGACAACTTGACGACCACGATCGTGATGGTTTCGCTGCTACGCAAATTGGTGGGCGACAAAGAAGATCGCTTGCGGTTAGTTGGTTTGGTAGTCATCGCGGCCAATGCGGGGGGAGCCTGGACGGTGATTGGCGACGTGACCACCACCATGCTGTGGATCAAACATAAGATTGGTACTACCGAAGTCATGCTGGAATTGTTCGTCGGTAGTTTTGTCTGTCTGTTGGTGCCACTGATAGGTTTGTCGTATGTCATGAAAGGGGAGCTGGGCGCCGTTCCCAAGGTGAGCGGACACATGGACAAAAGCATTCAACCTTGGCAGCAATGGTTGTTTTTGATTCTCGGATTGGTAGCGTTGCTGTTTGTGCCGGTCTTCAAAGCGGTGACGCATTTGCCTCCCTACATGGGGATGATGCTCAGTTTGGGAACGCTGTGGGTCGTCTCAGAGTTTGTGAGTCATACGATGGATGAGGCGACGCGTTCGAGCACGGGTGTGTTGTCAGCCTTGCGGCGTGTCGATATGTCGAGCATCCTGTTCTTTTTAGGGATTCTCTTGGCCGTCGGATCGTTGGGGGCCATGGGCTCGTTGAAAGCCGCCGCCGAGTGGTTGAATGGTATCTTGCCCAACATTGAAGTAGTGGCGATTATCATTGGGCTGGTATCGGCAGTCGTCGACAATGTGCCCCTGGTGGCCGCCGGCATCGAAATGTACGACATGCCTATGAACGATGAATTCTGGATGTTATTAGCCTATTGTGCGGGGACCGGCGGCAGCTGTTTAATTATCGGCTCGGCAGCCGGCGTGGCCGCTATGGGCTTGGAGCACATCGATTTTCTGTGGTACGTCAGGCGTATCGCCCCCTGGGCCTTTGCCGGTTACATTGCTGGTGCAGCTGTGGTGCTGATGCAACGCGAGTTGATAAAAGTTCTGTTCGCTTCGTGAGCCGTGGGCCGTAAGGCACCGGGCAATTCGTGGGCCGTGGGCCGTAAGGCACCGGGCAATACCTAGGGGCCGTGGGCCGTAAGGCACCGGGAAATGTTGGTCGCCCGGTCGCTTACGCGTCGCGGCTCCCAGCTCACAGCTCACGCCCACCCGGTTTCATTTTGCCGCTGAACTATTTTGGAATACGATATGACCGAACTGCTGTGGCCGCTCTTCCTGATCACTTGTGGATTGGTCGTGTTGGTAGTGGGGGGAGAGTTGCTAGTGCGCGGTGCGTCGCTCCTGGCGTTATCGCTACAAATCTCTCCGCTCGTCATTGGTTTGACAGTGGTCGCCTTCGGGACCAGCGCGCCGGAATTGGGGGTAAGCCTTCAAGCCGCTTTCAGGGGAGCTGCCGATGTGGCGGTCGGCAATGTAGTGGGGAGCAATATTTGCAACGTATTGATGATTCTGGGTATGGCCGCTTTGGTGACTCCCTTGGTTGTTTCCAGTCAATTGATTCGGCTGGATGTGCCGCTGATGATCGGCGCATCGCTGGCCTTGTGGGGCTTCAGTTTGGATGGGCGACTGTCGCGACTGGAGGGAATACTGCTCTTTGTGGGCTTGATCAGCTACGTGATTTTTTCCGTTAGGAAGAGTCGCCAAGAGAGCCGGGTTATCGTGGACGAGTTCTCCGATGAAATGCCTGTCCCCAACTCTTGGAATTCATCGCGCTGGGTGCAACTGGGTCTGATTGGCGTAGGTTTGGTATTGCTTGGTCTAGGATCGAATTGGTTGGTTCAAGGCGCGGTAACGGTTGCCGAGTATTTCCATGTAAGTGAGCTGATCATCGGGCTAACCGTGGTGGCCGTTGGTACTTCGCTCCCCGAGGTTGTGACCTCGGTGGTGGCCAGCATTCGTGGCGAGCGAGATATTGCTGTGGGCAATGTTGTCGGCAGCAATTTGTTTAATATTTTGTGCGTGTTGGGGCTGACCAGCGTCGTCGCACCGGGTGGAATCGCCATTTCCTCCGCAGCATTGGAATTCGACATTCCTGTGATGGTGGCGGTAGCCGCAATTTGCTTGCCTATCTTTTTTACCGGCGGTGTGATCTCCCGCTTTGAAGGGGCTGCGCTGCTTTTCTATTACGTGGCCTATACCGTGTTGATCATCTCCGCCCAGACGCACCCCGAATTGAGCCAGCGGTTTGGTCTAATTTTGGGCTTCATCGTACTCCCCTTAACGCTGTTGACCATTCTTGCCAGCGTGCTGTGGTCGTGGAAGTTGCTGCGCCAGGCGAAGGGGACCTCGTGAAATCGAACTGTTGATTATCGCGCGAAAATAGAATATTTCTTGAAAACAGTGAGATCAATTCCTGTGGGCGGCATCTTAGTTAACGTCCGCCAAACAGTTGCTGTTCCAGATCGCATGCAGGATGCTTACGCCACGATGAAATTGAACGGTATTGTGTTTAACCCGCAGCCAAAGTCGAGGTTCGCCACGCTATCCTCGCCTTTGGCTGCGGGTTAAACGAACCTCGCCTACGGCGTTTGAAGCCCGCGATTTTTAGTGCCGAAGGCACGGAATTCGAAAGCTTGGGGTGCAAACCCCAGGTCATCGAGGTATCACCGCGTTTATCCGGTCCGCCCGCGATCGACCGCGAATGCGATCGATCGCTGGCGGACCGGATGTCGGTAGAATCCATTTTCCCTAGGGTTTGCACCCCAGGCTACCAAATGCCACCGCTTCGCGGTTGATATATCGCGGGCTTCAAAACCTATGGCTGGGGGTTAGACGATCGTGGTGCAACACATCAGCAAATCAACAGCCCGACTGCGACGAGCAGTGAACCAGCGAAAGACGCAAGCGTGCTGAGTTTCGAAGAGATCGCCGAAATTTGGGATGCTCACGCAGGAGGACTCCTGCTGATACTCCGGACGCACGGCGAGTTCGCCGAGGATGCGGTGCAAGAAGCCTTCTTGGCGCTGGCGCGGCAGGAGCAATTGCCTGAATCACCGCTGGCCTGGTTAGTAACTGTGGCGCGCAATTATGTCCTGCAGCAGCAGCGCAGCAATCAGCGACGCGACGTGCGACAACGGGCTAAAGAACTGAATGGTCCTTGGTTTGCGGAAAACGGATCTCAGCGGATGCTCGAAGCACAAGAGGCCGTTGAAGCGCTACAGCAACTTTCCGGCGATGATGCGGAGATCCTGATGATGCATGTGTGGGGCGAAATGACATTCGAACAAATTGCTGCCATCGTTGGTTCGTCGCGAGCCACGGTGCACCGCCGCTATGCTGCTGCCTTGGCAGAACTCCGCGCGAAGCTGGGTGGGGCCACGTCAGCCCTGGCGATCCTGGTACCTTTATTGGAGTACAGCCTGTAAGTGCCTTAGTTGCGGATGACTTGTTTTGATAATGTCTGGCTCCAATGCCGCGAAGTCAATGACTCATGAGGAATTTGATCGATGTGCGAATCAACGAACAACTTGCCTATCGGTGGTGAACCTGATCCGCTGGTGGCTCGACTAGCTACTATGCGTTCAAGTGTTCCGCGTCATGTGGAACAGCAGGTCTTTTATGAAATGGGCTTTCAAGCGGGATGCCGGCTGACGAGTGTGTCGCTGCATGCACCTGCAAGGTGGATGTCCTCCGCAAGATTCATCGCAATGACAGCAGCGTGCTTGTGTCTGGCCGCGGTCGGAGGCTTTGCGGTTGGTCAATGGCGTAGCGTCGATTCAGTAGCCCACTCGCCAGACACAATCGCCCAGAGCCACTCGGAGCCGACGAAGGATAATACGGATAGTAACAATACGGATAATAACGTCGAGCTGCAGCCAATCGTGCGGCCTGAACCAGAATCATCCGTTGCGCGAGTGTCCTACTCAATACCGACGTGGTGGCCTTGGCTGGCGAGGCCTCAGACAGCTCAATACGGTTTTCAAATCGGACCGATTGGTGCTGACTGGGAAGACCTAGTGGTATGTGTCGCACCACCTGCGCAGTCTCCCAACGCGGAGTTCGAGCGTCTACCGCAGTTGCTTGAGTCCGAATTTCAAGAAATGCTACCTGGGGCAGTTCGGCTCGATCGATCGCGCCATATGGAACGCATCAAAAACATGTTTGTCCCAGAGTGGCTATAAACCGAATTTAATTTTTCACTAGCTGCCCAATGCGCTGTTTAGTCAATGCTACTTGAGGAGAAAGTCCATGACAGTTTTACGATGGTGTTTGTGTGGGCTCTGCTTGAGCACCGTTTGGCTGAACGCGCAGCCTGCTCCTGCGCAAGTCGTGGTGTGGCAAAAGGGCCAAACGAGCTTTCCAGCGGCAACGCCTGAGCCTTCTGAGAGAACCGATGCGGGGAAAGAGCTGGAACCGAACATCAAGCTGTTGAGATTGACGGCAGCCGACGAGCCCACACCGGCGCTGAAATATCGCTTGTGGGTGTCTCCCGCACTGCGGCAGCCAGGTGATGCTCAGGCGGCTCTCTTGCAGGCGCAAGTGATGTTTCTTGCTCACCCCGAGCGCGCGGAGTTGAATGCTGCCTACAAAGATCAAGCTTGGGACACGCAGCCACTGTCCCAATTGGCGCAATCAGGTGCGCGAGAATACTTAGCGCAGCAACGCGAGATACTCGATCAAATCGATCACGCGACCCGCCTGGGCACGGTCGGCCCAAGTGATGCTGCGGCGAAACCACGCGGCAATGCGGCGATTAGCGGACCTCATATTGCACAACAGAACAATCGCGAATTGGCCAGACTGGTTGGCCTCGACGCGCGATTGGCACTGGCTGAAAAGCGTTTTGACTCGGCCTTTGAGAGCCTAGCGGCCGGATTTCGCATCGCGGAACTCACCCACGAAAGCGCTACGCCGACGATGCTAACACGTCTGGTCAGTCTGGCGATCTCAGGCATGATGTTTGGCGTGGTGGAAGAATTTAGCCAACAGGACGGTGCACCGAATCTTTATTGGGCTCTGGCGAGCTTGCCAGCAGAATACTGGGATCTGCAATCGATGCTGGAGGGGGAGGCCGATTCAATGGCGCGAGTTGTCTATCCACTGTTGGAACCGATCGCAGCTGGGACTAGCCAACAGGATTTGAATGCGAGATTGGTGGAGTGCGTACGGACGTTTGTGGTTTCCGATGGCGATCCGTTTGAAGGTGTGGTTTACGCCGCAAGTCCCCCCGCACAACAAGCGGATGTGCAAGCATCTTCCAAGCTGTTGGCCGGGTTGATTGTGTTGGTCTTTGCCGATGCCGCCCGCCATGAACTGCCCGAGTTGGGGGTTCACCAGTCTGACCAGCTATCGCCTGTCGAAGCGACGCTCAGAGCTGTTCAGCTCGGCTTCGAAAGAGGACGCGACAATATTTTCAAGTGGGGACTAACTCCGACCGGAATCGGCGATGAGTTCATGGCCGAGATGAATATGCTCAGCGGTGGCCCGCACTTTTTGCGTCCGGCCAATATCATGTTGGGCATGTTGATTCCGGCGCTGCAAGCGGCCGAGAGCGCGGCTCAGCGCACCAATTCGGTGCACAAACAGTTGTTGCTGCGTGAAGCGCTGCGCGCCTATGCGGCGCGCAACGCAGGTACGCTCCCGACGACCATCGACGCCTTGAGACCAATGCCAGCGCCCGCCAATCCGCTCACCGGAAAAACGTTTGATTACGAAAAACTAAGCGACACCGCCGCAATCATTCGTCGCGAGCCACTGTATCCAGGCGAAAAACAAACGGACGTACGCGTCGAGATGCGGTGACGCTGCAAAAGGGGAATGGGACAAGTTTTAGGCCAGCCCTTTGGTCGAAGCGGAAGTCGCCAAGACTTTCGTCGGCCTGGATTTAATCAATGTTTAACACCACCGAAAGTCTTGGCGACTTCCGCTACAAATACACCTTGTGAGGAGTGATTTCATGGGAAGCCATATAAAAATGTTGATCAATATCAGGTTTCTAACAACTTTTTTGACCATCGGTAGCGTTTGGCAGGCATGCCTGTTATCGACATTGTGCGGTGCGGAGGCGATCGTTGATGTGCTGGAGCCGTCAACTATCTGCGTGGCGCGAATCGACTTGGAAAAACTCGATTTGCCGGCTTGTCTGCAAGCCCTTCAAGAAGAAGTGCCGGGAGTCTTGCCACCGCAGGCAGTTGGCGGCGTGCAAGCTGCTGTGGGAGCTGCCGTGCAAGGCTTACGCGGCGCGGGGGCCCGCGAATTGTATGTGACCCTATCAACTATCGAACTGACGACTGGTAAGGCGGTGTTGGTTGTTCCTGCTGACAATGTCGATCGCGTGGCCGAACAATTGCGAAATCTAATTGGCATCCTTCCACCCGCCATGGGTTACTCCGTGCACCAAATCCCCGGAGCGGCAGTGGCATGTACGGACGAATTCTGGAATCGGCGGCAATCGAAAACTGCGTTCGACACCAGCCACGTGATGCGCGCTATTGAGGACCAAGCAGATATGCATCTATCAATTAACATCGCTGTTCGCGATTCACTGCGGCAGTCCGTCGCCGACATCTGGCCAGAACAGCTTCCGAGCTCTTTGCCTGTTCCGCTATCTCCCAAGCAATTGATGAGCGATTTAAGGGTGTTGCAAATTGGTTTGGTGAGCCCCCCTGAATTGCGATTCGAAGCTGGGATCAATTGCGTCGATGCCACATCAGCCACGCGGACGGATACCACCTTGCAAGATCTACTTGGGCGAGTTGCGGTGAGCATACCGAAGTTGGCGTCGCGCGACGATCGAATCGCCATGCGACTAGATCGTCAGCAGCTTGGGGAATTGCTACAGCGATTCGCACCCAATGTCCAGAATCGGACAGGCACTGCTCAGCAGAGCAACAATCTGAAACAACTCATTCTCGCCATACACAACTTTCATCAGGCCCACGGTGGCTTTCCGCCACGCATGACGGTGGACGCCGAGGGGAAGCCGTTGTTGAGTTGGCGAGTTCACTTGTTGCCCTATATCAACGAAGCAGATTTATACAAGCAATTCCATTTGGATGAACCGTGGTTCAGCCAGCACAACAAACAGTTGGTCGAAAAAATGCCTGCCACGTTTCGCTGGTTGACCGGACCGGAGTTGGAACCGGGGATGACTTGTATTCAAGCCCCACGCATGGAAGGTTCGTTTTGGAACGGGAATGAAAATCGACTGTTAACCTTCATGGATATTCCAGACGGCACGTCAAACACTTTATGTTTCGTAATTGCTCCTCGGGACCAAGCGGTGGTGTGGACGCAACCGGAAGACTTGCAGGTCGATCCGGCTGAGGTGGTTAAGAGCCTATTTGGCGACCGCGATTCAATGCAGGCCGTCTTTTTCGATAGCTCTGTGCAAACCATTGGGAATGGCTTTGCGCCCGAGGTCTATCGTGCTTGGTTGACGAACAAGGGTGGAGAAAAGGTGGAGCGGCCATAGTGTTTTCTGAGACGATTTGCGTAGTGGGTTTGTTCGGTAGGGGGACGGCTTAGGTGGATCGATTGAGTGAGTCTGCGAAAGCGCCAGCCGACACTGCGGCTGATGCATCGGAGCCTTGGGTTGCGCCAGAAACAATAGTTTTGTGGCTGAATGGCTCGATTTTCTGGCTTGATCGTTACTTCCAGGCTCCAACTCTGCCGTCGCTTGCGCAGTCTGTGACTCATACTTCGGGAAGCTCTTTACTTAGTCGTGATTTTCGCGATTGGGAGATGGAACTTGGATCGACAGCCTGCTCCGGAGACTGCTGACTAAACATCAATCCAAGCGCATAATGGTAGCAGTATCGTCGCGTCACGTGTGGGAGACCTTTTGATGTTGATGGACCAGGTTTGGCGTTATCGTTTCGACGAATTCGATGACAAA
>JBGSNE010000249.1:0-6425 GCA_041739785.1 Pirellulaceae bacterium
TCGACCGCGAATGCGGTCGATCGCTGGCAAGCTGGAATAAGACGGGGATACTTCGATGACCTGGGATTAGCATCCCAGGCTATCGAATTCCGTGCCTTCGGCACTAACTTGCGCGGGCTTCAAAAATGACGCGTCGAGCTGCCATTTCTGCTTATGTCAGGAAAAATGGCGATATTCAACTAGGATACGCTACACAATCGTTCAAAAGGCAACGTCATGCATCGCCGAACAGTCCTTCGAAATAGCCTGATTGCCACGACTTTGGCCAGCAGCGTGCTAGCGCAGGCACCCGCTGACGCCCCTGCCGCGCAGGCGCCGCTGTCCATGGACGACGCTCTTAGCCAGAGTTTTACGAAGCCCATCTTCATTGCCACTTGGCCTTTCGGGAGGGCTGCCTGTGAACGCTCCCGCACCGTGTTGGGCGAACAAGCCTCGCTACTGGATGCAGTCGAACGTGGCATCAACCTAACCGAACTCGACCCATCGATCACATCGGTAGGTTATGGCGGTTGGCCCAATGCGGATGGTGTGGTGCAGCTCGATGCGTCCTTCATGGATGGACGCTCGCACAGAGCTGGTTCGGTGGCTGGGCTTGAAGGGTTTCCCAATCCGATTTCGGTGGCGCGACGCGTCATGCAAACGACCAAACACGTCATGCTGGTGGGTGAAGGGGCAGCACAATTCGCGCGGAATCAAGGCTTCGCCCCGCGCGAGATGCTAACCGACGACGCGCGGCAGGCTTGGGAAAAATGGCGATCCGAGCAACAAACAGGAAAGCTGCCTGCAGAAAAAAACCATGATACGATCGCGCTGCTCGGCTTGGGCCAAGACGGTCATTTGGTTGGTGGATGCTCGACAAGCGGCATGGCCTTCAAGTTGGCCGGTCGTGTGGGCGATAGCCCGTTGATTGGTTCGGGCTTGTATGTTGACGGCGACGTGGGCGCGGCAGGTGCAACTGGCATTGGCGAGAATGTGTTGCGCTACTGTGGGTCTTTTTTGATTGTCGAATTCATGCGACAGGGACTCGCCCCCACGGACGCCTGCGAAGCGGCCATTCGCCGAATTGCCCAGGGCGAGCGTCGTCCGCCTGCCGAGCTGAGTGTCAATTTCGTGGCCATCAACAATAAGGGCCACGTTGGTGCTGCCGGAACAGACAAGGAATTCCAATGCGCGATCGTTGATAAAACGCGCAGTGTGCTCGTGCAACCAGTCCTAGTCAGCTAGCATCAAACGGAAATTAACTTTCGTTATTTTCGTGCAAACCTTCAAATCATTCGCATAGCACGGATAGCAAAACCGGAGCACGGATGAATTGCAGCTCTGGTAGCAATTATAGAGAGCTTTTGACTTACTGAGTTCTCCAGCACGTTGCTGTGATTCTAATTCCCTCCCCCTTCTCAACTAAAGAATTTCGACGATGCACTGGCCACAACTTAATCCCGTCGAAGCAGCTATAGCCAAGCTTGCCGAAAAACTAGCTGTTGTATCCAGCGAACGTGTGGCGATCGATCACATCCACGGGCGCATTTTGGCAGAGGACGTGTTGGCCGATCGCGATTCACCGCCACTAGATGTTTCAGCCATGGATGGCTTCGCCGTCCGTATCGGCGATTTATCTACGAGCTCACTCCCCGTTCAAGCAACCACAGCCGCGGGTACCGCTCCGTTGTCATTGCTCGCAGGCCAAGCGATTCGCATTTTTACGGGAGCACCCGTACCCGCTGAGGCAGATTGCGTTGTGCGTCGCGAAGATACGGTGGAAAGCGAACAACTTGTAGAATTCACGGTCCCACCATCGTCGCTGCTGGTCGGGCAGAACATTCGTCGACAAGGAGAGAATTCGCGTCGTGGAACTGTAGTGTTGCCTGCGGGTACAAGGATGGACGCGGCCACGATAGGCGCTGTTGCAAGCTTTGGTCCGCGCGAAGTGCCTGTTCATCGCAAGGTACGTGTGGCGATTCTCAACACTGGAGATGAATTGGCTGAGCCGGGATCAGCGGTTGCCGATTGGCAAATTCGCGATTCCAATGGTCCGACATTGGCAGCTTGGTTGGCGACCATGCCCTGGGTTGAAGTTGTCGCGCGACTACGAATTGATGATTCCCTAGCGGCGGTTCGCGAGGCGTTGCGATTGAGACTTGTCGACTGCGATGCGATCTTGTTAACTGGCGGAGTATCGATGGGAGATACCGATTTTGTGCCAGCCGCCATCGACGCTCTGGGAGGTGAAACCGTCTTTCATCGTTTGCCCATTCGCCCTGGGAAACCAATACTGGGCGCAAATTTAGATGGCAAGCTGTTATTGGGACTGCCCGGCAATCCTGTTAGCGTGGCGGTCACGTCGCGAGTCTTTGGTACGCCTCTGCTGCATAAACTGTCGGGCAGCTTAATCACGCCTCCACGACCACTGGTTACTCTGGCGGAGGTCGATGATAAACGTTTGGATTTGACCTGGTATCGCCTCGTGCACATCGACCCAGAAGGACAAATTCGATTGGTTAGCTCACAGGGCTCGGGAGATGTTGTATCATTATCGCACAGCACTGGATTCGTTGAGATTCCACTAGGAATGGGTGGCGATGGCCCTTTGCGCATCACGTTATGGTAGATTGATAGACAGTGTTGTTTCCGGTTTTCGGAGGTTGCGTGATGTCACTGTTTCAGCTTCGACCGACGTTTGAAATCCCCTTGTCCGACAATCGCTTGGACGCCATAGCCAAGCTGGAAGCTGAGTTCGCGCGGCGCGACAAGCGAGAGAGTTTCTTGATGCACGGTGAGTACGGCGAATTGCATTTGCCTGCCGTCGAGCATCGCTTGTGGTCGCCTCACTTGTCGTTTTATGTGTCGGATCGTGAAGAGCAGTGTTTGATTCACGGCCGATTTGCACCGCGTTTGGAAGTATGGACCTTTGTGTGGGTTATCTATTTAGCGATGTCGTTCACCGCCTTTTTTGGTTTTGCTTTGGCCTATTCGCAGTGGATGCTCGGCGAATCGGGGTGGGGACTGTGGGTCGCCACAATCGCTTTGCTGGCTGTCTTGACCCTGTACGTGGTAGCCAATATCGGACAACAGTTGAGCGCCGATCAAATGTCCGCCCTGCGAAATCGCTTGGACAAGATTTTGCAAAACGCCGGCGTGCGGCTAAGTGGGTCGCACTTGCCGAGTGCGACTGCCTCGCAAGCCGAGAGTTTAGCTGGGTCCTAGTTGCACGCGGCAAGTACGGCCCACGGGCAAGTACGACCCACTTCAGGAGAGGGATCCGCTTGAACGCTGTACGAGCGACTTGTTTGTTCTGCCTGTGGTTAGCGCCGCAGATATTGAGCGCCCAAACCATCATCCTACAAGCACCGGAGCTGAATGAAAGTAGCGGATTAGCACAGATTGGAAATCAACTTTGGTCGCACAATGATTCTGGCGACGGCCCGCGATTGTTTGTCTTCCAACCGAGTGGAAAGTTGCTCGGCGAGGTTGAGTTGTCTGGCGCCAAAGCGATCGACTGGGAGGACATGTGCGCGTTCACTCGCCGTGGCAAACAGTATGTCGCAGTTGGCGACGTGGGAGACAACTCATCGCAACGACAGGATGTGCGAATCTATGTGGCAGAAGTGCCTGCCGAATTGGCCGCAGCCAATGTTTGCTTCGAGACAAAATGCAATTTACCTGTGGTTGCCGAATATCGCGTGACCTATCCCGATGGAGCGATCGACTGCGAGGCGCTGGCTTATGATCCGCTAACCGAGTCGTTTGTATTAGCCACCAAAGAATTGCTCCGCTGTCGACTCTATCGTGTCCGAGCCCCAAGCCTGGCGGGAGAGCAAATCGTCGAAGCTCAGTTGGTAGGAACCGTCATACTGCCGCTGGTGACCGGTGGTGACATTTCTCCCGATGGCCGTCAGCTGGTGTTGACCACCTATGGACCGGGATGCCTCATTGGACGGCGCAGCCGATCCACGAAGGGACCTTCTTTGGAACACGACTGGCGGACGGAAGGGGAGGGGGCCGTGAAGATGATCGCACTTCCGGCTCGGAAACAAGGCGAGAGTATTTGTTTTAGTAGCGACGGCAGGCGACTTTGGCTTACTAGCGAACTCGTCCCTACACCATTGCTGGAAGTTGCAGTGCCCTAAGTGCCACTCAAAAACGCGTCTGAGGCTCGCTAGAGTTAGCCCAAACTCTCGGGTCTGGAAACCCTTCCTTGAGTGTAGTGTCGAAAGTCTTGGCGACTTCCGCTACCTGCCAACGAAGGAGACTACGGCTAGCCGGGGATTGAGTGTATGATGGAGGCTCTTTAGCCAATCATGTGGACTCTCAGAGGAGGCTGTTGTGCCCAAATTGACAGTGGAAGGGGAAGGCGAATTCGAAGTTGCCAGCGACAAGCGTTTGGTGTTGGCGCTGACCGAAGCGGGCATTGATCAATTGCACGCCTGCGGTGGCAACGCGCGGTGCACAACGTGCCGCGTCGAGTTCATTGAGGGTGAGCCCACGAAGATGACCCAGGCTGAGAAAGATTGTTTGGCCGCCCGCGGATTGAGCGGCGTCCGATTGAGCTGTCAAATTCAGTGCGAACACGACATGACCGTTCGCGCCATCAGCCGTTTCGCAGGGAGTGGTCGCAAAGATGCCGGCAGCCCAGTCGACGCAAGCATCAAACCCGATCCGGTTGTTTGGGTCGATGCCTAAAGGCAATACCTTTCAATTTTTTTGGGACGGGGTTCGTTTAACCCGGATTATTCATGAGCTAAGGGGCACTCACTTGGTAAGCCTGCCAAATTGTGAACCTCAGGCGCTAGCCGTGGGCCTTTCTAAGCTGGAGCCCACGGCTAGCGCCTGAGGTTCACAAGGTCATGAATAATCCGGGTTTAACGCCGAGCCGGAACAAGCTGTCGAACCAAGTAGGATCGACCAATCGCGAGACTCGCAATAATGCAATGAGTTTCCCGGAGGTCAAGTCACAGCCTGTGCAGGCGACGGCAGCGCCCGAGCAACGAAGTATATTAGGCGGTATTGTGTTTAAACGCCAAGCCAAAAAGGTAATTGACTGAATGCTACGATATTGGACAGCTGGGGAGTCACATGGACGAACCCTTCTGGCGTTGGTAGATGGTTTTCCCGCCGGCTTAGAGATCGACTACGAACTGGTCAACGTGGAATTGGCTCGCCGCCAAGGTGGCTACGGTCGTGGCGGTCGACAAAAACTCGAGACCGACAAATTGGAAGTTCTGACCGGCATCTGGCAGGGACGCACACTTGGTAGTCCACTGACGCTGCAAGTCATCAATGCCGACTACAAACTGGAACGGCTCAAAGAGCTCGAACGCCCCCGTCCTGGGCATGCTGATCTGGTTGGAGCGATCAAGTATTTGGGTTCGATCCGCGGCGTGCTGGAACGAGCCAGTGCGCGCGAGACAGCAGTCCGCGTGGCAGCTGGCGGGTTGGCCAGGCAACTGCTACGCGTCTTTGGGATCGAGACAATTGGCTACGTGACCGAAATCGGTGGCTTGGCGGTCAGTACTCCGCCGGGCTCGATCGAGGAACGTCGAGCTGCTCGCGATGCTAGCAGCGTTTACACTTTGGTCCCAGACCGAGACGCTGAGTTTGAAAAGTTGATCGACCAAGCGGCCGATGATGGCGACACACTCGGTGGCGTCATGGAAGTTCGCGTAGAAGGCTTGCCAATAGGATTGGGGACGCACGCTCAATGGGATCGCAAGCTGGATGGCAAAATTGCACAAGCGGTGATGGCTGTGCAGGCGATTAAGGGGGTTGAGATTGGTATGGGGTTTGAGGCGGCGCGACGCCCAGGATCGCAGGTCCACGATGCGATTCACTACGACGCCACTCAAAAGCACTTGCCCAGCCTGGGTTACACCCGTCCAACCAACAATGCAGGCGGTCTGGAAGGCGGTATGACAAACGGTCAACCATTAGTGGTGCGCGCCGCCAAAAAACCGATCAGTACTTTGCGCAAACCGCTCGATTCCATTCGCATGGATACCAAAGAGAGCCAGCGAGCGAGCTATGAACGCAGTGATGTGTGCGCGGTATCAGCGGCCAGTGTGATTATCGAACACGTAGTGGCTTTTGAAGTAGCAGCCGCCCTGGTCGAAAAATTTGGTGGCGATAGCGTGACGGAAATGCACGACCGCTATCAACTCTATTTGCAACGCGCCGCCGAGCATTAATTTGCGGGTTTTTCCCACCAGCTACCAACTCGACGTGGCAGCGAGTGGGTCGCCCGCCATTCTGTAGGGCGGTGGTTGGGATTTCGACGAAACAGACGACCCACTCTCTGGCGCGTTTTGAAGGTGCACTATTTAGTGCCGAAGGGCACGGAATTCGATAGCCTGGGATGATAATCCCAGGTCAATGAGGCATCCTCCCGTTTTTTCCGGCTTGCCAGCGAGCGACCGCATTCGCGGTCGCTC
>JBGSNE010000253.1:0-108019 GCA_041739785.1 Pirellulaceae bacterium
GAGCGACCGCATTTGCGGTCGATCGCTGGCGAACCGGAAAGACGCGGGGATGCTTCGATGACCTGGGATTTGCATCCCAGGCTATCGAATTCCGTGCCTGCGGCACTCAATAGCTTGTAGCGGAAATCGCCAAGATTTTCAGCGGCCTTGTCTTGTCTTCTGACCAGAACGCCGAAAGTCTTGGCGACTTCCGCTACCCCGCAAAGCCTAGGAACTTCCCTAAAAGCACGTCAATCGCCGCACACGCTAAAAAAATAGTTGTTGGAAATCGGCGTTAAGTGCAAAATGGTATGCTGACGGACAGATTGGCCAACCATTTTTCGAAATCTTGGATCCCCATGAACCCTATCGAGCGACTACGGCATTGGACCATGCGGCTTCCCAACGTCTGGGGACTTGGCCAAGCGGAGATACATTCGTCGCTGTTTATCATGTTGGGTCTACTGACATTGCTGATCTCTAGTGTCGGTTTATCGGGCCCTGGATTCGCAGAGCTTGTTCCGATTGCAATGACGTTACCTATTGTTTGGGTAATTAGCTTGGCTGTTCGCGTTGCGGCTCAACAGTTGGTGCTGGGGGAAAACTCCATCGAAATGGAGACCACGGTCGGACCGACGGGCAATTTGTCGACCGATTACGAATACTTGCCTGCCAAGCGGATTTTGGCGTATGCAGCGGCTGGACAATTGGCGACCGTGGGTTTGGTCTTGCTAGGTTTTGTAGTAAGCGCGGCGATTGTATACGCGGGCGAAGCCAACCAAGTATCGCTGGCACGACTTCTGGATTTAAAAGGTGGATGGCGAAGTGAAGCTTGGGCTTCACAGATCATGTGGGTCAATATTTTCCTTGGGGCACTTCATTTGCTACCAACCGTCCCGTTTGATACACGCGCTATCCTGTTTGCCTTGTTCAGCTTACCTCACCCTACTGCGCAAGAACCCCATGTGTTTCGTCGCATGGCGAAACTCGTTTCTCACTTTGCCACGTTCATGTTGGGAGTAGGGCTATCGACATTGGTGATGAGTCTCGCGCTGCGTCAAGAGATTCTGGGTTGGTACGCCGCCGTAGCCGCTGCTGTATACCTGTTTGTTGCTGGGCGATGGGAATCGTCGCGAGCCGACGAACTGGAAGAGCAATACGCCCCCGTCCTTCATCGTCACGCCCGGCACGGCCGCAAGGGGAATCCGCCCCATTTGAAATACAGAGTTGACAACAGTCAGGCGGGCCCCGGTGAATCGCGGCAAGGACGGAGACAAGCCAGTGAAGCGGCCTTAGTTTCCTCGGATGCAGATGAGTTGGCGGACAACTTCAGTGAGTCACCGAAACCAGGCGTGGATGACATCGACGAAATCTTGCGCAAGTTGCACCGCGAAGGTCGCGAAGCGCTGTCACCCAATGAGCAACAAGCCCTGCTGTCGGCCAGCCAGCAGATCAAAGAACGACGTGGTCAGACCAATTAAACTAGTTGGGTCGTGCGTGAATAGTGGACACTCCACTGGGGACTTGTTCCATCCGCCGCAGGCAGTCACTAAACCATAAGCCGCCTGGCAGGCAACCGTAGCCATCTGGGGTCGCGCTGCTGAAGTCGGTTCGAGGAAGAAATGGGTAGCTTTCGTCGCGTAGTTCGGGCCAGAAGTTGACTGGGTCGACTTGAAGTTGTTCCAGGTCGAGGAAAAACTGAATGCGATCTTGGATATAGCCAATATGTTGCTGAGCCACCGAGCTGAGCGATTGGGTATAAGCTTGTTGGGCTTCCAGAAAGTCTCGCGCGGTTACGTTCCCTTGCGCCAGAGCTACCTGCAAGCGCGTGCTCGTTACACGATCGTAGGCCAACGCCGCACTGGCAATCGCAATCTCATATTGATTCCGGTCGAGCTCAATGGCGCGGAGATCGTTGCGAATATCAAGTTTGACATTGTCTTGCGCTTCGATCAGATTTCGAAGTGCAACGTTGTAGTTAACGAGTGCCAAACGAAATATATTTCGTTCGCTACGTCGATTGAGCGGCGTGTCAAAGTCCATGCTAAGCCGCGTGGAACTGTCGTCGAAAGAAAAATCGAAGGGATTGTTCGAGCCGGTTTGTGTGCGTATCGATTGCGTGGCACGGAGATTGAGAATACTCCGCAGGTCGTCTCCCGCATATTTGATTTGTCGCCAAGCGTCGGCGAGTTGACCGCGGCGATTCATCAGATCGAGCCGCTGCACCAGGGCGGTTAACATGGCTTCATCCACGTCCACGGCAAGCTCCACTAGACCGATCTGGCCAGGAGTCTGATCGCGGAGCTCGAGCACTTGTGAGACCAACGTTTCTAGCTCCGAGGCGCTACGCGGTACATGCACATCGCGTTGGTCGAGCTCTGTGAGGATGGTCTGTTCCAACTCGCGGGCCAGCCACAATAGCTGATCGGCGGCGGCATTTAATTCAGGGAGCAACGCGGCCTGATCAACGCTGGGAATACCAACCAAACTTTGATCGATTTCTTGAAAGGTTTGAACTGCCGATTGCCAACGCTCGATCAACGTTGCAAACTTTGAGCGAGAATCTTGTTCGTCCACCAATAAAAGTTGCAGCAACAACAGTTCCTTGCGTATGGCCTCCATGGTCAAGGCCATTACTTCTTTGTTGCGGAGAAAAACTTGTGCAGGCAGAATTCCTCCGTCGTCGCCATCAGCCGCCACATTGTTGGCAAGAAGTTCCTCACTTTCGCTGACTTCGATGCGTTGTTCTTGGACTTCCAGCAAAGCGACCAAGACCGTCAGCTCTGGTAATTGCCCATCAAGCTCGTGGCCAATTTCTGTTGCGTTAACCCGCGCGTTCACTTCAGCCAGGCTCAGCAATCTCCGCACTACTTCCGTCAGAGCCGGAATAGCACCGGCGGTCCCTTCGCTCGATTGCCGCTGGCGGAAGACGCGCGTCTTGCGAGCCAGTTGTTCACGGAGTACGCTCGCTTCGTCTCGCAGCGTGAGCTCCTCCAACTCCGAGAGTGCCACGTTGAGAGGCATCTCCGTGGGGAGGCCTATGCGAACTTTCAATCGGTCGAGAGCCCCTTCCAACGAATTGCAGCTGTTGATTACATTCCCACGACTGCGGAGAACATTTTGTTCGAATTGATCGACTTGGAACAATGGAATCCGCCCGGCGCGTTCCGTGGCTGCGGCACGATTGAATTCTCGTAGGTTGCTAAAGTAATCCTGCGTGTTGATCGCAATGCCACGATAGGTGAGTAGAAGCGCGTAATACTGGCTAGCCAAGTCGCGAAACAGAGTTTTCTGAAAACGCACAAAATCGCGAGCCGCATAGACCACATCTCGCTCGGCTTGTGTTAGCGGTTCAAAACGCACGTCGCGCTGCAAGAGCGGTTGAAAGAGATCGATGAATAGCTCCGACCCCACGGAGCTACTGTAGCCCGATGGGCCATTGAAGGTCAGCACGACATCGTTGGCGAATCTGGCTACCAAGTCACCGCCAGTGTATAGCGACCGCGTGATCCCCAAACTCGTTGGGGCGCTGAGGCGATTGACCTCAATCCCTCCCGCGCGCTCGTGGTTGTAGTTCAGCGAGGTGCCATTGCCGCGCGAAAGAAACTTCAGATCGTAGTCGAAGCGTTGTAGCGACAGCCTTAGGGCGACGCGATAGAGCGTTTCGCGGCGAGTCTGATATTCGCGACTGTTAATCAACGCGATCTCCAAGATGTTTTCCAAGTTGACGCGTTGAGCTGGATCAAGTTGAGCGTCGGTGACGGCTTGGCCAAAAGTCCGTTGGTATTCCAGACGGACCGTTTCGAATTCAAGCATCCGTCGAACACACGATTCAGGGAGCGCATCCCAAGCCTCCGGTGGTACGGGGCCCAGTTCAGGAAGTGGCGATTGCCCCAACGGTTGATCAAGTTTTGGGGGGCCAGGCTGGCTCGCGACCTCAGCATCTCCTTGAGCGGAATCAGCGGAATCGGGTAGGTCATTGGGGTTGAGCGGCGCTGCCGGGACGATCAACGACTCAATGCCCATTGGCCGCTCATCGCTCGGTCCGAGTTGATTTTGACGCAACGCCGATGCGGTTGTCACCACAGGTGCCGCTGAATGCACGGCCGGGGGGCTAGGCAACGTTCGTAGCCGAACGGTGGCCGCGGACGCGTTCGTAGGTGCCGACTCAGGAATGGTGTTGGCGGGAGGCGCATCAGGAACAATCGGTTTCGGAGCTTCTCCTGCGGGACTTGAGCTCCCCGGCGAAGGGGTGTTGGAGGGCATTTGATTTGGTGAGCCAGACTCCTGCGTGTCAGTTGACGTAGACGCAGAGTTTGGGCCGTCTAGGTTGCGAGGTGGTGGAGCTTGCGTACCTAGGTCAGGCAATTGGTAGTTGTATAGTTGCGGTGCAGGGCTTGGCAGCGCCGGATCGGTTGGGCAAGATGGGTCGCGAAACCGGCTACGCGGATCGGGGTCGATGGTGAATTCGTGCGCGACATCCCACGTGGGTCCCTGCCCCTTTTCGCCGACCAAACAGTAAGCGTCGCGATCGGCCGTGCGTCGGTAAAAGCTTCGTTTGCAACCGCTAGACGCTAAACCAAGAATTACCAACGCTCCGACCACAGCGCAATGCAATGCGCGGGCTTTGCGATGTCGGAACTTTGACGTGTCAGCTGGTTCATACCGCGTCCGAAGCATGAACTCTCCTGTAAGTTGTCAAGCGAAAACGGGCAAGCGTTAACGATAGCGGGCTCTATCATGTCTATTCGGCTTTTGATGGTTCCCCGCATTGCGCTGAGCAGTCGTGTTCCGGTTGGCAAAACTAGGCAGAGTTGGGGTTTCAGAAAGACATTGCCGAATTGGTTACCTTTCCGCAACCAATTCGTACCCATCGAAGTAGCCCGACGCGCGGCCGTCGGTCGATCCCAAGCAAATCACGGTTGTGAGCTAGCTCGAAACCCACCCCCAAAGACGCCCAGAGACGGCTTGACGAAAACTTGGCGGGTTTTAGACTTTATGTCCTCGACAGCCAAAAAAATACTCGCTGAGACGCGGTCGGTCCACGGATCGGCTTCGGCACCTATCATGCCCAGGTGGCGGAATTGGCAGACGCGCAACGTTGAGGTCGTTGTGGAGGTAACTCCTTGCTGGTTCAACTCCAGTCCTGGGCACTAATCAACTAGTCTTGCCATTTTTTGCTGGGCCAGCTATTTCTAACAGCCGAGTTCTCTCTCTCGCTGTGCCCATGGCCAACATGCCTTGCGAAAAGAAGCCGGCACTGTGTCCTCTGCAAGAGTGGTCGTCTGCAAGAGCGGTCGTCTGCAAGAGGGAAAAGCTCCCGTTTTAAAAAGGTCGCGGCATTCGGGAACTGCCTGGCTACCTTGGATTATCGCACGCTATCCCTCCCAAAATTGAAAAGGCGTAAAGTCCCATGGCCCAATTCAAAGTGCTGGCTTTGCTTGCATTGTCGCTCAGTTGCGGTTTGATCGCCGTTCAACTATTTGCCCAAGAGTCGACCAGCCCCAATGTGGCAGGCAAAAAACTGATCCTGGGCTATCGCATGATAGACTGGAGGGCCAATCACATCCACGATAGTGCTGCCGCGGCGACTCAAGCAGAGACGTTGCGAAAGTTGGGCTGCGAAGTCAAAACGTCGCAACACAATGGACACAGCGATGTTCAGTATCGCACTGTCTATTGGAAATCCTTGGCCCTAGACACTCCCGAACAATTGCAGCAATGGAAAGCCTGGTTGGAAACGACTGGTTTTGATGTGATTCACGGCCGACCCGCTTCTAGCCAGGCAGGGCACAATGCCGATGGAACGCATAAGGAAGTGGTCAAGTATCGATTGGCCGACTGGCGTTCGCAGCACATCCATCAGCCGGCTGAGGTCGGTCAATTGACAACGCTGTACCGTTCGTTGGCCTGCGAGGTTGAGAATTTGGACCACTCGGGCCATACCGACCTGCGTTATCGTTGCCCCGACTGGATGGAGATTGAGCTTCCCAGCCACGAAGCGGCTCACAAATGGCAAGAATTCCTTAAAAATGCTGGTTTTGAGACCGCTCACGAGCACTAAGCCGCTCCCACAAGTGGGCCATTTCCACAAGTGGGTCGTTTCTGCTAGTGGGTCGTTTCTGTTAGTGGGTCGTTTCTGTTAGTGGGTCGTTTCTGCCGGAAGCGACCTGCATTCCTGGTTTCAAATCTGTCGATTCTGCCGGAAGCGACCAACAATTGCAGAAGCTGTTTTTGCCGGAAGCGACTCCTACAACCCTTGCTTTATCGAACATCAAACACCAAGTCGACGATTGCCAAGCGGCTTCCATGGGGAAGTCAAGCTCGGCAAGCTTGACCCACCAAGACCGTCAAGCTCGGCAAACTTGACCCACCAAGACCGTCAAGCTCGGCAAGCTTGACCCACTTGTCCATTTTCCTAGCTGCCGATAAACTACTCCCTTCAAAATTCAACCATCGGAAGCAATTCCGCGGAGATTTACGATGCCTAAAATGAAGACCCACAAAGCGACTAAGAAGCGTTTTCGCCTTAGCGCCACGGGCAAAGCTATGCACCGTGGGGCGGGAACCAGCCACTTGGCATTTCGCATGAGCCCCAAGCGTCGCCGCAACCTGCGTGGTACCCGAGTATTGGCCAAGCCGCAGACGCGTCAGATTCACGATTGCTTGCGGCATAACAGCTACTAAAATTTTCCGTAGCGGAAGTCGCCAAGGCTTTCGGCACGTCGAGCCATCTGAAATGGTCGGCTGTCGGACAAGATGGTGTTATCCGCTACCGAGGTTCCAAGTGCGGGATTAATTGTTCCAAGCATCTGGGTTTAACTTTTGACCGCGCGGCCTCCCCGCTCCGCCTACTGTTCGCACAAGCGAACAACTTTTGAAACATCTGTTTCGATCCGGCGTGTCAAGGACCTGAGTTGCCACAAACGATAGAAGGTTGTTCTGATGAGAACACGTAAGGGTGCTGCTCGTAAGCAGGCAAACAAGAAACTGCTGAAGAGAGCTTCGGGCTATGTCAGTGGTCGTCGCAAGCTATTGCGTACGGCCAAGGAAACGTTGGTGCGGGCTGGCGTGTTTGCCTACCGCGACCGCCGCATGAAGAAACGCGAGTTCCGCCGATTGTGGATCGTGCGTCTAAGTGCCGCCTGCGAACAACAGGGACTGCGTTACAGTCAGTTCATTCATGGTCTAACGCTAGCCAAAATTAGCTTGGACCGAAAGCAGTTGTCGGAAATGGCCATCCATGATCCGGCTGGTTTCCAGGTTGTCATCGAGCAAGTCAAATCCGCGTTGGCAAACAAGGCCGCCGCGTAGTTCGTTTGTTTGAAGAATACTGAATTTGCAAAAGCGGCGCGCGGTACTCCCGCCGTCGCTTTTTTTGTCGTTCCCTCCGCCTTTTGATCCCCCGTGAACCTCAGGCGTAGGCGAGCAGTTGATTTTGTGCTAGTTGTTTAACCCGCAGCCGAAGGCGAGGTCGGCCTCGTCGATCCTCGCCTTCGGCTGCGGGTTAAACGACCAAATCACCAACGGCTAGGTGTACGACAGGATGAAACACTAGTTCTCGTTTATTTGTTTATTGATAAAGACCTGCGATGGATTTGGCTGCCTTTCAATCTACGCTAGAATCGATGGCGACAGCCGCTGAGCAAGCCTTTGCCAGTGCGGTGGACTTGGCGGCCTACGAAGCGGCGCGAGTGAAATTCGTGGGAGCTCGCAGCGGTGAAATGAAGACTCTCCAGAAACAGCTGGGCTCACTCGCCAAAGAAGATAAGCCGGCTGGCGGCAAGAAACTCAACGAAACAAAATCACGGATCGACGCGGCTCAAACCGCCGCTGAAGAGCGTCTTAAGTCATCGTCAGCTGGCTCGGCTCACACTGCTGGTCCGCTGCTCGATCCAACCCTCCCCGGCACGCGGCGACACCTCGGTCGTACACATCCGATCACGCAAACGATTGAGCACCTCAAAGAAATTATGGGGAGGCTCGGCTTTGCCGTCGTTGAGGGGCCAGAGGTGGAAGATACCTGGCACAATTTCGTAGCTCTCAATATCCCGGAAGATCACCCCGCCCGCGATCCGCTGGACAATTTTTACTTACGAGTGGCCGGCAAGTCAGCCATCGATGTGCATGCTCACGAAGCCCGCTTACTGCGTAGTCAAACGAGTACTGTACAAATTCGGGTTATGGAACAAACTCCGCCGCCTGTGCGGATCATTTCACTGGGACGCGTCTATCGTCCTGACGAAGCCGATGCCACTCACTTCCCGATGTTCCATCAAATGGAAGGGTTGTGGATCGACCAACACGTGACCATGGCGCAACTCAAGAGCGTGCTGAGAATGTTTGCGACAAGCTACTTAGGCGAGGATGTCACGATTCGCTTCCGCCCGAGCTTCTTCCCTTTCACGGAGCCTAGCGTCGAAGTTGATTTTCACTGGAACGACACGTGGGTTGAATTTGGTGGGGCTGGAATGGTTGACCCAAATGTACTCCGCTCTGTGGGCTATGATCCTGAGCAAGTGACTGGATTTGCCTTTGGGTTGGGGGTGGAACGGCTATGCATGCGGCGACATGGAGTTACTGACATTCGTGATTTGTATCGCAACGATTTGCGTTTCCTGCATCAGTTTTAGGCGTTTGGTATTATGCTCGTTTGCTGGGAATGGCTTGCACAGTACGTCGATCTGAACGGTCTTCCGAATGTCGATGCTGATCATTTGGCCAACCGTTTCGCCATGACGGGACTCAACCACGAATCGACCGTAGTTGTCGGTAGTGACACGGTGATCGATCTGGAGGTCACCAGCAATCGTGGAGATTGTTTGGGGCATATTGGGGTTGCCCGCGAAGCGGCCGTCCTGCTGGACAAATCGCTCCGCATTCCATCTGCACAGCCTACGTGCTCCAGCACTGCGGTCACTGAGCACATTCAAGTGATCAACGAGTTCTCCGAAGGTTGCCCGCGTTACACGGCGCGCGTGATTCGTGGAGTGAAGGTAGGGCCCAGTCCTGAATGGTTAGTACGTCGTTTAGCCGCCGTTGGAATCGCGAGCGTCAACAACGTGGTTGACGTCACCAACTATGTTATGTTGGAATGCGGTCAGCCGTTGCATGCCTTTGACCTTCAACAACTGCGTGGCAAAAAGATTATCGTCCGCGCGGCACGGGAAAAGGAACAACTAGTAGCCATCGACCATCGCACGTATCAGCTTGATCCATACATGGTAGTGATTGCCGATGCCGAACGAGCTGTGGCTATTGGTGGAGTGATGGGAGGTGCTGATAGTGAGGTCTCCGAAGAAACCACGGATCTGTTAATTGAGTCGGCTGCATTTGAAGCGTTGGCAGTTCGTCGCGCGGCGCGATTGTTGAAACTACAAAGCCCTTCGTCGTTCCGTTTTGAACGCCGCCCTGATCCGGCTGGCATCGATTGGGCCAGTCGGCGTTGCTGCGAACTGATTTTGGAAACCGCGGGAGGGGAGTTATGCTCAGGCGTGGTCGACGTTGGCGCCGGGCCCAGTGATCGTGAACCGATCGAATTCCGATTATCACAAATCGTCCGTGTTCTGGGAATTGAGATCGACGTCACCGAGGTCGAGCGCATCCTGACGGCACTTGGCTGTCACGTTATTTCCAGCCAGCCGGCACAGATAACTGTGGTTCCTCCCAGCTGGCGCGGCGACCTAACTCGCGAAGTTGACCTAATTGAGGAAGTCGCGCGGATCCATGGCTATGAACAGATTCCCGAAAATGTGGCGGTGCCTTTGAAAGTGGCTGACATTCGCCCCAAGGATCTCACCATGCAACGCATTCGTCATACTTTGAGCGCCTACAGTATCGACGAAGCCATGACCGCCAGCGTGGTCCCAGATAGTTTCGAGAAACTTGGAAGTCCATGGACCGACGAATTGCCGTTAGAAACGGAGACGCCGCTGCTGGTCGGCTCACGCTTGCTGCGGCGTTCGCTACTTCCCAGCCTATTGGCGGCGCGGTATGTCAACCAATCACAATCGATTCGCAACGCCCAGTTATACGAAGCTGCCAACATTTATCTGTCTAGCACGTCGACCAGTGATTTGCCGCAGCAGGTAGCAACGCTGGGTATCGTAACCGCTGGTAACCTGCAATTCGTCAAGGGAATTGTAGAAGAGATCACCGCTCAAGTCGTTCGCAGCGCGGCGAACGCGGTGTGGCAAGCGGTCGAACATCCGTTGTTTGCAACGAGAACATTGCAGCAAGTGCGTATTGGTGGCACAGTGCTCGGTTACGTCGGCCTGATCAGCCGCGCTGCTCAGGAAGCCATGTCGCTTGATCAATCGGTGGCTGCCGCTGAACTGAATATCGACTTATTGTCAGCGGAATTGGAAGAAGTTCGCCGTGCCGAACGAGTAAGTTTGTTTCCCAGCGTCAGTCGCGATCTAAATTTCGTGGTCGATGAGCCCGTGCGGTGGAGTGATTTTCAAGCTGCCTGTCAATCAGCCGCCAACAGTTTGCTTCAAGAGGTACGCTATCAAGAAACCTACCGCGACACTAAGAAGGACGGCGTTGGAAAAAAACGATTGCTGCTAAGCCTTCATTTTCAAAGCAGCGATCGCACGCTAACCAGCGACGAAGTTGATGCACAGGTCGCGCAAATTATTGCCACGTGCGGTGAGCGCTGTGGCGCCAAGCTGTTGGGATAGGCGGGGTAGCGCTGGTCAAAGCGTAGCGGATTCGCCAAGAAATTTTGCTTAGCAAATTTTGTTCGGGCAACCGAAACTCTTGGCGAGTTCCGCTACGGAAAACCGCTGTGGCTTGTACTTACTTCACTTCTGCGAAAAGTTGAAGGATGCGGTCGCGGATTTTATCGGAGGCGGTGAACTCTACTTTGTTGGTACCCATCCAAGTTTCATAGCCACCCAATTCATGTTGGGCTGGTGTGGGCAAGTAGCCATACGATCCCCCGGCCAGTTCAATCGTGAAGCAATCTCCCAGGGGACACTGCTCCTTAATGTCCAGACCTATTTCGGTAAAGACTTCGAAGGGGATGGCGGCGATCCCCAGGTCGCCGATACGCAGCACTTGCAAGGGTACCGAAATTTTTTCGGGAGACTTGGCTAGTTGCTGTACGCGTTCGGCGTACGTCCTTTCATGCTTGTGAAACGGCTCTTCATCGTTGGGCTTCGCGTCTACATTGCGTAGATAGGCCAGTAGTTTTTCGTCGGGGCGACGAACGGCTAGCTCGAGTTCGCTTCGGGCAGCACGCAATTCCACCCAATTTTGATAGTTGACTTTGGGTAGAGCCGAGGCAACTCGCTCGGCAATTTTCTCCCCCACTCGTCGCATTTTTACGAAAGGCTCTAGACTAGGCCCACGCTCGGCGAAGTTGATGTTATTCACATCGCCACTGGTGCCATTGCTCAACATGCCCACAAAGGTAGGTGAATTATTGTCAACTTCCAGGAGTTCGCCGATTTTCTCCGCGAAGACCGCAAAGTAATCGGCCGAAATGACGCGCGCCGGCACACCACCTACATAATGCAACGAGTAGTTAGCCAAAACGCAGAGCGGGTTTCCATCGGCAGTTTGTACCGAGATGAATGATACTTCGGGGTCGACAGGACCAGCTGGCCGAATGAGCGTGGCACTGGAACTTGGGTTCATG
This sequence comes from Pirellulaceae bacterium, assembly GCA_041739785.1. Taxonomy (GTDB): domain Bacteria; phylum Planctomycetota; class Planctomycetia; order Pirellulales; family Pirellulaceae; genus Aureliella. The sequence continues at coordinate 11,624 of JBGSNE010000253.1, forward strand.
CGTACTTGATCGACGCCACCAAATGGATTGCGGCGTTCATCCTCTTGGGCTACATACCAGCGACGATTGAAGAGCTCCGACGATTCCTCGACGCTCCCCCACCCGATGCGGGCTGGCGCAAGACGTTTGTGGGCAATGCGCACTGCATCGGCAATACGGCTAGCTAAAAACTGTTGGTAATCGTTGAGTGAGCTCGCAGCAATTAACGCATTGCTGCTGCGAGCGGAAGTGGCGGAGTGGGTGTGGGTGGCAGCGAACAATTGACAATGGATCGGAATACCGGTCGTTTCAGCCACGCGTGCATAGGCCGCTTGAAATATTTCAGCCGGGATGCCGACGTTGTCAACGATCACGATCGCTAGTTGCGTTTTCCCATCGTCGAGCACCAGAGCGCGGGCGTGTAGTTCATCGTGAACTTCATCGGCCGGGAGCGGAGACCAACCGCCCACAATCGACTCCCCCAGAGGCGGAGTGATATTGGTGGTTGCGGTCCCGGCGCGGAAAACGCGAGATTCTTGTGCCGTTGAGTTTGCGTCGCTGATAGCGAAGTGCAGCGTGAGTGCTAGCATAATTGAAAACAGGCGGGGCATGAGGGTAGGCTCCTGGGTGAGGGGGGATGTGAGTTTGTCGAGATGGGCAGTTTACTCATCGTGGCAGCCAGCACGATGTCTTGCCGCCTGCCGCTACGATATTGTAACGCAAAGCCAAAGCTGCTATGGACAGTCATGCTGTCACCCTACTCTCAATGTATCTCGCTAGCAATCATGCTGATGTTCAGCGGCTGCAGCTCACTGGTCACTACGACTCAGTCTGGAGCTGAGCAAGCGGGATCTCGCTTGAAGGAGTTGGCGTCCAACGTACGATTGCGGCCCAAGAAAGTCCCCACACACAACAAACAGTGGCGCCCCGACCTGGCAGTGCTTCCTTATGCAGAGATCGAGAGCGATCGAGTGCGATTGTTCAACATTCGCGATTGCGAGTATCGCGGTGAAGAGGATTATGATGTACGCCATCTGGACCGTGAAATCTTGCTTAGCGAAGTGCGGACTGTCGATTTCATTGTCGTCCCGTTTACCAACGCGCCGCTTCTTGCCCACACCATGCTCAGTTTTGGCTTAGCCAATGGCGAGCAAATTGTATTTTCGGTAGAAGCGCGACTCGAACCCAATGAAAGCTACGCACTGGTGGCCGGGACCAATGACGAATATGAGCTGATGTGGATCGTGGGAACGGAACGCGATTTGATTCGTTTGCGGACTGAGGTTCGCAATGTCGATGTCTATCTCTATCCGACGCGTGCCACGCCGCAGCAAGTGCAAAACGTTTTTCTCGGCGCGGTAGCCCGCGTCAACGCGATTGCCCGGCAACCCGAGTTTTACGATCTGATCAACAACAACTGCACAACGAACATCGTCGAGTTAGTCAATCAGCTTCGACCAGGTTCGATTCCCGAAGACATTCGCGTTGTTCTCCCTGGGCACTCGGATCGGCTGGCGTATGACCTGGGCCTGTTAGCAGCTGAGGGACCCTTTGAGCAGATTAAGGCTGCCAGCAAAATCAACTTGGCCGCCAAGCTCCACGCCAACGATGAGGATTTTTCTCGAGCCATTCGACGGCGCTGAGGCGCGTCAGGCGTTCTTGCCTGACTCCCATTTCTGGATCAACCTCATATTGCCCAGCGACGAGTGTGGCTTGGAGCAGGCGCTAGCTCACTCAGGGTTTGAGCTTGAAACGCAGCTTTAGGTCAGGCCGGAATGCCTGACGTACATTTCTGTCAGGCGAGAAAGCTTGACGTACGGCAATGCCTGACGCGAACTTCTGAAGATGGTAGAATATTGGTCCCACGAGGCGACCAAGTTAACCATGATTCCGAGCTGGAGTGCCGATGAAATCCCTACTGATGATGTGGCTATTTTGCGGTGCATGTATTTCTGTGGTGGGTGCAGCCGAGCGACCGAACATCCTGTTCATCATTGCCGATGATGCTTCGCGTGATGGCTTTGGAGCTTACGGTAGTACGTACGTTGAGACACCCCACTTTGATCGCGTTGCCCGTGAAGGAGTGCTGTTCACGGAAGCTTACAATTGCAATCCGAAATGCGCGCCTGCCCGCGCCTGTCTACTAACTGGTCGCTACTCTTGGCAACTTGAAGAATCGTGCAATCATAATCCCATCATGTCCGATAAGTGGGTGTTTTATCCGTACTTGCTCGAGCAAGCTGGCTATGCAGTGGGAATGACGGGGAAAGGATGGGGACCAGGCAGCCATCCCGAGATCAATGGCAAACCACCGAAGGATGCCAATCCAGCCGGTTATGTCTACAACAATCATTCACAGAAGCCTCCCTACTCGGGCATTTCCAATACCGACTACGCCTCCAACTTCAATGATTTTCTTCAGAGTCGACCGACGGACCGTCCATTTTGCTTTTGGCTGGGGACGAAGGAACCTCATCGCGCGTACGAGAAAGATAGTTGGAAGAAACAGGGACGGGAATTGAGCAAGGTCACGGTGCCGGCATATTACCCAGACAACGAAACGATTCGCGGCGATTTGGCCGACTATGCCATCGAAGTCGAATGGCATGACTCGCACATTGGTCATGCGCTCGAGGCTCTTGAGAAAAGTGGATTGCTCGAAGAGACGCTGGTCATTGCAACTAGCGACCACGGCATGCCCTTTCCGCGCGTCAAGGGGCAGATCTACGATGACGGTTTTCATATACCGTTCGCGGCTCGGTGGGGAGCCAAGATCAAGCCAGGGCGAACGGTCACTGACTTCATCACCTTCCCTGACTTGGCACCCACCTTGCTAGAGATCGCCGGTGTCCCCCCTCATCCGCAAATGACCGGCCAAAGTTTCGTCAAGCAACTGCTGGCGGAAGAATCTGGTCGTATCGATCCAGAACGCAACCACACCTTGCTGGGCAAGGAGCGGCATGATGTCGGACGCACCGATGGCGAGCAATTGTCTGTCGCCTATCCAGCACGAGCTATTCGCAATGATAAATTCCTGTATGTCCACAACTTCAAACCACATCGCTGGCCAGGTGGGGATCCCGAATTTGGACTGCTCAATTGCGATGATTCCCCCACCAAACGGTTTCTGACGGGTTTATCGCTGACCGACCCAGACTACCATTACTATGAAATGGCTTTCGGGAAGCGTCCCGAAGAAGAATTGTTTGACATCCAGCGCGATCCCGATTGCGTCAAGAATGTGGCGAACGATCCGAGCTATGCGTCGGTTAAGTTGCAATTGTGGACGCAGTTACAGCAGGAGTTGACGGCTCAAGGAGATCCGCGAATGTTGGATGGTGGGGAGATCTTTGATTATTATCCGAATGTGCAAGTCGAACGGCAACAAAAGCTGTACCAACGTCCCGATTGGAATCCGATCGAAATTTTTCAGCAGAAGTATGGCAAGCAGAAATAGGTCTGCTTGGCTTCCGCACAATCGCTGAAGGCGACACTTCAACCTGTTCGGCGGAAAGCCTGACGCGGGTCAACCCGAAGAAAAACAAATGAATCATCAAGTGAATCCTCAGGATGCGCGGCGGCTAGATTGGGCGCGGCGGACTTTTCTTTCGAATTCATTCGCGGGAATTGGTAGTTTGGCGTTAGCTTCACTATTGGGTAGTAGTGCTGGTGGCGACGATGCCAGCGATTTAGCTGGGCAGGCAGGCGTTGGTCATCCGTGGCCGGCCCTGGATGGCTATCCCCACTTTCGCCCCAAAGCCAAACGCATACTGCACCTCTGCATGGCCGGTGGACCATCGCATATCGAAGCCCTAGACCCAAAACCGGAACTGGATCGCATTGACGGCCAGCCCTTTCCCGAATCGTTCACGCAGGGTCAACAGCTGGCGCAATTGCAGAACGCGCAACTGAAAGCTCGCAAGTCGTTCGCCAAGTTTCGCAAATGGGGTGAGTCCGGCATTGAGATGTCGGAGCTATTCCCCAAAACGGGAGCTTTGGCGGATGAGTTGTGCGTGATCCGCAGCATGACCACGGAACAGATCAATCATGACACGGCGCACGCCTTTATGAACTCTGGGTCGATCATCAAGGGGCGGCCCAGTATGGGCTCTTGGTTGCTCTACGGCTTGGGAGCGGAGACAGACAACTTGCCAGGCTATGTAGTCATGACCTCGTCGGGGGCGGGTGCACAACCGGTGTCTGCGCGCCAATGGAGTGCTGGAGTTTTGCCGAGCAAGTTTCAAGGTGTGGCCTTCCAATCGAGCGGCGCGCCGGTCCACTATATCGGTAACCCGGATGGCGTTTGTCAGTCGACGCAGCGGCAGGTAATTGACGAGGTACAGCGTCTGAATGGCATGTTAGCCCAGCGGCATCACGATCCAGAAATTGCGACTCGAATTGCTCAATACGAGATGGCCTTCAAAATGCAGTCGGCTGTACCGGAGCTGACTGATATGTCGAGCGAATCCCGCGAAACGCTCGACGAATATGGTATCAAACGACCTGGGGATGGCAGTTACGCTTCCAATTGTTTGTTGGCGCGGCGCTTGCTCGAACGCGGCGTCCGAGTGGTGCAACTTTACCACCGGGCTTGGGATCACCATGGCGATTTGGAAAAAAACTTCACTGCTTCTGCTTTGGCTACCGACACCCCTACGGCAGCGTTGTTGGGGGATCTCAAACAGCGCGGGCTGTTGAAAGATACGCTAGTGTTGTGGGGTGGTGAATTTGGACGCACGCCGATGGCGCAGGGAAGTGGTCGCGATCATCATATTAACGCTTTTAGTGTGTGGCTGGCCGGCGGCGGCATTCAAGGCGGAATGAGCTATGGCGCTACTGACGAATTGGGATACAATTCGGTGGAAAACGTGGTGACGGTACATGATCTACATGCCACGATCTTGCATCTGTTTGGTGTTGACCACGAAAAACTAAGCGCTCGCTTCCAAGGGCTCGACCTGCGATTGACAGGAGTCGAACCAACGCGGGTAGTGCAAGACATCATTGCTTGATTTGGCCGAACTGCCTAGTAAGCGTTTTCGGTCTTCACCAGTACTGTCGAGTGTATTGCGGTGACGTGGGCTGCTGCCGCCTGAATGGATTCTGACGATTATAGTGGGGCACGAGTTAATTCCTGACTCGTATCCCTTTCTTATCGACGGCGCGAGGTTAAGCGTAATCTACATTTCGACGGAGCCTTGATTGTCTAGGGCTCGTTTGTTTAGCTTCGCTCCTCAAGTCGATAGATTCGCATGGCCACGAACCTTCCCTGTCGTTTTGCGCTCAACGTGGGCTTAAGCGGCATTTCGTACGTCAAGGTCGAAGGGAGCGGACAGAGTTGGCGGCTGGTCAGCAGCGGGCTTATCGCGGCACAGAACCTCAACACGCATCCAGAGGATGCTCGGCGGGGACTGCAAGAGATTCTGCAAAAACTGGTCAAGCAAGAGGGGATTGCTCGAGAAGCGATTCATGTCAGTTTTCACAATCGCATGTGCATTACACGTGTCGTAACGGGCAATCGTCAACAAGTTGAATCGCAAATAGCAGAGATTACTGAAAACAGCCAACATTATCTGCAACTTGGTTTGGGAGAGAAGCTGATCGGGCATTCGACGGTTCCTATTGACGAATCCCGTCAACACGGACAGGTGGCCATCATCAAGCGGGGCCTGATTGAAACCTTTGAAGGGGCCGCGCTTCACGCGGGATTGGAGCTGGTGTCAGTAGATGGAGCACTCACCTGCATTTCCCGACTGGCGGGACTGGCCGGGATTGATCGTGCACCGCTGTTGCTGATCTGGTTGGGATCGACGGGAGCTGAAATCGGCATTAGTTACAAGGGGCGTCTTCAACTCAATTACCATTCCGGTGAATGTGTCGACTTGGAAACGACGGCGCAAACGGTCGGCAAGCATCTCAAGCGACTGCGGAGGTTTTGCGATCGCTATCGTCAAGTTGAGGGAAATTCTGACCTACGGCGAGTCTTAGTGCTGACCAAAAATGGCGAGTCGGAAACACTGAGGGACTTGCTACAGAATTATGGATTCGAAGACGTACTTACGTTGGACGATCTGCCCGCTACGGCGTTGGGTGATAAGCTAGCTGGCAAAAAGTTGTTCTCGGCGGGAGCGGCCAGCGCCCTGGGGGGCCTGTTGGTTCACCTCGAACCCAAAGTGCTCCCCACAACCGACGTCTATCACAAATACTTGTTGGGCAAGCCACGATCGTTTTCCAAGATTTTGTTCGGTGACGGTTGGCCGTTGCTTGCCTCTGCTGCCGTGTTGATGTTGATGCTGCTTGGTAAGTGGGGCTTAGGCATGATGGTACGGGCCGGTGAACTTAAAAACGCAGTCGTTGCCAGCAATTTTGATCAGGAGAGGCAGCAGCTGATGGAACTGGATGACTTGCGGAAAGTACTGCACGAATACAAGCGGCTGGAGATGAAGGTCGCGCGGCAATCGATACGCGAAATTGTTGAACGCGTGGCTCAGTGTTTACCGGGAGAATGCCGTTTGGACTGGTGTGGCTTGGACACTCATAGCCAACTCGTACTCAAGGGAACCATGCTGCATGGGGATCAGAGCTACGAAATCCTGAAAGCTCTTCGCGACTTACCAGAAATTAGCGAGGTTGCCCTGGAGTCGGTCGGGAATTCATCAAATTCTGGACAAACATCTACTTTGTTCGAAATTCATTGCGAAATTGCCGGACAATCGTCAAGGTCTACGCGTTCGGAAGCCGCGGACAGTGGCTCCACACGCTTAACCGCTAGCTTTGGGAGCGCAGCTCGATGAAACCAACCACTACCAACGGTATAAGCCGGACAAACCGTAGATTCTTCTTGCTGTGCGCATGCGGTATTCTGGCCATTACCGTCATTCAAGTGCCAAGCGTTGCCGATCTCTGGAGACAGGTTAGGTCTCAACACAAAGCTCGGGGAGATATGTACAAAGGTTTAGCCGCACCCGATCGCCTGGCCGGACTGGACGAACAGCTGGCAAGTGTGAAAGCCGAGTTGAGCGATCTGGAACGATCGATGGTGGGTATGGACTTGATGCCCAAGATACAAAGTGAACTGATGGAATTGGCCCGCGATAGTGGCTGCCAATTACGTAAGGCAGTGATTCAGTCCGGCTCCACCGTGACTTGGGAACCGGAAAAAACAGAACCATCCCAGGCGGAATTGGAAGCGGAAATGGCTGACCCGGCAGCCATGCGCGTGGCGGAAAAAGAGAGTCCCTATCGATTGAGCACAGAGCAGCTGAGCCTGAGTTTGACCGGAACACTCAAACAGACATTTGATTTCCTCGATCGCATCCGGGAACGGAATTGGTTGATGCGAGTCGCTCAGATTAGCTTTTCTCGCGACGCCGACGGCCGAGGACAGCTGGTCGTGGAAGCCAATTTGGCTTTCCACAAACTTGTTCGTCAGGAGATGGCGGATGCTGAACCAGTTCTGCGGCGAGAAGGATCTCGCGCGGGAATGATTCATTAGGTATTTCCGAGCAGGCAAATCCAGGGAGGGATTTCCGTGCAACTTTTTAGCGCAATGCAATCAATCGATCGCTTGGCAGGACGCTGGCGACAAGTGGGGCGCACTCTCCGTGCGCAACATTCCCGCCGGATAAGCCGCATGGCTCTAATTACCTGCTTAGCAAGCTGTTTGGTATGCAACGGAAACGCGCGGTCCCAAGAGACTGCTTGGTCTCAAGCGGAGATGGTTGCTGCCAGTGGATTTGAGCCGTCTACCGGTAAAGATTCGACTGGTAAAGACTCGACCGGGAACGACGTTGCCACCATCGCTCTAGCTCAACGTGGCACAGCTACTTTTCGTGAGACGCCACTGGCCGAGGTTATTTTGATCCTCAGCGAGCAATGGAATGTCAATATCATCGCTGGCGCTGATGTCCAAGGACAAGTCAATGGAACGTTTAAGGATGAAACTCTAAAGTCGATCCTCGATTCGATCTTGATGTCCAACGGACTTCAGTACCGGCAGATTGGCAATAGTCTGGTCGTGCTGCCCAGTTCAGAACTTGGGGGAAATCGCTCTAACTTCCAAGTGGCTGTCTTAGATGTTCATGTCGCCGATAACGAGGAGATGGATGAGCTGATTGCAGCGCTCAGACTGCAAATGAGTAGTGATGGACAATTGGTCCCTGTTAACTCTACTGGCAAGCTGACGTTACTGGACACGCCCGAACGAATTGCTGCTGTCAAGGCGTTGTTAGCGCAGCTTGCACCATCCGACCGAGACCTTCAGAATTATGTCTCAACACAGACCGGTCAGCCTAGCCAAGCACCTGCAGCGGATCCCAGTGGGCAATACTCCGGTGCCAATCTCCAATTGTCAGCCATCGAATTGCGGCCGCAATTCATTTTGGCCAGTGACATGATTGAACCACTCAAGCGCATCGTGGGCGATGAGAATATTTCGCTAGTCGGTGGAGGGATGTCGGCCGGGGGTGGAGCCGGAGGGTTTGGAGGCGGAGGAATGTCGTCGGTCGGGGGAGGAAGTTCGCTTGGCGGCGGTGGGCTGGGTGGGAGTTCACTCGGTGGCGGCTCCATGGGGGGTGGAAATTCGTTTGGCGCTGGCGGCAGTTCCTTAGTTGTCTTCGGCGATCCAGCGACCCTGAAGAGAGCTGAGTTACTCATGCATCAACTGGACAAGCCGCGTCCGCAAGTGCGCATCACCGGCTACATTTATGATGTCGACGTTGGTGAACTTGAGAAGCTGGGAGTTGACTGGGGACAAAGGACCATGTCGACGGGCGTCGATGCTAATGGCGTTCCCAACAGAATGGCCTTAAGTGGCACGGGACTACTCACTCCGTCCGCCATTACCAATTCCGCTAACACGTTGACCGGTGTGGCCACCGACGCTGCTTCGGCAACCGCCGACGCTGCGGCGGCGACGACCGCTGCCGGGCCAGTCGGAGGGCAATTTCTGTTTCGAACTCTCAGTTCGGGATTCGAACTCCAGGCACTGGTACAAGCACTTGAGCAAACCAAAGGGAGCCGCTTGCTCGCCGACCCACATATCACCGTCGTCGATCGGCAATTGGCCACCTTTGAAGCTAAGACGCGGATTCCAATTCAGCAGTTGACCCAGACTCAGCAAGGTGGTGCAATTGGTTCGACTTCGTTCGTTGATGCAGGCATCGCGCTGGTGGTAACCCCCCGCATTGCCAACGATGGCACGATCGAAATGCAGTTGAACCCGAGCTTTTCCGCGCTGGTAGGCTACGACCGAGACGGCAAGCCCATCATTGATGAACGCAATGCGTCGACGGTGGTCCGCGTCAACCACGGTCAAGCCTTAGCCATCGGTGGCCTCCGAAAAAAGAACACTGTCGAGACGGTCAAGGGAATCCCGGGGCTTATGAATGTCAAGTACCTGGGCGCACTGTTTCGCACACACGATACCGATATTCGCGAAAGCGAGCTCTTGGTATTTATTATGCCGGAGATAGTCGGCTATTGTGGTGGACTGCCACGTGAGATGGCTGCTCTGGGGGTCACGCAATCGCAACTCAGTCGTATATCGACAGCGGTCGATGGGGCATTCACTCCCGACTGTAAGGACAAGTATTGCCCGCAACATAACGAGCGCCCACGAATTCACAATGGCATGCACGACTGTGGATTGATTGGCAATCACGATGTGATCTTTGTCGATTCGCTAACCCCATTGTCGTTTCCACTCGAAGGGACTCCACGAGCGGCGGTAGAGGAGGGCATTGTACAACCTGCTGAGGCTGTTTCCGAAATTCGCTTCGAAGACGATCTACCCCGCGTCCCCGCAGCAGCCTCGCCGATTCGTGGTTCAATGCCTGTCAGCCAAGCACCTCTAACCGGTGCATCGCGACTTCAAGCAGCGAAGAGCTCTCGCCGCGCAGACGGAAATTCGCGCTAGGCAGCAGTTTGCTGCTTGGTTATTGCAGCCTATCGGCGACAGGGGCGATGTGACCGGGCTGTGCACCTTCGATACTAGAGAATTCAGCCCAGACCGGCATGTGCTGGCTGACCTCCAACGCTTGTTCAATTGACAAATTGTACTTGCGTAAGAAATCGAACGCCCCGGCTCGCCCCGTAAATTCGGTAGTGGCGCGTGCGGAAAACATTAGGGTATCGAGCATGCGTGTTCCGGCCACATCCGTTGGGATGTCGCTAATTGCAAACCTAATGCCACTGCCATCGAAGATCGATAGTTGCGCATTGCCGCCGGCAAAATCGCCCAGCATGATCCAATCATCTTCGTGACGACCATCTCTGGCGATGGCTTCCGTTAACGCTGGCAGTAATGACCTTTCGGATTCGCCAAAATCAGGATCAATGGCGACGTTAATCAGGGAGAAGGTAAAGGCGGTGGATGGCGATGGGCCTGTGCAACGAAACCAGGCTACCAACGGTTCGTAGTTCATCAGGTCTTCCGGATCGTCGACGCTATACAACTGATAGCGGTCTGTCTCGAGGCGGCTTGTGTCAAAGATGTACGCAAATTGTTGGTGCGGCGCAGTACGTCCGACCCGTGGTCCAATCAGATAGTCGTATTTGCGTCCGGATTGATTGAGTTTGTCGACAATGAGCGGCAGCACATCGTCGCGATTGGTCCGGATGCCTTGCAGAGCTACCACATCGTATTGTCTTAGAATTGAGACCAATACCTGCACACTTTGCGGTTTGTTCAGTTGCGCGGTCCCGAGGCCTGGCAAGTGAAAAGAAGCGATCCGCACCGTTTGTTGCGCGTCCCGCATTGGGGCTGATCCGATATTGGTTGTTGCCGGTGGCACAAATAGGCTGGTCATCATACCGGTAGGAAACGCTTCGCGTGGAGTGGAATAGTCCGTTGGATTGGTGGTGGTCGAGGTCTGTAAAGCGGAACCGCCGACGGTTGGCAAGCCAAAGTTAGGCGCGGTCAACCCGCGGGGAAGCGGAATCGGACTGGACGTAGGGAAGGTCGGTTTTGTTGGTGGGTCAACTGAGGATGGCGATGACTGATCTGATGAGAGTCGATCTTGCCACAGGGCTAGTTTTTCACCAAGGCTTAGTAGATCGTTCCATGCCGGTGGACCAGACTGTGACGCTGCCGAATAGGGATCGATGCTGAAATCGATGCCGGACTTGCGTTCCAATGAGGGCGAGGTTTGGATACCGAACTGAGTCAAATCAAAGCCAAGCGGACTCTGGCTCGCGCCATCGGATGGATGGGAGAAATGAGAGGATGCCGCAGAGTTGGGGTGATTGAGCGGTTGCAGGTGCAGATGCTCAAGTCCCGCGATCTGGTAGTTATTGACCCCGTACAACAGAGCGGCCCCAACGGCCGTTAAAACGGGCCAACGCCGACGAATGCTAAACATAGTGTGGTCGATCCTGTGGTGAGTGCGTTTTGTCTCACGCACTTGATTGCGGCGTCGCGATAACTCGAGCAGCCATGCTGAGTGAAACGCCCATGCGAACCAAGACCAGGATCCGTCCAAAGTACACGTCAAGATTTATGATCGACACGTTAGTCAGAATGGTATCACCGGAAATTACGATCGACTGACTGATTTCCAAGTTGATGCTTGGAATGTGTCTATTGAGAAAAGCTAGTGGATCGCGTCAGCTATTGCGCAAACACCAACCGCAACCTACCACGACGGTCGTTTGCCTGGCGCAATCCGTGCGACCAGCAATTCACGCTGCCTCACAGATAGGCTCATCGGTAAGTCGCAATAACGTCGATAGGCGAGCAGAGTGTGGAAACTCTTCGCGCACTGAAGGATCATAAGTGAGTCGTCGTTGGGCCTGAGCGGAGGATGAAACGGTGGAGTTTGATCGCAATCGTTACTTCATGGTCGGGGTACTGTTGTTCCTGCTAGGAATTCAGTTCCGCATGGTAGAATCGTTCGTGCTGAATGAAACGAGCACGCGGGCCTTGGCAAAGGTGGTCAAAGACTCGCAATTGGCTTCCCAGGACTTTGGCACTTCTCTATACCTCAATGTTCATCCGTCACCCAAGAAGACGGTCAAACCACCACATTGGCTCGGTTGGGCATTGCTAACCAGCGGCGGCGTGATCTGCCTGCACGCCATGGTTTTACCTAAAAGACGCGTCTAAGTCGCCACAGCCGTGCGTTTCGCCGCTACCAATCCACGCCAATTGATACGGAATCCCCTGATGTTCCATTCAACGAAAACAGACTATCAGCTTGGTCGTCCCGCGTTGGCCGTCGTCTGTGTAATCGTGGCGGTGAGTGCCACATCCACATTATCACCGGGCACAGCTCAGGAAACCAATCCGGAATTGGCCAGCCAGGTTGCGTCGGAAAAGTTTGGCGGTGAAGCGAATTTAATTCGCGAGGGGACGCGGATTGCGGATCTGCCGGCCGTGTGTCGCAGCTCCGGCGAGCGATTATTGGTCAGCTTTGGCGAACAGACGAACCCCATCGTTGCTTTGGAAAATTTAGCATCGCAGCGCATTCTCAAATCGGTCTTGGACGACTCAGCGGATGACCGCTGGATAGTGGGTGGCCAAATTACTGAATTTCAGGAACGAAATTACGTATTGCTCGATCGCGTGATCCGCCAATCGAAAAATAAGTGAGCGTAGGCAGCTCATTCAGCAACCGCTGGTTCTCGCCAGTGTGGCCTGAATGGCCTTGAGCATGGCACCTGCTTTGTTCAACGTCTCTTGATATTCGGCCGCTGGGACGCTATCAGCCACGATGCCTGCGCCGCACTGGATGTAAATCTTATCGCCACTGAAGACGATTGTCCGCAGGGCGATGCAGGTATCCATGTTTCCCGAGTAGTCGATATATCCTACGGCACCCGCGTAAGGTCCACGTCGATGAGGTTCGATCTCGTCAATGATTTCCATAGCCCGTACTTTGGGCGCGCCACTGACCGTTCCAGCCGGCAAGCAGGCCTTGAGCGCGTCCATGGCATGCATTCCTTCGCGCAGTTCACACTGCACATTGGAACTGATGTGCATCACGTGGCTGTAGCGTTCGACAACCATCATATCGCTCAATTCGATGGTACCATACTTGGCCACGCGTCCCACATCGTTGCGTCCCAGGTCGACCAGCATCACATGTTCGGCCCGCTCTTTGGGATCAGCCAACAACTCAGCCGCTAGATCTTGATCCTCCTTAGGCGTTTTGCCACGTGGCCGGGTTCCTGCCAGGGGGCGCACGGTGGTGATGCCATCGACCACGCGACACATCACCTCGGGTGAAGAACCGACAAGCGTAACTGCCGGCGTGCGGACAAAGAACATAAAGGGGCTAGGATTGACCACTCTAAGCGTACGATATACTTCAAACGGATCGCACAGATTAGGCAGCTCCCAGCGTTGGCTGATAACCACTTGAAAGATATCCCCAGCCCGAATGTACTCGACACAGCGGTTCACCGCTGCCTCGAATTCGGCGCGAGTGAAATTGCTGTGTGGTTCGAGCTCCTGAGTTGCCTGTCCGTCAAATTCAGCTGCCGACAGCGAGTGCGTCGGCTGCTGCAATTTGGTGATTAGTCGATCGAGTCGTTGTTGACCATCGCTATATGCTAGGTCCGCGCTCGCAAATTGGTCGCAGTGCACATGGGCCACCACGAATAGTGATTTGGTGACATTGTCAAAGATGATCAAATCATCGAAGATCGAGAAATCCAAATCTGGCAAATTGCGATCATCGTGCGGAGCATTGGGAAGACTCTCGACATACCGTACCACATCGTAGGCGGCATATCCAATCGCTCCACCCGTCAGTGGCGGCAATTCAGGGAGGACCGCCACCCGCTTACCCGAAACCGATTTCCACAAAAAGTCCAGCGGGTCATTGACTTCGATAGATTCATCGTCGCACGGCTCTCCGAGCCGTGAATTATCGTCGCGCGGCTCTCCGAGCCGTGACGTATCGCAGGCAGTTTGGGAATCTGCGTTTCCGACTCCGCTCTGAACCAATTGGGAACCTCGCGCGGAAATGCGACTTCGTGGTCCAACCGCGATGAAGCTATAACGCCCCACCTTTTCACCGCCGATCACGCTTTCGAACAAGCATGCAGCCCCATGACCATCGTCAACCTGGCGGAAGGCCGAAACGGGCGTGTGCGAATCACTCAACAGACGACGATAGACGGGAACCAATTCATGGTCGCGAGTTAACTCAGCGAAGCGTTCAAAACTCGGGGAGCAATTCATTGGGACTCTCAAAAAGTGCAACTGATTTGAGGAAACGCGGGCAGCGGCTCATTGTAACGGCGCACCTTCACTTTTGGCAGTCACCGCTCTTACACGCGTCCCAGAGGTTGGTCGTCTGGGATTCCACTTTTTGAAATACGAAACGGTAGCGAGGCTAATCGCATTGTCCACACGAATCGACTAAAATGAGTTGTCGGACCACTCCCTCCCCAATTTCAACCCGCTATGCCCCGCTTGGAAGCCGCTCATGCTTCAAAATGTGTCCTCAGTTTCGATCCGTCTGCCCCACCTAATTCGAATCTCGTCCCTGTGGCTATTGGCCAGCGTTATGGCGAATCCCAGTTGGGCCCAAAGCGAGGAGGATTATCCTGTTCCGCCGGAGGCTCAAAAACAAGAAGGCGTTCCGGAAGGGAAGGTAGAAGGACCCTTTGGTCTATCCAGCAAGATTTATAGCGGCACCGAGCGAGAGTATTGGATCTACGTTCCGGCCCAGTACAATCCGGAAAAACCCGCCTGCACACTGATTGTTCAAGATGGCCTAAATCGTGCCCAAGGCTGGAACCTACCGCAAATCTGCGACAATTTGATTCACTCGCAAGAGATGCCGGTTACGCTTGGAATCTTTGTCAACCCCGGGATTGTCCCGGCGACCAAGGAAAAGTCTCAACCGCGATTCAATCGCAGTTTTGAGTACGATTCGCTGGGAGATCGCTACGCGCGGTTTTTGTTAGAAGAATTGATTCCCGAGGTTAGCAAGAAATACGCATTGAGCACTAATCCCAATGATCGAGCGCTGGCCGGTGCGAGCTCAGGGGGCATTTGCGCATTCAATGCCGCCTGGGAGCGACCCGATGCCTTTCGAAGAGTGCTCTGCACGATTGGCACCTTTGTGGGTTTGCGCGGCGGTGATGCACTGCCCGTGTTGGTTCGTAAACTGGAACCCAAACCGCTGCGAGTTTTCTTACAAGATGGTAGCCACGATCTGAATATCTATGCCGGCGACTGGTGGCATGCCAACCAAAATATGCTCAGCGCGCTTACTTGGGCCGGCTACGATGTAAAACATATCTGGGGAGAAGGTGGGCACAACGCCAAGCACTCGAGCTCGATCATGCCCGATGCGCTGCGTTGGTTGTGGCGCGATTACCCAGAACCTATCAAAACAGCACCCAACGCTTCTGCCGAGCGACGGATTGATGTTCTGGTACCTGGCGCTGTTTGGGAAGAAGTCAGCTCGGGCCACGAATTGGCCGAGGCGCCCGCGTGCAATGCGGCCGGGGAACTGTTCTTCTGCGATTCAAAAGCCGGACGGATCTATCGCATCGGCGACGACGGGAAGACTCGTATCTTTGCCGATCAAACGGGACGCATTAGTAGTTTGGCGTTTGGACCTGCCGGCTGGCTATACGGTTGCAAAGACGGTAAGCAAATCGTGAAATTCAATACCGAGGGGAAAGAGCAGGTACTGATCAGTGACGTGAAATGCCATTCGTTGACGACCTTGCCCGACGGGTTTTATATTAACGATCAATCCACTCCGGCGATTTCCTGGAGCAATTACGAGGGCGCCCTGAAACCCGCTTTGGCCTTGACCGAAGCGGTAGCTAGTATCGCTCCCACGGCGGATCATGCTTTTGCACATTTGTTGGTCGCGGCCAGTCAAACGACCTGGCATGCTCGAATTGCCCCAGATCATAGCCTGGAACATCGACAGCAATATGGATACTTACATCTGCCCTATTTAAGTGGCGTCAGCGGGGCTAGCGGTGTTGCGGTTGATAGCGAAGGACGTTCCTTTGTGACTACCGCCGCAGGCATCCAAGTGCTGGATCAACTGGGCCGCGTAAATTTCATTTTGGCTTCTCCCCCCACGGGTGTTGCCAATGGCTTGGCTTTCGGAGGAACTCGTCGCGACACGCTGTACGTGACGACGGGTGGAAGCGTTTACCGCCGCAATCTAAAAGCCAAAGGAGTAGCCACGTTCGAAGCGCCTATTGAACTTCCCAAACCAGGACTTTAGCCGCGCGAAAAAAAGACTTTTCGGACACTTCTCGCTGATCGCCCGTACGGATTGGAGTTTCTACCCTCTCGCGAACTGGTCATGGCTGCGGCCGTCGCGCAAGCATGGTCAAGGCGGCGGCGGATCCGACAATGGCAATGGGCCAAAAGTGCCCTGGCCACTGACGGTATGCAATCGTGTCGATGGCGAATCCGATCATGGGTGCCACAAAAAACGTAGCCAGTCGCTGTGATTGGCTTTCAATGGACAGAATGGTAGCACCTGTTTGAGCTTCGCTGTGATCGTCAAAGCGACTAACGACGATCGGCCGCCAGACGTTTTGCAAGATGTTGATGGCTACAAAGGCAATCACTACTAGTATTGTCCAACCTGCCCAGTCGCTGATGCCTAGCAGGCAATACAGGGACAGACTTACCCACCACAATAGCTGCGAAGCAGATTCGTGAGAACCAACCTGGACCACGAGCGAGTGTGCCTTACGACTGGCCCAACCACTCAGTAAGAAGAGAACCGTATAGGTCAACGAGATGGCCAGGACGACTGTTGGGTTTGTGGGCTGAGTGGCATCAACCCTGAGACCATCGTTGTCAATGGTAAGGTGCTGAGTAACACGCATGAGCACGGCGGCGAGTAGCGCGGGTTGCAAATAATCCTTGATGGCGGCAAAGACTCCTTCCCAAGCCATCGATTCCAGCATCAACCGCCTCAGTGAACGATGCCGCAGCGCTTGCGATACCGTGGCGACCGTTGACCGTACGACAAGCCCGATGCTACTGGACTGCGGCTCGGGTGATCGGAGATGAGAGGCTGGCTTTTCTGCTAGTCGTATGGCGCCATCCACGGCAGAAGGATACCCGAGAAAGTTCACAATGTTTATCAGGTAGGGAATGGTGGAGATTAAAAAGACGCTGCGGAAGTCACCACTGCTGATGACAAATGCAGCCGCAATCAGCGCACTGCTCGCCGAACCGTATTGACTCCAACCACGCGTTATTCCATAGACTTGCGTCCGTTCTGCCTCCCGCCCTTGATTCTTCAGCCATTGGAAAATCATTGCTTTGTGCGTTCCGGTACGGAACGAATCTCCCACTCCATACAGAACCATGGCCAACACCAAAAGCCCCAGATGCGAAGCGAAGGCAAACAATAAAAAGCTCGCAATGTATGCGGAGAATGAGCCGATCATGCTCGATCGACGCCCCCAATGGTCGGCGATTGCGCCCGAGGGTATCTCCAAGAGATTAAGTGTTAGTGAACGAGCGGCAACCAGCAAACCAATTTCAAAAAAACTCAGCCCATGAGAAAGCAGGGCGAGCATAAAAAAGGGCTCGAAGTAACGTTGATTCTTAAGAAAGCCGTACAGGCAAAAGCGAAATAACATCGACTGCGAGGTTGCGGGAGCGGGACCTTGGCTAGAGGCTTCGATGTTTTCCGTCATACCGCTTCGGGGCCACGCATGCCTGAGTCGATCGTCCAAGCATCCTCGGTCGGGAGCACAAAAACTTTGCCATCACCGATATTTCCCTGGGTCCCCGTCTTCGCAACTTGACGTAAGACATCTAGCGTCCGCTCGACAAAATCGTCGTTAACCCAAATTTCGAGCGCGATCTTCCGCAACATGCTTACTTTGTATTCTATCCCGCGATAGCTGGCGGTCTGACCGCGTTGGCGACCGTAGCCTTGAGCGTCGCAAACCGTCAAGCGTTCGACGCCCGCCTGAAAGAGCGCTTCGCGGACCGACTGCAGTTTCGTCGGTTGGATAATTGCCAATAAGAGTTTCATGGGATTTCAGATTGAGCTCCTTGCTCGGGCCACCCCAAAATAGATTCGCGGGTGTTTTCGAGGGACAAACAGTAGAGAAGGGTACCAATTAACGCACCTATGGCAAAGTGGAGTCCCAGCAGTGCTTGGCGGCGGAGGGGGCACCCATTGCATTTGTGAACCCCGGTTATCCCTCGCGATTCTTCCAATTCCCAACCGATCGGCAGCGCGAATTGGCCTGCTACTTAGCTGGAAAACTTGACTTCCTGGGCAATTTGCGACTATTCTGGAGGGTTAGGAATAAACACTGGCATTCCCCGATTTAATACCGTTCAGCGTCATCCGACTTTAACTTTTCTGAGAGAAATTTACGATGTGGTTCTTTTTCTGGATCGTCTGCATGCTGGGACTCGTCGTGGCAACCACGGTGATAGCCATGCGTGAGAAAAAAGCTCGCCAAGCGGCCATTAAGAAGATGACACCGCAACCGCTTGACAGTGGAACCGGCAGCCCTATTCCGTCTGCCGAAGATGGTTTCGGGCAACAGGATCCATTGTCGGATTTCGCGGGGAGTGAAGCTACCTTTGACGAAGAAGCGTTCAAGTAGCACATTGATTGGCAGTGGCTCTTAACGAACTGCTCCGCTCCGCCTATACTTGCCTTTCGTCAGCCTTCCAGGTTGGTAAATGAGATAGGTCAGCCCCTGAAGGCTCGACAATAGGCTCATCTTATTTGGCACGGGTGTTCTTTTTACGGTGGAGAAAATCTGTTGAGTCGTACTGGAAAACCGGCCCTATTGGTTTTGGAAGATGGCACCAGTATTCCCGGAGTGTCCATTGGCGCCGAAGGGGAGAGCTTTGGCGAAGTCGTCTTTAATACGTCGATGACTGGTTATCAAGAGATTCTGACCGACCCCAGCTACTGCGGTCAAATTGTCACGATGACCTATACGGAAATTGGTAACTACGGGACCAACAACCAAGATGTCGAAAGCGACAAACCGCAGGTGGCCGGATTTATTGTTCGTTCGGAAAGCCGTCTGGCTAGCAATTTTCGGTCGCAACAGCAACTCTCTCAGTACTTGCAAGAGCATGGCGTTGTGGCGATTTCGGGGATCGATACCCGTGCACTGGTGCGACATATTCGCAGCCAAGGGGCTATGAAAGGTGCTGTTTCGACAATCGACTTGGACCCCCAGTCTCTGCTGGCCAAGGTGATCAGCAGTCAAGGTTTGGTTGGACGCGACATGGTTCGCGAAGTCATACCAGCCCGAGCGCGGGCCTGGAACGAAGCGTTGCATGAACTCGACAGGCAGATCGGTAGCGAATTGCCGAATGCCGCCGACGAGACAAATGATTGCCGGCCCCATGTGGTTTGCCTCGATTTTGGCATGAAGTGGAATATCGCGCGACATTTGTTCGAACGCGGCAATCGCGTCACGATACTTCCAGGCACTTCGACCGCCGACGAGGTAATGGCCCAAAAGCCCGATGGCATTTTTCTTTCCAACGGTCCCGGCGACCCCGAGCCACTCGAGTATGCCATTGGTACGATTCGAAAACTCATTGGCCAGCGTCCAATGTTTGGTATTTGCCTCGGACATCAACTGTTGAGCCTAGCTGCCGGAGGCAAGACGTTTAAACTTAAGTTCGGGCACAGGGGCAGCAATCAACCCGTGCTCAACCTAGAGAGTGGACGCGTTGAAATCACGTCGCAAAATCATGGCTTTGCCGTCGACGAAAAATCACTTCCGCAGGAGCTGACCGTCACGCATCGCAATTTGAATGATGATACGATCGCGGGCGTACGACACTCCTGCGAATTGGCTTTCAGCGTGCAGTACCATCCCGAGGCTTCCGCCGGTCCGCACGATAGCCAGTATCTGTTCGATCAATTCCAGCGATTGATAGTCAAACACTTGCCCGCCTGACACGCTTTGGTGTGAACCGGCACTCATATTCGTAGCGGAAGTCGCCCAGATTTTTGACGTGGTGGGCAGCTAAGAATTATTAGGGTTCTGGGTAAGAAACGAGGCAACGAGGCCTGGTACGAGGTGATCGTATGAAAAAGTCGTTGCTGCGAAAGTATCTGGAATTCATTCGCTTCAGTCACACTGTATTCGCACTCCCCTTTGCGGCACTGGCGTGTGTGTGGGCGTTGGTTGTGCCTCAGGTGAATGCGATTCATTTGTCGTCGACGCAAATAGGCTGGCGACTGATTGGCGTTCTGCTGTGCATGGTCAGCGCTCGTTCGGCAGCGATGGCTTTCAATCGTATTGTCGATGCAAGGTTTGACGCTGACAATCCGCGAACTGCGGGGCGGCATCTACCTGCTGGCCAATTGACAGTCGGACAAGCCTGGGGATTTCTGGGCTCCATGACAGCGATATTCATCGCCGCTTGTGGATTATTCCTCCCCAATTGGTTACCACTGGCGGGGGCGATCCCGGTCTTGCTGTGGATAGCTGGCTACAGTTTGGCAAAACGCTTCACTAGTTTGGTTCATATATGGTTGGGAGTCGCACTGGCGCTGGCCCCAATTTGCGCTTGGATAGCGATGCGCGGCGAGCAGGTTATCGCCTTAACGTCCGACCTGTGGCCCGCAGTTGGATTAGCGATCGCGATCGCGGGTTGGGTCGCTGGCTTCGACATCATTTACGCCTGCCAGGATGCCGACTTTGATCGCGGGCACGGCCTGCACAGTCTACCTGCTAGGTTGGGGATTGGAATTGCGCTGCGCTTGGCGGCGGGACTGCATGCAGCTATGCTCGTAGTCCTGTGTGCGCTGCCTTGGCTCTTTCCTCAATTGTCTTTGGGCCGGCTTTACTTCGCGGCTTGGATAGTGATCGTTGTGCTGGTTGTTCGACAACACGTTATCCTGCGTCCCAAGGGATCTACGCAACTAAATATGGGGCGTGTTAACGAGGCCTTCTTTCAAATCAATGCAGTGATCGGCTTCCTACTTTCCGCTTTTGCCGCTGTCGATTCAGTACTACGCTAGGATATTGACGCGATGAGCTTCGAGAGCGAATGCGGCACGAGTTGAATCGAGTAGTAGATGCAAACGATCGGCAAATAGGTTACGCTTAAGCTTGCTTATTTTAATCGCAATTTGGCCGCTCTTACCCTAGCGTTTTCTTACTCTAGCCAAGATGTTTGGACGTTAACTCGTGAATGCGCAGGAAAAGTTTTACCGTAGTATTGGGGCTGTACAACGTTTTCAAGAGTTGTTTGAACATGTTCCGGGGGTCTATTTCTTCGTAAAGGACGCCGAGAGCCGCATGATGGGTGCCAGCGGTGCGATTCTGGACCGCTTTGGGCTGGAACATGAATCGCAGATCATCGGCTGCCGCGACAGCGACTTCTTCCCGAGCCACATTGCAGCTAAGTTCGTGCGCGACGATCTCCAAGTCTTGCAGAGCGGCCAACCGCTGCTCGGGCTCGTTGAAGTTTGGTACAACGAGCAGCGGTCACTGGATTGGTTCATTACCAATAAGCTACCCGTTCGCGATGATCACCAGCGGGTAATCGGCGTCATGGGGACTGTCCGCAGTTACGCCGGACGTCGCAAGTCGCTGCAAATGTACACGCAGATCGACAAAGTGGTGGAACACATCCGCGAGCAAAGCGAGGGGCGCGTCACGGTGACAGAGTTGGCTAAGATCGCGGGCGTCTCACCACGACAATTGCATCGCAAATTCATCGAATTTTTTGGTATGAGTGTGCAGGAGTTCTTATTGCGGACGCGGATTCAAGCGGCCAGCGACGCGCTGCTGAATTCAGATGAGCCGATCCTGGAGATTGCTTTGCGCTTCGGCTTCTGCGATCAGAGTGCGTTTACGCAGCAGTTCAAGAAGTATGTGGGAGCAACCCCTTTTCGCTTTCGACAGGAACAGGGCAAATAGACCTGGCAAGCGCGGCGAAAGCAAGTCGCATCGAGCGTGCTGAGGGGGTCCACAAACCGTTGGAAAATAAAGACTTAGCGGGCTTTCTTGGGGGCTGTGGGAGGTTGTTGGAAAGCCGCTTTTCGGTTAATATTTGGGCTTTCCGAAAACGACTCTTCGGCGGCTTGGTACAACCCTCTCGGGTAGGTGCAGCCGACAACCGATTTCGCCCTCCGAGTAAAGGATTCTGGCTTGGCCGACGAACCCCCAAATGACGTGGACAATCCCTCCAGCGCGGGCGCAGGAGCTAGTGATGACGGCGCAAACGGGACGCGCATTGTCGACCAACCGATCGAAAACGAACTGCGCGATAGCTACCTGACTTACGCTATGAGCGTCATTGTCAGTCGCGCGTTGCCGGATGTCCGTGATGGGCTGAAGCCATCCCAACGTCGGATCTTGGTGGCGATGAACGATCTTGGCTTGGGCCCTGGCGCGAAACGGGTGAAATGTGCCAAAATCTCGGGTGATACTAGCGGCAACTATCACCCTCACGGTGAAGCGGTGATTTATCCCACGTTAGTGCGCATGGCCCAGGAGTGGAACATGCGGCAAACACTTATTGACAAACAAGGAAACTTTGGCTCAATCGCAGGTCTTCCGCCGGCCGCCATGCGATATACAGAAGCCCGTCTCAGTTCGGCCGCGGCCATGATGCTGGACGATCTCAAGCTCGATACGGTCGATTATGTTCCGACCTACGACGAAGTCCGTACTGAGCCAGTGGTCCTGCCTTCGCGTTTTCCAAATCTGTTGGTCAATGGCGCTACGGGTATTGCCGTTGGGATGGCCACCAGCATACCCCCTCATAACCTCCGCGAAGTGTGCACGGCAATCATCGCCTTGGTAGATGATCCAGAAACGTCAATCGATGAATTGATGGAGATCGTGCCCGGTCCAGATTTCCCCACCGGTGGCATCATTTGTGGTCGCTATGGAGTTCGCCAGGGTTATCGCACGGGGCGCAGCGTAATTGTCGTCCGCGCCCGTACCAAAATTGAAACCATTAAGAATCGTGCGCGAATTGTCGTCAGTGAAATTCCCTTCCAACAGTTTCGCGATCGAGTCATTGAGCGCATCGCGGCGCTCGTTAGTACTGGGAAGATCAAAGGCATCTCAGGTATTCGCGATGAAAGTGACTTGAGGGAACCCGTTCGGCTAGTCATCGAGATCAAACAGGGGCACGACGCTGATATCGTGCTCAATCAGCTCTACCAGTTTTCACCGCTGCAAGACTCCTTTTCAGTCATCTTTCTGGCGCTGGTCGATGGTAAGCCCCGCGAACTGAATTTGAAGGAGATGTTGCAAGAGTTCATTCGCCATCGTGTGATCGTCATTCGTCGACGTACACAGTTCTTGCTGGCCCGCGCACGAAAGCGCAAGCACACGGTGGAAGGCCTGCTGCTGGCTCTGGCCGATATCGACGAAATCATTCGAATTATTCGCTCCAGTCGCACGCAGGCGGAAGCCAAAGAGCGTTTGATGGGGGTCCAAGTGGCTGCGTCAATGATGGAACGAGCGCTCGGGGATCGCGGCTTCAAAGAGTTTCAACTCGATCGTGGCGAGTCCGATACGTATTCCCTTTCGAGCGTGCAAACCGATGCCATCTTGGCTATGCGCTTGGGCCAGTTGGTCAATCTCGAACAAGATAAACTCTCCGATGAGCACGCTGCGCTGCTGACCGAGATTGATGGTTACCTTGAGATCTTGTCCGATACAAAGAACATTTTCGCTATTATTCGCGAAGAAACCGAGGAGATTGCCCGCCGGTTTGGCGACAATCGACGGACCGAAATCAGCCATGAAGAACTTGGCAACGTCAACATGGAGGATCTCATCACCGAAGAGACCATGGTGGTGACAATCAGCCATCGCGGTTATATCAAGCGAATCTCCTCGACGACCTACCGAGCTCAACGGCGTGGTGGCAAGGGGATCACCGGTGCCAAGACAGAAGAAGAAGATCCCGTCGAGCACTTGTTCGTGGCCAGCACGCATGCCTATTTGTTGTTCTTCACCACTCAAGGTAAGGTTTACTGGCAGAAAGTCTATGACATTCCACAACTGAGCCGCGAAAGCCGTGGGCGTGCTGTGGTCAATCTCTTGAACTTGGCTGAAGGGGAGAAGATCGCAGAGTGCGTCGCCGTGAGAGATTTTGACCTCCCCGGCTTTTTCTTAATGATGGCTACCAAACGAGGACTGGTTAAGAAGACTCCTCTGGATGCCTATAGCCGTCCTAAGAAGGGTGGCATCATTGCCATCAAGCTAAAAGATGATGATGAGTTGGTCGATGTGCTCGTGGTCGGCCCAGATGCCCAACTGCTCTTGGCAACCGCTGGTGGGAAAGCAATCCGATTCGCCGAATCGGATGCGCGATCGATGGGTCGCAATACATCCGGGGTCAAAGGCATTCGCCTGAAAAAAGGTGACTCAGTAGTTGGAATGGTTGTTGCTGATCCTGACGCGACACTGCTGACCGTCTGCGAACAAGGCTACGGGAAACGCACTTGGTTTGGTGCTGGTCAAAAATTGGCGTCCGTCGACGAAAACGAAGTTAGTGGTGCACCGGAGGTTGAAGCCCATGGAGACACCGATGGCGATAGCGATAGTACCTCCGAGTCCAACACTTCGCCAAATGACGATGTCGGCGATGATCTTTCCTCGACTCAGTCGTATCGTACGCAGCGGCGTGGCGGTGGGGGCCTGATGGATATCAAGGCTACCAAACGCAATGGACCTGTGATTGGAATTGTTCCAGTCACCGATGACGATGAACTGTTGATGATGACGTCGCGTGGTAAGATCCAACGCGTGGCCGCTCAAGAAATCAATATTATCGGTCGCAACACTCAAGGGGTCCGCATTATGAACGTCGACGAGGATGACACGCTAACGGCGATTGTGAAAGTCCCCAAAGAGGACGAGATTATCGACGAAGAGGGAGCTCCCCCAACGACTCCTACAGCCCCTATCGAGCCGGCCCCGACAAACGTGGCACCGCCAGACGTCGATTCGGAGCTACCTCCCACTGAAGAGTAAGTGCGTCAGCTATTCGGCATACGTCAGGCCTTCCAGACTGGCCAAAATCCCGTACGTCAGACTTTCCAGCCTGACGTTCGTGGCACGATGCAATCTACTTACTATCATAGGACCAAGTCGTATCGATGTGATTCATCCCTCCCAACCTGTGAGTGAAACTCATGCGCGGTATCCAGTCGGATCGAACTCCGTCGATTGCACTCTGGTTGAATGTCTGGTTTTGGGCCGTCGTGGGCGGTTCAAGCACGGCGCGCGAGCCCTGGACCACTTCCCACGTCAGCGGCTCGCCTGAGCCTCCCAAGCTCTACGCCACGGAACGAGTCTATCCGCAGTTGCAATTCAACCAGCCCGTTGAATTGCTCCCCTTGGGCGACACCGGCCGGATGATATTGTTGGAAGTGGGTGGGCAGGTATATACCTTTGACGATGATCCCGCCTGTGACCGGGCGGATTTGGCTCTTGACCTCGCGCCATGCATCGACCAGTTTTCGCGAGCCTTAGGGATTGGCGTACATCCGAATTTTCGTCAGACCCGCGAAATTTTCGTCTGCTACGCGGGCGACCCGGTGGCTCGACCCGACGGCACCCGGCTCTCGCGATTTCGCATGACCACCGAGAACCCGCCTCAGATTGATCGCCAGAGCGAGGAGATTTTACTTACATGGGCCTCGGGGGGACACAACGGGTGTGCAATTCGCTTCGATAGCCAGGGATTCCTGTACTTTTCGGCCGGCGATGGCGCGCGTCCCTATCCCCCTGACGAATACGATGTCAGCCAAGATTTGTCCGACCTGCGAGCCACGATATGCCGCATTGATGTGAATCGTCGAAGCGAGAATTTAGGCTACTCCGTTCCCGCCAATAATCCCTTTGTAAATACTCTCGGAGCTAGGGCTGAGATTTGGGCTTACGGCTTTCGAAATCCTTGGCGGTTTACGATCGATCATGCCACAGGAAAAATGTTCTGTGGTGATGTCGGCTGGGAGCTTTGGGAGCTCATTCACGATGTCCAGCGCGGCGGAAATCACGGTTGGAGCATCTTCGAAGGACCACAACCCATCCGCAGCGATATCACACCGGGGCCAACACCGATTATCAAACCGCTAATCGCCTACCCGCATACCGAGGGCCTGAGCGTTACGGGTGGAGTCGTCTATCGTGGCCAAGCCCTTCCAGAGCTCGATGGGGCGTATTTGTACGGTGACTATGTAACGGGGCTGTTGTGGGGCGCCCGCGCCCAAACCGAAGGTGAGAAAAGCCAGGCCCTTGGACAAGCGTCACAATTAGAGTGGAACGAATTGTTAGCCGAAACGGGATTGAAGATCATCACCATGACCGAAGGACGCGACGGTGAAGTTCTGGTTGTCAGTTTTGATGGTGGCATTTATCGATTGGTAAAGAACCAGCTGACGGATCAATCGACTCAGTTTCCTCACCGACTCAGCCAAACGGGGCTCTTTAGTGACACCGCACAGCTAAGTCCGGCCACAGGCGTGCTCCCGTACACGATCGTTGCGCCAGCCTGGCAGTCCGCAACCAAACTGTGTTTCCACTTGGGTGTTCCCGGACATGAACCGATCACCATTCATCGTCAACAGCGCAATTGGAAATACCCGGTTGGCACAGTGTTTGCGAAGACCATTTCGCGACAGGTCAATCACACGCATGGGCCGCGCGATCAAAAAATAGAGACACAGTTGTTGCACTTCGATGGTCTCGCATGGCAGCCTTACACCTATGCCTGGAACGTCGAGCAGAGCGATGCAATCTTGGTTTCTACAGAAGGAGCCAATGCAGAGTTTGTTTTTGCAAATGTCGATGGAACCGGAGACGAGTTGGCGAAATGGCGGTTTCAAAGTCGTGCAGAGTGCCGCGCTTGTCATTCGAATCAAGCAGGCGGAGCCGTAGGTTTTACACTTGCTAACCTCGATTCTCTGGGTGAGCGTCCGGTTGAGGATCCCATCGCGACCTTGGTGGACAGTGAGCTGGTGATTGATGCTCCAGACAATCTCAGGCCGTTCAAACGATTGGTCAATCCAACGGATTTTTCTGCCACTCTTGAAACACGAGCGCGTTCTTATTTGGCGACCAATTGCGCGCATTGTCATTGCCGCGGCGGCGGAGGTACCGTGGCGCTCGACTTGAGTTTCGATCTTCCCACTTCAGAGATTTTCGCCGTAGATTTCCCGGCTGCGCAAGGGATGTTTGACCTGCCTAACGCAAAGGTAATTGTGCCCGGGGACCCATATCGATCAGTCCTCTATTATCGCTTGGCAACCAGCGGCACAGGGCATATGCCTAAACTCTGGTCGCGCGACAATGACAGTCTGGGATTGGGGTTGATTCATGATTGGATTCGATCACTGGGCCAAGACTCCGTGGATGTCGACACGGAAGCGACCGAGCCAATTGACGATGTCTGGAGCGCTTTACGGCTAGCCCGACAAATTGAGCTAACCCCTGACCGCGAAACTCGTCACCAACGAGCGCTGCAACTATTTGCCACGGCTGGACCACTGACGCGCGGATTGTTTGAGCGTTTCCTAAATCCATCAGAACGCGTCGCGCGTCTGGGCAGTAATATCGATGTCAACCATTTTCTAAACATGCCAGGTAACGCAGAGCGTGGACGCGAACTGTTCTTGAATTCCAAAACGCAACAATGCCGCACTTGCCACCGACTTGCCGAGCAAGGCCGGTCCGTTGGTCCAGATTTAGATGGCATCGCCAAGAAACGCACTCGTGCGGAACTCTTGGAAAGTCTGTTGGAACCGTCAAAAAAGATCGAGCCGGAGTATGCTAATTACGCTGTGGTCACGGTTGACGGACAAGTCATCACCGGTTTGCGCATCGAACACAACCTCTCCGAAGTTGTGATTCGTGCGGCCGACGGGAAGGATCATCACTTGCTCACAACGGACATTGAGCACATGACAGCCCAATCCAATTCGCTGATGCCCATCGGTTTGGTAGCCGAGATGACTGCCGAAGAATTGGCTGACTTGCTCGAGTTTTTGTGCTCGCTGAAGTAGTCCCACTCGGCAACTGCGCCCCACTCACTGTTCGACGAAACTTTGATGATCCAAAAAATGGGCAACGGCCCGTTGGACTTCGGGATCGTCCATGAGAAAAGAGTGAAGGCGCGGAACTTCGAGAAAATCAGTAGCACCTTCGAGTCGGGTCTCTTCGACGCTCACCACAAAATCGCTTGCGCCGTCTACGAGTGGATTTTGAAAGTTGCTCTCTGGTAAACGGCCTGCCACAATTCCGAAAGGACACGGAGGAATGGCTAACTGGGCTTCGAACTCCTGCCAGTTCGGTCCCAATTCCATCCCACCCGGCCCGGTTACCCAACCGAACACTCCTGTCTTGGACAATTGTCGGGCGATCGACGCGCCTTGATTGGGGGGGCCGAGCATGACCACGCTTTCGATCCGCTCAAGAGTTTGTGAGTCACTGGCCCGCTGCCAATCTCCGATCGCATGGCGTAGGACGATATTCCCCATGCTGTGGCCCACAAAGCTCAACCGCACCTCAACAGGCAATCCGTCAACTACTTCGCGAAGCGCGGCAGCATGGTTCGAAATAGCACTCCGAGTGCTAGCGTATTCGAAGCTGACAATGGTTCGATTGTCGCTGGCAGACAGATGCGTGTGCAACCCGCTCATAGATGACGCGGAGCGCATGAGCCCGTGGAGCAACACTACCACATGGTTTCCGGGTAGCGTGAGTGGAAGCTGCTGCTGCTCCAGGGCTTGATTGCAGGCAGCCCGATTCCCCCACGCGTGCCGCACATTGCTGGGATCAAGCAGACGCCAGTGGCCGGTTAAGGCGTTCTGCTGTATCCGCCAGCCTTGACGCCAAGCGTGATCCGTCCAGAGCTGCTTTCCACCCAGTGTCGGCGTCTTCCAGTTGGGCAGATGGGAAGCTTGTTCCGGTTCATCTTGAGGCGCAGCCATTAGCGACCATCCACAGGCAGCATTGAAAAACATAACGATAGCAAAAGTTAATCTCAGGGCAACTCGCGCGATTTCGGGCATGTCGGAGTCTGACCTTTCAATCTCTGCATAACGAATCGGCTATAGCTGACTTTTCTAACCCGGTTATTTTGGTACTCCGCCGAACGTTAATAATCGTCGAATTAGCCTTGCATTTCCAGGGCAAAATTGCGTATGACCGTTATATCGCAGAGTCTACCGAAATTCTGCTGGTTGTCGATCGTGAAATATCTTGCAAAAAGAAAAACTCTTTTGGGGACCACACCTGCCATGTCCAGACGCTTGGCTCCTATGGGATTGCCGCTGGTGTTGACTGTATACTTAACTATGTCGAATGCCATGCTTGACGATTACTGTACCGCTCAAGAGAAAATTGCACCACCGCAGGCTCCGTTTCGCGTGGTGACCGACGTCTTCTTTGGATCGCAGAAGGAGCCCGCGCAACAGACTTTGACCCTATTCTCAGCCGGAGTGGCCTACGACATTTCCTTCGACGATCCGAATCAGATTACCATGGTCGACGTGGCACGTGATCGTATCGTGTTGCTGAACAAACAACAGCAAACGCAAACCTCAATTGACCTCAAGCAGTTGCAGCAATACATCGATTCGGCTCGGAAACAAGCAGAAACGTCGAATTTGGCTCTGTATCTCAAGGGAGCTGAACAGATTGAAGTCACCAACAATGTTGTGAGTGTAGGCGATAGCGTGATGCGCTATGAGGCCACCCTGCAGCAGCCCCGCGACGAACAGATGGCCCAGCAATATGCGCGCGCCGCCGACGCGCTGAGTCTACTCAATGGTTGGCGTTCGGGAGTTCCCCCATTTGCGCGGCTGAGTCTCAATCGTGTGGTGGCAGAGCAGAAATCGCTACCCGAAGAGATCACACGCACGGCCCGTAGTGATAGTCAAACCGAAGTGGTCAAATGCCGTTTACATACGAATTGGAGACTCTCCAAAGTCGACGAAAAACAAGTGGCTGATATTGGCACAATGTTGGTAACCTACCGGACGGTTACCGAGCCGGAATTTTTTGCAGCCATGGGGAAAAAAGCCACCGCCAAAGTCGCCGGTAATGGTGGAACGCCGCGCTAGTTCGGCTAATCGGACAGCGCCACTTTCGGTCCCAATATCCGCTTGACGCCCAAACGATTGGGCTGGGATTTTCTTTACCAACCCGAGCGGCCGAATCCGGAACTGCCGCCACTGGACCTACTACCACCACCGGAACTTCTGCCGCCGCCAAACGAGCCGCCGCCACCGAACGAGCCGCCTTCTGAGCCAATAGTAAATCCGCCACCAAAGGGCGAACTAGGCCTGCTGCGAGCCGCTTTGCGACGACGTTCGGCCTCCGCCGCTTGTTGCTCTGCGATCCGCCGACGCGTTACCTCGCGCTCAGCTTGTTGCACTGCTGACTGAGCTACTGTGGTAGCTACGCGCGCCAAATCCAGCACTAAACTGTAGTTACCTTGTTGCAAGCCTTGCCGCGCGCGTTCCAACTCCTGAACTCCCGGGGATCCCATGACGCGAATACCGTACGACCCCGACCATTGCTCGGCTTGAAAAACTGCTTGCGAGGCCAATTGAAAATTCGTTAGTGCCTGACTGGCGTTCTGTAGCTCACCCCCTAGCGAATCGGTGGCCGAACGCAGTTCAACGTGGATCCGAGAGGCATTGTCGTCCACTGTCTTCCAACTCCCATGCGGCACATCCAGCTCATGTTGCACACCTGCCAACGTCCGCGCGAGTGTCACGATGCGATTGTTTGCTTCAACGGTGAGTTGACTGTCGGGTATGCCATCGGTTTGTGACTGCCGTACCAACTGCGTAGCCAATTCCAATTGTCGATTGGCTCCAGCCACGGCTCGCGCGGCTTCGGCGTGCGCCTGTCGATCGGCTACGCACTGTGCTTCGAGCTGCAACAAGGTTTGCTTGAGTCCCTCGAAATTATGCTGGACGTCGAATGGATTGCGAGCCACGTGGCTGGTCGCCAGATCACGCCGCCAGCCCTCAAGCGATTGTTGCGTTTGCTCAATTGCGGCCAGAGTCGGTTGCATTACCAATGGATCGCGTCTCGATTCCAGTAAGGCCGAACACTGATCGACCAGCCGCTTGAGTGTGATTTGATTGTCGCGTGTTTGGTTGGCGATCAATTGCAAATGCTGCTGTACTTGGTCGAGTCGTTGATGAGAGTGCGTCAGAGTCGAGGCCGCCTGGTGCATTAGGTCTTCGGCCTGTAGCACTTGTCCCAAGCGATGTGCTTCAGCGGCTTTGGTTAACCAGCCTTCAATCTGCTGCATAGGAGTCGCGGCGGAATCCACGATCGCGGCAGCCCCGAACTTGGAGTTATTTTGCGACGAGCTGTCATCCATAATATCGCACATCAACAGGGCCGAGGCTTCGTAAGCGGCCTGCACTGGTTCGAGTTCGCGCTCGACATCAGGAATGCGCGTACGCAAACGATTCAATTCGCCATGGGCTTGCTGCTGACGTTTCTCATACGCATCGGCCGCCGAGAGCGATGCCTCAAGCAATTCATCCGCACGAGTTGCCGATAATTGCATGGCCTCTAACGCGGACTCGACGACTTCATTGCGCCCCAAAGCGAGTGTGGCTCGGGCGGTTTCCAGGTGTTTACCGGCGTCGGCGATCCAGTCGTCTGGATCACGCTCGACTTCGTTGAGTACCTTGTCTATCGAGACTCCAAGTTTTGTCGCCAGCGATTTTCGCCCAAGTTCGACTTTCTCACTGAGCGTTCGTAACGCGGGTGCCAATTGGCCATCAATGTCTCGCGCATAGGCAAGCGCCTGATCGGCTTTGGAAGAGACAGCCTTCAATCGCGCGGACACTTCATCGATCTCGGCCGCGATCGACCGCTGGGTGGCGGTCTCCATGAGTTGATTGGCCCTATCGGTGATGGCCCTTAAGTCGTCATCGATCCAAGTAGAGGTATAGCCGAGTTGCTTCAATTCATCGG
Source organism: Pirellulaceae bacterium (assembly GCA_041739785.1). Classification (GTDB taxonomy): domain Bacteria; phylum Planctomycetota; class Planctomycetia; order Pirellulales; family Pirellulaceae; genus Aureliella. The sequence goes on from JBGSNE010000253.1 coordinate 43,526, forward strand.
CACTCGCGGTTAGAGCTGGGAAGAGTTTTTCTCGGGCTGCGGATAAATGCCCGGCCAAGGTAGCGGCTTCCGACAGCTTTCGACGGGCTGTAGGGATAGCCCCTTGCATAGCTTGCACAGCATCGAAAGCCGCTTGTTCGTCCGCTGTGGCCAGGTCTTGTTGGGCGCTAGGGATGAGTTTCTCAAAGAAATGTGGGAGATTGAAATAGTGATCATTGGCAGCGGCTTGCATCATCTCCTTTTCTTGAGTAGTAATTCTTTCCAGTTTTTGTTGCAGCTCACCAATCGTATCACCAACTTCAGTTAGTGAAGTCTCTATTGTGTTTAAAGCCTGCTGTGCATCGAAACCGCGGCGTTGAAAGGCTAGAAACACATCTTCAAAAGTCATCGATATCTGGTCAGGCAACGAACCGTCAGCGTTGAGTTCAATCTGATTTCGCAGGACAGAGGGCAACCCGTTAAGGCGATTAAACTGAAGCGGTTTACCGCTCACTTGATTGATTGCTTGTTGATATCGAGTACTGCTGAAGAGGTTGGTGATGCGGCCGCTCACACTGCTGGGGTAAACCAACTCCTTAGCTTCACTGACTACTCGGCGAATCTCCTTGGACATGATAAACAGGTCATCTACGTAATCGAGCGCTTGATTGCTGGTCTGCAGCGTCAGCCCCTCATAGCCTCGCTTCTTAAGTTGCTCACGGCTACCGAGAATATCTTCATTGCGCACAAAGAGTGTATTGATCCCGTCGGTCTCCTTGTTGACGGAGCTTTCGCGTTTGGCCAATTCACTTTGAGCCTGCAACATTGCCTTTTTGCGACGGCGGTTGAGAATGGCTAACACGCCCATAACAGCCATGGTGGTCAGGGCCAACATGAACAGGACTGTCCGACGAATCCACAAAGCCCGCATGGCGGCTCGCTCTCGTTGCAGCGTCTCTTGGTCGACCAACGCTTTGCCTGCTTGCACCACCACGTCCGCTTGGGCGAGTTCTCGCTCTATTCCCAGCTCTCCTGCCAGTGCATTCGATTTGGCCTGTGCGATGAACGTGCGGGCCTGAGCGATCTCCGCCGCAGCAACTTGTTCTGGCGATTGTGCCAGCGTTATCAGTTGCTGTTCGATCTGCTGTTCATGTTCATCGAGCCCGTTTATGGATGCGTAGCCGTTTAGGTGTCGTTCTACTGCATCATTGAGCGTGGAGAGCCGCTGGTCAAGTTCACGAGCGGTTTCGGGAGTAATATCAGCTTTGATCGCTTCCAATTCGGTTTGCCAAGCTGGCAAAGGAGGGGTCGCCAGCGGTCCGGTAGCTACCGGGTGTTGCAGTCGAAAATTAGCGGCAGCCAGTTGTACTTCCTCAATCCGTTGTCGCGTAACCTCCACTCCGCGCCCCACTTCCTCTGCGGCCCGCTCTCGCTCGCGTTCGGCTCTCTCTGCCGAAGCTACTTCGAAGGCGATGGTTTGCTCCAGCCGCGCATTGATGGTGCGTATCGTATCCTTAACGGCGTCGATGATCCGGCCGCCGTTGCGCATGGCCCGGAAGGCTGGTTGGTCGAGCTGCCCCATCCAATTAGCTTCACCTATGCCGCGCCGATCCTGTGCATCGGATCCGAAATAACTAAACTTTCTCTCTTGCAAGAACAACGCGAAGATAGCACCATCGCTTTCACCAGTCTGTGTATGTTCCAGATTTCCAAAGCCCGTACGATTGCTCAATCCATGTCCTAGGGCATGTTCAACCGCGTCGAGTTCACGGTAGTCGCGTCCATCAGCGGCTCGATACCGCTCGCCGGCAGCCGATTCCATCAATACCACTGTCCAGTGTGGAGCGTTTTGGTCAATCCAATTCTGCAGTTCCTCGAGCTGCCGCTGGCCGACGCCAAGCTCTCCTTTGACGAAGACATGCGTCCCGGGCTGCCAGGCTGTGATTACATCCTCAATTTTCTGAAATCGAGTTACTCCGGCGCGGAGCTTCAAATCGGGGGTTTGCGCCAGACAAAAGTTAGGCAGGAGTAGGCAGACGTAAAAAACGAAACGGCGAGTTATCGGTGAGTGCATGGATTGTCAATCAGTGCTTGAGGAAATACTAACCAGCCTAGTCGAGCCATTGTAGAAGTTACTATTCTAGCGAAAGTTGCCCAATCGCTGAGTGGTCTTGGCGCTAAACCCCAAGAGTGTCGGACGCTTTGGGGACCTGCGAAAATTACCGCATATCGAGTGACTTCCGAGAGTGTCCGACACCTTTTCCCGCCCCGCGTTGTACCCCACTACTAAATGTGGTTGAAGCACTAGGTTTTGCGCTGCGCTACTTCCACCGCCTATTTGTTTTTTGAATGCATTCCGTGTTTGATTGCTATTTGTTAGAGTATTGGCCTATGACCTATAGTTGAATGAAATGGTCACGGAAATTGGTGGCAAAGCTGTTAAAAAAAGGAGAGTATGATTCGAACCATCGACGATCGCGTGCTGGATGTGCTGCGCCGTGTGGGGCTATGTTTGCAAGTTGCCATCGACTATTCCGAACTCGATCTTGGAGATGTCTCTCGCGCCGATCCAGCTGGTGACGAATTGGAGTTGCTCTGTGCTGGCGCGCAACGGGCGGGGATCTTCCTTAAGGAAGCGGATTTGGAGGCCAGCGAAGTGCAATCGTTGCTGGTCGAGGGGCTGCCTGTTGTGGCGGCCAGCGCAGACGGAACTTTTACGGTTTTCGAAAAGCGAGTTGGAAAAAATGTTGAGGCCAGCCAAGTTGACGAGGGTGTGAGTTTTATCGTTTTGTCACCTCGTAAACTACGCCACCTGTTGGCTAAGAAGCCCCGATTGTTTGTGGCCAAGAAAGAGCTGGAGTGCAGTAGTTTGTCGAGTGCTGCGGCACACGCCAGCCAAAATCACAGTCATGCCGCACATCCGCACCATCCCAAACCGCTGCGTCGCTTGCTTGCACTGCTGCGACTCGACGCCCGCGACCTGTGGATCGTTGGAATGTTCGCGCTCGTCGCGGGGATCCTCGCGCTGGCCACGCCTTTGGCAATTGAATCGCTGGTCAACGTGGTCAGTTGGGGGACCTATATACAGCCGCTATTGGTTTTGGCCGTAATGTTGCTGGCCTGCTTGGGATTGGCGGGGGTCTTAAGAATCTTACAAACGATCGTGGTCGAGATGATTCAGCGTCGACAGTTCGTGCGGATTGTCGGCGATTTGGCACATCGCTTTCCAAGAGCCTATCAGACAGCCTTGGAGGGTGAGTATCCACGTGAATTGGCCAATCGCGTGTTTGACATCATGACGATTCAAAAGGCCAGTGCAGTACTGCTCTTGGACGGAGTGTCGATTGTGCTAACTACCGGTCTGGGATTGCTGCTACTCGCCTTTTACCACCCCTTCCTGCTCGGCTTTGACATTGTGCTGATGATCTCCATGGTCTCGGTGACTTGGTTGCTGGGGCGCGGTGGCATATCGACCGCGATCGAAGAATCGAAGATCAAATATCGAATCGCGCATTGGCTGCAGGACGTGATCGCATCGCCCACGCCGTTCAAAGTCAATGGAGGGGAAATGTTGGCAGTGGAGCGGTCCAATCGACTGACGACCGAATATCTGGTTGCACGACAAGGACAATTCCGGGTGGTGATCCGCCAAGTAGCCTTTGCGATCAGTCTACAAGTGATCGCCTCGACCGCGCTGCTGGGGCTAGGAGGCTGGTTGGTAATGCGACAGCAGTTGACGCTTGGTCAGTTGGTGGCCAGCGAATTGGTGGTTACCGTGGTGGTTGGAGCGTTTGCCAAAGCGGGGAAATCGCTAGAGAAGTTTTACGATCTGATGGCCGGCATTGATAAGGTGGGGCACTTGCTCGATATCCCAGTCGACCCGCGGTACGAATTGGGGGATCTTCCTAGCGGGCCAGTTGACGTTCGCTGGGAGGATTTGAGTTTTCATCATCGAAGCACTGGTTTGGACTGCCACATTCCATCGGGGCGATTGGAGGCTGGCGCCCGCGCGGCCCTGGTGGGGAGCGATCGCTCGGGCAAATCGCTTTTGCTTAGGTGCTTGGCTGGTCTGCTCGAGGCCGAACATGGGATTGCCGAAGTCGGAGGACTGGAAGCTCGCCGCGCCGCGTTGGCCGGACAAGGACGAATGGTTGGTTATGCAGGGGAAATCGAGATATTCAATGCAGCTCTGCATGAAAACATTGACTTGGGACGTGGCGATGTCGGTCAAAATCATGTGCGCGAGACGTTGGTACAAGTCGGCTTGTGGGATGCCGTACTGCGCCTTCCCCAAGGATTAAAGACTCAACTACAAACCGACGGTGCTCCTCTGACCAGCACGCAACGCGCACAGCTAATGATTGCTCAGGCAATGGCCGGACGACCAAAGCTATTATTACTCGATGGCGTACTGGATGACCTGACTCCCACCGCCTTTGATCAAGTCTGGACGGCGCTGGCTGATCCACAGGCCCCATGGACGTTGCTCATCGCCACCAATCATCGCACCATCGCTGAGCGGTGCCACACGCTATTCGATTTGGAGCACATATAAGCCATGTCCGCCCAACAAGAACTGTGGTCCGAATTCCCCGCCTTGCAATTGGTTCGCACGGGACGTTTTATACGGACGTTCGGCAAGCTCACATTTTTGGCTCTGGTCGTGTCGATCGTGGCCATGGTCTTCGTTCCCTGGCAACAAACGGCTCGCGGTATTGGCACCGTACTAGCGCTGGATCCCCAAGAGCGCCCGCAACAGGTAACCAGTGGTTCCAAGGGAGTGGTCGAGTGGGTCAAGCCGGGTTTGCGTGAGGGGAGCTACGTTGAAAAGGGAGAGCTACTGTTACGTTTGACCCCCTTTGCCGCTGAGGGGGTTTCGTTGGCCGATTCACAGATACTCAACATCGAGTCCAAGCTCTCTTCAGCTCAATCAAATCGAGCCTTGGCTGAACAGGCATTTTCGCTTCAAAAGAGTAGTGGCGAAAACCTGATCGACTCGCTCAATCAAGACGTCCTGGCCGCAGAGCAGAAATGGGAACAGGCAAGAAATGAAGTTTTGGCCTTACAGGCTGAGCTGGATGACAAACGCAATCAATTGCGAATTGCCGAAGAAGTCGCTTCCAAAGGCCTCGTCTCGCGTGAGGAATTATTCTCGAAACAGCAGGCAGCCGAGTCCCAACGTAGTAAAGTTCTCAAGGCGGAAAGCGCGGTGCAGGAAGCTTGGGCTACCTTGAGCTCCAAGGAGTCAGAGATCAAATCGAAGAGAGAGGATATCTATATCAAAAACCGGGCCGCCGAGCAAAAGGTGGAGGACGAAATACAGAAAATCAACACCATCCAAAAGGAGTTGACTGACCTGCAAGCCAAACGGGGCGAGTTCGATCGCTTGGAAGTCCGTGCACCAAGAAACGGCTATATCCAACAATGGAGCGGATTGGAAGGGAGCGATGCCGTCAAGGAAGGGGATCCACTCTTCGTGATCGTCCCCGACACCACCGAGTTGGCTGTAGAAATGCAAGTCAGTGGCAACGATATGCCGCTGGTCCATGAAGGCGATCAAGTGCGGCTGCAGTTTGAAGGATGGCCCGCCGTGCAGTTCGTCGGTTGGCCCTCCGTGGCGGTGGGGACCTTCGGCGGAAAAGTCAACCGGGTTTTCCCAACTGATGATGGCAAAGGTTTTTTTCGCGTGGTTGTTGTCGCTGATCGTCACTTTGAAGGTGAGAAAGGATGGCCCGACAACCGATATTTGCGTCAAGGTGTGCGTGCAAATGGTTGGGTTTTGCTAAAACAAGTTCCCCTTGGTTACGAGATATGGCGTCAACTGAATGGTTTCCCTCCGATCGTCGCCGATCAGGAACCGAAGGACTCCACAGGGAAATCGTCCAAACCCAAACTCCCCAAGTCGTAAGCGGAATTCGGCACCGCTTGCTGATCGCTGTTGTTTGCTGGGCGGTCGTTCAGTTGCCAGCAATGGCACAAGTGGTTCGCGAAGCGGACAACCCCTCAGCCCAGCCTGTCCCATCTTCCCCCACAGACTCTTTCGCCCCATCCCTTCCGGCTGACGCCAATCGCGAATTAAATCCATCGGAAATAGACACGCCCGATCAAACGCAGAGCGGGGATGCTGACAAGAAAGAAGCGAACCAGTCGTCAGCCGCCGATTCCTCACTCCTGAACCAAGATCAGAGCGCCAATTCAGATAGCAGTGCGTCCATCGATGCAGAGCGTTTAACGCTGGCAGACGTTGTGGCTAGCGTCTATCGATCCTATCCCTTGATTGAACAATCCCGTTTGCAACGTTCACTTGCGCAGGGGCAATTGATAGAAGCCTACGGTGCTTATGACACCAAATTGCAAGCCTACACGCTTACGGAGCCGACGGGGTTTTACGAAAACTACCGCAATGGAATCGGACTTGCCCGGCAAACTTGGTGGGGTGGCTATTTGTCAGCCGGTTATCGCCTAGGGCGCGGCGATTTTCAACCGTGGTACAAAGAACGTGAAACCAACAAGGCTGGTGAGTTCAAATTGGCTTTGGGTATCCCGCTACTGCAAGGTCGGGCTATCGACGCACAGCGTGTCGCAGTATTCCAGGCTTCGTTGGCGGGCCAAGCCGCTGAGCCATTGATTCAGCAATCGCTGCTCGCCGCCGCCAGAGAAGGCTCAACACTCTACTGGGAGTGGGTAGCTGCCGGCGCCGTACTTGATGCCCAGCGCGAATTACTGGAGTTGGCCGAGCAGCGCGGCGAACAATACGAAGTCGGTGTGAAGGCGGGCAAGTTTGCGGAAATCGATTTGATCTTTAATCAACAATTGATCGCCGAGCGACGTGGCAAAGTGCTTGAGACTGAGCAGAAGTTTCGCGCCTCCGGTTTCAAACTTTCCATCTATTTGCGCAACGATGTAGGCCAAGCCATGATTCCCCAGGATGCCTGGCTGCCAGCCCATTTTCCCGTCATCGAGCCCCTGCCGGCAGGCGACTTCCAGACGGATTTGGCCGATGCGTTGTCGCGACGACCAGAGCCAAGAATCTTGCAGTTCGAACAACGACAAATTCAACTCGATCAACAACTGGCTCGCAATCAGCTATTGCCTCAACTAGATCTAATGAGCGAAGCTTCCCAAGACATGGGGACACCCGCGTCGAGCTTGAACGATAAGGGGCAGTTTGAATTGTTGGTCGGCGTGCAAGGAGAAGTTCCCATACAACGTCGCAAGGCCCGCGGGAAGATTCAATCAACGTCCGCCAAGATGGCGCAGATCGAACAAAAGCTCCGGCTGCAACGCGATAAGATCGGAACTGAACTGCAAATCGCCTACAACGCATTGGTACTTTCGGCGCAAGCGGCCGAGCAAGCTGAGTTGGCCTTGAGAGCCGCCGTGGATACGCTCAGCCGCTATCGTTTCGCCTTTGAACGCGGTAAGGTGGATTTGATCTATATCAACTTGCTCGAGTCGAAAGTCAACGAGACCGAGATCAAAATGGTCGATACCCAGCGGAGCTGGTTTGTGGCGCTGGCTGAGATGCAAGCCGCATTGGGACTGGACCCGCTTGACCAAGCCCTGCTTGTGTCTCAATTAGCCGATTCAACGCGTCCCGGTCCTGGAAATTTACCGCAGCCTTCGAGCCCCTAGTGCGTCCGGCATTCCTGCCTGATGAACACTTTGCAAGACTCTTTCGCTCGAAGCCCATTGCACTGGTTGTGCTACATTTGACGGAAGCAGCTGAGAACTGGTAAAATGCAGGTTCGAACCCGAATGGCAGCAGATTGAAACGTAGCGGCATTCGGGGCTGACCAATTTCGGGAGCACAGCATGGCCACAGTTGAACAAGCGACCACTATTCTCAATGCCGAATCCAACGGTTTGCAACTCAGCCCGTGGGAATTTGATGAGGCCGATTTCGAACCGGGGTGGCGCTACGAGTTGGTAAACGGAGTCTTAATCGTGAATCCACCTCCTTCGTTGTCAGAGCGCGATCCGAATGAAGAATTGGGACATCTGCTTAGAAAATACCAAGAATCCCACCCGCAAGGAGCGGCCCTGGATGCGACTGTTTCGGAGCAAACGGTTCACATTGGTCCCAATCGCCGTCGTGTGGACCGAGCGATTTGGGCGGGACTTGGGCGACTCCCACGCAACACTGAAACTCCAACCATCGCTGTAGAATTGGTTTCAAGCGGCAAACGGAATCGACATCGCGATTACATTTTGAAACGCGATGAATACCAAACGGCCGGTGTCCAAGAGTATTGGATCATTGATCGTTTCCTGCACACGTTGGTCCGTTATCGATTCGTGGCGGGGAAGGCAGAACAACAAAGCTATAGTCGCGAACAAACTTTCACGACGGGCTGCTTGCCTGGTTTCGAACTGTCGCTCGATGCGCTATTTGCGTTCGCCGATCGCTGGGAACAATGAGCGATTGCAATCGAGGCCTGAGCCAATTTGATGGGTTGGCCCCTATTGATCTACTAAGCTATTGCCCGAATTGGCTCTTATTGCGCAGGATGTGATGGTAATGCTGAGCGAAGCGGTGTGCTTCGTCGCGAACGTATTGAAGCAACCGCAGTCCAAAAGCATGGCGGCTCAGCTTGAGCGGCTCCGAGCGTCCGGGGATGAAGATTTCTTCGTCGCGTTTTGCCAACGATAGTAACGTTGGCGGCTCGATCCCCTGATCGCGGAAAGCAGCCATGGCGGCACTCAACTGTCCCTTGCCGCCATCGATCAACAACAGGTCCGGAAAGGCTTCTTGGGAATCACTCAAGCGTCGAAAGCGACGTGAGACCACTTCGTGAATGCTTCGGAAGTCGTCTACGCCGGCCACCTGTTGTATTTTGTAACGTCGATAGCCTGGTTTGAAGGGCAACCCATCAATGAACTGAACTAGGCTAGCCACGGTTTCGTTGCCACCTAGATGTGCAATATCCACCCCTTCGATGATTCGCGGTTGCTTGTCTAACTTAAGGACTTTCTGTAGCCCTGCCAATCCTTTTTTGGGATCGATATAGAAGACTTCTGGTTGGGCGTGAGTGTCAAGTTCCCCGCGTTCGTCCAGTCGCTCAAGCATCGAGATCTCATCGCGCAGACGGGCAGCCTTCTCGTATTGCATCTCTTTGGCGGCTTCTTGCATCTCCTGACGCATTTCCTTTAACAGTCGCTTCTGACCTCCTTCAAGGAAAGTCTGGAGCCTGCGGATGTCCTGTTTGTAATCCTCCTTACTGATCCTTAGGTTGCAGGGAGCCGTACACTGGCGAATAGACGCCAACAGGCATGGACGAAACCATTTCCAACGTGGATCGTCAGCGTCGATGTCTAGTGAGCAAGTGCGAAATTTGAAAATCTTCTGCAGCGCTTGAATCGCTCCGCGTAAGGCTCCTGCACTAGCAAACGGCCCATAGAGCTTAACTCCTGACGTGGGGGGCTCACGCGTCAATTCAACCCGCGGGAAATCTTCGCGAGTTGTGATCATCAAGTAAGGAAAGCTTTTGTCGTCTTTTTGTTCTTTGTTGTGCTTGGGTTGCACATCTTTGATCAATCGACTTTCGGCCAACAACGCATCCACTTCGCTATCGCACTCTAAATAGTCGACATCACAAATTTCGTTTACCCAAGTTGCGGTCCGCAGTTCCTGTTGCGCTGCCTTGAGAAAGTAGCTGCCAGCCCGACTGCGCAGGTTCTTGGCTTTACCCACATAGATCACAACTCCCGCTTGGTCCTTCATCAGGTACACGCCAGGCGTTTGTGGGAACGACCGGACCTTCTCCGCCGCCCTTCGAAAACCGAACTCATCCCCAGTTGCTTCAGTCTCCGACGTAGACAATCTGTACGTACCTTTATTTCCTGTAGTATTAGCCAATCAATCTGCGCACCGGCCAAGGCTTACGGCCAGTGTGATTTGCCGTGGGTCGTACCTGCCGGGTGCGACTTAAACAACCGCTAGTCCCACTCGGCAAGTGTGACCAACTTATTATAAGTGGGCGGCGACCGGCTACTGGGCATCGCGCAGGAATTGATCTTTCATTTCCGTCCAGCGTTTCACCATGGACTGGACTCGCTCTGGCTGCTCAGCCGCTAGATCATGTTGCTCGGCGCGGTCAGTCCCCAAATTGTAAAGCTCCCAGGCTTGGGCAGGTTCGCTGGTGCCATTTGCCTCGTCCGAACTATTCCAAGGGAACGGACGAGCTACATTGCTCAGCACAATCTTCCAATCACCCTGCCGCAGCCCACGATTCCCTTCGTGGTAGAACCAGAGTTCGTTGTGAAGGTCGGCACCCTCCTGAGCAAAGGCCGGCTTGAGACTGGTGCCTGGAAACGCGGGGACGCCAGGCTCCAGTTGCGAATCGCTTCCCGCCAATTCCAGGATCGTCGGAGCAAGGTCGATCACGTGTGCGACCGTGTCGCGCAACTGATTCTTGTCCGCGATTCCCTTCGGCCAGTGGACGATAAAGGGGGTGGAGATCCCTCCCTCATGCACCCATGTCTTGTGCCTGCGAAAGGGTGTGTTGGCAGCGCTCGAAAAGCCTGGCCCCAAGCATAAGTAGGTGTCTGCTGACCCGGGCGAAGCACTGGGATCGTGTCCGTCACCACGCACCATGATCTCCGCGCTGGCGCCATTGTCCGAGAGGAAACAAATAAAGGTATTTTCCATAGCATTCATCGACCGCAATTGCTCCAGCACTCTTCCGATCTCGCGATCCATACGGTCAATCATGGCGGCATGAATGGCCATCTTCATCGTTTGAAACTGTTTCTGCTCTGTGTTCAATTCGTGCCACTTGAGCGGACGGTTAATTTCGCCCGGTCCCAACAAGGCGATTTGATCAGGGAAGTCGTAGGGAGGTCCAACGTTGGCTTCCAATTCCGACAGTGGAGTATGAGTGATTCCCAGTTGGATCTGGCGCGCATGTCGCTCCTGCCGCAATTTGTCCCAACCAGCCACATAGCGATCTTGGTAGCGTTCAATGTCCTCAGGGAGGGCGTGCAGCGGAAAGTGCGGAGCGTTGAACGCTAAGTAATGAAAGAAGGGTCGCGCGGCAAAGTTGGCCGCATGATCCTGCAAGCAATCGATCGCATGTTCGGCCGTTGCGGTCGTTAAATAGAACTGGCCTTCGTCAGCATCCTGGCTTTCCTTCGACGCTCGTTTTTGCCGCACCGCTTTGGCTTCAAAGAAGCCGGGACCGCGACTTACTTGTGCTGAGACATCAAACCCGTTTTCCGTTGGTTGACCATCCACGTGCCATTTCCCGGAATGATAGGTGCGATAGCCCAACGGTTGAAGTCGTTTAGAGATAAGTTGTGCCCAACTCGGACGCACGCCGTTACCACCAAACTCCTTCGGCTTGGCCCCAGGCATGCCATCGCGACGAACCTGCTGTGGATAGTAGCCGGACAAAAGCGCCGCGCGAGTCGGCCAGCAGCGTGCCGTATTGTAGAATTGCGTGAATCGCAAGCCGCCAGCGGCTAGGGCATCGAGATTGGGAGTAGCGATCTCACCCCCGTAACATCCCGCATCGGAATATCCCATGTCGTCGGCGATAATCACCAGAAAATTCGGAGGCTGGGCCTGCCCGCAGCAGAGCGTGGCTAGCAGGCTGATGACCGAAACCGTCGACCAGAGCAAACTTCTGTAGCGACTAAATTTCATTGTGAAGCTCGTTAGCACAAAAAATAGGTAGGAATGCCAGCCAGTTGGCGGTTAGATCTGAACGATTTTGGTAGTAACAAAAATTCGTCGAGTGGACGAATGCCTTGAGTTTACGAGCAACGCCCGTCAACAGCAACACTTTTCGCAAGCGATGCCACCAGCTTACCGTAGCTACCTACTTTTGTCAGTTGTCCGTAGCGCGTGCGGATCTCAGTTAAGAGCTTCGCGAGTCAATTTAGAATTACGCGGCGAGGGCTACCGGCAGCAAATCAATTGCTCAGTTTTACTTTACGGCTTGACATCGCAGGTCAAACTTGCGAAAGCCATAGTGTAACCAGAAAATCTCGCAGGGGTGCGAACGGCAATTCGGTACAGCACATATGCCCTACGGACTTTATCTTTCCGCGGCTGGCGCTAACGCGCAAAGCCATCGGCTAGAAGTACTTAGCCATAATCTAGCGAATATGAACACGGCGGGCTTTAAGCCCCATATGGCACTGCTGCAGAGTCGCGCCTCACAGGCTATCGAAGATGGGATAGCGATCCCAGGCAGCGGTACCGTTGACGATATCAGTGGCGGCGTGGGAATTAAGCCGACCGTCACGCAATTCACGCAAGGGGCGATACGCCAAACTGGCAATCGCACCGACTTTGCTATCAATGACTCGGAGAGTTTCTTTTCCATCGAGCATGATGGGAAACAACTGTTGACGCGAGCAGGCGATTTTATGTTTGATTCACGCGGCACCATGGTCACTCCCAACGGCGATCCGGTCCGGGGATCCAATGGCGGTCCGATCACGATCAATCCCACTTTGCCCTACGACATTGCCGACGACGGGGCAATCGTCCAAGGCGGGACTCGGCAACAATTGCTATTGGTTAAACCGCGGGCCATGGGCGATTTGTCGCGCGTGGGTGAGAACTTGTTCCAATCCTTGACACCTGTCGACGAAGTTCCGAATCCGAAACGATCTATCGTAAGCGGCGCGCTGGAATCGTCGGCAGTCGAGCCGACAGGGGCCATGATGCAATTGATCGAAGCCTCGCGAGTCTACGAAGCCAATATTCGCATGATACAAACCCAAGATGAATCGATGGGACAGCTCATCGGTCGCGTCCTCAAATAAAAGGTGTCCGACACCTTTTTGGCAAAATAGGGAAAATGGAAGATGAGCGTACAAACGCTGTATACAGCTGCGACTGGTATGGATGCCATGCAGACCAAGCTGGATGTGATCGCCAACAATCTGGCGAACATCAATACCACGGCCTTTAAGAAGGACCGCGCGAACTTCGAAGACTTGCTATACCGCAACGATGTCTATCCAGGTACGTTGGATTCCAATCAACTGGCAGCCCCCACGGGAACTCAAGTTGGCTTGGGTACGCGAGTGCAAAGTACTCAGAAGGATTTTCGACAAGGGGCTATTCAAGATACTGGTCGCGAACTGGACCTGGCTATTGAAGGGAATGGTTTTCTGCAGGTCATCGATCCACTAACCCAAACCACCATGTACACACGTTCGGGGAATTTGGACGTCAACGCCGACGGCAACTTGGTGATTGGCTCGGCGCAAACGGGGCGGCCGATCGAACCTCCCATTACTATTCCTGCCAACACTTCCTCTGTGCAGATCACGTCCAACGGACAAGTCCTCACGCGACAACCGGGCGAACTGCAATTCACTCAGATTGGGCAGTTGCAACTGGCTCAATTCATCAATCCCGACGGCTTAGCGAAGGTCGGCGAGAATTTGTATCAGCAAACCGACGCCAGCAGCACCGCGATTCCTGCTGACCCAGGGACCAACGGACTGGGGACAGTGCGGCAACGAGCGTTGGAGGCATCCAATGTCGAACCAGTGCAGGAGCTGATCGACTTGATCACTACCCAACGCGGCTTTGAACTCAATTCGCAAGCAGTGCAGGCAGGTGATCAGTTGATGCAGTTGATATCCAACTTGCGGCGGTAGTCGTGTTGAACGGTAGCGGAATTCGCCAAGAAATTCGGCGTTGGGTTTAAACCAGCGCGCGTGGCGCCTCAAATCCCTGCCGCTTTCCGCGACATACGCACTCGAAATTCTTAGCCAATTCCGCTACCAACCTGTTTGCGATCCAACAATATGCTCAACACCACATTCAAACTGTCTCTGTTGCATTTGACACTCTTGACAGCTTTACTAAGTTGTCCGCCGAGCCTCTTTGCCGGCGATCAGATCGTGATTGCGTTCGTGGAAAATCCGCGCACTTCCGAACACGTGGTACGTCTGGGAGATCTAGTTGAAGTACTGGCGGGTAATAGTGCGACAATGGAGCAGATGTTGACACTGCCACTTGGCCCGGCGCCGCGCGCTAACGACTTCCAATCCTGGCATTCGCGCGACGTGCTCCAGCATTTGGAGCTGCGAGGCATACATCCCAACAGTATTCGCTGGTCGGGTACCACTCAAACAAAACTACAGCGTATCGCCGAAAGCCCAAGCCTAGCGGCGGGGAGCATTGAACCTGCCTTCGTCCAGGGGCGAACGATTGAGTTAGCCGGCAACCTAGTATCCCAAGCTATCGAAGAGTATCTCAATCTCAAGACTGGCGAGCGAACCGACTGGATTATTAGTGTTGAAATCCCAGCCAAGCTAGCTGATGTGATTCGTATTCGTCGCAATATTGTGGGGATCGGTGGTGGGCAGTCGCCCTGGTTGGGCGAACAAGAATTTGTGCTACAGATTAAAGATCGTGATGCGATTGTGAATGTGCCTATTAACGCCAACGTCGAATTGCCACCGCTGGTGTTAGTCGCCAAACGCCCGCTTCGCCGCGATGAGATTCTTTCCGCCGAGGCGTTGGAATTGGCACCGCTGCCTCAGCGAGCCGGCGAGGACCGGTCCAAGTACTACGACAATATCAACGAACTGATTGGACAACAACTCAAGCGGAGCGTCAGCACTGGATTGCCGATCTCAAGCGATTTCGTTGGCTCGCCAGTGGTCATCAGTCGCAACGAGATGGTCGAAGTCGAATCAGTATCGGGTGGTGTTTCCGTTCGCACGATGGCGCGTTCTTTGACGAGCGGCGCGGTAGGCGAGTTGATTGACGTGGAGGTGATTCCCACCAAGCAGAGGATGCTGGCAGCAGTGGTAGGTCCCTTGAAAGTGCGTGTGGCTTCAGTGTCGGCACGCGGCGGTTTAGAAAGATAGAATCGATGATGAAACCAAGGTTGGCGACAGTCTTCTGTTTGCTGTTGATTGGGTTGAGTATCCCCGCTCGTGTCGATGGACAACAGAGCAGTTTGTTCCATCGGCCGGCTCAGTATATTGTCCCTGAACCGATGACTGAGCACGGTGGAGGCCCGATGCAACCTCAGCCACAAATGGCACCACCACTTCAGTCGTTGTCAGGTTCCATGCTACCACCTCCTAGAACTTATCAAGCACCACTCCCGCCGAAGGTGTTACGCGTTCACGACATTGTGCAGATTCGCGTCGATGAGTCGGCGCGAATGACCGCCGACGGTACCGCTTCACAGCGGAAGAACGCGATCTATGACGCACTACTATCCGACTGGATCGAACTGGATGGGCTCTCGCTCAAACCTGCGGCGCAGGCCGATGGCGACCCCGGGGTTAGTGGCTCTACCAACCAAACCTACCGAGCTAGTTCGACAATTCAAACACGTGAGTCGTTGATCTTCAACATCTCCGCTGAAATTGCAGACATTCGTCCCAATGGTCGCATTGTGCTGGAAGCCCACAAGACAATCACTGACAACGACAACCGCTGGTCGACCTCGCTATCCGGCGAATGTCAAGATTCGGCAATTGGTCCCGACAACGTGGTCCTCAGCCGCGACATCATCAATCTAAAAATCGACAAGCACGAAGCTGGGCAAGCCCGCGACGGCTATCGTCGTGGTTGGTTTTCATCGCTGTTCAGCAAGATTCAACCCTTTTAGTTAGTCCCCTTATGTTGAAAAGCAAGCGTTTTAGTCTGCCGGTGTTTCAAGTCGCATTGTTAGTTTTCCCACTGCTGGGACTTAACCGCGTCAGTGCCGACGATCAGCTTCGACTGCGCGATATCTGTCGCCTCAAGGGGCAAGAAGAAAACTCGCTGCAAGGTGTTGGTCTAGTGGTCGGTCTGCGTAGTACCGGGGATGACAAAATCGACCCTACGACGCGCGCATTGGCGAATTTGATGATGAGTCTCGGTTCCACTATGCAGCGCGATGGACAGGGAATGCCTGTGCTCAGCGAAATGAAAGAAATGCGGAACGTCGCGGCCGTCATCGTGACCGCCAAAGTCCCTGCCGCCGGCGCACAGCAGGGTGATCAACTTAATTGTACCGTGAGTGCTACTAGCGCTAAGAGCCTGCAAGGAGGTCGCTTGGTGTTGGCACATCTGTATGGCCCGCGCTCGGATGACAAGAATGTTTACGCACTGGCACAAGGAAAGATCTCAATTCCCGATGCGACGCAAACCACTGAGGGTGTCATCTACAACGGCTGCAAGATGGAAACAACGATCACCAACAGTTTTAGCAGTGATGGAAAAATCACCTTGATCCTCGATCGCGACCTAGCTAGCTTTTCCACCGCGGTTGAAGTTCAGGACGCGATCAATCAGCTCAATCAAACGGGATTGACGGCCGGGCAGGGAGCCTCGGATACGCTAGTGATCGCCAAAGCCATCGATCAATTGCACATTGAAGTTGGGATTCCCAGGGCATACGAATCCGAGGAAGTGCAATTTGTTTCTTTGCTCATGGATATTCCATTGGCTCAAATTAAAAAGCCAAAGCGCGTCGTCATCAACGAACGAGAGGGAGTCATTGTCATCGGCGAAGATGTGTTGATTAGCCCGGTAGTGATCAACCACAAAAACTTGACGATCGATGCACGTCCTGTGCAAGGCGGTTTTGCGGCAGTCGATACGGATTCTCCCAAGCAACCACGAGCAAAGCTAAAGAACATGGTCGAAGCACTCAATGGCTTCAACGTCCCCACCGCAGATGTCATCTCCATTATTCGCACCATGGACCGCAACGGAGATTTGTACGGTGAAGTCATTTTCGATTAAAGTGTTTGTCAAGTGACTGAGCGGAGGGCACTGGCCATAGCCAGTGGGCCCGGAGGTAAGTGGGTCACGACTCGGAGAGTCGTGCGACGTTGAAAAAGATTATTCCCTGGACCGAGTGCACATGCAAATTACGCCACCCCCAAACGCGTCACTGGCGACCTTCCATAAACTACAACAACCTCTCAATCAGAGCTTGCTGGAGCCTGTCGATCAGCCCGCATTTGCCATCGACGACGCGCCCCAGGAAGACGGTGCTAAGCAACCGGACGAATTAAGGGATGCGTTTCAAGACTTTGTGGGTCAGACCTTCTTCGGCGAGATGATCAAGGCTTTCCGTACGACACAACAGCCTTCGAAGTATTTCCACGGTGGCCGGGCTGAAGAGATTTTCCAAGGACAATTCGATCAGGTGTTGACTGAAAAACTCAGTGAAGCTAGCGCTGACAAGATTTCCGATCCAATGTACGAACTGTTTATGATGAAGCGATCGGCTTAGCAATGCACAATACGGTTTGGCAATTCGCTTCGGCGGGTAATCTTAAGTTCGGCCGTGGAAGCCGCCACTTGTTGGTTGAGCAATTGCAGCGACACGGGTTGCGCAAGCCACTCGTTGTAACCGACGCGAACGTCGCTGGCACGCAGCCAGCAGCCATGCTGCTGGAGCAATTGCGAAAAACATTCACCGCAGTCGTCTTCGATCGCTGCACAGCCGAGCCAGCGGTGTCAGTCGCCCTGGCGGCTTGTGCGTTGGGTAAGCAGTCGCAAGTAGACTGCCTTGTGGGGCTCGGCGGAGGCAGCAACCTCGACGTCGCTAAGATTGCGGCCACCGTCCTGCGTCATGGCGGTACGCCGCAGGACTACTTTGGATTTGATCGAATCACCGGACCAGTCTTGCCACTTTTCGCTTTGCCGACCACAGCAGGTACTGGCAGCGAAGTCTCGCATTCGGCCGTGTTGACCGATATGGAGCGACAGATCAAAGTCAGCACGCTTTCGAATTGGCTTCGTCCGACTTGCGCACTCGTTGATCCTGAATTGACTGATTCATGTCCCGCGCGAGTGACCGCCCATAGTGGCATCGATGCGCTGGTACACGCTATCGAAGCTTTCACCAATCGCGACTATGCGGAGATGGTGGGAGTGGATCCGCAGGCCCGGGCTTATGAAGGTAGTTTTCCACTGAGTCGTTTGTTGGCCGCCGAGGCAATACGTTTAGTGGGTACTGCACTGGTCCGCGTTTGCCGGCATCCAGCTGACTTTGCTGCCCGCGACGATATGGCTCTAGCAGCAACTCTGGCAGGCATGGCTTTCTCCAACAGCGGTGTGGCCATCGTGCATGCTTTGGAGTATCCAATTGGCGCGCTGACGCATTGTGGGCATGGGGAAGGTAATGGTCTGCTGTTGCCACATGTGATGCGCTTTAATCTGCCGGCACGCGTTTCACAGTTCGCGAGCATCGCGAATTGGTTGGGCGAAGATGTGGCAGGCTTAACTACCGAGGCTTCAGCTCAAAGAGCAATCGTGGGAGTCGAGCGATTGTTGGATGCGATCGGAATCACACGTCGATTGCGAGATTTTGGTTTGGAACAACAGGCTATTCCCGCAGTGGCTGCCAAAGCATTTGAGATAAAACGTCTAATGGACGTCAATCCACGGCGGCCAACGTTGGCTGATCTGGAATCCATTCTGCAGGCAGCCTATTGAGAACTCCAGGCGTTATTGCCTGTCCCAATCTCGTACGTCAGGCTTTCTAGCCTGATTGCATTTTTGTACTCGTACTCAGCCGCAGACGCTACTCCTACTCGATGCCCCGTTCGAATCGAGTAGGAGTACGAGTACCATTTCATTGAGTCCGAGTTCGAAAACTCGAGACTTATTGTGGTGATCAGCGAGGTGTGTCAATTTCGACTACAATTTGCGGCATGAAAAATACAGCTGAGTGGTTGGAAATAGAATCCGGAAATCGGAAGTACGTCTACCGGTGGTGGCCCGAAGATCGGCCGTGGGCCAATGTGGGGATTATCCATGGACTGGGTGAACACGGCGGGCGCTACCATCCTCTGGCTGAATCGTTGGCTGCAGCTGGAATGACAGTATCGGCCTTCGACCAACAAGGGCACGGTCGTAGCTCAGAAGCACGGGGAAGAGTTCGCTCGTATCAGGCGCTCCTCGATGATGTCGCCGCGTTTTTGGCGTGGAATGCAGACCAACATCCCACTGTCCCGACGGTCTTGCTGGGGCACAGTATGGGGGGCAATTTGGTTATCAACTATTCGCTCCGCGACTATCCCCAGCCGAGCCTCGCGATCGCATCCAGTCCAATGATTCGATTGACAGCGCCTCCAAATCGGACTTTTTTGCAGATTGCGCGCCTAGTAGCGAGAGTGTTTCCGCACTTTACTTTGCGTTCCAAAGTTGTGGCTGAGCATTTAATGAGCGATCCTGTCGAACAACAAATGCTGCGCGACGATGAACTATTTCATAGTCAACTTACGTTGCGGTTGGGAGCGGGGCTACTTGATAGTGGTCCATGGGCAATTGAGCACGCACAGCGTTTGAAGACTTCGCTGCTACTTACTCACGGTACGCGTGACTACCGCACGTCGCACAAGGCGTCTGCAGAGTTTGCGGAACGTGCGGGAGCTAGGTGTCAGTTAGAACTGCTCGAAGGGGAGTTACATGACCCGTTTCGAGGGTTGGAGCGAGAACGGGTAATTTCGCGATTTGTACAGTTTATTCGCGGAGCGAGCGAATTGGAGACGCGGCATTGATTATTGAAGGGCTGTTGACCACGACTGACGAGCATGGCGGGCCACATGTGGCGCCGATGGGACCGGTCGTTGACGCGGAGCTAACAACATGGACGTTGCGCCCATTCGCCAGCTCAACGACTTATCGTTTGCTGCGCGCCAATCCGCATTGTGTTTTTCATGTCGTCGACGATGTGGTACCGATCGTCGAGTCCGCCCTGGACATGGCAACTAGTTTGTCTTTTGCTGCTTATTCAGCAAATGTGGAGGGAGAACTGGAGGAGACTCGAGTGGCGGTTTGGACGATTCCAACAGCCTGCCATTGGTATCATTTGGAAGTTACCGCTTGGGACGTGAGTCAGGAGCGGAGTCAAGCCACGGCACGCGTGCTCGAACAACGCGTGTTAAGGCCTTTCTGGGGATGGAACAGAGCCAAACACGCCGTACTGGAAGCGACCATTCTAGCTACGCGACTCCACCTTGCGGATCGCAAATCGATCGACGAAGATCTTGCTCGATTGGAGTCTGCTGTAACCAAGACAGCCGGCCCGCGCGAATTGTTGGCGTGGCGCCTACTACATGATTTTTTTGCGTCGCATTGAACACGGAGTTGGAATTGCTTGAAGTTCGAACCGGCTGCCGACTGCATTTTGGGCTGATGGAACTCGCCGCCGGTGCGCCTCATAGATTCGCAGGTCTGGGCTTGATGCTGGCCCATCCCGGTTTCGTGATCACTTTTGATGACTGCTACGAAAGTTTTCGTGTGCCGCCGGAGAGCGTCGATGCGGAGATCGATCAACGCATCCAATCTGTTGTCAGCTTGCGAGCCACGCAAAGTGATCTTCGCTCGACTCTCCGAGTCGAGTCGCAATGTAGTTCCGTGCGCGACTCAGAATCTCGACCCGAAGATTCGGGCGACAGACAAAACTATCGACTCGGAGAGTCGAGCGACTGTTGCATTCGTGTGCAAGAGCCGCTTCCCATGCATAGTGGGCTGGGCGGAGGGACTCAGTTGGCGTGTGCAGTAGCAGTAGGGCTGGAACTTATTGCGCGGCGTTGCGATGCGCGATCGGCGACAACTGCACACGGAGGCACCGATCACGGACTATCGCCTGCCGTATGGCAACCGCTCTCCTCATTGCAACCGCCCCTGACAGCACGGTGGCTAGTGCGGTATGCAGGGCGCGGACTGCGATCGGCAGTCGGCTTATCTGGCTTCTTGCACGGAGGCTTACTCCTGGATAGAGGCTATGAAGAAGGTTTCTCCAGCGAACTACCGGAACGTCCACTGACGGCTAATTCCATGCGACTTCCCGCGGGTTGGCGAGTCGTATTGATACTCCCCAGCCAGGAACAGCGTGTGCATGGACGGCGCGAAGTAGAGTTGATCGCGGAACTCGGGAAAGTACCTCATGGCCAATCCGCCCAAATGCTCCATTTAGCACAGCAAATTTGCGATCTGGCGCAGACCGGCGATGACTTGCGAGCATTTACTGATGCCCTTGACCAGTACATGGAACGCGGAGCTCGATTGTTCAGTGGGTATCAACATGGTTTGTACAATGGCGCGGAAGTGACCGCGGCGGTTGAGCTGGCCCGCGCGGCTGGGTTGCTTGGCGTTGGCCAAAGCAGCTGGGGACCGACCGTTTTTGGTTTTGCAGAAAGTCAGACGCAAGCCAATCATCTGGCGGAATACGTGCGTGGTGTGCGCCCCGACTGGAGGGTGACTGTTACCCAACCCGCAGCCACTGGAGCGGAAGTGCGCTGGGTGAGGTAGTCACGAAATACTGTTGTCGATTAAGATCTAAAGGTTATGCGTGAGCCGTGGGCCGTAAGGGCTTGTTGATTTAGTGTTGATTCGACGGCTCTTTGCTTAACCCGCAGCCGTAGGCGAGGATCAATGGGGCGAACCTCGCCTTCGGCTGCGGGTTAAACGAATAAATCAACAAGCCGGTAAGGCACCGGGCAATGTTGGTCGCCCGGTCGCTCACGCGACTGAGGCTCACTAAAAAATTCGAACGGTATCAACGAAAAACCGGATTGGAGGACAACTGTCATGAGGTTGCTGAAAGCTCGCATGTGTTTCATGCTTGTGTTGTATTTGGCGGTCTGCCAGGATGCTTCATTCTTCCAATCGACTGTTATTCGGGCTCAGCCTCCGCTCGTTTCGCCACCGCAGGTCGCTGTGAGCGATGACGAGTTCCTGCTGCCTGAAGAACGCGTGAGCATCGCTGTCTATGAAAATTGCAATCGCAGCGTAGTGCACATTGCCACACGTTCGGTGGCGATGGAATCGTATCGGCAAATCTCGCAGCGCGAGGGTTCGGGGAGCGGAGCAGTGCTGGATGCCACGGGCTTGATCCTGACCAACCAGCATGTGATCGACGGTGCCAAGGAAATTTCGGTTAGCCTCTACAACGGTCTGTCTTATCCTGCCATGTTGGTGGGACAGGATCCCGATACCGATATAGCTGTGCTCAAAATCGACGCGCCGGCTGATCAATTGCATCCACTGAACTGGGGTGAATCGCAAACACTGCGCGTTGGCCAGAGGATTTATGCGATTGGCAATCCTTTTGGATTAGAACGCACCATGTCGACGGGCATGATATCAAGCCTCAACCGACAGATTCCGACGCAAACTCAACGTACTATGCGAGCGATTATCCAGGTGGACGCCGCGCTCAACCATGGCAATTCGGGTGGGCCGCTGCTCAATACTCGTGGCCAGTTGATCGGGATGACGACGGCGATAATGAGTAGCGGCGGTGATAGTGCCGGTGTTGGCTTTGCCATTCCGGTCAGTACGTTACAGCGAATTGTTCCGCAGTTAGTTCGCAATGGGCGCGTGATCCGACCGTCGATTGGCATCACACGTGTTTATGAGAACGATTCGGGATTGTTGATTGTAAGCGTGGCCACTGGGGGCCCCGCAGACGAAGCTGGGTTGCGGGGTTTCAGTTTGGTTACGAAAACACTCCGCCAGGGGCCCTATCGCTATGAACAGACTTCCGTTGACACCTCGACTGCCGACTTGATTAAGGCAGTCGATGGAGTGCCGGTGCATACGGCAGATGAATTGTTGACGCAGATCGAAAAGAAAAAGCCCGGGGAACCAGTCGCGCTAGAAGTTGTTCGAGCGGGAATGGTGGTTCAAGTCCAAGTGGTCTTGGGGGAGGGAGAGTAGCGGGAAAAGCAAGGCCATTTATCGAGATGCTGATTTAAGGCTTGCGGCTAGTACAACCCACATTCCTGTTCGTTGTACAACTTAATCCACTGACCGTTCAGTGGGCTTTGAGCCAATTGACATACTGTTCATGGGGAACCGGCTTGCCAATCAAGTACCCTTGCAGAATATCGCAACCAGCATCGCGTAGAAAATCAGCTTGTTGGATCGTTTCCACTCCTTCGGCAACCAGTGTCAATTTCATACCTGTTCCGAGCGAGATGATCGAACGCACGATGGCATCGGAGTGCTCGTCGCGCATTAGATCTCGGACGAAGGAAAGATCAATTTTCAGGGTGTGAATACTAAAATTCTTGAGGTAGCTCAACGACGAATACCCGGTGCCGAAATCGTCGATGGCGATGCGAAACCCCAGTTCGCACAATTCATCCATAACCTTGATGGCGTGCGTGACATCCTCCATGACCGCATTCTCGGTAATCTCCAGCTCAAACCACTCGGCTTGGGCTCCGTGTTCCGTCAGGATTTCTTTCAACTGCTCCACGAAACGCGGACGGCGGAGTTGCAGAGGCGATACGTTGACAGCGATATTCGTGGCCATGCCATTGGCGCGCCAATTGCACGCTTGCTCCACGGCCAATTGAAATACCTTGCTTCCAAGGGGCGAGATGAGGCCTGTTTGTTCGGCGATGGGCACAAATTGTCCAGGCGGAATGTATTCGCCGGAGGGAGTTCGCCAGCGAGCCAGCGCTTCACAGCCCACATGTTGGCCGGTCTGGGCGCTAACTTTGGGCTGGAACCAAAGTTCAATTTCCCCGGCATCCAGTGCGCGGCGCAATTTGGAGCGTACTTGTTGACGAACTTTGATTTCAGCCTGCAGTTCGTGGCTGAACAGCACCACTTGATTTTTACCGAGGCTCTTGGCAGCGTACATCGCCGCGTCGGCACCGGCCATCAGTTCTTCAAACGTCTGACCGTGATCAGGGAAGCGGGTCACGCCAATGCTAACGCTCATTTGAGCTTCGGCTTCGCTTAGCGGAAAGGGTTCGCGGAGTGTTTGTCGCAAGCGTTCGTAAGGTTCCAAGCCGTGCGCGTCGTCTTGGTCGAGCAAGACCACGGCAAATTCGTCACCGCCAAAACGGCTAACAAAAGCTTGTTTCCCCAACACGCTTTGAATGCGTTCTCCCATGGCCAGCAGCAGCAAGTCACCATTGGCATGACCGGTGTAGTCGTTGACGTGTTTAAAATCGTCAAGATCGATGAAAGCGATGTCAGCTCCGACGCCATGTAATTTCAACTCGATTAGTAGACTTTCCAAATGCTCGCAAAAATAGCGGCGATTGGGAAGTCCCGTGAGTTTGTCATGCATGGCTTGCTGACGCAGCTCTTTTTCGGCATGGCTGCCGTGCTCGGTAATGTCGCTGATCAAGGCTACGATGGGAGACTCGGGGGCCAATCCCACGGAATGACTCAGCGAAATCCAATATGAGCGGGGTTCGCCCTCTTGTTGTGAGACGACTTTGCCAGACCAGGGGATGCCGGCAGCGACTTGCACTAATTTGCTGGGGAAGCTCGGCAATTTAAAGTGCAAAACCTCAGGTAACGTGTGTCCCACAATAGAATGCGTGGGGACCAAGGATAACGCGACTAAGGCCGAATTGGAGTGTAAAATGGTTCCATCGCCCGCGAGGATCGCCACTCCTTCCGCGGCATCCTTGAGTGCATCTGCGATGAGGTTGAAGCCAATTTCAGGGGCCGCAACGGGCACCGACTTAAGCGCGCTTGGCTTGATAGAACGTGGTTGGACCTGGCTGGCTAGATCACTCTCATTAACCGATCTACAGATTTCGTTTAGCGACTGCCGAATTGACTCGATCAAGCCGTAATCAGGATCTCCACCTTGATCGCACCATCGGCTACTAATGAGGTCCAGCACCGATTCGACACCGGTTTGAACCTGATCGACCAGCCCGCTGCATGCAGTGTCCGATTTAAATCTTTTTGACTTGGCGAGTGGCACCAATGCATCCCTAGCTAGTTGTTCGCGGCACTGCGGCCGTGGTCTCATCAAACAATTTGACGATAAACAAGTTCGTTGTGCTTCGTGGCAAAATTTCGAGAGTTGGCGAAGCTGACTGTGGGGGAGCGGGCAGACTCCAAGCGATTGAACTGGATCGATTGCTCGACACAAGTATGAATGAGAAATCGTAGCTTATGAAACTAGGGGCGTTTCTCAATCGGACCTAATTGCTGCAAGAAGGGTTAACCGATTATGACGATTATTTCGTTCCGCATCGCCAGGGCAGGGGTGTGCGGCCAAATAGTTGCTGGCTTTCCCGTTCAAAGCTTGGGTGAGCCGTGGGAAAGTAAAGCACCGGGCGTGTTGCATGGCGGCTAACACGCAAGCTGCTGGTCGACACTCGCGGGCCGTTGATTCGTGTTGATTTGACGTTTTCTGTTTAACCCGCAGCCAGAGGCGAGGATCAACGGGGCAAACCTCGCCTTTAGCTGCGGGTAAAACGAATAAATCAACAGCGCGCTAGCCCAGCGCCCACGCAGGCGTTTAGTAGGGCGCTCAGTAGGGCGCGGCGAATGGCGAACGCGGCAAGAGATGAGAGCTGACAATTTCGGTGGTGGGTCCAGCGAAATAGTAATAGATTCGGAACAATCCGGGAGACTTCAAACCGAAGTCGTGTGCCGATGCGGCCGCCACATGTGCCGTTGGCCCGTGATAGCCATAGGCCTCGCGGCTACCAGTCAATTGAGTCAAATCCAGCGCTGAAAACTCGATCCTTCCTCGCTCGCGAATGGCGACCAGCACGATTCCGTCGCTGGCCAGCACGATCCGCACTCCGTTGGGGAGCCTAGTCTCCCAACGCCAGCCAGGGCCATTCCAGGTGGCCCACGGTAGCGACGGACTGCGCAGCTCCCACAACCGACCAGCAAGGTAGAGTTGCTCCGTAAGTGACAGTAGTTCACCGGTATTTGCACCGGCAGCAATCAGACGGTGCAACTCGTCCGTAGCATTTCTCCATACCGCGGGGACTGTTGCTGGTTCAATAGCCGATATTCGTTGCGTTGAAAAACAAATCGCCAGCACCAGCGCTAGCACGATTGAGTAACGTGCATGGCGGAATTGATGGTGATCGAGTTGTGAGTATTGACGAGAATCCATTCCTTCCATGCTAATTGGCCGGAAGTGAATTCCTAGGCTTCGTTGAACCCTATTTTTTTTCGACAATTCTCGGTACACGCCCGCACCAAGCGTTCGTTTCAGCCTCCCGCGCATTGGAGAAAACCTGGGAAATCGGACACTCCGCGCTGATCACCACCATAAGTCACGGGTTTTCGTACTCGTACTCAATAAAATGGTACTCGTACTCCTACTCGATACGAACCGTGCATCGAGTACGAGTACCGCCTGCGGCTGAGTACGAGTAGAAGTACGAAAATGCAAGCTGGCGGTTGGCTTTCTGCAGAGTCAGCGCAACGAATAGGGTGGCGTTCCGCGAGCAGGGACTAAAATCGACGAATTCGCGTGAGAGTCGGCCAGCGAGTCGATCGGCTAAAGCTGCCCGACGAAGCGAATATAGTGCGCCCAATCCCAGGCGTTGATATCGTGCTTGCCATCGCGCAAGTGGTAACCTACGCGTTTGACAGGCAGATTGGTTTTGGGATCTAGTTTGTCCGGGAAGCGGCGATGAATGTCTGCTGCCAAGTGAAGAGAGATAAATTCGCCATGAGGATCAGCCCATTGATCTCCGGTCGCACTGGCCACATACAATAGCCGCGGAGCCACCAGGGCCAGCAATTGATGTTGATCGATGGGAAGTTGATTTTCGTTGAGGTTGTATTGCTTAAAATTTTCGCAGAACCAATGTGGAAAGGAGTCGTTAATTCGCCCCACGGTTTCGCCCACAGCACGTCGGCTGAGGGCTGCTCCGCCACAACCGGAATTATTGGAAATCACTGCTGCAAATCGCGAATCGGTAGCACCCGCCCACAGTGCCGTTTTCCCTAAACGGGAGTGTCCGATGACCGCAACTCGGCTGGCGTCAATCTGCGGTAGTTTGGCTTCGATGCAGTCGAGTAACCGCGACAGGCCCCAGGACCAAGCAGCGATGGAACCCCAACGGTTCGGTGCCTCGGCGGAGGGACGGTGCTCAGGAAACAGCGCGTGAATTCCATTTTGAAATTCATCGTCAGTATCTGGGTCGATGTCACCATAGTAGGCTGTCGCCACGCCCATCCCCGCGTCGATGATTTGTTCGACGGGCCAGCGCGACGCGGCGCTGCCTCGCCCTTCCGCCGTGGCGCGGTGTACGTCAGTTGCATTGGCGTCGTTCTGACGTACCCAGGAAGTGGTGACAGTAATTTCCTCGTCGAGCGCGACGGTATGATTGCCACCAAAGTTCAGTCCCAAGAAGCAGGGGACCGACTGTTTGGCATTGGCAGGCGTGAATACCAGAAGATCGATCGGCAGATTGCCATGTTCGGTAGAGACCGTAACCCGCCACTGTTGACGTAGCGCTTTTCCCGCCAAGCTCAAGCCTGAATCGGTCTGATCGAATTTCAGTTCATAGGGGTTGGAAGGTGGCGTGCCAAACATCTGCTCCGCAAACACTTGCAGTAGCTCTGCGCGCCGACCGCTCCAGGCGGCTGGAAAATCTTTGGCCTCCGCGGTTGCCGCGTCTGTGATTTCCGGCAGTTGGTAGCGGGGAACCTTTGATTCGTCGTAGTTGGCTTCAAACTTTGGCTGAGCCAATACCACTGAGGACAGCGGTGCGCCCAGCCCGATTGCCATGGCCAAACCTAGACAAGTCGCAATTCTCTGGATTGAGAAAGGACCCGGCTGGTGCTTATCCAGCCGACGGCGGAGCGTCCGGCCACTTAAGGCGTGATTTCTCTGGATGGAAATTGGTTGAAGGGACATACGAAGATCCTGTCGAGAAAGCTGGCGGTTGTGGGAAGGAGTCTGGTGCTCGCATATGGGAACACTGATAGGTTACAATATTTAGCGACACTTGACCCCTAGGGGGAAGCGAGGGCAACGCGCCTCAAGTCATTCCACCTCACCCAAATAAGGCTTTCACCATGTCGCAACTCGGCAGGTTCATCGTTTATTCCCTGACTGTCTTTTATAGTCTCAATCCCGCCTTAAATTCCACTGCACGCGCCGCCGAGATTCGACTGGAAGCAAAAGATGATCGCGTGACGGTCCTAATCGACAATGAAATATTTACCGAGTACATCACCACTGGCTATGAGAAACCGATCCTGTATCCAATCATCGGGCCTAATGGTATCGGCATGACTCGGAACTGGCCCATGCAGGATGGAGTCGCGGACGAAGCGCAAGATCATCCGCATCACAAATCGATTTGGTTCGGTCACATGGAAGTCAATGGCGAGAGTTTCTGGCACTCCGGCGACACAGCCGGAAAGACAGTCCAAACGGACATATCGATCGAAGGCAATACGATTCGCAGCCAGAACCGTTTGGTGGGTCGTGATGGCAAACTTGTAGCTACCGATTCGCGTGAAATTCGTTTCGAAGCCGACGGCGACACACGCTTCATCGACTATGCAGTGACCTACCACACCAGCGAATCGGACATCGTGTTTGGGGACAACAAAGATGGCCAAATGGGGATTCGCATGAACCCGCATTTGCGACTCAAAGGCCCGGTGGCCACAGGACAAGCGGTCAATTCGGAAGGTGTGACCTCGGCGGAGATTTGGGGCAAGCGTGCGAGTTGGATTGATTTTTGGGGTACGGTTGATGGCCAAGTAGTTGGTATTGCCATGTTCGATCATCCCACCAATTTTCGTCATCCCACTTGGTGGCACGCCCGAGACTATGGGCTACTATCCGCTAATCCGTTCGGTCGACAGGACTTTGAGGGTGAACAAGTCGAATCGGGAGATCACAAAATCGCTAAAGGGGAATCGCTCACCTTCAAACATCGTTTTGTGTTCCATCGAGGCGATGCCCAGCAGGCCAAAATAGATGAACTCTATAAAGCTTGGATCGCCAAGTAGTCTGCTATGGAGTGCTCCGAGTTCTCGGAGCTTTCCTTTTCCAAAGGGTCAGGAGCGAATGGAAATTGGCTGATACCTTTCGAATTGAACGCCTAGTGCTCTGGGATTTAGAGAACGCTAGCAAACCTGCATTGGTGTAGATCGATAGAAAATCGTCAGCACGGATGGCAAGGCCGGGGCACGGATGGGATGAGGCGTGCAGCGCAGGCAATCGGCAGGGCAATCTCCAATTGGTCAGCAAATGGTATTCCCGGGTGATACTGGGCCGCAGGGAAAGTGAAAGCTGGGACCAGTCCCAGCACTCCAAATTGTCAGTCGGCGAGCTTAACGCGTCCGACAATTTGTTGTGGCGCGATGCGCCCCAATTCACCGCGACTGTCAATGGAAATGGGAAGATTGTCTCCCATGACGAAATAGCCGGTTGTTGGCTGGATCGGCCCGTCCCAATCCTCGAAATACAAATCTCGAGCGATCGAGATCTGCTTTACACGCAATTCAGTATTGGCTTCGATGCGAATCATCGCAGCGGGCTCCAGCTGCGATTCAGCTGGCACTTCTGAAGCTGGCACTTCTGAAGCTGGCGATTCCACCACGAATGACGGCATATTGTTCAGATCAATCGCTTGCTTCTCAAAATCGGTTTCGACCAGCAGGCGTTGATCGCACCAGGCGAGTTTGATTTGGCGACGGGCTTGAAAGACGAGTTGTCCGGGATGGGCTAGCTCGGCAATTATTTTGTCGTCGGGAGCAGTATTTAGAGCAAGGTTGAGTTCGCAAAATTTGACTGGCACGACCGTGGTGCCGCAGCGAATGTAGATGTTCATTTCGCCGTCCAGTGGCGTTTGCAGTTCCAGCCACAGGAGGTAATCATCGACTCGGTTTAGGCGGCAGGAGACTCCCTGGTTTCCTTCGTAGTCGTCGACCATTGGTCCGGCCTGCAACCACTGCTCAGCCGGCACTTCGATAGAGTGCACTGGGGCGGGGCGATGAAAGGCCCACTGCAGAGCTTGGTTGGGCAGCAGCAACAATGGTTCGGTTTGATGAGAACGTGTCCAGGTTGCGATGGGTGTGGATGCCATTGTGGCTTGGTCTTTGGGCTGCACAAATTGCCAACTGCTACCAGTCTCTGGCGGTAGTTTGGTTACGGGGACACATACCTGCATCAGTTGTTCCAGCGTTTTTTGTAGTAGCCGCGGAACGGCGTTGCCTTGGTCCGCAAGATAGACTTCGCCGCCTCGCATGGTGATGCGTTCACCGGGCAATCCCCAGATGCGTTTGACTTGCGTCGTGCCACTGGTTGGGTCTTGGAAGGCAATTAGCTCCAGCCGCGGCCAAGAATTCCTGCCACCCGCGGGCTCGATCGTAACCCGCTCGCCAGAGACTATCTGGCCCTGCACCAGGCAGCTTCCTCCACATTGCCTACAACGCGTGGGTAAGCTGGAACGGTAGGTTTCGGCGGCTACGGGGAAAGAGTAGTCGCAATGGGAACAGGTGGCTAAGCGTGTCGGGCCGAGCAATTGCGGCGCCATGGAAGACGACGCGACTTCAAAAACAGCGGGAGTAGGCTGACAGCCGCAGGGAATTGAAAAGAGGAAACAAGTTGATAGGAAAAGCAGCGTGCGCAAGCGTTGGTGCCTGGGTGGAGGTAGTTTGCGGATTGATGTGAGGTCCAATCGAGCCACCGAAATTCTTGGCGAATTCCGTTACGTTGGGCCAGCGGGCAATTCAACAACGCTTGACAGTTTAACTCTTTGCAACGATCTTTGAGCATCCAGCCAAAGCGCGGCTGGTTAAGCGTCACTAATTTAGGTGCCCCCACCTGCGGGGCTGACAGGTTTTACAATGAGCAATAATGGTGGTTCGCCTCGAACCATGTTCCAGAAAATATGGGATGAACACGTCGTAGTAGCCGAACCAGGCAAGCAAACGATGCTGTACATCGATCTGCAATTGGTCCACGAAGTCACCAGCGCCCAGGCGTTCGAAGGGCTGCGGATAGCCGGACGCACGGTGCGTCGCCCCGAACTGACCATCGCTACCCCTGACCATAACGTCCCCACCTCTAACCGTAACCTCCCCATCGCCGACCCTATCGCCAAACAACAGGTCGACACATTGAGAAACAATTGTCAGGAATTTGGGATCAAGCTCTATGACCTAAATGACGTCAATCAAGGGATCGTGCATATTATTGGACCGGAACTGGGGTATACCCAGCCTGGCATGACGATTGTCTGCGGTGACAGCCATACGGCTACGCATGGCGCGTTTGGTGCGTTGGCCTTTGGCATCGGTACCAGCGAAGTTGAACATGTGTTGGCGACGCAAACGCTGTTGCAATACTTGCCCAAAACCTATGAATTGCGGGTCAGTGGAGAATTGAGCCCAGGGGTGACGGCCAAAGATTTGATCTTGTACCTGATCGGTCAAATCAGCACGCATGGTGGGACCGGCTATGTGCTTGAGTATACCGGGTCGGCGATTCGCTCACTGTCGATGGAAGAACGGATGACCGTTTGCAACATGTCGATTGAAGCGGGTGCGCGGGCCGGTATGATCGCTCCCGATGAGACGACGTTCGAATATCTCAAGGGACGTCCGTTTGCCCCTCAAGATTTCGCAGCGGCAGTCCAGAAATGGAAGCTGCTTCCTAGCGATGCTGGTGCGCACTATGACAAAGTGAGCAAGTTCGAAGGGGCTGACATCGAGCCACAAGTCACCTGGGGAACAAATCCCGGACAAGTCAGTTCGGTTTCAGCGAATGTTCCCAACCCCTCTGACTGTGGAGATGAGACCGAACAAAAGTCGACCGCCGCCTCACTTGATTACATGGATTTGAAGGCTGGCACGCCGATTACTGACATTTCCGTCAATCGGGTCTTCATCGGTTCATGCACTAACGCGCGGATCGAAGACTTGCGGGCCGCTGCGAAAGTCGTCAAAGGTTATCGCGTCAGCTCCAAAGTCAACGCCATGGTGGTACCCGGTAGTGGACAGGTAAAGCGTCAGGCCGAAGCCGAAGGACTCGACCAGATTTTCCGCGAAGCTGGTTTTGATTGGCGCGAAGCGGGCTGCAGCATGTGCTTGGCCATGAATCCCGATCGACTCGAGCCCGGCGAGCGCTGTGCTTCGACCAGCAATCGCAATTTTGAAGGTCGTCAAGGCAAGGGGGGACGTACCCACTTAGTCTCACCTGCTATGGCCGCCGCCGCCGCCATTGAAGGACACTTTAACGACATCCGCCAATGGAATTACAAATCGTAATTGCTGAATTACCCAGGAAAACTTAGCTCGAAGCGCTGGCTTCCAATCTCACCAGCCAATCGATTTGAGTCATAAATATACGCAAAGTGAAAATAATAGAATTATGCAAGCCTTTACAAAACTGACTGGAATCGTGGCCGCTATGGATCGGGCCAACGTGGACACCGATCAAATCATTCCCAAGCAATTCCTTAAGCGAATTGAACGGACTGGTTTTGGACAGTTCTTGTTTTTTGACTGGCGGTTTCATGATGATGGCAGCGACAATGCCGAGTTTGAATTGAATCAACCCGCAGCACGGGGGGCCAGCATCTTGTTGGCGCGGCGCAATTTTGGCTCGGGATCGAGTCGCGAACATGCTGTGTGGGCGTTGGAGGACTATGGCTTCCGCGTCGTTTTAGCCCCATCGTTTGCCGATATTTTCTTCAACAACTGCTTCAAAAACGGTGTTTTGCCTATCAAGTTATCGGAAGCCGTCATTGACGATTTGTTCGATCGTGCTGCCGAGCATGCACCGTACCAACTGAATGTCGACTTGGAGACCTGCACAATTACCGACGAGCATGGTCTGTCGTTCGAATTCGAAGTGCAAACGTTTCGTCGACACTGCTTGCTCAATGGCTTGGATGACATTGCCTTGTCGCTCGAACAAGAAGAGAAAATCACGCAGTACGAGACCACGCATCGCCGCTAGGTGAGCCGAGCGGCGTAAGCCGCCGGGCATTGCGGTTTTGATTCGACGGTTTTTTGTTTAACCCGCAGCCGCAGGCGAGGATCAACGAGGCGAACCTCGCCTGCGGCTGCGGGTTAAACGAATACCTCGACAGCCCGGTGCCTCGACAGCCCGCCGCTCACTACCTCACCGCCCACGGCTCACTGCGTCACACGTTTTGACTCATGCGTTCGGCCAATCGCAATAGCGTGGTGCTGGCGTCGCCCTCAGCCAATTTGGCTTGGATGATTTGTACGCAACTACGATCCAACCAGGCGGCCTTAAGGGCCTCAGCAAACTCACCCTCTGTGCTGACCAAATACCCCCGTCCACCTCCATAGATCTCGGGGAGTTTGTAGTAGTTCCAAGGGTGAATCTCATTGTACTTCCACTCGCCTGCATGTAGGAAGCGTTCGGTGCCATAGCCATGGTTGTCGAGCACAATCAGAATCGGCGCAAAACCATGCCGTATAATTGTCGAAAGCTCGCTGCCTGTCATTTGAAACGCGCCGTCGCCGCAAATGGTAACGACTCGCTGATCGGGCTTGGCCACGCAGGCACCCACCGTAGCGGGAACCGCAAAGCCCATCGAGGTGTAATAAGCGGGGCTCAAGAAATCGGCTCGTTCATGCACGACCAACTCGGTTGCACCGAATAGTGAATCGCCGATGTCTGCAATTACAATATTGTCTTTATCGAGCAATTCGTTGAGAATCGGCATCATGCGACTGACGCGAAGCGGCTGATCGGGATCGATCGGTTCGGGAGGTTGAGGACGCTGTCGCAATGCATTTGGCACGGCGCGGACTTTAGGGGCCGGTGTGTTAGCGATTAACCCTTGAAGAAATTCGGCTAGGGACAACGAGTGATAGAAATGATGCGAAATCTGTAGTTGCTCGCTGGTGGCGTAGATGCATTTGGTCAAATCGAGATTGGCGGTATAGATCCCCAAGTTGATGTCGGTCATAAAAGCGCCGAGAAGCAATACACAGTCGCTCTCCTCAACAAACTGGGTTACGTCCGCTCGTCCCATGGCTCCTTCGTAAACGCCGACATACAGCGGATGGGTCTCGCGGACGACGCTTTTTCCCAGCAGCGTAGCAGCCATCGGAATTTTCGCTTGTTCGGCCAACTTGATGACCTCGTCTTGCAGTCCGAAGCGATGAATTTCGACGCCGGCAATGATAATCGGCTTTTCGGCTGCATTGATGCGGTAGGTCGCTTCGCGAATCGCCTCAGCCAGTGCTTGTGGGTTAGGTTCGGCCTGCGGCCGGTGAAAACCGTGCGATGTGGGAGGGACCACATGCACCATATCACGGGGAATTTCAATATAGACTGGCCGTTTGAAGCGATCCGCCGCATCCAGCACTCTTTCGATCTCCGCAAAAGCGGTCAACGGATCGATCAGCTCTGTAGCCGCGATGCACAGTTTTTCGAACACTTCCAACTGCGTGCGGAATTCGCGGACTTTATGATGCAACAGTGGATTGTTGCGACGTTCGTTCAGCCCCGGAGCGCCGCTGATGACAACCACTGGTGACTTTTCCGCAAACGCGCCCGCGATGCTATTGCATACGCTCAAACCTCCAACGCAGTAGGTGACGCACAGTGCGCCCATGCCATTGAGGCGCGCGTAAGCATCTGCGGCGAAGCCCGCGCTGTCCTCGCGCGTACAGCCCACTACATTGAGTGTGCTTTGT
Organism: Pirellulaceae bacterium; assembly: GCA_041739785.1. Classification (GTDB taxonomy): domain Bacteria; phylum Planctomycetota; class Planctomycetia; order Pirellulales; family Pirellulaceae; genus Aureliella. The sequence goes on from JBGSNE010000253.1 coordinate 77,880, forward strand.
TCGAGCATGCTATAAAACGACAGCACGTAGTCTCCAGGTATGCCAAAGACGTCGTTGATGCCGTAATCTTGCAGGCGATTGATCAAGTACTGACCGATGGAAACTTCGCTTACTTTTCGTCGACCTTGTGCCGTGCCCATTTCCGAATGACCTAGGGGTGAGTGTATTTAGGTAAACACGTTGCGTCCGTGTTTCCCTATTGTACGAAATTTGGAAGGCGGGCTTTGGAGTGCTGTGGCTTGGCACAGCCTTCCTTTTCAATGCGGCCTGGTAGTAAACGGAAATACAATGCGACCTTCAAAGATTGATTCAACACTCCGTGTCCCGGCTTTGCTATCCGTGCTATCTCTCCAAATTTTGAGAGCAATTGGTGTACAATGACACAATATTCCGTTGCTATCGCGGCGGTGTGAAACAGGCTGACGCAGGAGACAAACAAGCATGTTGGATTTAATCGGCAAAGGCAAAGCGCATACCTGCACCGGTGCCACTCGACGCGATTTCCTTCAGGTTGGAACTCTGGGCGCATTGGGGCTCGGGTTGCCTCAACTGCTGCAAGCCGAAGCGGCCGGAGTGATCGATCCAGCCCAAGACAAAAAATCTTGTATCTTGATTTTTAATCTGGGTGCCCCTAGCCAGCTCGATACGTTTGATATGAAACCCAATGCACCAGCAGAAGTGCGCGGGCCGTTTAAACCCATATCCACTTCAGCCGATGGTATCCAATTGTCGGAAATCTTGCCGCTGCATGCCAAGATTGCGGATAAGTTGGCGTTCGTCCGTTCGTGTTTTCATCGTGGTGCGGCGGTTCACGATGCGGGTTGGCAGATCATGCAAACCGGTCGACTATTCACCGGCGGTGTTGATACGCCACACGTCGGATCAGCAGTATGGTATATGCGAGGCCCGCGTGGCGATTTGCCTCCACACGTGGTGCTGCCCGAAACGATGGGGCGCGGCGGTGGAAACATCCCCAACGGGCAAGCGGGTGGATTTCTGGGCAAGGCCTACGACCCGTTTGCATTGATGGCCGATCCATCGCAAAAGAATTTTCAAGTCCCCGATTTACTCCCCCCTGACTCCATTCCACCGGCCCGACTCAATCGTCGGCGAAGATTGCGAGAAGCAGTCGAAGCCTCAATGACCCAGTTTGAAGCGAGCGAAAGCGCGCGGATCATGAGCGAGCATTTCGATACTGCTTACCGGCTGATGACCAGCCCTCAGGCCCGCGATGCCTTCGATCTGGCCAAGGAGCCCCAAGCCGTTCGCGAGCGGTATGGCATGAACCGTTTTGGCCAATGCTGCTTGCTCGCTCGACGACTGATCGAAGCGGGCGTGCGGTTTGTAACGGTCAACACTTTCTTGACCGTGTTTGATGAAATCACGTGGGACATCCATGGCAGTAAGCCGTTCACCTCGGTCGAAGGGATGAAGAACATCGTCGCCCCCATGTATGACCAAGGCTACTCCGCGCTGATTAGCGATTTGTCCGATCGTGGGATGTTGGGCGATACGCTCGTTGCCAACTTGGCCGAATTTGGGCGAACACCGAAAGTCAATCCGGCAGGTGGCCGAGACCACTGGCCGCAGTGCTTTACAGTCTATTTCGCTGGCGGTGGGGTACAGGGGGGACGCGTCGTGGGAGCCAGTGACCCAATCGGTGCGGTCCCCGACGATCGCCCCGTCGAACCGCCAGAAGTCGTTGCCACCATCTTCCATAGTCTGGGTTTCAAGCTCACCGAACACTTGCCGGGCCCCGGTGGGCGTCCCTTCCCCATCGTCGATTCCGGCTTTCGCGAGATCCACGAGCTGTTCTAACGTAGCCCGACGCTCCGTCGTCGGCTCCCTACTCCCTATTCCCTACTCCCAAAAATCGATCCTTGGAAGCTTATTTGCGATCGGGATCAACCTGGTTTCCTCTCCACCCCTTTTCAAACATGGCCTAGTCCCCTTACGGTATTGACTCATAATCGACGTTGGTGGAATCCAGCGTCCCCCCTGTCAAACCGATCTTTCACTAGGATATATACGGGCCACTATGCCACGCTACACCCCTGCTGACATCGAGCCCAAGTGGCAAACGTACTGGGAAACCCATCACACGTTTCGAACGCCCGATATGCCCTCCGGCGAGAAACTGTACGTCCTGGACATGTTCCCCTACCCAAGCGGTTCGGGGCTGCACGTCGGGCATCCAGAGGGCTATACGGCCACTGACATTGTCTGCCGCTTTGCCCGCATGCGCGGTAAAACCGTTTTGCACCCTATGGGATTCGACGCTTTTGGTCTCCCGGCCGAAGAGCATGCCATCAAGACCAACACGCCGCCACGCGTATCGACCGAAAAGAATATCGCCGAATTCACTCGGCAGCTGAAGATGCTCGGCTTCAGCTACGATTGGGATCGCGTCTTGGCTACCACCGATGTCGGCTATTTTCGCTGGACGCAGTGGATCTTTACCGTTTTGTTCGACACTTGGTACGACACAGATCAGCAGCGAGGGCGTCCCATCGCCGAACTGCCTATCCCTGAAGGAATTACCGCGCAAGGTGAAAAGGCGGTCGCAAGTTACCGCGACAGCAAACGCTTGGCCTTTCAAGACGACGCCCTGGTCAATTGGTGTCCGGCCTTGGGGACGGTATTGGCCAATGAGGAAGTAATCGATGGCAAGAGCGAACGTGGCGATCACCCCGTACAACGCTTGCCACTTCGACAATGGATGTTGAGGATCACTTCCTACGCCGAGCGCTTGATCGGCGATTTGGAGGGACTCGATTGGTCACCCGGGATCAAGAAACTGCAAACCGATTGGATTGGCCGCAGCACCGGTGCCGAGGTCGACTTTTTCATTGGGGATACGAAGACGTTTAAAACTTGGCAAGCCGCCCGCGCTGCAGCTGAATTTCCCGAAGTTCCTGGAAGCGACGTGCTGCGAGTTTACACCACGCGACCAGATACACTCTACGGTGCGACCTACATGGTCATTTCACCGGAACACCCACTGGTCAAACAATTGACCACGGACGTACATCGCTCGAAGGTAGAAGCATACTGCAATGCTGCATCTTTCAAGAGCGATCGCGAACGAACGGAAGACGACACCAAGAAAAAGACCGGTGTCTTCACGGGATCTTCGGCTATCAATCCCGTCACTGGCGGGCCCGTGCCGATTTGGATCGCCGACTACGTGCTGGCCAGCTATGGTACGGGTGCGATCATGGCGGTCCCGGCTCACGATCAGCGCGATCAAGAATTCGCGCTGCAATTTGATCTGCCAATTATCGCCGTGGTCGATCCAGGTGAATCCTCCAAGGATGTCGATCGAGCGCAAGTGCTGTCCGGTAAGCAATGTTTTGCCGGGTTGGGAACAGCGATCAATTCGGGCATCTACGATGGGACGCCCACAGCCGAGTTCAAGAGCCAGATTACTCGGGCGCTGAGCGAACAAGGCGTGGGGCGCGAAGCGGTCAACTATAAGCTGCGCGATTGGCTCTTTAGCCGCCAGCGATTCTGGGGCGAGCCCTTTCCAATCCTGCACGAGCTGGATGCCAGTGGCCAGCCAACCGGAGCAATTCGCGCGGTGGCCGCCGAAGATTTGCCTGTTAACCTGCCGCACTTAGAAGACTACAAACCGCATGGTCGCCCCGAGCCACCGCTGGGTAAATCACCCGACGAGTGGTTGTACGTCGAGCTGGATGGCAAACGTTATCGCCGCGAGACGAATACGATGCCGCAATGGGCCGGTTCGTGTTGGTACTATCTGCGGTTCATCGATCCGCTCAACGACCAAGTGTTCTGCGATCCGGTCAAGGAAAAAGCCTGGATGCCAGTCGACTTGTATGTCGGTGGAGCCGAACATGCCGTGTTGCATTTGCTATATGCCCGCTTCTGGCACAAGGTGTTGCACGATCGTGGCTACGTTTCCACCCGCGAGCCGTTTCAGAAGCTGGTCAACCAAGGGATGATACTGGGCGAGGTTGAATATACGGGCTATCAATGCGACGGCACGTGGGTCAGCACGAGCGACCTCCGCCGCAACGCCGATGGGGTTTGGGTAGTGGCCAGTAGCATGCAAATTGTCGTGCCGATAGTTGTCGCCGAAGCGCAAGTGATCAAAAAGGGAGACGCTTTTGTTTTGGAGGCCGACCCCTCTATTCGCGTTGACTCTCGAGCCCATAAGATGTCCAAGAGTCGCGGCAATGTGGTGAATCCCGACCAAGTGGTCCGCGAGTACGGTGCTGATTCCTTGCGGCTATATGAGATGTTCATGGGGCCATTGGAAGCTACCAAGCCCTGGAGTATGTCGGGCGTCAGTGGCGTCCGCAATTTCCTGGATCGCGTGTGGCGGATGTTTGTCGATTACCAAGCTGATGTGATTGAGTTGCTCCCAGCTATCAAAGATGTCGCTCCCAACGCTGAACAAAACCAGGTTTTGCATCGCACGATCGGGGCCGTGACCGCTGATATTGAAGCCATGAGCTTTAACACCGCCATTGCGCGGATGATGGAGTTCGTCAACTTCTTTACCAAAGCCGAGGTGCGTCCCAGATCGGCTATGTCCGATTTTGTGTTGTTGCTGGCACCTTTTGCACCACACTTGGCGGAAGAACTGTGGCAAATGCTCGGCAACCCCGAAACGCTGGCCTACCAGCCCTGGCCCAAGTTCGATCCGGCGGCCGTACAGAGTACCGAAGTGGAAGTGCCGCTACAGGTCAATGGAAAACTGCGTGGACGCATTACCGTCCCAGCCGATTGTTCAAAGGAAGAACTAGAGCGACTGGCCTTGGCGGATCCACGCAGTCAAGAATTGCTGGACGGTAAACAGATCGTCAAGACCATCGTGGTCCCCGGACGATTAGTGAATTGGGTTGTGAAATAGGCAACTCGAGTTATCTCCCACGCAGGACCACATCGCTTGATGCCTTCCGCTTCTTCGCCAGCAGCCGACTCTAGTCAACTCGCAGCTTCGCCGCGTGTGATTGTGTTGCTATGCACCTACAACGAAGCGAAAAATCTCCCCGAGTTATTCGAACAACTCGGTCAGCATTTGCCATCCGCCGATGTGCTTGTCGTCGACGACAATTCACCCGACGGAACTGCTTCCCTAGTCCGATCACAAGTCGCCTTTCAAGACCATATGTCGGTCGCATCGGTCAACTCCGCAGTCAGCGCCAGTCCTCCGCCCGCAAGTCACAAGCCCCATAGTGGAACAGCTGAAACCCCTTCCGTCTATCTCTTGCAGCGCGATGGCAAACATGGCCTCGGAACTGCCACACGCTCGGGCCTACAGTGGTGCATGGAGCGTGGCTACGATTTCATTATTAACTTAGACGCAGATTTGAGTCACGATCCAGCGTACGCACCAAGTCTTTTGGCAGCCTGCACCACTGAAAATAGCGCCGCTGATGTGGCAGTCGGCTCGCGATATGTAGCAGGAGGTGGCATGCAAGGCTTGGCCATCCATCGACGCTGGATCAGTCGACTACTCAATGCCTATGCCACGCGGCTGTTGCAATTGCCAGTGAAAGACTGCAGTGGATCGTATCGCTGCTATCGTGTCTCGTTTTTAAAGAAACTCGATTTTGATCGACTTCATTGCCCCGGCTATGGATTCCTTGAGGAGATCTTGGTTGCCCTACACCGCAGTGGCGCGCGATTGCAAGAGATCCCGATCGAATTCCATTCGCGTTCGCAAGGGAAAAGCAAATTGGGGCCAAGCGACGCCTGGGGCGCCCTGGCCGTCATCCATCGGCTAGCATTTAGAAAGTGAACCGTGCGCAAACGACAGTGAGTGTTGCGTGAATGGAGTGTAGCGGCAGAGCCGCGGATTTTTCCAGCCTGGGGTGAAGCGAAGGGAGCCCCAGCGACCGCAGCGCAACCCCAGGGCAGCGCTGATTTAAGAAAACCCCGCGCCAAATCGCGCGCATAGACAGTCGACATTTCGGAGCAGTCCGTCCAAAAGCATCACGGATGTTGCGGACTCGAACGCGATCATTGGTACGTTAACTACAACGCTCGTCCGCCTGCGCCTCCCTCCCTACTTCCAGGGGTTCCGCTGCGCTCCACCCCTGGCTATCAAAATCCGCTGCTCCGCAGCTATCGTTCCGCGTAGCCTTTCGCACCCGCTTCACCATTCACCAATCACCATTCACCAATCACCAATCACCAATCACCAATCACCAATCACCATTCTCAATTCTCAATTCTCAATTCTCAATATCTTCGCGCCTCGCTACCCGACGGTTGGGGCGCATCGTCGTCGAGTTCTTTTGTTTCATTTGAAACTGAATCAGCGGGCTTGGGTGGGACCTCGACCGAAGGCGTCGCTTCCGGAGCGGCCGGAGCGATGGAGGCAGGCAAGGGTGCCGCCGGCGGTTCGCTCAACTGTGGTTCATCGTCCTTGGTCGTTCCTTCAGTATTTACCTCGAGTTGTTTCTGGAAATCGTTGGCCCACTTGAGGTCTTCGACAATGGCTTCGAGTTCCAGTTCGGCGCGACGGACAGCATTGCGAGCTTGTTGGTGCTTTGCAACCAAGTTGTCCAAATTGCCGTAGTCAGTTGCACCTGTTCTCGCCAATTGGTGGCGGCGGTCGTTCTCGAACACCACATTACTTTCCGCTAATTTCTCTTCCAATTTGGCATCCTCCAACGCCAGTTCTTTCAACTGCAGTTCTCGCTCGAGTGCGCGGAGTTGTTGTTGCCATTGGGCTTGGATGGTTTCCAAATTATTCTTGAGCTGCAAGAGCTCCGACGGCGAGATAGACCCTTTGAGGAAATTCGTTTCTGCTGATCGCAATAGTTCCTCAGCTCCTTTCCAACGATAGCCCGTTGCCACTAGCCCGCTGGAATCAGCGGAGGATGCTTTGCCCAGCGGATCCGTGGCAGGGAAACGGTTAATACCGGTAGCGTTTTCCAATACTTCCATTTGGAGTTCAACTGTCGAATTGACTTCGGGTTTTTCAGGACTTCGCGGCTGTGCGGGAGAAATCGGCCGTGTCCTTAGAGGCAATCCTACTGGGGGAAACGTGGGTGAAACGGGAGGCTCAGGTGGAGTTGGTGTCGCAGGGGAGATGGTTATGCCCTCAGGGACCAGTCGCCCAGGACCCAACTGGCTAACTATGCTTTGTGCGAGGGACGGATTACCAGGAGCGACACCTGGAACCACTCCCCAAGACAAATTCCCGTTGACTTCTACATCGGCAGGCAGTGGGTAATCCCAACTCATCGGATCGGCTTGTCCCAGCAACTCAGCCACGCGGCGATCGATGATTTCAACTCGCTGCTCGTGCCGTCGATCCAAGATCTCTTGCGCCTGCTGAGCATCAGCCAACACTTTTTCTAAACGGTTTGCCTGCTCAGCATGGCGTGTTTCAAATTGTTTTTTGACCTTTTCACGCAATTCCGCTAGTTTCAACTGGTCGCGACTGTCTGGTTTCTGTGCGCGGAGTTCTTGTAATAAGTGCTGAATCTCACCGCTGCTCTGTTGGTCTTGCGAGTGGTTGGCATCATCGCGGACAGTAATTGAGCGATACGTTACTGTCTCAAGAAACTCTCCAGGACGATTGGGGTTGGGAACGCGTTTAACGATAGGATGGACCTCGACCCGATATCCAGGGGAGGAGCGGCCTTCTGGAGTTTCAATTCTCCTCGCTTGGGGAGCAACATAACCGTTGTTTTGAGCTGGAGGCGTTCCGATAACAACATTAGGACGTCCGTCTTCTGGATATCGACCGTTATTTTGATTTCCATTTGCTGGTGCGCTCGCTTGAAATTTGCTTGATTGCTGCGATAAATCCATCGGATTGGGCTGAGTGGCAACCTGCCATCTCGCCTGGTTCGATTCACCCGAGGTTTGCACGAGCACGGGGAGTTGCGCCTGCATGGCTTGCACATTTGGCGGCTGCCCTTCAAGCTGCCCACCCGCGCTGTTCCAAGCGATCAGTCGACCAAAGAGCGTCGACATAGCCAGCACTCCGAGCACCAGCAGTGTCTTGAGAAGGGTCGCGTGTTTCGAAAGTGTGTTCATGATTTTGGTCTTCGTATGGTGAAGGTTGAAAAGTTCGCTGCGACACCCTTCGGGGTCGAAAAATCCGTGCGATCATAACGTAACCTTCGGTGCGCAAGCGCGACCTACGGCTAGTGTCTCAAATCCCTTCGGGATAAATACTGACTCATGTATAACTCACAGGGTTTGCTCCCCAGGCCAAAAAAGGCTACCGCTTCGCGGTTGAAATACTACAACGTTAAAACCGGCCGGCTGGTTACTCCGTTGAGGGCTCATTGCCCAATTCCTGTCTCAATCTACCCAACTCCTGTTCGTTGCTGAGTAGCAATTGCTCAAGTAGCACTGACTCCCAGTCTTCGGTCATTAATATGTCGGGAAGGGCAATGACTTCACTCTCAATGGACAGGGCGTCTTGTTTGTGTTGTTTTTGGGCTGCCGCTTTCGGCGATCGATGCGGTTGAGGACTAACCATTAGCCACGCACCGACGATTAAGGCGAGGATCGCCAGCAAAAATCCGATAGCACTAGCGATCGTCGGCAGTTCAAAACGCCCGCCCGTCGCACTCCGCAATTGCACTGGCAATGGAACTTGATGGGGCGAACGTGCATGCGCGAGTGCGCCACGCAACAGTTCGGTCACTTGTTCGGCGGACTGCGGACGTTGGTCGACCTGAGGCGCCATCAGTAATTGAACTAGGCGTTCATACCACAACGGATAGGTTTCGTTGATTTCCACAATCGACTTGGGTGACTCCTCGCCGATGCGGCGCAAAAGCTCTAACGTCGAATCGCCACGCACAGGGGGGCGGGCTGTGGCCATGGCATACAACACGGCGCCCAAGGAATAGATATCGCTGCGATGATCGATCGCCGCACCACGAGCTTGTTCGGGACTCATGTATTGCGGTGTACCGGCCAACAGACCACTGCCGGTTAAAGTGGCATCGTCGAGTGCCCGGGCCAATCCGAAGTCGGTAATCAGTATGCGAAAGCCCCCTTCATCCAACATCAGATTGGCTGGTTTGATGTCGCGATGCACGATCCCCTGTCGATGCGCCGCCGCGAGCCCCTCGGCGACTTGCAAGCCAATGGATAGGCTGCGTTCGAGCGCCACTGGGCCATCTGCATCGAGCACGTGTTGCAGATTGCCACCGGCGACATAGGGCATCACTAAATACGGGAGCGAGCGTTCAGCCGAGACAGCGTAGATTGGGACGATATTGGGATGCACGACCGCCGCAGCGGCACGAGCTTCACGAAAGAAGCGCTGTCGCGCAGCTCCGCTGCCAGCCAACATCGGCGACAAAAGTTTGATCGCTAGAAAACGCTGCAAGCTCGAATCGCGGGCTTTGAGTACAACGCCCATGCCTCCTTGGCCAACCACTGATTCCACAGACATGCCATCGATGTCGCCAAGCGCCCGAGGATCGTCGGAACGCTGCAACAGCCCCCTGACCCAATGCGGCTCCCGGGACGCGTCGTCGGGACTATGGCTGGATGGGGGTGCATGGTTCGCAGGAGTCGTCGAAAAAGCGGTAGTCGGATCGGATTGCAAATCACACAACGTCTGCCGTGCGTCATCCCACCAACGCTGATCCGCAGCCAATTGCTCGAGCTGTTGACGACAGTAGGAGCAATGGTCTAAGTGCTGCGTTACCGCCGAATGTCGCTCCGAATAGGTTGTTTCGTCGAGTGGACTCAGCAGCACTGCGGAAAGTTGTTCGAGGTCGCAGTCCGATTTTCTCGCGATCATGGCAGTTCCTCTCGAAAGGGTTCGACCAGCGCTTTAATCTTGGCCAGGATTCGGCAGCGGGCCACATAGACCGCCCCCACCGATAATTTCAACTGCTTGGCGACACCGTCGGGGGCCTTGCCTTCAACAGCCGTCAGCCAGAAGGCCTGCCAACTCTGTGGGGTCACCTGCGCTTGGACTTGAATAGCGGCCCAGCGAAACTGTTCTCGATGAGCTTCGAGCTCAAAGGACTGCAACGCATCGGACTCGAGCGATTCGAGCGCGTCCGCCAATAAGGGTTGCCCGAACGTTTGACGCCGACGATTTTTGCGAAGCTGATCAATAGTAGCATTGCGTGCGATCGTCGCCAGCCAACCACGGAATTGGCCCCGGCCATCGATTTCAAACAAGTGAATACGACGGCTAACGGTTAGCAATACGTCTTGTGATACTTCGCGGGCGTCTGCATCTTGCAAGCCGTACTTAAGCGCCAACCGATGAATAGCTCGTTCGTAGATCTCGCAAAACTCAACCCAAGCCGACGAATCGCCACGATCGTGCAACCGCTGTAGGAGCGAAATTCGCGTATCGGGGACGAGCATCGAGCTGTGCCTCACTTTGGACCGAGCTGCCGGATTGTTTAGCCTCTACCCTTAATCACGTTTGCCCAGTTGAAATCTTACAGCCTTCGTTCAGAAATTTTTCGAATTGTGTGGCACCGGCCCGGCTATTCGCCCTGTTAAACCAATCCTCGCCTACAGCCGCGGGTTCAACAAAAAATCGTCCAATCCAATCTAAATCAACAGCTAAGTGCGCGAGCCCTGTTCGGTTCCTCGACGTTCGAATACTTCGAGTAATTTAGATTTAATGGTCCCCTTTTTGAGACACCACAGCGGTTCGATCAGATTCTTGGGAGGGGCGTCTCCCGAGATACGTTCAATCACGATATGTGGCGGGATGCGTTCTAAGAAATCGGCCAACAGCTCGAGATATTCATCGAGCTCAAGCAGTTTTACTTGGCCACTGCGCACTTGATCGGCCAACTCCGTCCGCTCGACGGCATATAGATTATGGATTTTGACCGACGCGGGATTCCAGCGGGCAACTTGCTCCGCTGTTTCCATCATCATGGCGTGCGTTTCGCCTGGCAGTCCGAGCATGATGTGGAGCGATGTCTCAAACTTTCGTCCTGCCACGCGTTGCATCGCGTCGACTGCGGCGTCGTGATGATGGCCGCGATTCATCCAATCGAGGCTGCTATTGTGAATGGTTTGCACTCCTAACTCTAGCGACACGTAAGTCCGTTCGGCGAATTCATCCACCAAGTCCAGCACTTCGTCGGCCACACAATCAGGGCGAGTACCAATCACCAAACCAACGACTCGTTCGTCCTCAAGCGCCGTTTCCCACAAGATCCGTAGTTTGTCGAGTGGCCCGTAGGTATTGGTCGCAGGCTGGAAGTAGGCCAGGAATTTTTCGGCGTCATAGCGTCTGCGTAGCCCGTCGATCCCGCGTTGAATCTGTGATGCAATCGCATCCCGCTTTACTCGGCGGCTGGGGCTAAATGAGCGATTATCGCAAAAGGTGCACCCTCCTTTGGCTACGGTTCCATCGACGTTGGGACAGGTAAATCCGCCATCGAGGCTGATCTTCTGTACGCGTGAACCGAACATTTCCGTCAAATAAAGGTTTAATGGGTAGTATTTATGGCCCAGTTCCTGCCAAATCAGCCGTTTACCGGCTTGCTCTGGCCTCATTAAAATTGACGAATTCATCGACAGCGCTTAGATTGAAGGTTTGGGTATTGGTTTTTCTCACGCAGCGGAAGCCGCTCAGACTTGCGGCTGGGCCAGTGTAGCGGAAATCTCCAAGATGTTCGCTCTGGTAGACTTCCGAGCAATCGAGCCCCCGAAAGTCCGGGCCAGCCAACGAAAGTCTGGGCGAATTCCACTACACATCGATTGTACTTTTAGTTTTTACAAGCATTAGCGTACTGACTTTTATTTAGACGTTGACAGGAGATCACCTGATGGCCGACTACGGTCAATTAGTTCCCGCCGGTGGTGGTGACATTATCAACTTGCAAAAAGACAAGCTGGTAATTGGTCGCCGCGAGACATGCGACATCGTATTGCGTTTTAGCAATGTCTCTGGTCAGCATGCGCGGATGACACTGGAACAAGGTTACTGGTTCCTCAAGGATCTGGGCAGCCGCAATGGCACGAAAGTCGATGGTTTTCGCATTAGCCGGAAACGACTCGACGCAGGCGCTACGATCTCCTTCGCCAAACATGTGTTCACCATCGAGTACAGCCCCGAGGATTTGGGGGCCTTTGGACCACCTCCACCGGACGACGATCATATCGAAGAGGTGCTACGCAAGGGACTGTTGGAACGCTCTGGACTCGACCGCCGCGACGACGAGCAAAAATACTCGAATCGCGACGTCTTAGACGACGATTAAACGTGCGTCACGCTTGCCGAGTGTGACTAAGGTGGGTCACGCTTGCCGAGCGTGACTAAGTGGGTCACGCTTGCCGAGCGTGACTTAGGTGGGTCACGCTTGCCGAGCGTGACTAAGTGGGTCACGCTTGCCGAGTGCGACTAAGTGAGCCAAGCTTGCCGAGTCTGTCCTGCTTAGTATTATCCGTTAGCCATCAGTGATGGGTTCACACGGCAAGTGTACCAATGAGTGCATTGGTAGTCGTTCCCGGCAGGAGCGACCCACCTGTGCAGAAGCGACCCACGGGGCGGAAGCGACGCACGAAAAAGTTTAAATCAACTTCATTTCTTTCATAGAAGAATTTGGCACGCATGAGTCAACGCATTGCCCATATGGTGTACTTCACTTTGAACGATAGCTCCACGGAAAAAGTCAACGAGCTGCTGGGGGAATGCCAAAAGTACCTCGACGATCATCCGGGCTTGGATTACTTCGCTGCCGGCACGCTAAACCGTGAACTTGCGCGGCCGGTCAATGATCATGGGTATGACGTCAGCTTGCATACGGTGTTTAGCGATCGCGCGGCACATGACGCTTACCAAATTGCCCCGCGGCATTTGGAGTTTATCGCCAACAACAAAGCCAACTGGAAAACAGTTCGCGTGTTTGATTCCAATTTGGAGTAATCGTCGCACGAATCTCCGAATCGTGTTGCGGCATGTCGAAGCTCCTCAAAGTGAATGTGTTCCAGTTGGGTTAGGACACGACTCTTAGAGTCGTGCAACGATAGAGGAACCGAAAGAGTTGGGCCCGCCGAACGTCTTGGCGACTTCCGCTACAGTGATTTGAGAGAATAACATGATGCTTGAAAACGTTTTCTCTAACAGCCCATCAGCATGTTGGTCCCGACGTGAATTTTTGCGGACAGGCGGCGTGGGGTTCGGCTCGGTGGCTTTGAATTGGATGGTACAGCAGGAGCAGGCTCGGGCGGCAGCTAAGGCGAGTGGCTTTCATCACGCACCGCGAACCAAGAGTGTGATTTGGTTGTTCATGGAAGGTGGCCCCAGCCACTTGGACTTGGTTGACCCCAAACCATTGTTGCAAGAACTTGCCGGTCAACCGCTCCCGACGAGCTTTAAAGAACCGATCACAGCCATGGGCGAAAAAGGCGCCGCGCTGCTGCCTTCGGCTCGAAAATGGAATCAGTATGGCGAAAGTGGACTGTGGGCCTCGGATTGGATTCCGCATACTGCCCAATGCATGGACGACATCGCAGTCGTTCGTTCCTGCTGGACCAATGGCATTAATCACTCTGGTGGCGTGTGCCAAATGAACACGTGCATCAATGTGGCCGGACGACCATCGTTGGGGGCATGGGTCAATTATGGCCTGGGTTCGGCCAACGACAATCTACCCAGCTTTGTGATCATGTGCGATAGCACCGGTCGGCCAGTCAACGGGCCGCGCAATTGGGGTAGCGGCTTTATGCCCGCCTCGCATCAGGGTGTGCGGCTCAATGGCAACAGCGACGAACCGATCGCCAACTTGAATAGTCCCGCCGGTTATGACAGCTTGCGACAGCGGGACAAATTGGCATTGCTCCAAGATTTCAATCGTTCGTTCGCCAGCACGTTGCCCCAGCAAAGTGAGTTGGAAGCGCGGATCAAGAGCTACGAATTAGCATTTCGTATGCAAGCCCAAGCCCCGGAGGTGGTCGATCTTTCGCAAGAGACGGAAGAAACCACTGAACTGTATGGACTCGATCGCAAGGAGACGGAGACCTTTGGTCGGAATTGTCTGTTAGCCCGAAGGTTGGTTGAACGTGGCGTACGGTTCATCCAACTCTACAGTGGCACAGGCAGTAAATGGGACTCGCATTCCGATATCGAAGGCAATCATTCGCGACTCTGTCTGTCGATGGACAAGCCGGTAGCTGGTTTGTTGAAAGATCTCAAGCGACGAGGGCTATTGGAAGATACCCTGGTGGTGTGGGGGGGTGAATTCGGACGAACGCCGATGAGCGAAAAGGGAGACGGCCGCGATCACAATCCTACAGGTTTTTCCATCTGGATGGCGGGAGGCGGTGTGCGCGGCGGTCAGACAATTGGCGCCACCGATGACCTAGGTCTGTATGCGGTTGAAAACAAGATGCACGTGCATGATATCCATGCGTCGATTCTATGGTTAATGGGGCTGGATAACATGAAGTTGACCTACGATCATAAGGGTCGCCCCGAGCGACCGACGATCAACGAAGGTACATTCTGCAAGCAGCTGGTGACCGGCTAAGTGGGGCGCTCACCAGTGGGTCGCTCTTGCCGAGAGCGACTTCCGCTAGACTACATCTCACCCTGCGGATAGGACCAACAAGTGGGTCGCTGTTGCCGAGAGCGACTTCCGCTAGACTACATCTCATGCTGCGGATAGGACCAATCGGACACTGAAGCTTAGTTGACTGACGGAAAGTCACAATCGCGAGCTGGATCCGTTTGTTATAATTGAACGATGATGCTCCCTTGGGATGCTCCCTTGGGATGCTCCCTTGGACACGTTCGGCAATGTCTTCGATCCAAGGAAAAACTTGGAGTGCTGCGACTCGTCGTAGCTTTCATTTTCACAAGAGTCCACGGAACACGGGAACTCGATGGGCGGAAATCCAGCGATAAACCGAATTCCGTTTAATGCAGGCCGCATTGAAAGTGAAAGCTGTGCCAAGCCCCAGCACTCCCAGGAAAACCGCCAGGCAGGTTGCGTGCCACGCTTCGAAGCACAGTTTTAACGTCGACTTTAAAAGAGATTTACCGAATTCCATCGACAGCGACTTGTCAGAAGAACTTAAAGCGATATGAGACGCCATAACTTTATCAACCTTGTCTTGGTTGGACTCTGCGCCGCAGGTGCTACCAATACCCTCGGTACATTATGCGCGGATGAAGCGTCTGCTGAGCAGCAGCGATCGGAACCTTCCGCTGCTGAGCGTCACTTCGCCTTGAAGGTCTTTCCGCTGCTGCAAGAAAAGTGTCTAGCGTGTCACGGCGGCGAGGCAGACGATATCCAAGGTGAGTATGATCTGCGAACACGCGAATCAACCTTGGCCGGTGGTGAGTCGGAAGAGGCCGCTGTCATTCCCGGACAACCCGAGCAATCCCCGCTGTTCCGGGCGGTCACTTGGGAAGAGCTGGAAATGCCTCCCAAGGAAAACGATCGACTCAGCGATGCGCAAATTCTGGCATTGAAGGAATGGATCGAAGCTGGTGCCGTTTGGCCATCGGAGAAAGTCCGCGAGAGAATCCTGGACGAGGCGTGGCAAGCGGAAGCGGGGGTGGCGGAAAACGAAGATGGGATCCTAATTTCGACCAGTGGTGGGCTGGCCAAGGAATGGACCTATCGACGCTACAAACCCGAAGAGGTATGGGCCTTTCTCCCCGTTCGATCGGAATTCGACCAGCCGTCCATCGATGGGTTCATCAACCACAAACTCAAACAAGCCAAGCTGGAGCCAGCCCCTGCGGCCGAACCAGCACAGTTGGTCCGTCGAGCTACTCTCGACCTGACAGGCTTGCCACCAACTCCCCAGCAAACGAAAAAGTTTTTGCAGGCCTGGGAGGTTGATGCACCCCAGGCTTGGTCGCAATTGATCGATCGCTTGCTGGCCAGCGAAGCCTATGGTGAGCGTTGGGGACAACATTGGTTGGATGTCGCCCGCTACGCCGACACGGGCGGATTGTCGAACGATTACGAACGGTCGAATGCTTGGCGTTATCGCGACTATGTAATTCGCTCTTTTAACACCGACAAACCCTACGATCAGTTTATCGTCGAGCAGATTGCGGGTGATGAGCTGCGTCCCGATGATCCCGAAGCAATAGTGGCTACGGGCTTTCTGCGGATGGGGCCGTGGGACACCGCCATGATTCCGGACAAGGAAGCGCGTCAGATCTTTCTAGACGACGTGGTCCATTCCGTGGGGCAAACATTTTTGTCGATGCCGATGCGGTGCTGTAAGTGTCATGATCATAAATTCGATCCCATCCCAACCCGAGACTACTATCGCATCTACGCGACGTTTGCCGCAACGCAGCCGGCGGAGATGCCCGCTCCACTGCTGCCGCAAGAGAATCGCAATGGCTTTGACGAAGGCACGGAGCTGGTAAACGCGTTGCACAAGTTCGCCGACGATCGCCGGTTAGAGCTTTACAACAAACAGGAAGCGGCGGCTAAGGAATGGTATGCCGAACATAATCTGCCCTACAAGAATGAAGCGGACCGAAAAAATGACCCCGAAGATCAGAAGCCGATGCGGATGGTCGGGCTGGATGAAATGGAACAGGGGCGACTTAAAGTGCGTGAGCAAGATGAATGGATTTGGAATCGTCGCAAGGAGCGTTATCAACCACTGGCTCAAAGCGTCTACAATGGCCCTGACAAAAATCAAAACGCCCGCAAATTGCGGATGCCAGAGAAGGTCGATAAGTCGTGGTTGCCAGAGTCAGCAATCTTTACGGGCGGGGCGTATACCTCCCCTGGCGAAGCGGTGACGCCTGGTGTGCTGAGCAGCTGCAATTTACCGGTCGCCGGAGCCCCCACTCATGATCCCTACGCCCTCCCTAGCGCGCAAGAAGGTAGGCGTTTGGCGTTAGCGCGTTGGATCGCCGATGCGAACAATCCGTTGACCGCCCGGTCGTTGGTCAATCGCGTGTGGCAAGGACACTTTGGTCGCGGTATTGTACGCACGCCAAACAATTTTGGTGCCAAGGGGGATGCGCCGTCCCATCCGGAGTTGCTGGACTTTTTGACGCGTCAATTTTTAAACGGTGGCATGCGGCTCAAGAGCCTCCACAAGCAGATCATGCTTTCAGCAGCCTATCAACGCAGTACAGCGCATCCCGATTTAGAACGTCTGAATACGGTTGATCCCGACAATCGATTGTGGGCGCGCTTTGTGCCGCGACGACTGACCGCAGAAGAAATTCGTGACAGCCTGTTGCTGGCGAGTGGCGAGTTGAATCGCGAAGTGGGTGGTCTGCCGATCATGCCTGAAATCAATATGGAAGTCGCACTCCAGCCCCGCATGATTCAGTTTTCTATTGCACCCGCCTATCAGGCATCGCGAACTCCCGCTCAACGCAATCGCCGCTCGATCTACGCCTACCGCGTGCGCGGCCAAGCCGATCCGTTCATGGAAGTGATGAACTTGCCCAACCCCAACGATTCGTGCGAGTTTCGTGACACGGCCGCTGTTGCACCGCAGGCTTCGACTCTATTTAATAGCGATCTCATGACAGACCGTTCCATCGCCTTAGCGCTGAGGGTCGAAGGAGAATTCGATACGCTGCCGCAACAGATCGGTCGGGCGTTCCAGTTGACATTGGGGCGACAACCCAGCGGTAGTGAGCGCCGGCGAATGAAAAGCTACGTGGAACAGATGACCGAGTATCACTCGCAGCACGAACCTACAGCCACGATTTATCCACCGAAAATTGTACGCTCGCTGGTTGAAGAATTTTCTGGCAAGTCCTTCGTGTATGACGAATGGCTACCGAATTTCGAAAATTATGTTCCCGATCCCAAAGCCGATACGGTTGTTCCAGGCACACGCGCACTGGCAGATTTATGTCTGATGTTAGCTAACTCCAACGAGTTCCTCTATGTTTACTAATAGCCGATTCAAAGTACCTCGCAGAGATTTTTTGTACGGGCTTGGCTCATCGCTAGGGGCCGTAGCCCTAACCGATCTGCTGGCGCGCGATGCACGGTGCTCGGAGCAGGTCGGTCCGCTCTCACCCAAACCTCCCATGCACCCAGCCAAGGCGAAGGCGGTGATCATGCTCTTCATGGAGGGGGGCCCGGGGCAGATGGATACCTTCGACCCCAAACCTGAATTGCAGCGCATCCATCTCAAGGAATCGAAGCTAACCATCGGCTTAGAGACGGGTGCCCGCTTCTATGTCGGCAGCCCCTTCAAATCGCAACGGGTGGGCGAGTCGGGGATCGAAATGTGCGACCAGTTTGTACACATGGCTGATCCGGAAGTCGCCGATGAGCTGTGTGTCTATCGCGGGTGTCAGGCGGAATCGCTCAATCACCCGGAAGCACTCTTGCATATGAACACCGGCAGCCGTCTGGGTGGCGATCCAGCTCTGGGTGCGTGGACTACTTACGGACTTGGTGCTGAGAATCAAAACCTTCCCGGCTACGTGGTCATGACGGAATTGGCCCTACCACAAGCCGGACCGACGAATTGGTCCAATGGGTTTTTGCCCGCCTATTTTCAAGGGACCCGACTGCGTAGCGAAGGCTCGCCAGTGCTCGATTTGACTCCCCCCAGCTTTCGCTCGCGGGAACATCAACGCCGCGCCTTAGACGAACTAGCCAAATTAAACGAAGCTCACCTGCAACAACATCCAGAACACCGCGAATTGGCGGCACGCATGGAAAGCTACGAATTGGCCTATCGCATGCAAACGGCCGTTCCCGGCATTGTCGATCTCAATACCGAATCTCGCGAAGTTCTCGACATGTATGGTGTCGATGACCAACAAAACGGAACTTTCGCGCGGCAGTGCTTGATGGCGCGCCGCATGGTAGAGCAAGGAGTGCGGTTCGTGCAGATTTTTTCAGGTGGTTGGGATAGCCACGATTACCTGGAACGCGGGCATGCTGCGCGGATTGCAAGTGTCGACCGACCGATTGCTGCACTCATCAAAGATCTCAAACGTCGGGGACTGCTCGATGAAACATTGGTGATTTGGACTGGAGAATTTGGTCGCACACCCGATAACAATCACCGCGACGGAGTGACTTCGCTGGGGCGTGGCCACAACGTCGAAGCCATGACGATGTGGCTGGCCGGAGGGGGTGTCAAACGCGGAACGATCGTTGGAGCCACCGACGAAATCGGTGCACGAGCTGTCGAATGTGTGCATCCGATCCGCGATGTACATGTCACCCTCCTGCACTTATTGGGCTTGGATGATAATAAGCTCACCTATTTCCACGGTGGACGCTACAAGCAACTGTCACAATTTGGCGGTGAGGTTATCCACGAGTTACTCGCATAGTGAGCCACTCAAGCGAACGTCGTTGGTCAACGGCCCGTCGGCCAGACAAATCTAACAATTGGCGTTGTCGAATCCACCAGCCCAAGTGGTGGTTTCTCATCGCATTATGCGTTCTATGTCCGATCCAGTGGATAAGCGTCGCCAGCAGCCCGTGGTTCGCAATGCTACCTAAGCCGGTAGGTGACGGTCCTGATTACGAGAACATCGCTTTCCACCTCTGGCAAGGCAGAGGCTTCGTTTATGACTCGACGGACCTCGCGTGGCGCGCCGCTTACGAGCGTAGTAATCAGAACTATGCAGTCCATTTAGGTTCGGCACCCCGCAATTATCCCACCACCGCTCGGCCTCCATTGTTCCCAGTGATTGTTGCTGGGATCTATAGCGCGTTGGGAAGAAACGAATGGGCCTTCTCAACAGTGCGACTATTTTCGGCAACATGTTTAGCCTTAGCTGGTGCGCTGGCTGTGCAATTAACAGTGCAGGTATTAGGTGGACTCGCAGAAGCGAAAGCCGATTTACGGATGACAACGGGAGCCAGCTGGAAGCCTCCACCGCTGGCGATGGGTGGCGTGGCGACGCTGATATTGGTTGCCGTCAATCGCACGCTCCGCGAATACGCTACGGATTTCCTGACTGAGCCCTTGGCTCTACTTTTAATGCAAATTTTCGTGATGTTGACGATTGCGTTATGCTCAGCCGAACATCGCGTGAATGAAGCTGGGGCACCATCTTGGTTTAGCCGACGCGAGGTCAGGTTAGGGCTGAGCGCCGGGGCGGTACTCGGCGGATTGATTCTGACCCGCTCGATGTTTATCGTGTGGTTGCCAGCCATTTGGATTTTGTTTTTCGCTGCTTTGCCGTCGGGACGATTCAAGCGATTGAATTTGTCAACTTTAGTCGTGGTAACTGCTTGTATGGTTTGCGCCCCTTGGTGGGTGCGCAATTGCCTCGTGCTCGAGCGACTAATGCCCTTGGGCACGCAAGGAGCGACTACATTGATAGGTGGCTATAGCGATGCGGCCCTGGCTGGCAATGGCGATTGGCAGCCCGAACCAGAGCAACAATTGCGTCACGCGCTGTCGCAACGCAGCGATTTTCAAGGGCTGGAATCCGACACGGCGCGCGAGTTAGTTGTGGCGCAACAGGCGTCGCGACACCTACGAACTTGGTTGTGGGAGCATCTACGTGACATGCCAGTTTTAGTTGCCCGCCGCGTTTATGTACATTGGAATCCGTACTCAGGTGCCAGCCTATTGTGGAAGATTCCCTTGATCTTGGGAGCGATTGGGTTGATTGCGATGCGCGTGCGAGCCAGCTATTGGCTGTTGGGGTTGCCGCTAACTAGTACGGTAGTGGTAGCTGTATTTT
The DNA here is from genome assembly GCA_041739785.1 of Pirellulaceae bacterium. Lineage (GTDB taxonomy): Bacteria > Planctomycetota > Planctomycetia > Pirellulales > Pirellulaceae > Aureliella. Next base: position 98,488 of record JBGSNE010000253.1, read on the forward strand.
ATTCGACAGGCGGAAGGTTTTTGGTGCCGTTGTACGGAGTGTTGTTTACGGTGGCAGGATTGGGAGTTGGCTTAGTCGCGGGGATGTTTACCAGGCGATTAAAGGCAACCAATCGGACCGGCGTGAACGAAGACGTCCATGGTAGGTAAACGGTCTAATTCGATTTTTGCGACGAAGCCGTCTGATTGAATAGATGTCTGCTAACTCAGGATTGTTCACGACCGTGTGAGCCGAAGGGCGTGAGCCCTCGGTTTCATCAGCCTTACAGGATGGACCCGGGGCTTCCGGGATGTTGATTTAGTGAGCCGCGACGCGTGAGCGGCCGGGCGACCAACATTGCCCGATGCCTTACCGGCTTGTTGATATAGTGTTGGATTGCACGTTTGTCGTTTAACCCGCAGCCGTAGGCGAGGATTAGCGGAGAGAACCTCGCCTACGGCTGCGGGTTAAGCGAATAAACCAACCATCCCTTTCGCCCCTCGGCTTATGAATAATCCGGGTTAAAAAGGAATGGCTGGGGATTGGGTCAGGCTGGAAAGCCTGACGTACTATTTGGCGGGGCGGTTGACGTAGGCTGCTAACATGGGGCCGGCCAGAATTCCGATCAACACAAAGAGTAGAAATGGACCAGCCGACCCAGACCAACTCCAGTTTTCTGTCAACGTGGTTCCAAACACGGCACCTAAGGTAGCCAGTGGAAAGAAGAAAGCTGCCATCCTATTTAGTCGATGAGCCGAGACACTCATCTTGTGACTCGCCTCGGCTTGCTCCTCAGCGCGACGCACAACAGCTACGTCCATTGAGTTCTTGGCATCTTGATAGAGCAATTCAGCTGTCCGTGACACCTCATAAGCGCGATCGCGGAGGTCGATCAACTGCCGCAATTCGGGGGCGGTTTTGCGGGCTTCTTGGAGTACTTCGTGGAGATTGCGCGACGCCCTCATCAATGGGGCTAGACCGTCAAGCAGCGGTAGATATTCCTGGGCGCGTTGAGCGCTCTCTTCCTGCCGATCAAACTCATCAACTCGCTTGGCATATCCATCGATCAATTTTTGAATGGCAACGTTACCTGGTTCTCCATTGCTGGCATGCCACTGCTGCGAATCGAACCAAAACAAGACCCCCTTCCGCTCATTCTCATCTGCCATGGGAGCTTGATGCGCCACGATGAGCAGATGCCCATCGTGGTGCATTACACGTTGCCGACCCACGGTCGATCCCAGACGACCGCGGAAATAATCAGGCAATTGCCACGTGGCGGGGATGAGTGGCGCGGGCATGGGTCTATTCCGGTTTCAGCACGATTGTGGCCAAGGGTGGTAAGTTGATCCGCATCGAAGCTGGTCGGCCGTGATGCGCTTGCGGGAGCGCCTCTACTCCAGGGTAATTGCCTACATTGCTGCCTGCATAATAGGACGAATCGCTATTGAAAATCTCGCGATAGTATCCAGCTTTGGGAGCCGCCAACAAGTAGTTCTCGCGGACGACTGGCGTGAAGTTACTGACCACTAGGAGAAAGTCCTTTGGATCCTGTGCTTTGCGGACAAAGCTGATCATGCTGTCGCCGCGGTTCATGCAGTCAATCCACTCAAAACCTTCACCGCTGAAGTCTAGTTCATGCAGGGCAGGCTCATTCTTTACCAGCTTGTTTAAATCGGCCAGCATCGATTTCACGCCGCGGTGGGTTTCCCAATGCAGCAGATCCCATTGGATTTCTGAATCGTAGTCCCATTCATGCCACTGAGCAAATTCACTCCCCATGAACAGGAGTTTCTTGCCTGGATGAGTCCACATATAGGAGTACAGTAACCGCAAGTTGGCGAATTTCTGCCACAGATCGCCTGACATTTGGCTAATCAGCGCCCCTTTGCCATGCACCACTTCGTCGTGAGACAGAGGCAATGCAAAGTTTTCCGTGAACGCGTAGATCAGGCTGAAAGTCAGCTCGTCGTGATGGTATTGGCGATGAATTGCATCGTGCCGCATATAACGGAGCGTGTCGTTCATCCAGCCCATGTTCCATTTGATCGAAAACCCGAGGCCGCCGCAGCTGGTGGGGCGACTCACGCCGGGCCAAGCTGTCGATTCTTCAGCCATGGTAATGACACCAGGGAATTGTGCATGGGCTTGTTCATTGAATTCGCGCAGCAGGTGAATCGCGTCCAGATTCTCTCGGCCGCCATAGGCGTTCGGAACCCACTCGCCATCATTGCGACTGTAATCGAGATAGAGCATGCTGGCCACCGCATCGACTCGTAAACCATCGATATGGTATTTGTCCAACCAGAAGAGCGCATTGGAGACCAGGAAATTACGAACTTCATTGCGTCCGTAATTAAAGATCATCGTTCCCCAATCAGGGTGTTCACCCTGGCGTGGATCGGCATGTTCATAAAGTGCCGAACCATCGAAATGTCGCAGGCCGTGTCCATCTTTGGGATAGTGGGCAGGCACCCAGTCGAGGATCACGCCGAGACCGTGCTGGTGGCAGTGATTGACGAAATACATGAAGTCTTCGCAGGTACCGTAGCGGCTGGTCACGCCGAAGTAACCGACGGTTTGGTAGCCCCATGAACCGGTAAACGGATGCTCAGAGATAGGCATTAATTCTACATGCGTGAAGCCCATTTCGTTGCAGTATTCCACCAATTGATGCGCAATCTCGCGATAGTTCATCCATCCGTGGTGGCCACTTGGATCGCGGCGCCAACTTCCCAAATGGAGTTCGTAGATGTTGCACGCCTCACGCAGCGGATCTTTGCCAGCCCGGCACTCCATCCACTCTTGATCCTGCCAGGTGTACTGATCGAGGTCGGCCACGACGCTGGCCGTGCGGGGAGGCATTTCTGCATAGAATCCATAGGGGTCCGTCTTTTCGATCGTGTGCCCCCCCTTCATCTTGATTTTGTACTTGTACTTTTCCCCGACAGCCACATCGGGGATGAATAGCTCCCACACGCCGGCTGGAATGTGTTTGCGCATGGCATGTTGCGCGCCGTTCCAACTGTTGAAATCACCGACGACCTGTACGACTTCCGCATTGGGAGCCCAAACGGCAAAGTTGGTACCGGTCACATCATCGATAGTGCGACGGTGGGCTCCCATCTTGTTATAGAGCTGCCAATTGCGCCCTTCGCCAAAGAGGAACAGGTCGAATTCGGTTAGGAGCGGTTGTACTGCGTAAGGATCATGCATCTCGGTAATTTCGCCGTTCTTAGTTGCCACACGGAGGCGGTAGTTGGTCGTTTGGGAAGTTGTGGGGCGTATGGCTTCATAGAAGCCCGAGGGATGAACGCGCCGCATGGGGCGCACTTCGTTGTGCTCGTTGTCCACCAACCAGACTTGTTGGCTGTCGGGCAAAAAAGCACGAACCGAAATCGCCTTGCGCTCACCTTCCATGACAGCATGCGAGCCCAGCATCTGAGCTGGATTCTCAAGTGTTCCTTCAACTAAGCGACTTATGCCCTGTAACGAAAGCTGTGTTCGCACATCCATCTCCGGGGTATGTAAATGTTATAACCGTCATCGCCGTGACGCGTTAGGTTGGACTAGCTGTAATGGGCAGGTTCACGGATGTTTTCTTGCTTTACCATGCTTGTTCCCTGTATCGATTCAAACGCGGTGCTCGACACGGTCTAAAAACGGCGAAATCCCAAATAAAACCACTCAGTTTCTGCAGCCAACGACACGGTTGTTGGTTTCGCTTTAAGTTCCATATAAGGCCGGTTTGGCCTGCATTCGCCCGCGCCGCCAACGGATCCAGGCCGCGGCCATGCTCCACCAGTTGACTGCCATGCCCAATCCCAGCCAACTGACGCCCGTAGGTTGCCAAATGCCAGCCGGATTACGCAATTCCCGCGCCGCGTGTTTGGGCACGACCAAGGGGGGGTTATGGGTGGCAGCACGGCTCCCAAACGACCTGGGTGCGACCGGCACGGGCATAGCCAGGCCAGGGGCAAATTCGGAGGTTGCTGGCTCTTGGGGGAAGGCGGCGGGCATATGCGAGTAGGCTGCCTGCGGCCCAGCCAAAGCCGTAGAGGTCGCCAGCGCGTTGTGGCTGGCCTGGATCAAACGGCATTTCACACCATGAAACTGCAGCGCGGTATCTATCCTGCGCCACAGATCCGAGTTGCGGATCGGACGCTGCTCGCCGAAACGCTCCCACATATAGTCCGCTTCCCGCCACGTGCTCAGCCCGTACCGAAGCCCGCGTGACACATAGCGACTGGTGGTCACCAAAGTCACTTGGCTGGGCTGTTCCAATGCCTCCAGACCACGGACGACGGAGAGCAAAGCCAAGCGTTCGCGATTGACCGCGGCTTCGCTGTCGGCTGCTTCGAGCCGCTCCGGACCGTCGAGCTGTTCGAGTACGAAATGCCAACGTCCACCCCCGACAGCCGCGTATGGTAACTCCGCAGAGTCACCCAATTGGTTGTCGTTGTGGTGCGTATCGCAAAAAAGTAGAAAATGGGGTTGGGCAACCATCGCTTAACTCCGCGGACCACAATTGCGTGTGATCGTACCCCATCCATGGCTGCCGACCGGTTTTGCTCGTCTTCCATCCAGCGTCATGAGCAAATGGTCATCCTAGTTTCGCTGGCAATAGGTTGAGATATCGTATCGAGTGTCGTGACTAGGTTACTTAAAGTGACGGAAAACTTTGCTGAATCGCTACCCGCTTCCTATTGCTCAGATTTTACCGGTCGCAAGGGGAAGCGACTAAGTGGGTCACTTCTGCCGGAAGTGACTTGGTGGGTCACTCTTGCCGAGAGTGACTAAGTGGGTCACTTTTGCCGAAAGTGACTAAGTGGGTCACTTTTGCCGAAAGTGACTTGGTGGGTCACTTTTGCCGAACGTGACTTGGTGGGTCACTCTTGCCGAGAGTGACTTCGTACTAGTGAGTTGTCAATACTTGCCCAGAGTCGCTTCCGGCAGAAGCGCCCCACCTAGCAGAAGCGCCCCACCTAGCAGAAGCGACCCACCTAGCAGCAGCGCCCCACTTGGCTATTTCCTTGGCGTGTGCCGAACCGAAAAACTACCACACTAGTGAAAAAACCAAGTCAATCTTATAATCCGCGGTTTGATTTTTAGCCCAACCTGTGCGGTTTGACTTCCAGCCTCACGGCTGGTGCGGGACAACGAAGGGATTGATGGTGCAAGACAATTCGGCAGCCGAACCAGGCGCACTTTCCGACGAAAAAATACTAGTAATCGATTTTGGTTCGCAGTACGCACAGCTCATTGCCCGTCGTGTACGCGAACAGAACGTTTACTGCGAAATCATCCGTCATGACTTGTCGGCCACCGCCATCCGCGAAAAGAATCCGGCGGGAATTATCTTGTCGGGAGGTCCGTCCAGCGTTTATGCGGAGGGCGCCCCGAAGTGCGATCCAGCATTGTTTAAGCTCGGGATTCCCGTCTTGGGAATTTGTTATGGCATGCAGCTAGCCTGCGAATCGCTAGGGAGCAAAGTGGGGCACTGTGAATCGCGCGAGTACGGGCGAGCCGCACTGAAAATTTCCAACACCTCAAGTTTGTTGGCTGGCCTGCCTCCAACGATGGATGTGTGGATGAGCCATGGTGATCAGGTAAATGAAGTCTCAAGTGATTTCGAAGCTCTGGCGGCTACCGCGAGTTGCCGATACGCGGCCGTGCGCCACGCAACCTTGCCCGTCTACGGCTTGCAGTTTCACCCCGAAGTAACCCACACGCCACTCGGTGGCACGATCTTGCACAATTTCCTGTATGCCGTTTGCGGTTGTCAGGGGCTGTGGCACCTAGCCGACTTCGCCCATCAAACGATCGAACGACTCAGGCAGGAAATCGGCGATCAGCGGGTGATCTGCGGACTGTCCGGTGGAGTCGACAGCGCCGTCACAGCCGCCCTGCTGTACAAAGCCATTGGCCCACAATTGAGTTGCATCCTGGTCGACAATGGCTTGTTGCGCAAAGACGAACAAGCGGCCGTACTGGCTGAGTTTACCAATCATTTTAAAGCTGATCTACACGTGGTCCGTGCTGAAGATCGATTCCTGGAAGCGCTAGCAGGTATCTCGGAACCTCAGGAAAAGCGGAAGCGGATCGGTTATCTATTTATCGATTGCTTCAAGGAAGAAGCCACAAAAATTGCCGGTGCCAAGTACCTAGCGCAAGGGACGCTCTATCCCGACGTGATTGAAAGTGGTGCAGCCAAGGATGGACCAGCCGCGACCATCAAACTCCATCACAACGTCGGCGGTCTGCCAGAGGAACTCGGGTTCGAGCTCATCGAACCACTGAGAGATTTGTTCAAGGACGAAGTGCGTAAGCTCGGTTTGGAATTAGGGTTGCCCGAGCAATTGGTATGGAGGCATCCCTTTCCCGGTCCTGGCTTAGCAGTCCGCTGCTTAGGTGAAGTCACACGCGAGAAACTGAGCGTGCTGCGTGAGGCCGATCATATTGTGGTTAGTGAGATTAAGGCGGCAGGACTCTACCGACAAACGTCGCAAGCTTTCGCAGTACTATTGCCCGTACAGAGTGTGGGAGTGATGGGGGATGCGCGTACCTATGAAAACGCGGTTGCCATTCGCTCCGTTAACACCGATGATTTCATGACCGCCGATTGGAGCCACCTGCCTTATGATTTGTTGGCCCGCATGAGTAGTCGCATTATCAACGAGGTGCGTGGGGTCAATCGCGTATGTTACGATATCAGCAGCAAACCTCCGGCAACCATCGAATGGGAATGACAAATGTCCTCTACGGCCGTACTATTAGCGGGAATTCCCAGCGAAAACCCTGCTCTCTTTCATCGAGTACGATTTGGGGTTGGTGATCCGGCCGCTTGGATCTCATTTCAAATCGCTGGTCAACTACGCACTGAGTTCATTGTTCGCGATATCGAAATGGACCGCGCTCGTAAGACCGTCAGGGTGGATCAGGTCGCCTGTCCAGCTGACTACACACCGAGTGATGGACTGTCGGGAGATCGCGCAACGGCGACTGCCCAAGCTGTCGCAGAATGCCTGAAACGGGCTGGTGTTCAGTCGGTCACTACCGACCGCACGCTCCCATATATCTTCGCCTGGCACATTGGCCAGCTGGGAATTGCGGTCGAGTATTCACCCGAGTTGGGAGTAATCGATCGCCGCGTCAAGGACCAACAGGAAATCGAGTGGCTTAAAGATGCTCAAAAAGTAACAGAAGCCGCCATGCTGATGGCTTGCCAAACCGTAGCTCGCGCACCCGCGGATCGGTATGGACAGCTCACACATGAAGGTGTTGTGCTAACCAGCGAAAGATTACGGAAGATGATTAGCATCTATTTGCTGGAGCACGATTACTCGAACACACACGATTCCATAGCTGCCACGCTACCCCATTCTTCAGACTGCCATGAACGCGGAAGCGGACCCTTGGTAACGGGCCAAGCGGTAATCATCGACATTTTCCCGCGCTCCAATGCTACGCAGTATTGGGGCGATTGCACGCGAACAGTTGTGCATGGCGATGCTAGCGACGAATTGATAAACATGCACACTGCCGTCGTGGCTGCTAAGGAAGCTGCCATCGCCACTGCGCGCGCGGGAGTGTCGGCCGATGATGTGCATGGAGCCACCAAAGCTGCGTTAGCCAAATGCGGATATCTCTTTCAGCGTGGGGCAATCTCCGACACGCCCATCATGCCACACGGAACCGGCCACGGGATTGGACTGGAAGTTCACGAACCAATTTTACTCGACGATAATGGTGGCACGTTGCTAGCCGGAGAAGCGCTAACCATCGAACCCGGGCTGTACAGCCGACTGCACGGAGGAGTGCGCGTCGAAGACATGGTGGTGATTACCAACAACTCTCCCCTCAATCTGAATGCATTGCCCGAGGGACTCGATTGGCGCTAGCCAGAAGGCGCGCACTTGGTACGTGAACCTCAGGCGCTAGCCGTGGGCAGTGTATATTTGGACCTCAGACTCTAGCCGTGGGCTCCGACCTGGCCCAGTCGCATCGTACGTCGCCCACAGCTAGCGGCTAGTTGTTTTAGTGAGCCGCGACGCGTGAGCGGCCGGGCGCATTGCCCGGTGCCTCACGGCCCACGGCTCACCCCGATAGTGGTACCCTAGGAACGGTCCGGTAATTTCTTGTCTGACTCTTAAAGCGAGGCTCCACTATGAACTGCATCGATCGCCGTCATCTGTTACGCATGGGAACAATCGGTATTGGGGCAATAGGCATGGGAACTACAACATTGCTGGGTAGTCGCCTTCGAGGAGCTGTGGTGGGAGCCGTGATGGAGAATAACTTCGAAAAAGCGTTGACTGTCTTGAACAGTACAACCGACAGTGGCCAAGTAGGGGCTGCCGCCATTTATGCACGGTCCAAAGGAAATGAACTCTCTCAATCTTTCGGTGATGCTAAGTCCGTCGAGGCCGCGTTCCTGCTAGGTTCAATCTCCAAACCAATATCGATCGCGGCCCTAATGACTATGTACGATCAGGGCAAATTCGCGCTAGATGATTGGGTGCACAAGTTCATTCCTGAATTCAAGGGAGACGGTCGGCAGCTGGTCACGGTTCGCCACCTATTGACACACGTCTCGGGCTTGCCCGATCAACTCCCTCACAACGCCGAACTCCGCGCAGGGCATGCACCACTTTCCGAATTCGTTAAAGGGGCAATCCAGGTTCCCTTAGGTTTTGAACCGGGGACGCGTTACGAGTATTCGAGTATGGCCATTATGTTGGCGGCAGAAATCGCACAACGACTAGCCGATCAAGACATTCGCGAATTGGTTTCTAGTAAGGTGCTCCGCCCGCTGGGGATGCAACATTCGGCTTTGGGCATGGGCACGCTTCAACCGAGTGATATCATGTCGGCTCAAGTGGAGTTCGGCGCTACGGAGTCGGGTGGCGGTTCAGCCGAATCACGCAACTGGGATTGGAATAGTTCCTATTGGCGTGCACTAGGCGCACCCTGGGGAGGTGCTCAGGCCTCAGCCCCTGATGTGGCGAAATTCTTAGATGCGTTCGTGAATGCTCAAGGGGATGTCTTGCGCTCCGAAACAGCCGCGCTAATGATCCGCAATCACAATCTCCCAGCGCTCGAGTCTCGGGGACTTGGATTCGACGTAGGCATGGGAGTCTATTGCGCGGGGTGTTCTGATCAGACGTTTGGACACACTGGATCGACCGGCACAATCGCTTGGGCCGACCCCCAGCACGATCGACTATGCGTCGTGCTGACGACTCTTCCGGGTCAGGCTGTTAATAGCGAGCAACACCCACGACAACTCGCCTCCGACGCTATTTGCACTGCACTTTAAACTTCTAATGTCATGGGAGCTCAGCTCATCTATGACTCAGTAAAAGTGGGGACTCAGCAAAAGTGGGACCCAACGCACACTGTGCACCTCAGACGCTAGCCGTGGGTTTTGATGCCCGCGCCATTTAGTGCCGAAGGCACGGAATTCGATAGCCTGTGGTGCAAACCCCAGGTCATCGAAGGACCTCCGCGTGTTTCTCCGGTTCGCCAGCAAGCGACCGCATTCGCGGTCGCT
>JBGSNE010000324.1:0-4656 GCA_041739785.1 Pirellulaceae bacterium
CTACACGCTGGCCACCACCGACGGCCGCGTGCTGACCGGCATGATCGTCGCCGAGACCGCCACCAGCGTCACCCTCCGCCGCGCCGAAGGCGCCACCGACACCGTCCTGCGAATCGACATCGAGGCCTTGCAAAGCACGGGCCTCTCGCTGATGCCCGAGGGAATGGAGAAGCAGGTGGATAAGCAGGCGCTGGCGGATGTGATGGAGTATTTGAAGAAAGTAGGGGAGTAGGGGAGTAGGGGAGTAGGGCCAATTTAAGGGGCCGAAGGCCAAGCAGATTATTCCCCTGGGAATTGCGAAACGATTGGGCCGCATTGTGTACCGTATCACCAATCAAGCCCCACATTCTAAATGTTGCAGCAGTCGGCTCCCATGGGGCAATTGGAAATAAAATTTGGTAAGCTATCCGCGCTTGGCTCGCATGCGATGAGTCAACCGCAGGTATCTAGGGAGCCAAACTCTTACGCTCGAATTTTTGATGAAGGTAGAACACAATGGACGCAATGGACATCCTCGGCAGCCTGTTGGGTGGCGGCAGATCTCAAAGTGGTAGCACTAGCGGTGGATTGGGAGGGAAAATCCTAAAGGATTTAATCAATACCGGTGGACGCACCGCGCCTCAACCACCAGCTCGGCAATCGCCACAACCCAGCAACCGGCCTGTGAGCCCAGACGATCGCGCCCGCGAGTTGGAGGACCTGCTGGGGGTAGCCCATGGTCGCTCGACAGGCCGCACTGAACCTCAACCAGCCCCGCGGCAGCCCCAGCCGCAGCCGCGATATCAACAACCGCCACCGCCCTCTCGCCCAAGATACCAAGAACCTCCTGTAGCCGCGCAGCCAACGGGCTATCCGCAGAGTAGTGGAGTAGGATCCAGCGGAGTAGGACACAATTTCCCAACCGGATCGATGACTCAAAACGATGAAGCACTTGTGTTGATACGCGCCATGATTAACGCTGCCAAGTCGGATGGTAGTATTAGTCAACCAGAGCAACAGGCGATCATTGATCGAATTTCCAATCCGACTCAAGAGTCGATCAATTTCCTCCGCGAAGAGTTTGCCAGTCCCCTCAACGTGCGCGATTTCGCGTGGTCGGTCCCGCTAGGAATGGAGCAGCAGGTTTACACTATGTCGCTGGCTTCGATACAGCTCGACACCAATCCGGAAGCGAGTTACCTCCGTGACTTGGCACACGGACTGAGGTTGGAGCCTGATTTTTGCAATGAGCTGCATCGCCGCTACGGCGCACCGACCATCTTTTAACCCGGATATTCACGAGGCGGGCCGTAGGTGGCTCAGGGGGACGTAATACTTGCGATAACGTACCCCGTCGTTGTAGAGCGTTCCTGCCGCATCGGCGACCAAGACGGTGGCGCGACGAGTGATGCGGTTGACCGTACCAACATGCCGCATTCCTTCATGCTGAAATACGACACGTGAGCCGACACGGATATTGAATTTCCGAGCCGCTCGCTCTTGCTGCGTGATCAAATCGTGTTTGTGCTCGGTGTGGCCAAACAACCGCCCGGCAATGGATTGGAAACGTCGAGCCGCACAACAGCTATCGCTCCAGACCAGCATTTCTACTAGGTGGATCATTTCATGCTCCAATATCCGCTGCATGGCTTGCAGGCGATTGGTACACAGCACACCAGTCACACGAATTGGTCGCTGAAGATCACCAAAGGTTTGGAACAACAATGGGGCCGACAAAACAATTTCGTAGCGTGAACTCTGAGTCCGCGTGGGCCGATCGAAATGTGTGGTGCGCACCGTTTTGCCTCCCGTGCTGGTCATCCGCTTAGACCAACGAAATTGCATACCGAAGTGCCGTGCAATGGTTAGGCAGTGATCCTCAAAAAAGATGCGATCATAGCCTTCGGCCATGCGTTGCAAGTCGGCAGCATTGGTGACCGTAAAGTTGGAGGACTTCATGACCCGCGATTGACTGAGCACTTCCTGGCCAATTTCGTGAAACAGCTTTTGTCGCTGCGTCTCTTCCCAAGCTCGTCGGCTGACGAGCTCTCCTAAAGCGCACAAGCGGCGTTGCAACTCGCTCTCATCAAGTCCGGGGTGCTGTCCGGGATGGCCCGGGGACTTGGCTCGTAAAGCCAAAGCTGCTTCGCCAGGTGATGAATTTCGAGCTGGTGGTTTGCGAAAAAAACGAGCCATAACTTCTCCAAGTCGGCCTACACTACTCAAATTATTCATGACCTCGTGAGCCGAAGGGCGTGAGCCCTCGGGTTCCTAAGCGCTACAGAAGGCCCGGGGGCTTACACCCTTCGGCCCATGAATAATCCGGGTTACAACAGTCAGCAGCTTGCATTGTATATGTTTTGCGAGCTCTAAAGCTATAGGTTCGCTGGTGTAGCGTAGCGGATGAGCGGCACCCAATGCGAACCAGTTTTTATTCTAGAGTCATGACTGCTGCGCGTTTCTCGGCGCTCTCGCGAGCGGCTTGCAATAGTCGCAGGGAACGATAGACGTCCTCCAAGTCTCCCATCTTGCGTACCAGACTGGTGACCGCTCGATGGAATTGGCTGAGCAACTGTTGGCCAACAGCCATTTCCGATTCTAAAGATTCTTGATGTCGTCCCGCATCGTCGAACCAAATCAAACTGTTCGGCAAATCGACGAAAGCCAACCCCTTTTCGCAACGCACTTGCACAGCCGCAGGTGGCCGAAAAGCGATTGCTTCCTGCCAGGCCGGTGGAATGTAGGCCCCGCAACTGATCTGCGCAATTGTGGAACTGGGCGGGGCTTCCGGTGGAGAAAGATCGAGACTCAGCGATTGGTAATCGGATGCCGCTGCCCCAGTAGCAAACGACTCATCGGCATGTTTGGCGCGATGGAACACGCTCTGCACCGAACGCGGGCCGCGTCCAACTATAAAACAACACCAATCGATTAGCTCCAATAGTTCACGATCGGCGCGGGCAGCCAAAGTGCGACGATTGCGCTGCATTTCATCTGTCTTGCAAGTCAATCGTCGATGGCAAAAAAGAATTTGAGGCTGCCCCAATCGTGTAGCAATCAATTCCTTCAATCGCAATGAAGCTGGGGCATAGCGCCGAGGAAACTCGGCCATGAAGGCCACCCCAGATTCGTCAACTAATTGTTTGAGATGAGCTGCCCGCTGCGGATCAAAATCGACTTCGCTCCCACAGTAAATCGCCTTGCCATAGTCGCAAGCGGCAACCAACGGAGCGATGCCGTACCAATCACTTTCGAGCATCATCACCGCATCGATCTTGTCACTACTGAGCATTTCGCGGAACCCGTCGAAGCGCTGTGCGTCAAAATCGCGGGCGACACTCTCCGAAAATGCTGAGACCGAACTGTATACGCCGCGCACGTCAAACCGGTCCTGCAGCATCCGCAACGCCGGGAAATGCCGGTTTTGCCAGTCGGTGGAGAGACCAATCAGTCCCAGCCTAAGTCTCATTTTCGAGTCCAAAAATAGTTATCCAACCGCACCATCACCCCCCCACGAGGGCTAGTGCGATGTGCGTTGAAACGTCCAGTCTACCCGGAAAATGGGAATTATTCCTAACTCTTTCGGCATCCCACAAAATTCTACAGATGTAAAAACCCCAACAAAAACCAAGTTTACTGTGGTTTTTCCCTTTGGAGGTGGTTTGCCCGCTCACCTCTAATTGCTAGCAATCCGATGTTTAAGAAGGTTGACGGCTGGTTGTCAGCTCCGCTTACTTACTTATACTCGCTCGCAACTTTTACCGTTAGACTCCGCCATAATCGCTAAAGCTTTTGTGGCATACCCAGATACACCTTTGACCTTTTCGCTTGAATTACTGGGGGTCTAACTTGGAACACCTGCCTGCGCGCTGGCATTTGGAGATTGTTGACCGGCCGCCATACGAACCGATCTGCTGTCCGGCAACCTCGTCGGTTGCTCACACAAGGATGTGGATTGGGCCGTTGGCGCTAACATGATCGCAAGATCAGGTCACTCCAAAGTTGCTGACGGGTGTCCACCGCACTGTCTTTTCAAGAAGGGATGACAAGTATGGTACATGTGGCACTGGCCTTTCTCATGGCAGTTACTGCCGGAGAGAATAAAGCTCAAGATTACGAAACGGCTCTGGCCGCGTCGCAAAAAGAGAGCAAACCGCTAGTAGTTCTGATCGGCGCACCCTGGTGTGCTTCCTGCCAAGTAATGAAGCGGGAAACGATTGAGCCCATGATGAAGTCGGGGAAGCTGGACAACGTCGTTGTTACATTCGTTGACAAGGATGAACAGCCCGAACTGGCGCAACAGTTGATGAAGGGTGAAACGCTACCGCAAATCGTGGTATTCGCGAAACAGCCGGGGGGTTGGAAGCGTTTTAGCCTGACTGGTATGCAGAGCCAAAATCGAATGGCCGAATTGTTAGGTAAAGCAACTTCAGAGGAAACTCTGCGGTAAATCTACTTCGCCGACAGTCGAATAGTCTAGGACTAGGCGGCTCGTCAGCATCCAAAAATCAAAGAACGGCCGATCTCACCAGCGCGAATCGGCCGTTTTTTGTTTGATCAGCATTTGGTATGATTAGTTGGCCTCGCACTTTAGTGCCGTAGGCACGGAATTCGATAGCCAGGGATGCAAATCCCAGGTCATCGACCCAGCCCCGCGGTTTTCGAGCTTGCCAGCGA
>JBGSNE010000073.1:0-20493 GCA_041739785.1 Pirellulaceae bacterium
GGTCGACCGCTGGCGAACCGGACGAACGCGGGATACCTCGATGACCTGGGATTTGCATCCCAGGCTACTGAATTCCGTGCCTTCGGCACTCAAAATCGCAACGTCAAAAGCCGTAAGCGAGGCCCAGCGTGGAGGAATTGGCCTTTGGCTACGGGTAAAACGACTAGACGGTGAATGATTACTTGACAATTCAAGATTTCAATGGCACATTCACGACGGTTCTGGTCTACTGCCCATCCGCTACTGGTGTGGTCAGGGTGCGTTCGATGGATTTAGCAAGGAATAAATACATGGGAGGCGTGATCGAAGTCGAGCATCCACTGATCGATCACCATCTAACTGTCTTACGAGATCAGCTTACGCCGCCAGCATTGTTCCGGCAACAAATCGGTCGCTTGGCAACGTTGTTGGCCTACAAAGCCACGCAGGATCTGCAGTTAAAAACGAAGCACATCGCAACTCCCATGACAAGTATGGAGGGGAGTCAATTGGCGGTCGATATCGCCATCGTGCCGATTTTGCGAGCTGGGTTAGGGATGGTGGAGCCGCTACAAGAATTGTTACCCGAAGCTCAGGTCTGGCATCTGGGCATGTATCGCGACGAGAAAACAGCGACTCCTGTCGAGTACTACTGTAAGCTTCCTGTGGGTGGCGCCTGCGCGGTCGGTTTTGTGCTTGATCCGATGTTGGCTACGGGAGGGAGCGTGGTGTCAGCTTTGGAAACGTTATCGCGGTGGGGCTGTCCCGATTTGCGAGTCGTAAGTATTATCGCGGCGCGACCGGGGGTGGAACGCATGCAACGCGAGTTTCCCGATGTGAAGATCTATGTGGCTGCCATTGATCCGGAACTCAACGAACACAACTTCATCGTGCCGGGTTTGGGGGATGCAGGAGATCGGATTTTTAATACATCCCAGGTATAGGTTCAGCGACCATCCTCGCTCGACTCTCCGAGTCGAGTGGAATGAATGATTTCGTTTGTCGTTGTATGACACGACTCGGAGAGTCGTGCGACGAAAGACTTGGCGATTTCCGCTACGGTTGCAGCTGTATCCCTTGCTCTCCAATTTCAAAGGGCATGATGTGCGAGTGAGCGTAGCTGCCACGATGTTTGGCGATGTACAGTCCACGGGCCATCTGGTTGTCGCGCAACATCCGTCCGAGAATAATGACCGTGTTAGCACCAGCGGCTAAATCTCCGCTTGCTAGTGGCTCGACCATGAGTTGCTCGAGCATTGTTTGCCGAGTGGTGAGCAACACAACTGCGGCCGACTCCGCGTGGTCGTAAGCTTGCCGCATCACGTTGGGTTCGTTGATCAAATAGCGTTCCCTAAGCACTTCGCGAGCCAGCCAGTCGTGTTCTTGTCGCAACATGCGGTGGTAGATTAGCTCCACTAGATCGAGCTGCAGTGAATCGCTGACCGATTCTGGCGGTTCGATTCCATCGATCACAAACCGCCGAGTAGCATGCACCAAGTGGCTGTAAACGAAGCGGAACAATTGAGGCATGCGGCGATTCAATTCTGATTGCCAAGAATGCCAATCATCGACGTCCATTTGACTTCGCAACACGCGTTTTCCGCCATAGCCTAAGAAGGGCAGTACATCCGATGGGCGCCCATTTTGAAATGGGCATTGGAGTTCATTTCCCGCAATGCTGGCCGTAGTCAACTGGCGACCGAACATGCGCTGCGTGTATCCGTCGTGGTTCTGCGAATCGCCGCGACTGGAGAGATCGATAATCGTTCCGAGCGGCCCGTTTTGCTTGGCATCCGCGGTGAGGAAATGCATTCCAAATTGAGTTTTTCCAACCCCGGTCGCCCCCGCAATCAACGTGAGCGTGCCTGGAAGTAATCCGCCCCCGAGTGCTTCGTCAAGTTCTGGTAGGCCGGTGCTAAGTCGTCGTGTCATGAGTGTTGAATGCCGTTCAGTCTGTTGTGCACCTACAGTGCGGGATGGCTGATCGCAGTATACAATACTTGAATTAATCAAACTTGACGACCTCAAGGAGTTTAGCGATGCGTTGGTTCGTCGTTGGAATGTTAGTAGGCCTGAGTCATTTTGCTGAGGGAAGAGTCGTGCATGGAGCGGAGCATCCCAATATCATCTTTATCATGGCAGACGATTTGGGGTACGGTGATTTGGGCTGTTATGGCCAGCAGGTTATCAAGACTCCACGACTGGATCAAATGGCCAGTGAAGGAATGCGGTTCACTCAGTTCTATGCCGGTTGCCCTGTGTGCGCTCCCAGTCGCAGTGTGTTGATGACCGGACAACATACGGGGCACACGCACGTCCGTGGCAATGCCGGTTCTACCGATACGTCAATACAATCGCTTCGCGATGAAGATGTAACCGTGGCGGAAGTATTGAAGAAACAAAATTATCATACGGCTTTGATAGGCAAATGGGGCTTAGGGGAAGTTGACCAACCGGGGTTTCCGTTGCGACAGGGCTTTGATTACTTCTATGGCTATCTCAATCAACTTCATGCCCACAACTACTATCCGACATTTTTGTATCGCAACGATCAAGAGGTCAAGCTCCGCAATGAAGTCCAATTGCCAGATGGCAAGGAGCCAGGTTTCCTGGGGGGCTATGCCACCAAACGGGTCGACTACTCGCACGATTTGATTGCGGACGAGGCACTAAAGTTTGTCCGAGAAAGCGCCGATGGTCCGTTTTTTCTTTATCTAGCCATGACTATTCCACATGCCAACAACGAAGCCACGAAGATGATGGGGAACGGCGCTGAGGTGCCCACTTTTGGCATTTACGCGGGCGAGGATTGGCCCGATCAGGACAAAGGACAAGCGGCTATGATCACGCGAATGGACGCGGATGTTGGGCGACTCTTCGACACGTTGCGCGAATTGCAAATCGATGACCAAACGCTGGTTTTCTTTACCAGCGACAATGGTCCACATGACGAATCGAATCACAATCTGGAACGATTTCAACCCAGTGGTCCACTGCGTGGGATCAAGCGATCGTTGACTGAGGGGGGCGTCCGTGTGCCGATGCTGGCTCGCTGGCCTGGAAAGATCAAAGCTGGTTCCGTTTCCAACCATCTCGGCTACTTTGCCGATGTACTGCCCACATTGAGCGAAGTCGCCGGTTTCAGCCTGGACGGCCCCACGGATGGAATTAGTTTCGCTCCAACCTTTTGGGGGCAGGAAGAACAAACGCAACACGAATATTTGTACTGGGAGTTTTACGAACAAGGCTCCCGGCAATCGGTGCGGTTTGGTGATTGGGTAGCCATACGTCAACCGATGATCAAGGGAGCTGTAGAACTGTACAATGTGACCGAAGATATTGGTGAAAAATCGAATGTAGCCGAAGCGCATCCCGATTTGGTCCAACAGGCCATCGGCTTTATGGATGCAGCTCATGTGCCACATGAAAATTGGAAACCAAGGGGATAGCTGTGGGGCAAGCTTGCCGAGCTTGACTAAGTGGGTCAAGCTTGCCGAGCTTGACTAAGTGGTTCACGCTTGCCGAGCTTGTCTAAGTGGGTCAAGCTTGCCGAGCTTGACTTTCCCAAGTCAGATGAGTTCTCCAATTCCCATGATTCCTATTTGGGACAAACAAAGCTGAACTCTGACAGTCGCTCCCGGCAGGAGCGACCCACGGAATACAGTCGCTCCCGGCAGGAGCGACCCACGGGGAAGCGACCGACTTTAGATAAGTGAACGTTTTGTCCAATGAATTCGTAAGTAGCTAATTGATTCCGTATTACTCTTACCAGCCTGGTGGGTATCTTGATCGTAGCATCCGACCTTGTAAAAAACTTTCGCTGGTCGGGGCAGACGACCCAAGCTCTGCGAGGGATTTCCTTCTCAGTTGCGGCGGGCGAGGTCTTTGGGCTACTGGGCCCCAACGGCGCGGGCAAGACCACGACGTTGCGAATTATCATGGGATTGTTGCGTCCCGATAGCGGCTACGCGGAAATCGGTGGTGCTCGTACTGGACCCGACTCGGCGGCAGTGCGGGCTAACATTGGGATGGTTTCAACCAATGACGGCGTCTACCCGTGGCTGACTGCCCGCGAAATGTTGATGTATTTTGCCGACTTGTATGCGGTGCCGTTGGATCAGGCTCGCCAGCGACTAGAAGTCTTGGCTGGACAACTGCAAATAACTCGCTTCTTGGACCAACGCTGTTGTACGTTGAGTACCGGACAGAAGCAACGCGTGATCTTGGCTCGAGGTCTGATGCACGATCCGCCGGTGATGCTCCTGGACGAACCAACACGTGGATTGGATGTGGTTGGAAGTCAAACGGTGTTCGAGTTTATTTTTCATCTAAAACAGCTGGGCAAGGCTGTTTTGCTTTCTACGCACCGCTTGGACGAAGCAGAGCGGGTGTGTGATCGATTCGGATTGTTGCATCGGGGAGAGCTGATGTACGCTGGCTCCTTGGACGAAATTCAGCAAGCTACCCAGCAGTCACATTTAACAGAAATGTTCTTGAGCATGATGCGCGATAGCGAACAGCAACTGTCATCGGAGGGCGCATGACCATTCGACTAAGTCCGGCGCGAATGGTTCGCTTGTGTTTAAAAGAACTTCGCGAATCTTTACGCGACCGGCGTACAATCGTTACCTTGGTATTGATGCCATTGCTGGTCTATCCGCTACTGAGTCTAGTACTTAATCGGGTGTTGCTGACCGGAGCCGGATCCAAGACCGGAACTTTTGTAACCTTCGCGATCGGTAAAGAGCTGCATGACAGTCCCTTGCCGATTCTGCTTGAATTGGGATTTAGCCAACTCTCGCGGCGAGAGCATTCGTCGGTGTTTTTGGAGGAAGTGGTTGATGATCAACGATTGCCTGGTGCTGAAAGAGACGGGCCTCCCCCATCTGCCTTGCCACGCCCTCAAGTAATCGTGGCGGAAGACAACGGTCGCTCAGCGCTTCGCGATGGAACGGCCGACGTGGTTATCACTCGCAAAGTATTAGACGCTGACGACGAGATCGAGTCTAACGAGCTTGACGGTCAACGCGTCGACAATCGGCGGATAGATGTAAGGATAAATCGCAATGCCTTACGCCCCATGGTCGAGGCGATCCGCGCCACCAATCAGCTGCCCGATGATTTCAATTTGGATGCGCTGTTGGATGTCGTTGGGACTTATGAAGTGCGCTATCGCGACCGAGACGCACAAAGTGAACGTGCGCTGCAAGTCCTTGAACGAATTTTGGGGCAACTCAATGTTGAATCCATACAGAGTGTAATCCCCGGATACCAGCCTCCCTTTCGCCTGCAGGCGACTCCGGTTGTCATGAAGAGCAATTACGCAGATCTTTTGGCAACGATGGTGCCATTAGTGCTGGTGCTGATGACCATGGCAGGTGCAGTTTACCCAGCCATCGACTTGACGGCAGGCGAACGCGAACGGGGCACCATGGAAGCGCTGATTGTTTCGCCAACCCCCACTGGGATGTTGCTACTGGCCAAGTATTCCGCAGTCGTTACGGTGGCCCTGCTTACTGCCTTGGCCAACTTAGCAGCGATGAGCATCACGCTGTGGGTCAGTGGTATTGGCAAGCTGGTGTTTGGCGACGGACTGTTGTCGACGGACGTGATCGGAACAGTGCTCGCTCTGTTGGTACTATTCACCATGTTCTTTGCGGCTTTGTTGCTGGCCGTCACCAGTTTTGCGAAAAGTTTTAAAGAGGCCCAAGCCTATTTGATACCTCTGATGTTGCTGGCGTTGACGCCTGGGGTGATGAGCCTGTTACCCGGGATCAAATTTACTAGCCTGTTGGCGACGGTCCCACTCGTAAATATCGTGCTGCTGGCGCGAGAAGTCTTAATGGGCGCCGCCGAATGGAATACTGCCTTGGTAGCAATTATCTGTAATAGTATCTATGCACTGGCCGCGTTGGCGGTGGCTAGTCGGCTGTTTGGTTCCGACGCATCCATGCAAGGAAGTCAAGGAAGTTGGCGCGATTTGATGCTTCGCCCTTTGGATCGCAAACGCTACCCAACTGTCGATCAAATGGCATTGACCATGTCGGGTATGTTTCCGTTCTACTTCATTGCATCCAGTGTCTTGCCCTCTCTTTCGCCCGTGCTATCGGTCAAGCTCTGGATCTCAGCGGTTGTTTCATTCGTGTTGATTCTAGGAATGCCGGTGTGCATTGCTTGGTATCGACGCATTCGACTATCTACAACCTTCCGTCTTACCAGCGGCTCGTTGGCGGCCTGGCCTATATGGTTATTGTCAATCGTGCTACTTGGAGGCTCGGCATGGATGCTCGCTCATGAGATATTCATTATGGCGCAAACTTTGGGAATCGGCACGATTGAGTTGGAGCAGTTCAAACGCGTGGCTGAATTTCGCGATGAACTGGCAACGCTTCCCTTGGCGATGGTGCTGTTTGTATTTGCATTGACACCGGCTGTTTGCGAAGAGGGACTTTTCCGCGGTTTTGTACTGAGTTCGCTCCATCGCTACTCGACAGCGTGGGCGATCGCATTATCAGCCATACTGTTTGGCCTGATGCATGTCTTGACTAGCAATGTGCTGGCGATCGAGCGGTTCTTGCCCAGTACCTTCATGGGGCTACTACTTGCTTGGATTGCTCTCCGAACTGGTTCGATCTGGCCAGGAGTGCTACTACACGCGCTGCACAACGGATTTTTGTTGTCGGTCAGCCGCTTTGAGGAGCAGTTGAAGAGTTGGCACATTCTGGTCGAGGAAGGCAAGCACCTACCGCCGATATGGCTAATCGCCGGCGCCATCGCTTTTGCCTTAGGAATAGTCTTGCTCTGGGCTAGCACGCGTCGCAATGCCGTTCCTCAGTACCCCATCCATGAAGCATGAGCGGTTAGCATCTTTCTCTCCGTGAGCCGTGACGCGTGAGCGGCCGGGCGCTTAGTAAGCCGTGGCGCGTAAGCAGCCGGGCTCTCCGTGAACCGGGCGTCGTATTCTCCGATAGCGAATTAGCCCGGTGCCTTACGGGCTTGTTGATTTAATGCTGGATTGCACGTTTGTCGTTAAACCCGGATTATTCATGAGCCGAGGGGCACTCACTTGGTAAGCCTGCCAAATTGTGAACTTCAGGTGCTAGCCGTGGGCCTTTACTTAGCTGGAGCCCACGGCTAGCGCCTGAGGTTCACAAGGTCATGAATAATCCGGGTTAAACACTAAATAAACAGCACGTGACGGCTCACGGCCATGGCTCACTATCTTTGCACCACTGAGTAGAGCTGGCGCAGCAAATCGGTCCGCGAGTTACCGAGTTGAGCGTAGCGTTGCGACCATTGCTGCAATTCAGATTGGCTCGGGGGACGTTTTACAATTTGAGCAAAAACTCTTTCGAGCCAAACGGCATTGTTATTCCCCGCCATATCGAAGTATTCTTGCCCGGCCATGATATCCAGTGGCAGCGTCTCCAAGCGACTTTCGATTCCAGGTGTCAATCGCAGCGAAGCGAGTTCCAAAGGCAATGGCTCTCGATTCAGATATTTGCGATACATAGATGTCAGGCGGTCGTCAATGACATTGTAGTTGGGATAGCCCGCGGTAATTACGCCCCCGCCTCCGTAGCCCTGCCCTGGAACGGGTGCCAGTACTAGCTGGGCTTGATTGGTCGCGCCGCCAGTTAGTACACGTTGAGCTTGCGGTGTTTCCAATATCGTTCGCCCACCGGAACTTACCGTCGCACGCACTTGGTAGGTATCTTGCGCATTAATGTAGCTGGCATCGTAGGCGATCTCAAAGGGGATCGTCGCACCGGGCACCGGCCTAAATTGCGTGCTACCATTGCGGACGGCGTAGTAAGGACGCGTCACGTTCTCGATCTGTACTGTGACAATTGCATCGCTGGGAAGTGGACTCCGCTCACGATAGTTCAGGCTACCAGTCAAACGCGTGTCGTGATTGTCGAGCTGGATGGGTACGGAGGCAAGTTGGCCGCTGTTATGGTCTTGTACGATCAAGTTAACCAGGCCAGTTGCATCGGCGCGACGATTGATTTCTTCAGCCAAATCGTAGAGTCTTCCTTCGACGATCCCCACTTGAAATCCGCCCACATTGACAATCAGGTCACCTGGTTCAATGCGCGAGCGGGCTGCACTGGAGCCGCTGCTGACTTGCCGAACTAAAACGCCCGTTTTTTGGTTATCACCTGTGACGCCCAATCGCCATTGCCTGGGCTGTTGATTCTGTGTCCCCAGCCAATCCCCACCTTGCCATGTGGAACTTTGCGTTCCCAAGGTCAAGCTGCGATCGCGGTCAAGTGTGCTGGTGTCCCAACGCGTTTGCCCGTGGACGGAAGTGGTTGCAAGTGCGACCAACAAAAAACTGATTCCCTTAAATGGCCTCGTGTAACTTTTGTAACTGGCTCTAACGCAACTAAGGGCTGGTAGATATGTATTGGGGTGCAACATGGCAGAACATCCTGTATAAGCGGTGAACAAATAATTTGGTTGCCGGAATTAGCGGACGGTTGCTGCGCCGAGAGTTTCCATACCGGCGCGAAGCAGTGGCAGATCGACAGGGAACAAGCCCACCAAGATGGCCTGTCTTTGGCCTGACTGACAAAGCGCATAACGCACTAGCTCCTGGCTCGCTTGCGCTTTCTTACCAGTCTGGCCCATGTCGATGACCAGCGACATGGCACGTGTCAGTGGGTACTGCCCACTGAGCACAGCCAGGTCATCGCAAGGAATGATGCTGGCTCCGCTTGTCAGTTGCAGAGCTTTGACCGAACTGCCGGAGCTGCGGAATCCGCAAATAGCGATTGCCAATGGATCGCGTGCCAATGCTTGCAAGACCTCAGCGTTGGAAACATGTTTGGATTGCCCCTCACGCAACTTGGCACCGCTGAATACAAAGTCAGCCAGGAAGCGTTGGGTTCCACTATTGTCAGTTCTAGAAATGATGTGAACCGGTTGCCCAGCCCACTGGCCGCTGGCCCCCAAGCTACTCCACTTTAATTCGCCAGGATGAACGTCGGTAGTGAAGACATCGCGGAGCTGTTCACCTGAGATGGAAGCCACGGGATTCGTTTGGTGCACAAAGACACTCAATGCCTCACGAGCCACCATGAAGGCCACCGGATTCGTCAGTCCCTTGGACTTTAATTCTTGCAGCTCGGCATTCGTAACGGGACGCGACATCATGGCCACCCCAGTAGGATTGGCTAAGAGCAGCGTTTGCAATTGTTCGGAACCTGCCGCCGAGATCTCCACTTTTGATTGCGGATGAAACTGTTTGAAGCCGGTCGCCCAACCGTGCACCAGCGCATCCATGCTCGACGACCCAAACACTTCGATCGTTTCGGTGGTAACAGCTTTCGGGCGATAGGGGTCAATGGCCTGCAGCATGGCAGTTAATTGTTCTATCGAAGCAGTCCGATTGGTCGCTTCCTGGCCCAATGTTGACCTACACGAGATGGCGGCCAGTATAGCTAGCAAAGCAAGCCGAGGGAAATAGCGCTGGACAAGCATCAAGTACACTCCTTCGTAATGGGTGGGGCAATCCCCCGCGATATCCAGCGACAGAGCGCTAACTAGCGTAGAAAACGCATCTGCCCTGCTGGTCCTAAATCTTACTGTCGACGCATTCTACGCATTATCACCCAAATAGGCGATTCCGATTTTTCGGAATTTTTGAGAGCAGCTATACTGTGACATCTGCGGATAAAGCATTGCTAAACCTTCGAAATCGTTTTCGACTCGGAGAGTCCAACGACATTGAGCATCCGGAAGCGACATGAGCCGATCATTGACTGCTTTATGGGGGGTACTGCTAGCGGCAATCTTGGTGATGGTTGCCCTAGCCTATTTCTGGAACGCACAACGGGAGCAGATTGCCCAGCAACGCGTTGAGGAGATTCTCCAATCGCAATTGCAGCCCTTTCGGCGGTTGGTGAGCGAAGTACTCGAAGGCTATTCGCTATCGCTGCAACGGCAGCTAAGTGGTTTTGATCCGGCAGATTTACAGGCCTGCGTCGAGCTGACGCGATTGCCGCTGGCGGATGAGGTCGTGGTGATTGATCGTGCTCAACAGCTCCATTTTCCGCGCAACAGCCGACTGACCACTGACCGCCAGTCGTTGGTTGATGAAGCGCTCCAATTGTTGCGTGAACAGGGCGATCCGCGCCCCGTTGCTCAAGCGTCGTCCACGACCATTCGCATGCCGATTGACTCAGAGCAAGCAGCATTGCCACAGGCTACCATACGTGCCAAGACATATTCCGTGCAGTCGCGCGATCAAGTACCCCAACAACTGCTAACAGACAGTGAGCAACTTCTGCAAACGCAATCTGCAACCCGCTCGGCAGGGAGCGAGAACTTTGGTTGGATGACCTGGTATCATCGACGCGGAATTGTGTTGGGACTCTGGTGGGAGCAATCGAGTGATTGGCGAACGATGATCGTGCTCCCACGCGCGCGATGGATGTCGGATGTTGTTGGAAAACTCCCTGAGTCGAATAGCACCAACGGTTCGGTGCTGAACAACGTGTCGGACGCAACCCTCCCAGGCGGACTGACTCAGCTCATTGATGTCGAAGGGAAAGTAATCTATCAGTGGGGGAGCGCTCCTAGTAGTTCATGGGAGCAACTGCAAGCTCAGTCTCCCACTGCCTCATTGGCCTTAGATGAACCGCTCGAAGGTTGGCGGCTCCAAGTTTTTGCCAGCCAAGACTTGCGCCAGCGCTTGTCGGGTGACAGTTTATTGATTCCACTCATGCTCTCGGTCGCCGCACTAGCTCTAGCCCTAATTTTGGTCGGAGCGTTTGTTACGTTCAATTTGAATCGCCAACTGCGCTTGGCCGCCAGTCGCGTATCGTTTGTCAATCAAGTATCGCATGAACTGCGAACTCCGCTAACCAACATCCGCATGTATGCTGACTTATTAGCTCAGCAATTTGAGGACAATCCAGAGCACCCGGAAGCAGCTGAGCGAATTGTCGTGATTCAAGGAGAGAGCCAGCGACTCAGTCGACTGATTGGCAACGTACTCCAGTTCGCGCGTCCTGCCGCGCGTGGCCAACTGCGTCGCACACCAGTGGTGCTTGATGAACTGGTTGAACAAGTGCTCGCTACTTTTCGCCCCCGTTTGCTGCGCGCCGGGTTTCGCATTGAATTGAATCTACAAACACCCGAGCCGCGACAGTTGGACGCTGATGCCATCGAACAAATTTTGGTAAACCTCATCGGCAACGCAGAAAAATATGCCGCGTCAGGGAAGGTATTGCAAGTTAGTACCCAGGCGAGCGACGAGTGCGTTATCATTGACGTCCAGGATCAAGGGCCTGGCATTGCGGCACAACACATCGAACGCGTATTCGCGCCGTTTGTGCGATTGAGTGATGGCTTGGAGGATCCAGCTGGAACCGGTATTGGTTTGACGATTGTTCGTCAGTTGGCACAAGAGCATGGCGGCACTTGCGAAGTAATTCCCTCCGCACACGGCGCCCATTTTCGTTGTAAGTTGTCAGCTCCCCCGTAGCGAGCCAAGACCTTGTTGTCTTTGTAGCGGAAGGCGCCAAGACTTTCGAACCTCGCCGCGTGGCGCTACGCCGGCCATTCCGAGTTTCGAAAGTCTGGGCGACTTCCGCTATGGCCGTACTTATTAGATTCCAACTCACTCTACGTATGTCAGGAAACTAGATTTCAATGCGAATGCACGTATTGGTTGCTGAAGACGATCCACTAACGCGCAATGGATTGTGCGAAGTCCTGCGCGACGAGGGCTTTGACACTTTGGCGGCCGCCGATGGGTTGCAAGCCTGGGAGTTGTTTTGTCGCCATGCGCCCGACTTCGTCTGTTTGGACGTGATGATGCCCGGCATGAGTGGCTATGACGTGTGCCGCAAGATTCGTTCAGCCAATCCGCGCGTGCCCGTCATGTTCATCACTGCGAAGGGAGAGGAAATCGACAAGGTGGTTGGACTTGAAATTGGTGCCGACGACTACATCGTTAAACCCTTTGGGGTCAAAGAAGTAGTCGCTCGGGTCCGCGCCGTAGCGCGGCGTTGTCTTCGCGAGCAAACCAGCGATATGGATGGGGAGGTTCCGAATGTCGATTTCACTATGGGGAGTCTGGTCGTCAACCCTACGGAACTTCGTGCGCGGCGTGGCGAACAGCAGTTTGATCTGAGTTTGCGAGAAGTGAAAATTCTGGTAATGCTCTTCCGCTCGGCGGGCAAAGTCGTGGATCGCAACACATTGATGAATTTCGCTTGGAACCAAGATTACCTACCCAGCAGTCGCACGCTCGATCAACATATCTCGCAGCTTCGCAAACGCATCGAAATCGACCCCAAGCAGCCCACTATCATTCAAACCGTCCACGGCGCCGGCTATCGCTTCGAAACTGTTGCCGAAAGATAGGCTTTGTCAACCCGCAGCCGCAGGCGAGTATCAACCGGGCGATCCTCGCCTACGGCTTTTGATGCCCCTCGCAATTTAGTGCCGACGGCACGGAATTCGATAGCCTGGATGTAAACCCTAGGTCGACTACTGCTTTAGGAAAAGTTTTATGTCAGCGTTCAACACCTTGCTAGTTTGGCTCTATAACGGCTTGCAGCTGTGCATGCCGATTTTGCTCGTTTTGGGTGTCTCGCAACTAGTTCTAGCAGGCGTTGCGTGGAAGTCACCGAAACGCAATCGTCGACTCGTGTTAGGTGCTGGATTGTTACTTGGGGCGGCAATGATACCGCTCTTGTTGATGGGATTGTGGCGAGGGTTAATACGACCATCGCTGGCTGCCGCAAATCTGTATCGAATGGCGTTTGTGGCCGATCCAGATCGCCAAGTGTATCCTCAATTTGCTAGAGAACTCGTCCCCCGAACTTATTCAATTGGAGTGGACAGAAGAATTAAATTGGAAATCGTTGAATTCGACCAATATTAGCTTCGACTTCTGGAGGCTTAGATCGAGAAATTGATCGAGAGTATCCGATGAATTGCAGGGTGGTTTGAGTTGCCCGCGAATAGCGCTAAGAAGCGCGAATCAATGGTGGCTGTTCCATGCCATGCAGGGCTGATATTTTGTCTGGCAGGTTTGAAGTTGTCGTCTAGCATCCACAACGGAATTCCAGCAAGCGTTCAGTCGTTTCAATTCGACCGGGGAGTTGTATTGAACGAAGTTCTGATCGACTTCGAGGTCGCGACTGCAGGGAGTCCGATCATCGAACGGGGCACGCAAGAGTCCAATGACAACAGGGATGTTGCGAACTCGAATTGAAATTCCGGTAGGTCGAACGCACTGCTCGTCTGCTTAACGCTAAGCAATCGAATCAGTCAATTGACTCCGAAGGCCCGTAGTCTAATTCTTGCGGCGGGGCTGACGGCAAAGCTAGAATCAATGCAAGTTCGGGAACTCCTCGAAGCGGCGGACGTGTCAAAGCAGTATTTCGCACGGTTTCCAGAGGGATTTTGCCAGAACGGAGTAAGCGACCGAGTCTCTCAACATGCGCACTTTGTAATTAAGGTGAACGCAACACGTTTGAATAGAATTCCGAATAAGGGCAGAGCCAGAATTGAACAGGAGTTGCCGCCGATTCTGGAGCAGCTTATTGGAGTTGTTCCATTAATCGACCAGGAGGTACGCGATTTGTCCGTTTCCGGAAACAAGGCCATCGTGGACGTAAGCCGTCTGACCAAAGTTCGATTTCATAACCAAGTGCTTTCCTTGCAGGCTCCGGTAGAAAGTCTCGTAATTGAGAAGGTTTCAGGTGTTTGGCTACTCGATTCGCCACGTGAGTTGGAATTCGCATTCCGGTTGTGTCATCCAGAGATTGCAGAGATTGTCGAAATTCTTGGCGAATTCCGCTGCTGATTAGGCTTGATCCCTCGGGATGGTAGTCAGCCTGGAAAGGCTGACGTAGGTCAGTCTAGCAAGTCGGGGAGTGGCAGATGGTCGAACTCGATGATCATCTTCTCGGTGAGAGCTTCTCGTAGGCGTTTTTCAATTGCAAGTGTGGCGGTTTGGCTACTTAGATTGTGCAGCTCGGAGGGATCTGTCTCGAGGTCATACAGTTCGTAGACGGGACGGGGGGAGACGAAATAAGTGGTGTGTAGGCCGGGACCGAGCTCTCCAGCGGCATCGGCGGCTCGCATGGCTTTCCAAGCCGCACCGCCGCTGGAATCAACTGGGCCGTAGGGTGTCCAAGGTGTGCAATTGTAGATGAACTTGTAGCGATCACTGCGCACGGCACGTCCCATGTCATAAGGTGCGTTGCTGGCTTCGGCGCGAACGGGTGCCGACCCGTGGGGACCACGTGAGATAAACAGAAACTCGCGCGGTGTGTAGGGTTTTCCAGATAACAAGCTCGCGATACTGACGCCACTCATCGACTTGGGGGGCTTTACTCCAGCGGCTTCCAAGAGCGTGGGAGCTAAGTCTTCGCCACTAACCAGCGCTTGCGATTCTGTGCTGGGCTTAGTCACTCCAGGCCAGCGGACTACGAAAGGTACATTGGAACCGGGGTCGTACAACGAGCCCTTGCCGTGTGGGAGCGCAGCACCATTGTCACCAGCGAAAACAATCAATGTACTTTCTAGCAAATTGCGTCGTTCCAACTCGGCCAGCACCTCTCCAACGCGCTCGTCAACTCGATTCACTTCAGCGCAATAATCTGCCACTTGCTCTCGCACTCCAGGCAGATCGGGCCAATGGGGAGGCAATTTGAGACTGGCGGGATCGGGCCGATACGTTTCGGGTGCGTTCCACACATGGTGGGGATCGCTATAATTGGCCCACAGGAAAAACGGTTTGCCCTCAGGCCGCGCGTCGAGGAATTCAGCGATCAAACCAGCGACCTCGTCATCTTTTCCACCTTTAAGATAGTCCACCCGGTCGGTGAACGTGGACAAGTGATACTTCTCAAATACTTGTTGTACGAACGGAGGCTTTTTACCGGAACCGTCCAGGTGATAGCCGCGACCGCAAATGCCGGTGTAGTAACCGGCCTGGTCACGCAGTAATTCTGGCAGCGTGATTTCATTGGCGGGCAGTGGCGAAGAAAAGCGAATCATCCGCGCGGCCACTGGCGAGCGGCCTGTCATCAGGGCGGCGCGGGATAGCACGCATTGCGGCGCAGCGGTAAAGAAACGATGGAACTTCATTCCTTCGGAGGCTAAGCGATCGATGTTGGGTGTTTTTACATTTGCATCGCCGTAACAGCTCAGAAAAGGATAGCTATGATCGTCGCTGAGCAGGAACAGAATGTTGGGTTTGTCAGCGGCAGCGAGATGAGATTGCGGGATGAAACACAGGAGCAAAATCAAGCCCAAGCAATGGCTCATGAATCGAGCGAATTGGTTGTTTGCCATAGGATTGAGTCCTCATTTAAATTGATAGCGCTATGCGAAATGGAACCGGAGAGTGGTTTAATCGTCGGACGATGTGCAGGCGGGGAACTCGTAAGCGATCCCTCTTGCTCGAACATCGTTGCAGGTACATTAGCTTACCGCGCAATTTCATACTTGCACACACTGCCGCGGTGGACTGGGACCCTTGTCATCCGTGCTTGTCGTCAAGTCATTTTCCTAGCACGGATGGCAAAGCCGGAGCACGGATAAATCGCTGGTCTGGTGTTATCCGTAGAGGGTTCTTGATTTACAGCGAGTTTTTTAACACTAACTCCTGTGCTAAAAATGTGTTACTCGTTTTTCAATTCGAAAATGAACAATCCGGGTTCTACGCCAAGCCGTCGCCTGCGTAGGCTGTGACTAAACCTTCGAGCTACTCTCTTCTTAGTTGTGATATTCGCGATTGGCCGATCGAACTCGGATCGACAGCCTGCTCCGGCTCGGCGTTAAACAAATTCCGCACCTGGTAGCTTGATCGGTATCGGGTTTAGCATGGCGGCTTGGATGGCTGCGACGAGCTCGGAGATATCGTCGCGCCAACTGATTTCGCGACTGGTCTTGTGAGCTAAGTCTTTTACTTGACAGGTGCCGGCTTCCAACTCTTGTGTTCCGGCAATCAAGGCGACTTGGAAACCACGTTGGTCGGCATACTTTAACTGCGCGGCTAGTTTTCTAGGCTCTGGATAGAGCTCGACTCCGATCCCGGCCCCGCGCACTTTTTGAGCCAATTGCAGATAGTCATGTAGGCGATCTTTATCGAAATAAGCTATCAACACTGGAGCGGGTGCGCGCGACTTAGGAAGCATGCCCAGTGTCTCTAAGGCTGCCAGCAGTCGATCGAGCCCAAGTGAGGCGCCGATGCCTGGCAAGTGTTGTTTCGTATACAGCTCAGCCAGATTGTCGTAACGGCCTCCTGAGCAGATGCTGCCAATGCTGGGAAGTTGATTGAGCGTGGTCTCGAAAATGACTCCGGTATAGTAATCCAATCCACGTGCGATGGCCACGTTCAATTTGTAACGCTTCTCGGGCACTCCGGCCATCCGAAGAGCAGTCGTCAAATCTCGCAAGCGTCCCACCCCCGTCTCTCCCAGTTCATTGCCCGCCAGAAGTTGGTCGAGCTGAGACAGAATCTGCTCGGTGGAGCCGCTGATCTCAGCCAGTTTCAGCACTTGATCCGCTTGTTCGCGACTGACCGAGGCTACGGTCATCATTTCTTCGGCAACCGCCTCGCGTCCGATCTTGTCGAGCTTATCCAGCGAGCGCAAGATGGGAACGGTTCGATCGACCAACTCGAGCTTGGCCAAGAGACCACTGAGTACTTGGCGATTGTTGATGCTGAGCGTAAAGTCGCCTACACCCAGCTCGACCAATAATTCGTTAATGACCAACGCGGTTTCAATATCCGCCACAATCGATTCCGTGCCGATCGTATCGAAGTCGCATTGTACGAATTCGCGAAAACGTCCGGCTTGGGTATTCTCACCACGCCACACCGGGGCGATATGATAGCGCTTAAATGGAGTCCCCAATTGTCCGATGTGCTGCGCCGCGAAGCGGGCCAGTGGTACTGTCAGATCAAACCGCAGGCCGACTTGCCGTCCACCGTGGTCCTCGAACCGATAGATCTGTCGATCCGTTTCGTCAGAACCCTTTCCAGAAAGTATTTCGAGCAATTCGAGAGCAGGCGTATCAATGGGGCTAAAGCCATAGCGGCGATATACCTGGCGGGCGGTGGCCATGATGGCTTCGCGAGGCATCATCGTCTCAGGCAAAAAATCGCGAAAGCCCTTGAGCGTTCGGGGTTGGATACGTTCGGTCACGCTCGCGTCCGTCGAATGAGAGTGGGTGTGAAGAATCTGTGAGGACAGATTATGTTCGCACCGGTGCCGATCGCCAAGCCTTAAAGTCGAGCGACGATTTTGACCAGGGTCAACGAAAAAAGGCGAGGCCGATCGACTAATCGACCGGCTCGCCTCACACGGGGGGAGAAAGCTCCTGCTTTCTAGAGCGTTTTCCTCCGCTCCGAGACAACCCTAGTTCAAGATTGTGCGAAACCGGGATTGTAAAACGGTTCGCTCCCTTAGCAGCTGAGATTTATTCAGGCGCTCTGCAGTTTGTAGCGATGGCGACGGTCGTGACAAACATCGCGCGCAACCGTATGTTGCGATTGCTGCGACGCTGTCGATTTAAGAATTGAACGTTCCAGCGGTTTCACGCTCTCATCGTGATACGCCGACAAACTGGGAATTTATACGCCGACAAACTGGGAATTTGTAAGCTAGGCTTGGAGCGGTATCGAACGCAACGCCAGCTAGCGACCATCTTGACTTATGCCCCATTCAACAGTCACTAAAACCATGTCAGACCAACAGTCCGCGCCCACTTCGAGCGATTCCAATACGAAAAAACCATCGGTCATCCAAATAGTCGATGCCGACACGTCTGAGTCCAACGTTTCCACAGACGCCGAACAGACCGTAGAGGGCGACCAGTTGTCGGCGGATGGAGCAGCCTCCGAAGCTTCAACCGAAGAGGTTTCTAAAGTAGCAGCTGAGGATAAAACTCAAAACGATGTTGAAAAGGTCACTGCAGCCAGTGACGACACGGTATCGAACGATAAGACGGAGGCCCCTTTGCCAAACGTCGCCAAGAAACCTTGGTTGACTCGTTCACTGAGTTTCATGAGACGCCATGCGGTGGTAGCGATCGCGTGCTCGGTTAGTCTCCTGACGGGGAGCGGCCTGGCTACTCTGTTCCGCTCAGCGGATGCCGAACAAGTCGTAGCAGAAAAGCCAACCAGCCAAAAGAAAATTTATGTGGCCAACGCACGCCGCCACGAGCCGATTCAACCGTTGGTGCCATTCGACGATCTGAATCCGGCCATCGTAGAGCTGGGAAAGCGGCTATTCCACGAGCCGGCGTTGTCGTCCAGCGGTCGAATGTCGTGTGCGAGTTGTCATCCACTCGATCAAGGAGGAACCGTTCACAGTTCACATCCAATTGGTGTTGACGGTGAAGCGGCCCGCTACAACGCCCCGACCGTGCTGAATGCAGCCCTGAACTCTGCTCAGTTCTGGGATGGAAGCGTGGCTACGCTCGAAGAGCAGATCGATGATCCGATCACCAACCCTCATGAGCTCGGCTCCAGTTGGGAGCGGGTCGTAAAATTTCTCAAACATGATGCGTACTACGGATCAGCCTTCGAAACGTTGTTGGAAGGTGAACCGACGCCCGAACGCGTACGTCAAGCCCTGGTTGCATTTGAACGCTCGCTGATCACCGTAAATTCGGAGTTTGATCAGTGGTTGGCTGGTAATGAGAAAGCCCTCGATGGCGATCAGTTTGGTGGCTACTATTTGTTCAAAAAGTTCAATTGCATCACTTGCCATCAAGGTGTCGGAGTGGGTGGAACCATGTTCCAAAAGCTGGGAGTGGCCAAGCAGTATTTCAAGGAGGACATCTCACAAGCCGACCTGGGACGATTCCATTTCACTAAACTCGAACGAGACCGTCATGTGTTTAGGGTACCTCAGCTGCGAAATGTAGAATTGACCGCGCCCTACTTGCACGATGGATCGGTCGCAACTCTCGAAGAGGCGGTGGCCTTGATGATCGAATACCAGTGCGGTCAGGAATACAGTCAAGAAGACGTGCGGCGACTGACTGCTTTCTTGAAGACGCTTACTGGTGAGTTTCAAAAACTGTAGTTGAAGTTGCTAAGCTTCCGATATCGCGAGGATCTCGGGTTGGGTCCACTACGTTCGTGGCCTCGGACAACGGTAGCGGATCACAGCCGACAATTGTTGATGGCAGTTTCCAAGATGGCCGAAGCGCCCACGGCCTCAAGCTGCTCCATAACGCTAATTACATCTTTGCGTTTAACCATGACACGCACCGAACACCAATCCGAACTTTCCAACGCACTAACGGTTGGCGAATTAAAGCCTGGGGAAATAGCTTCGGCCTGTCCCAGTTTGACACGCGGGATGTTGTATTCCAGCAACGAATAGTCGCGGGCAATGACAACTCCTTCTAAGCGACGCACAATTCGGGCCGCCATATCCGCATCGCGGCAATGTTTGGGATTCTGAATTAAGACCGTTTGATAACTTCCCAGATCGGTCAGAACGCGTAGACGATTGGCGGCCAACGTGCTGCCGGTTTCGACCAAATCGACCACCGCATCGGCGACTCCCAACGAGATCATGATTTCGACGGAGCCGGACAATTCAACGAGATGCGCCTGGGCCCCATGTTCGGCGAGGAAGTTGCGGGTAATATTGGGAAAACTACTGGCCACGCGTTTGCCGTCCAATTGCGAGCTGGCTTTGATCGAAGAATCGTCTGGGACGCACAGACTCAGTCGACAGTGCCCTACGCCCAATGGCATCAGCACCTGTACCTCAGCACCACTTTCGTCGACTAAATCACTGCCGGTGATCCCCAAGTCGATCGCTCCTTCGGAACACAGGACTGGAATGTCATCAGTGCGGAGGAAGATGATATCGATCGGCAATTGCTTGACGAGCGCGAACAAGGTCCGTTCTTGGCGACGAAACTGCAAGCCAGCTTGATTGAGCAACTCAATGGCTAATTCGCTCAAGCGGCCCTTGCTGGGGATGCCGATCCTTAAATTCTCAGTCATTATTCTTTGTGCCTCGTTGGCGTTTTTCTTCCAAACCCGAAATCCCCTCGCGGCGGGTCAATTCGCTTCGAAGTTGAGCGACCGTGATACCGCGGCTTCCGAGCAGTACCCACAGATGGTAGATCACGTCACAGGCTTCGTAGATCAAATGCCCAGGATCAAGGGTCGGATCGCTCTCGATAGCGGCGGCCGCTTCGACCACTTCCGCCGCTTCTTCGGTGACTTTGGCCCCCATTTTCGCTACGCCACCCTGGAGGAGCTTGGTGGTATACGAGCCGCTGGGCAATTCGACCGCGCGGCGGTGAATCTCAGCCATCAGACGCTCGAACACATCGTCGTGGTTGTGAGGTTCAGTGGTCAAGTGAATTCCTGTGGTTCAATGAATCAGGCTAGGATATAATCTGTCAGTGTGGTAGCAATCGACCGCAATCGTCGCTCGACTCTCCGAGTCGAGTTTAGGAGATGCTTACTTGCGGCGTTTGGGTACTCGACTCGGAGAGTCGAGC
>JBGSNE010000080.1:0-4748 GCA_041739785.1 Pirellulaceae bacterium
TCAGTTTGAATCACAGCTAAATGGAGAGCATGTAACATGGCGGCCGTACGCCAACCTCCCTTCAATAGAAGTGCAAAGTAATGGTCGCTACAGCCATGAACCAGTGTGGTATCGCAACTTCCTATATGCGCAGGAGCGTGAACGCGGCCTTGACCATGTCGAAGATTTGGCGTCGCCCGGCGTCTTTGTTTGGGATCTGAACGAGGCACCAGCCATCTGGATCGCCAAAGCTACTCGTGAAGACAAGCGGGCGAAGGCTGATGAACAGCCGTCCAGCGAACTCTATCTCGCACTGCGAAAGGTCGAGGAGGAGCGGCGTTCAGAATTCTCTGGACCAATTGAACGGGCAAGCGATGCATATATAGTTCGCATTGATGACCGCAAAACTATCATTGCAGGCTATCCATGGTTCACGGATTGGGGGCGCGACACCTTCATCGCATTGCGCGGAATCTGTCTGGCCACCGAGCGTTTGCATGATGCAGCTGAAATTCTGCTTTCATGGTCTGAACAAGTGTCTCAGGGGATGCTCCCAAACCGATTTCCCGATCACTCTGGTGAGCCCGAATACAATTCAGTGGATGCGTCGCTTTGGTTTGTCATTGCCGTTAGCGAATTTCTTCAAGCCGCAAAGTCTGCGGGACAAGTAGTGTCCGAGCAAGAGATCGAAAGGTTGGAGCATGCGATCGACGCGATACTGACGGGGTATGCAGATGGCACTCGTTTCGGAATCCATGTTGATGAAGATGGTCTGATCGCGGCTGGCGTACCGGGTGTTCAGTTGACCTGGATGGATGCCAAAGTCGGCGACTGGGTCGTCACCCCACGGATCGGCAAGCCGGTCGAGATTCAGGCACTTTGGCTTAACGCTTTGTGGATTGGCGCGAAGTACTCCGACCGTTGGTTCGAGCTGTTTCAGCGAGGCTTACGGGCGTTCGTTTCGAAATTCTGGAATGAAGCAGAAGGCTGCCTTTTTGATGTCATCGACGCGGACCATGAACCAGGTAAGGTCGACAATACGATTCGACCGAACCAAGTTTTGGCAATCGGTGGATTGCCAATCTCGCTGCTAGGCGGATCGCGAGCTCGTAGCGTGGTTGATGTTATCGAAAAAAAGTTGTGGACGCCGCTCGGTTTGCGATCACTTTCCCACACCGACCCGAAGTACTTTGCAACCTACAGTGGCGATGTCTGGCGGCGTGACGGTGCATATCATCAGGGTACTGTTTGGCCATGGCTCACTGGTCCGTTTATTGAAGCATGGTTACGAGTGAGAATCGTTGACGACAATGCTTTGCAACAAGCGACAGAACGCTTTCTGGAGCCACTTCTCGTTCATCTTGACACTGCCGGCTTAGGGCACATCTCGGAAATAGCCGATGGAGCCGCACCTTATACACCACGCGGATGTCCGTTCCAAGCATGGTCCATGGGTGAGCTGCTCCGGTTAACACAACTTATCTCGCGTGGCGTTGAGATTTTCAACTTCGAGGAGACTGCATTCCAATCGTATCGAAGTCAAGTCGCGACGTGCGACAGTCATGTGCCATTAATCAGGACGCTCACGGAACGGATTGCGATGCAAACCCGCGGTTGCATTCGCGACCTAAACTTGGAGCTACGGGATGGCCAAATCGTCATCAGCGGAAATGCCCCTTCGTTCTACGTCAAGCAACTGGCAGAGGTTGTAGTGCGAGAGTCGCAAAAATGCGACAGTGAGCTGCGGCTCACATCTGCAATTAACGTAATAGTCTCACCGAGAAGGTAATGCTTGATGACGATTCCAGTAGAGCAACAGCGGCTTATTGCTTCCAAAAAGCATACCGCCAATTGGAAGCGTTGGGTCCATGTTTTTTGGTACGGTAACGGGGTACTGTGCGCGAGGAGTATTCGTCGAGTGGCAATCCATGGGAATACCTCCCTCACGACCATGTTCGCAAACGGGCATACCGCTGGGGTCATGACGGATTGAAAGCCTAATGGACCGTCCGACGCAGTGTATGCGAGCGCTCCGATCCTAGCGCAAGGCAGCCGTGAAATGCGTTCCGCAGGACCTACGCAACCTGTTCACCCGGCTAAAGTATTTCCGCAACAATCAACGTCATGTCATCGTCCGGCGGGCCAAGCCGGAACTGCGCTACCTGCTCCAAAATGTGATCTGCCATTTCACCTGTCTCGAGCGCAATCGCGTCAACACCGAATTGGGCGAGGCGATTCTGCCCGAGTTGCTGGCCATGCCCGTCAACAGACTCGGTAAGCCCGTCGGTGTACAACAATAAACGATCACCAACTAGCAATTCCCGATGTTGCTCTGGTTCATCTGCCAGGCATTCTGGATGCACACCTATCAGCATGTTCTGGCTGCACAGCGGCGGCAACATTCCAGTGCCAGGCCGCAAGTGCAGCGCCGCCGGATGGCCAGCTCCGCTGACCGTCACTGTTCGGCGAGCGAGATCGATCTTGGCCGCCATAAAGCTCAGGAAAAGGTCCGCTTCACTGAAATGCTCGACGATGAACTGATTGAGCGAGCGAACGATGTCCATCGGGAGCAAGCCGTTCATGATGTAGTGCCGCACCTCACTACTAACTCGAGATGCCATGAGCGATGGACCTACACCGTGCCCAGCCACATCGCAAATCGTGATATAGCAGTTCGTAGAGTTTGGAAAGCGTATCTGACAATAATCACCTCCAACCGCATCGATTGGCTGATACCTTACATCGACGTTGAGATGTGGATGCCTGACTGAGGATGGCAACAAGCTCCGATGCACTTGTGCAGCAATTCGAAGTTGAATCGCCATTTCGAGGCGATCCCGCTCTTGTGTGTGTTTCGTAATTGCGAGTTCGGCGCGTAGCTGCTCAACCAGTTTGCCGTTGCTCAACTCACGACCAAGCTTCCCCTGTGTGAGCTTTTTCATTGAATTCCCGCTTCGTGCTTTGAGAATGAGAACGCACTCATTGGCCGACAAAACCTGTTGGACTCAAAGTTGTCGCGCTCGCTCGCGCTACACAGTGCCATAGTTACGCCAGCCCATCTCACATCAACAACAACAAGCTGTTTTGACTGCAAAATGTCTACCCATTTGAATTTGGCGCTCTCTAACACCAGCATGCGGACACCGCTGCATGAAAACTGATTGTATGACCAGCCAGTACCATGAATTTTCGAGAGGACGTCGTTGTCTGACGATTCCGAAAAACCATTGTGTCGCAAAGTAAAACCCAACCGAACTTTCTCGCGCATTATCTCGAGCACTGTGACTACCAGCGATTTGCTGATCCACAATCCACCACCTTTTCCTGTTGTTACGATCTTCATGATTAAACCTCCATGAGTGTTTGAGCTCAATTTGACGTTGCAAACAACTGGACGGCTGTTGCTTGACGCGACGAATGGCCAAGTTGAGGCACATTGAATACCTGTAATGCTGACAACTAAAGCGATTCCAGTTCGAACGTGGCGGCAGGACTAGCAATATCGATATGACATACTGCTTCTTCAAGCGACTTCACAAGATTATGTGTTCAGCAAGGGGCGCTGTCTGTGTTAGTGCACACAGTCAACTAATTCAAACTGATCAATATTGAGTAGCTGGAGAACGCCCCTTTCTCGGCAACCACTGTGATAATCCAGCCCAACGAGACAAATTGCCGTTT
The DNA here is from genome assembly GCA_041739785.1 of Pirellulaceae bacterium. Classification (GTDB taxonomy): domain Bacteria; phylum Planctomycetota; class Planctomycetia; order Pirellulales; family Pirellulaceae; genus Aureliella. The sequence goes on from JBGSNE010000080.1 coordinate 3,661, forward strand.
CGACGGCGGCACAGTGCGGTAGAAATCGTGGCTAGCACAGGAATTGCAACTAACGTTGGCACCGTCCAAAGTGACCTAAATCAAGCACGCCTTATCCCCATCTTTTTAAAGAACCAACCATGCCGCGCTTTCAAATACTGTCTCTCATCGGTGGCGGCATACGCGGTGCTTTCATTACGTCGTTTCTCAAAGAGACGGAGCAGAAACTAGGACGCCCGATCTCCGAGTCATTCGACTTAATCGCAGGAACTTCAACTGGTGGCATCATTGCTGCTGGATTGGCACTAGGCTTCAGCGCTGAGCGGATGCACGAGTTTTATGTCCAGCATGGCCATAAGATTTTTTCTCCACGCCCTCCTTACAAGGCGAGTGGCTGGATGCGATACCTATTTCCTGCTGCTAACTGGATCTTCAATAAAAGGACAGGGAGCGGATTAGAAAACGCTTTCCGAGCACGCTTTTGCCCACATGCACTTCGAGCTGCGTTTTTAGAAGGATTTGGCGACAAGACACTTGAGGCCGTCCAAAACACGAGGCTGATCATCCCAGCTGTCAACTTGACCAAAGGCGAACCTCACATCTTTCGCTCTTTGCATTTACCGAAGGGAGTTCACGAAAGGAAGACTAAGATCTTGGATGTCGTCATGGCAGCGACTGCTGCCCCTACCTACTTTCCACATCACCAAATCGGAGGCAGCTCCTACATTGATGGAGGGATGTGGGCAGCTGATCCAAGCCTCTTGGCCGTTGCCGAGGCAATGCGCATCGGCCAATTTGAGCAATCCGTGGCAATTGGCGGTCCCACTGACGCGAACGAGATTCACCTGCTATCCATCGGTACCGGGCGAGCCCAGTTTTCGCTCTCTCCACCTGGAGCGGATGCGGGCACTCTGTACTGGGCGTCACGGGTGGCAGATGTGATGGGTACGTCCCAGGTCCAAGGGATCCATCTGCCGCTCAAGTTCCTACTGGGAGATCGCTATCGGCATATCAACTTCCGAATGAACGAGAAATGGGGATTGGCAGCGGTTGAGAATATTCCTGCACTGTTTCGAATGGGCGCAGTGCGTGGCGATGAGTGCTTTGAA
>JBGSNE010000124.1:0-2768 GCA_041739785.1 Pirellulaceae bacterium
GCGACGCGCCAAGGCCAGATTGGAGCGTATTGGTCGTCGTAGCTTTTTCCGTCCTGCGGATCGATCCAGTGATCCTTGACGCCCGTGAAGTCAGTGTAAGCGGCAAAAGGTTTTGACTTTGATTCCTGCGCTTTGACGTCGGGATATTGTGACGGAACGTCGAGAACCTTCTCGCTCGTGTACCGACCACTCCAACCGCCCCACGATGGTTCGCTGGGATCAGTGAGCCCAGGCGAAACCAATCGCAGCCATGGGATCGTGCCTCCGCCTTCGATGAAGTGAAGATGATTGCCCATCGCACGCGCCGGGTAAAGTTCCCCCAGTGCTCCGTGGTTTGTCCGCACATTCTCCTTGGCCCAGTCATCCTGGCCCGCAGGTGAATAAGCATACGGCTTCCACTGATGAGGACCGAGGTCGGTGTTCGATGGACCTCCGTAGCATCGGGTTTGAAAGCGACTGCGAATCCAGTGGATCTCCGGGAACTCGTGGCAGATCCAAGCCCCGGCGTCGTCTTGGGCTCGGTTCTCAAAGACAATCAGTTTCGCTATAAACGCTTCCAATTCTTTGGCGCTGTGTGAGTCGCGGTAATCAATCAGTGCCTGAGCCAGCGTGTTGCTGCCGGCGTTGACCACGATGTGAACCGGGCGATCATCCGGTCGGGAAACAACGTCGACGATCAGCCGGGAACCGGCACTGGATTTCCCCTTGCCGGTGTCCGCGATACCATAATCGGTCCGGCCATTGGCAACGATGTGCCGCAGATGTTCAGGCGATGGCCACCCGCTGGCATGTTGTTGAAGATTTGGATAAACCTGCTGGTAGCCATCGATCAACTGATGAAATAGCTCTGGGTGAAGCACATGCCTGTAAGGCTCAGGATGTCCAGGACGAAGGTGTTTTCCGGTAACCGCAAGCAAGCCCTCCAACTCGACTTCATTGGAGCACATCAACAGATGGAGAATCTGTTGCATTTCGTCTGGCTCGTTCCCCATATCAGCCAGCACGATCAGTCGCGGCTTGCCCGAGGTCTCCGAGGCGAATAAACTGCCGCAGCGAAAACTGCATCCGAATATTGCGATGAGAATTATCGTAATGATGAACTTCATTCTGGCTCGACCTCGCTCGCTTATGAAGGGTTGCCTGTATTCCAATTTGCCTAGTATCACTTGCTCGAAATTAATTCCCGCTGAACGATCGCAAGCCAGTCATCCTGCGTATCGTGCGGTGGCAGACCAAGTTCAATTCGCTTACCACCAACGACCGAAGCGATGCTTCCTTTGATAATGGGCCCACCGACACGTGGATTGAACCAAGCCACAGTGAACTTCCCATCGATACCCGTTAGATCCAGACTGGATGTTCCACCTTCGGGCAGGTACACCAGGTACAGCTCCTTCGCTTTGAAAAAGCAATAGCGCGAGTTGTCGTTTTGCGGATTGTCAACCAGTGCATTGGAATTTTGCATCTCCCAAAAGGGAATGCCATTGGTGACGAAACATTCTCTGGCAATGCTCGCATAGCGCCATGTTTGCTCACGACTTCGCCAATCCTCACAGAGCACATCGTTTTCCGGATGCTTCATTCCGAAGAAATACTCGATACCAGCTCCGCCCGCCATGAGCGTGGCCCACAGCGCGTACTTGCGAATCTGGTGGATCGTTGGGCCAACGGTTTGCTGGTATCCCGCGTAGCCTGGATCCGGCGGTGTACCCAACACCCCGAGGTCTTGTTCGTCATTTGCGACAATCCAAGGCTTTCCAGTTTTGGCTGATTCCTCCCGCCAATGCAAAACGTATTGATGAGTGTCCATCACATCGCGAGTTTGCACCGAAGCGCCTCTCAGTTGAGATTGGTCGCCCAATAGAGGAGTATAGGTTTTCAGCTGCACCGGCCATGAGGGCGTTGTATGGACCACGATCAAATGATCGTAGGGGTCCAAGTCGTGAATGTACTGAGCGGTCTGCTTCAATTGCTCGGTGGTTTGCGTTGTCTCTTCGGCAAGATTCCAATTCAGTGCTAAATGGTGACTGAATCGCGCGACCATCTCTCTCAAAAACAGCGTGCGCTCGGGACCGAGGTCGCCTCCATCTAGAGCGTCTGGATTTGGCTGACCATTGATTGGGCCGGAGTTCTCATGCTCACATAGTTTGAAGTGCAGGTACATCCCTTTGGCGGTTCCATGCGAAAAGACGACGATCCATTGATCGAGTTTGGAACAATCGTAGTGCATGCGCTCGTCGCGGGACACGAATGGCCAGACGTTGTCGCCGTCGCCATTCACGTTGTAGACGAGAAATGAAAAGACATTCATACCTTGGTCGGCAAGATAATTGATCGCACCGATCAGTCCCTTGCCTTTTTCCGTTTGCCAGGTTGGGTCTCCGGGGCGCCAATCTTGGAGATGGAGTGCCCAAGTCTTGAGCGTACCCTTCTTTGACTTGTTGGCAACGGTTCCATCAAAATCGGAGTAGGCCAACAATGTTTCCGGTGAATCGGCCCCTGCCTTAAGGAAATATTTTTTCGATCCAGCGAACCTGAGATAGTGTTCTCCGACGTATTGCAGGCGACCCTGCGCGCGAAGGTCTTGTCCCGTTTTGTCAGACGGATCGACATGAAACGCGCCCTGCATGCCATCGAGCGTATCGATCGGCGTGCCAGTGCCACCGATTGCTACCTGCTTGCCACGTTGGAAGTGAATTTGGTAATTCCAAACTCCAGTTTTGTCAGGCGATAGGTGCGCTCTCCATTGATTCCCGGAGTTGGCGTTC
>JBGSNE010000154.1:0-14253 GCA_041739785.1 Pirellulaceae bacterium
AGGTACTTAGAGAGCGAGAGTTGGCACGATGCCAACTACATTCGCGTCAAGGAGGACGCTACTCAGCGACCGTACTGCTACCACCACAGAGCACTGTCCGCATCTCACGATCACTGCCCCGCGCAGCGGCTTAGTTCAACATTGAGGATCACCTCGTTCCGGCGATCGATTCATTAGTAAAGTTGACGGACCACCGGAACTGAGGTGCATCCGCGTTGTTAGCCGCCATATCAGATGCGTCGAAATGTGTTCTATTTGAACAGAGTAGCATCCTTCAATGGCATCGCTCGTTCGTGCAACAAGGCCAGAAACTCTTTTTTTTCCTCATGCACTTGCTGAAGTGTTTGAGTATTGCTCGTTTTGTAATCAGATGCCTTAATTGGATATGCCATGAATCTAAATTCGCTAAGTTTTCGCAAGCGAGTCGGATGATTACCGACGCGATCATCGGACAAGTCAATAATTTTCTCTGTGGCAATTCCATAGGCAACAATTCCTAGACCGTTGGCGTAAATCGCTATTACATCGCCGTTCTTTGGAATATCAACCTTGTGGCAATCGTTGTTGGCACCTGCCATGCATTCGTTCGCCAGCATAATGTCGTGGTGATGATAATATGAAAGGTAGTTTTTGAATGTCCGAGTGTTATTGATGTAGATGTTCAAGGCGGATTCCACTGCGGTGCATTTAGAGTGTGGTTTAGGTCAAGTCGGCTAACGAATTATTACTGTCGGTTGATCCGAGCGTAAAAGGTATTTTGGACATTGTCCCCGGATAATTGCCCCGCTGATCGTAGCGGATTCGGTATCTAAAGCAAGGAAATTCTTAAAACTTTTGGACTCCGAAATCGAGCCAGTCCTAAAGCCAGTGAGATGGGGCGTTGATGGAAATGAACTTGCCAGTTAGTACTCCGGCACCTTGCGGAGCAAAACGGCTAGCATACCCCCCGAACAATCCTTTTTGCCATCACATGTCCTCCAGACCCTCCCACTACCGTCGTTAGGACCACTACCACCCGCGAACCAAATGGTCTATCTGTCTGTTCGGGTACACATCCTAGCCGACGTGTACCCAATTGGTCACCGTTGTTCGCATCGTACCAAGGGGTCTGTAGTTGCCGATTACCTCGCAACCAGCACCAGAAGCGGCCACAATCGAACCAACAACCCAGTCTATCTGTCCCCAGGTCGCTTAGGGTCGTCTGTCCCTTAGGTCGTTGGTCCCTTAGGTTTCGGTCTTAGGGTTGGTCGGCGGCCTGGGTAAGTCGGCGGCCTGGGTAAGTCGGCGGCCTTTGTCGTTGGTGTCTAAGGCTGTGAGGCTGGGGCTGTGAGGCGGTCAGTTCGGGGCGGTCAGTCTCATTTTAGGGTCGTTAAAAACAACCTCTCAAATTCCAGGGAAAACAGCCTGCCCGGAGCCATTTTGTAGACCATATTTAAGGTATACCCTTTAATGTGACACTCTCCTTGGGGACACCATGAAAAAGACTGCAATCTATATTCGAGTTTCGACCAACGATCAAACTCACGCCAGCCAGGAAGCTGAGATCACGCGTTGGCTCGCCAACCACGGCATTAGCGACTACGTTGTATTCGCGGACAAGGCTACGGGCGATAATTTGGAGCGAAGCGGGTTTAAGGCATTGGAAAAGGCAATCTTCGCCGGTGAAGTGTCAACTGTAGTGGTCTACAAGCTTGACCGCTTGGCTAGGTCGCTTTGCGACGGGATCGTTACGCTGACAAATTGGCTGGAACGGGGCGTGAGGGTAGTTTCAACCAGCCAATCCTTCGACTTTAGTGGCGTGACGGGCAAATTAATTGCTTCTGTACTTTTGGCTGTGGCTGAAATCGAACAGGGGACAAGGCGTGAGCGGCAAGCCGCCGGTATAGAGGTTGCTAAGGCTGCGGGCGTTTACAAAGGTCGCAAGAAGGGCACGCTTACTGTTGACCCAAGCGAAGCCAAAACTCTGAAATCAAAGGGGCTTACGGTCACTCAGATTGCCAAAATGCTGAACTGCTCAAACCAGACGGTTTACCGCCACTTGGCGATGGGCTGAAATCGGAACGGACCACAGGAACGCATCAGCAGGTGGTGACTATCTTTTGCACGATAAACGGAACCTGGAATCCTGTCCTTTCCAAGGTCAGAAGTGCCAGAAAGTGACGCGTTATCTGATTCCGACCCCACTCCGCAGAGGGGCCTGTGTAAATATCAAATATTTGGACGTTATAGGGAGCACTTGAAGCCGAGGGTTCCTACCCAGGCAGTGCAGAAAATATCATATTTTCGGGCGGCCCCAGGATTAGCTAAGATGATGGCAATCACACCTGCATTAAAGGGCGTCATTTCGAAGGCGACTCGGATACGGGGCCTTCAGGCAACTCGTCTATAACCAAGGGCCTGTTCAGCTCCTACGGAAATTGAGCGGAACTCGGAGACATAGGATACGGGCGGGGCTGGAGTCCTAGGTCTCCGAAATAAATCGCTCTGCTGGGTGAATATGGCGTTTCCCTAAATGAAACATGCTGGGGTGCTGGGGTATGCTGGGGTAAAACCTTCATGGCTAAAATCAAACTTTAAAAATTCATTTCTGTGAACGACAATAACACCCCAGCATACCCCAGCACCCCAGCATCGTTTGCCCTCCCTGGAGATCGCCGTTTTGAAATCGCTCAGCATCGTTTGCTTTACCTGGCGATAACCGGTTGAAGCTGGCCCTCGCGGAGCCCAACGACGTTAGAACCTCCGATACTGCCTCCCATGTTGCACAAGAGCAACGTCTTCTTGGAGGTTGGTTCCCAAAGTCGACATCGCCCGTGGATTTCACTGAAAATTTTGATTGGCATGAAAATTGCTAAATATATTGCAGGAATTTCGTCAAAAATAGCATTTTCTGCGATTGTGTGACGCTAATATAAAATAGCCAGGAATAGATATTTCAACGAGGAGAACTAAAAATGCCAACTTCAATTTTCACACTTAGCGTCCAAGACTGTTGCCGCTACCTGGGGATCAGCCAACCCACGTTCCGCAAGCTGACCTTGCAACCGGATTTCCCGCGACCAACTCGTGTTGGAAGTCGCAGCTATTGGTGCCCTGACCACCTTGCCAAATGGCAGGCCGATCAGCAGTTCTAGTCAAACTTAACCCCAGGGGCAACAACGCAAGCAGGAAGTTGTCGCCCCTTACTTTTCCTGACCTGCAATGAGGACCTAATCTTGATTTCACTTGATCTACTGGAAAAACCTAACTTTGCTGGAGGCAAATTCACCTTCAGGATGCCGCAGCCATTCGACGACGTGTTGCGAACGTGCGAACGGGTGCTGGCACTCTCAGGCGTTTACCAACGCGGCGGACGACTAGTGTGGATTAATCAATCGCCAACGCAATCGGACGGCGACTGGGAGTTCTGTGGCCCGCGAATCGAGCCGATTCACCCCTTGGCCCTGATCGGTCGATTAACCGAAGCCTGCCGATTCGTACAGACCACTAAGAAAGGTGGCGAAATTGAGAGACTACCGACCGCCAGCGTCACCAACTGCCTGTTTAACCAAAAGCGATTCAAACATCTTCAAAATCTGAGTGGTCTTCAGTGTCAGCCCCTGCTGAGACCAAATGGCGACGTTCTGAGCCGCCCCGGCTACGATGTCGAATCCGGGCGATTCGTCATTCTGAATGACAGCTTCGGCGATGTAATGGATTCCAGCAACGCCGTCACTCTACTGACTGAACTTCTGCATCAGTTTCCCTTGGATGGTAACTACGCTGCCGTGATTGCATACTTTTTGACGATTGCTTGCCGTGGCACGATTCAAGGTCAAGTCCCTTGTTTCGTGTTCGATGGAAACCGACCTGGAGTAGGCAAGGGGCTACTAGCACGGATCGGTGTGATAATTGGCGAAGGTGTCGCACCTCCGGCCTACCCTGGATTTCCTAGCAACGAAGAACTCCGCAAGCTGCTGACTAGTGTCGCGATGCAAGGTGCTAGTCACTTGCTATTCGACAACGTGAGTGGCCTATTTGGCGGACCTGTATTGGAGGCTGCGTTGACCAGTGGAACTATCACTGATCGGTTGTTGAGTAAGAATGACCAAGTTACTCTTCCTTTTCGGTCGACCGTGGTTTGCACGTCAAATGGTTATCAGCCGACGTCAGATATGGTTCGTCGCTCGATTACGATCGAACTTGATAGCGATAATCCAACGCCTCATCTCCGGGATGACTTTGAGATTGACGATTTAGAGGCACATGTTCGAGACGAACGCCCGCTGTTCTTAATGGCGGCAATTAGCATTGTTTCCCAGCACCTCAAGGCGGGCTGCCCTAGCCACGGTCTTAAGCCGATCGGAAGCTTCAGTGATTGGGATCGGATCATTCGAGCCGCCGTGGTCAACGCGGGTTTGGGCGATCCCTGTGCATCTTTGATTAGTCAGAGTCAGCAAGTTAGCTCTGATGAACCAAGCGACGTCGTCGACCTGCTACGTGACTGGTGCAAGTTCGATGAACCTCTGACAGTTTCGGACGGCTTGAAACTCGCGAAAGCCAATCCACATCACTTCTCTGGAATTTCAAAGTTGACCGACAGCGGGGCCACTGCCCACTCTATTGGCACGATGTTCCGTCAATCACTTGGTCGAGTGGTGGAAGGAATGTCCATCACTGTAATTCGTCACACTGGGCGACCAAACCAATACTCAGTCGAAGGAGGCAAATAATAATGAATCTATACCGTCAACAAAACCACTACGCCTTGCTTCAGCTAGACGGGCCACTAGCCAGTATTCGACGGCTGAGCAATGTAGACATGCTGCAACTCAAGAGCGACTGTCCGTTTCGGACTGCAAGTGTTTTCAGATCGGGGGCACCACAAGACCTGCCAGAATTGGAATATGTGGTCTCACACCCAATCCTGACAGAGGATAATGATATCGTTGCCGTTAGCGGTTACGACAGGCTGTCAAAAACTTATCTTCACTTGCGTAACACTGTTTTTCCGGAAGTGATGACTAATGAACAGGCCGTGAAAGCAGTCGGCGAATTGCTTGAACGTGACTATCAACTCAAGCCAGAGCATACTTCAATTTTGGTTGCTGCGGTCGCATCCATCGCCTGCCAGAATCTGTTGAATGAGCGACCGCCAAAATCGGTATTCTTCCGGTACCGTGGCGGGGTCACAATTCTGGCGATTCAAGCGGTCGTGACAGCAGCCTTAAGCGGGCGTTGCCCTGAAATACTGATGGCTAGTCTGTCGATCGTCAAGAACTTTGTCGACGATGGTTCACCGCCACATGGCCTGCCCCCAATCGCCAACTGTCCAAATTTCTGCAAGTTAATTCGCGGGGCAGCGTTCTATGCAACTGGAGTTGACCCTTTCGCAAATTGCCTTATGAACACCCAGGCTTGTACAGGCCATCACATCTACGGGAGCCGCTTACTATGAATAGAAAAATAAAACCAGTTTCAGAAGTGCCTCGTAGAGAAAACGGCGTCTTCTATTGGAATGGAATTGCAGTTAGGTCGGCAAATGAGTTGCTGGAAGCTGTATTCACCAAGGGCGAGGGCTCGATAACTTGGAAGATCGAAGGCCAACCTTGCACGAAGTTGAAATTCAGCCACCTACTACCCCGTCCCGGACGTCAACTACAGATGGACTACGCGACTACGATACTTGGAAAAGTCTTCATCACCTTTGACTTAATTGGCCCGATGCCAATCGAAGAGTTATTTCCTGATAGAAAAGAGTTGTACGCCAAACACGGAAGTCACGGCGGCTACATGGTCACTGATTCCGAGCCTGTAGCTAGCTGAGGAACCCAGTCCTCAAGTACTCAAGCACACTTTTTTGCTCTTAGCCGCAAAGGACCACTCACTCTAACAACACCTGGACTCCTAGACTCTTCACCTCACTTAGTCCACTGACTCCACTGAATTTGCGAACACTAAATGCACTCACCGCCCATGTTCGGGCACACCGGGAATATTCGGTTCCTGGGTTCAAGGTTCAATTCAAAATGTGGAGAAATCAAAAATGGGTACTTACGCAGCGATGGTTGGTAATTTTTCAGCAAGCTATGAAGATGGTAATCAAAGTCAACGGCAAGCGGCTTCGGCAGCGATCACAAACTACGAGAACACAATCTACGCAGCACTAGAACGCGACTATGTGGGTCGCCCCCTCACGGTGCCTGAGCGGATTCTGGGGCGACTCAATCGGGAAGACACCCGGACCCCGAGGGAGATCGTCAGGCGGGATAACTTCAAACCCAAACAAGCCACTAAGGAGGGTGCTACCAAGTATGGCCACCTGATTAATCGTGGTCAGACTGCCAAGATCGATAACGACCCACGGCTTAAGGAATTCTTCAATAACAAGCTATCACCGGAAGAGCGGCAGCAGATTTATTACAAACTGCATGAAACAAGAGAGCTGGAAGCAAGAGCAGCCAAGGAGAATAAAGGCGAAAGCTTGGACGCAAACACGACGTACCAAAAGCTGATCGACGAAGAGGTTAAACTCGAAATCGAATGGGACGCATTCATGCCACAGGCTAAAGTTGATTTATACAACATGGCTTTGGAGCAATTCCAATTCGACGGCGGCTGCCTATTTGCTGCGGAAGGCCTTGCCAATGAGTTCTTCGCCAGCCGTCAATCTCGACATGAAGCGAACCAGGCCAAACTAGATGCAAAGTTGGAGGCGGTCGAGCTGGAACGGAGCGACATTATGCAGAGACAGTCACGGCTAGAACAACGCGAAGCAGCTCTGGAAGAAGTGATAAACACTCAACCGGTCACGAACGAAGGGGCCGAATAACGTGGGCTATAATGCGTCCTACACAACGCTTGAGTCTGACTGGACTGGAAAGAGCGACATTAAAATATGACGTCCTTTGAACGCGACCTAGCGATCTACAGCAGCCGGGGTGTTCCGTCTGACTGTATCCGGCTGAAACATCTGTCCTACTTAGCATTTGTACCTACTCGTGAATTACCCAGGCCGCGAGTGTGTTTGCGTGCAAGGCTAGGTAGGGCAGATTTAATTTTGAAGACCGAAGCGATAGAATGGGTTCGAGCTTTCAAGCCTGAACTTTTGAACTAGTCCCGACCCCGTTGTGTTTTGTTTCCCAACATAGTGGGGTTCGGGGCTGAAAATCCGCTCTGAACGACCAACGCATTAGGGGAAATGCGTTGCCGCCAAGAGCATCGTACAAACTCATTCTTGAGGTTGCACCACTTGCACCCGAAGCTGTGTATAATGGCTTACTCGTGGGTGCAACTTTGCATCGATAACGCTGGAAAAGCAACGAATTGCAGGATCATTTCTAAATTAGAAATCCGATGCTCTATCCAACTGAGCTACAGGGGCTTGTGTGACATGGAAACTGCGTCGAAGGCTACGCGATCGATACCAGTTGGGGACGGGGGCCATGGTAAGAGCCTAGATTCTAGCGACTGTCGGGGGCTTGGCAAACTGCCTGTTGCGGTTCACGACTCGTTCAACGATTGGCAAGTAGAAGTCCCAGTTAGACTGGCGGCTTAGAAGCGACCGGGCGAGTCGTTGATACTGTGCCTGTCCAATACCTGAGCGAGTGCCAAGCCAGTATTCGATGCCGACTGCCAGGGCGTTTGATAAGGTGGTTGGCAGGCGACGGCAGGCAGAGCTTGAAGCTGGTGAGGCTGTTGGAAACGAGCGACTTTCATTAGAATCCGGGATTCCAACTGCGCACCAGCCCACTGATATCTGATCGCCCGCGATGAAACACATTCGGAATTTTTGCATTATTGCCCACATTGACCATGGCAAGTCGACATTGGCGGATCGACTGATTCAGGCCTGTGGAGGCGTGACCCAACGAGAATTTCATGACCAAATGCTCGATTCGATGGACATCGAACGCGAACGCGGCATCACGATTAAGAGCAATACCGTTACGCTGTCCTACACTGCTCCCGACGGTCTGCAGTACCAACTGAACCTAATCGACACTCCGGGACACGTCGATTTCTCTCACGAGGTTCGCCGCTCGTTGATGGCCTGCGAGGGGGCGCTGATCGTGGTCGATGCGTCGCAAGGGGTCGAAGCACAAACGGTCGCCAATCTCTATTTGGCACTCGAATACGACCTGGAACTATTACCGGTGATTAACAAAATCGACTTACCGGCCGCAGATATTGAGCGGGCTCGCGAGGAGATCGAAGCCGATTTGGGGCTCGATCCGTTCGCCGCGATTCCCATTTCAGCCAAAACAGGCGTGGGGATCGACCAAGTTCTGGCTGGTATCGTCGCGCATCTTCCGCCGCCCAAGGGTGATCCGCAAGCCCCGCTCAAAGCACTCGTATTCGACGCTCACTTCGACAAGTTCCGCGGCGTGATATTACAAGTCCGCGTAATGCAGGGAACTCTCAAACCGCGGGAAACCATTCACTTCATGCACTCCGGTCACGACTTCAAAGTCGACGAACTCGGCTACAACCAGTTCAAGCTCGTGCCCAAGGATAAGCTTAGCGCTGGGGAAGTGGGCTACATCGTCGCGGGGGTCAAGAGTGTACAAGACATAGAGATCGGTGACACGATCACCGCTCTGGATCGCCCAACGGCCGAACCTATTCCAGGCTATCGGCCCGCTAAGCAAGTCGTCTTCTCGTCGGTCTATCCGATGAGCACCGACGAATATCCCGACTTGATCAAGGCGCTGGAGAAGTTGGCTATTAACGACGCGGCACTGACCTTCGAGAAGGATAGCTCGGCAGCTCTAGGGTTTGGATTTCGCTGCGGGTTCCTAGGGCTATTGCACTTAGACGTCATCCAAGAACGGTTGCAGCGCGAGTTTGATATCGGGCTGGTCATCTCAGCTCCCTCCGTCAAATACATTTTGACGTTGAAGGACGCAAGTACGGTCGAAGTCGACAATCCCAGCTACTGGCCCGACCCATCCACTATCGACTCGGCCGCCGAGCCGTACATCAAAGCCTCCATCTTAATCCCTGAAGAATTCGTCGGTCCGGTGATGGAACTGTGCCGCGAACATCGCAGCGAGAGCCAGTCGATGAACTACCTGTCGGCCGGGCGAGTCGAAGTGAACAGTGAAATGCCTTTGGGCGAGGTGCTCTTCGATTTCTATGGCAAGCTAAAGATGATCACCCGCGGCTATGGTTCATTCGACTACGAACCCATCGAGTATCGCTCGACCGATATTGTCAAGGTCGACATCTTAGTCAACAAAGAGCCGATCGACGCGCTGGCTTATCTGGTGCATCGCGACAAAGCCCGTACACGGGCGCTGCACTATTGTGAACAACTGGCCGAAGCAATCCCACGCCACCAGTTCAAAATCCCCATTCAAGGCGCGATCGGTGGTTCCATCATCGCGCGTGCGACCATTCAGCCCTACCGCAAGGATGTGACCGCGAAACTCTACGGCGGCGACGTGACACGTAAGAAAAAGCTGCTGGAGAAACAGAAGAAAGGTAAAGCCAAAATGAAGCAATTTGGCAGCGTCAACATCCCACAAGAGGCCTTTATCTCAGTCTTGCGGGCTGAAAAAGACTAGTTCAAACTTTCGAGGCTTTCTAACCGGTCTCGATCTGGAACTGAGCCAGAAGCGTGAAACCTAGGCGCGAAGAGAGCTATGACGCTCTATTTGGTGCTCAACACACGCCCTAAATTGAGCACGACTGCTACTCGATGGTGCAGGCCACAACCGAAATTCCGCAAATGCGAGCCCAAGCTTAGTTGGCTGCAATGTGCCGTTTGAACCGGCAAGGGGCAGCACGCACTCTAACAGTTCTTCGCAACGGCCCAGATTGTGGCGCAAGCCGCAACGCGCGCTGATAGCCAGCCTTTCCATCAATAACAACTGGCACGCGAAATGCTGAACTGCTAACGCTCGCTCGACGCGAGCGTTAATCCCGAATTATTCATGACCTTGTGAACCTCAGGCGCTAGCCGTGGGCCCTAACTAAGCTGAAGCCCACGGCTAGCGGGCTGTTGATTTAGACGGATCATTAAACCTAAGGGTGAGCCGTGGGTCGTAAGGCACCGGGCAGTGTTGGTCGCCCGGCCGCTTACGCGTCGCGGCTCACTAAATCAACAGCCCGCTAGCGGCTGAGGTTCACAAAGTGGGTGCTATTGGGCTGACACCCCTTGGCTCATGAATATTCGGGATTAAAGGGTATGTTTCCAAGTCTCTCCAAGGTTAATGGAATGCACAAGCTAGGTTTTTTGATCGACATGGATGGCGTGATCTACAAAGGGAACGAACTGATTGCTGGAGCGGACGCTTTCATCACTAGACTGCGCCGCGAGGGATATCCGTTCCTATTCCTGACAAACAATAGTCAGCGCACGCGACGTGATGTGGCGATGAAGCTCAAACGAATGGGGATCGATGTCGACGAACAGCATATCTTCACTTGTGCAATGGCAACCGCACGCTTCTTATCAAGGCAGAAGCCGGGTGGGACCGCCTTTGTGATCGGTGAAGGAGGGCTCCTGCAAGCCTTGCACATGAACGGCTATTCCATCGTTGATGCCGAGCCGGATTACGTGGTCGTTGGCGAGGGACGCACCGCCACAACGGAGTCATTGGAGGCCGCAACCCGCATGATCTTGGCAGGAGCCAAGTTAGTGGCTACCAACCTAGATCCGAACTGCCCAACCGCTAGTGGAACCCGACCTGGGTGTGGAGCTACGGTGGCCTACTTGGAGACTGCGACGGGCAAGAAGGCATTTAGCGTCGGCAAACCCAGTCCCGTTATGATGCGCTCAGCGCGGAAGCAAATTGGGTTGGCCACATCCCAAACCGTCATGATTGGGGACACCATGGAGACCGACATCATGGGAGGTGTGCAGTTGGGATACCACTCCGTCTTGGTGCTATCGGGAGGCACGAACGCCGAACAAATCGGGGATTTTGCATTCACGCCTGATTTGGTGATCAAGTCCGTAGCAGAACTTGCCGACCCAAACCGCGACCTGTGGGCCATGTTCGGATCGCGCAGCACAGAAGAAGACTCGGTGCCCGACATCGATCAATGGCGGGAAAAACAATACGCCATCGCTTAACGCCAACAACAGGGTGGATGACGGGACTTGAACCCGCGACCACCGGAACCACAATCCGGCGCTCTACCGACTGAGCTACATCCACCGTCGACGGTTGAAATTCTAAATTTGTTCCCCCCCCACGTCAATGAGCCAAATTTATGAATGAGCCAAATTTGGAGACTTCCGTTTAATTAGCACCGTTGGCACATTGATTCGCGCAAGGTCTGAAGTAGCGGAATTCGCCAAGAATTTCGGCATTGCGAGTTTCCCCTTAGAAACCGAAATTATTGGCGAATTCCGCTACGAGAAACCCCTTTAACTGCCGCCACTCGACCTACTGGGAATAGCTGCGATAATTGAAGCTGTGCTTCTGTTTTTCGCTCTCAGTTGGATCCGCAGCTCATGGAAACGTCGACAAAGATTGAATTGCTCGCTCCGGCCGGCAATTGGGAATGCGCACGGGCTGCGGTCGAGAATGGCGCCGATGCAATCTACTTTGGACTCGATGCGGGGTTCAATGCGCGAGTCCGCGCGACCAACTTTCACGTTCGCGAACTGCCAGAACTGATGCGGATGCTCCATCGCCAAGGGGTGCTGGGTTACGTCACGCTCAATACCTTGGTCTTTACCGACGAACTGCCAACACTGGAAGAAAACGTGCGACAGTTGGCTCAGGCTGGTGTCGACGCCGTGTTAGTCCAGGACTTGGGGGTGGCACGGCTTGTTCGCGAAATCTGCCCCTCACTGGTAGTTCACGCCAGTACGCAAATGACTCTTACCAACGCCCAAGCAATCGAACTGGCTGCGGAATTAGGCGTACAGCGCGTGGTGTTGGCGCGCGAATTGTCACTGAAAGAGATCGCGGCCATTACCTCTAACACGACGATGCCCGTCGAGGTATTCGTGCATGGCGCGCTGTGCGTGGCTTACAGCGGTCAGTGTCTGACAAGTGAATCGCTGGGAGGACGTAGCGCCAATCGCGGTCAATGCGCACAAGCGTGTCGTCTCCCCTACGAAGTGATTCGCGACGGCGAGCGACTGGATTTGGGGGAGGTCAAGTATTTGCTCAGCCCCCAAGACCTGGCGGCTCACGATTTGGTCCCAGAGCTGATCGCGGCCGGTGTCTGTTCGCTGAAAATCGAAGGCAGATTGAAAACGCCTGAATATGTGGCTAACACTTGTCAGCACTATCGACAAGCGATTGCTGCGGCCCATGCCGGCGAGCACCGACGGCTAAACGTGGAACAGCAGCAAGAATTGGAACTGAGCTTCTCACGCGGCTTCTCACCAGGTTGGCTCGAGGGTTGCGATCATAAACGTTTGGTACCCGGATTGAGCAGCTCTAAACGTGGTGTGCAACTCGGGACGGTGCTCGACACTCGACGTGATTCACTCAAAGTCGAATTGATCGCTCCGCTGGCCGTCGGAGACGGGATCGTGCTCCAAGGGGATCGCTTTGGCGGTCATGAGATCGGTGGTCGTGTGTACGAACTCTATCAAGCTGATCAGCGAGTGGATCGTGCGCACGTCGGCGAAGCCATCATTGTGTTGCAACGCGAGTCGCTGCTCGATAAGGTTGTCCCAGCAGGTGTGAAACTTTGGAAAACTGATGATCCACAATTGACCAAACGTCTCCGGCGCTCGTTCGATGCCGCCGATCCCCGCAAGCGGGTTCCGGTCGACGTGCAGGTAGTGGCACGCGTGGGCCAAGCAGTGGAAATCAAAGTGAATGTGGCGGACGCTTCACCACAAACGATCGTCAGCGAACACATCGCCGAGGCAGCTCGAAAACACCCGCTGACCATCGAAACATTGCGGGAGCAATTCTCACGACTGGGCGGCACCGTCTATCAATTGGGAGAGTTGACGGCGGAGATCGACGGAGCCCCGATGATTCCGCTGAGCGTCTTGGGCGCCTTGCGTCACGATATGGTGCAGCGCTTGGAGGACGTGCGACTCACGCAACCCTTGGAATGTCGTGGTACCAACTCAACGGAAACGATGCTCGCGGGCGTAACCACCAACAGCCTGCTCACCGTCGATGCAAAAAACACTCCGAGACCAGACCACGCGCACTCCACGCTTCGAGTTTTATGCAGGTCTTTGGCGCAGTTGAACGCAGTACTGGCCGCCGGAGAACGCGACGTAATTGCCGATTTCCAAGACTTAAGACAATACCGTCAAGCGATACAGTTCGCGCGTCAAGTAGGAGCGAAGATTGAGTTGGCGACGTTGCGCATTCATAAACCTGGTGAAGATGGCTTGTTCCTGAATCTTGTCAAACACTCCGCCGACAGTTGGTTGGTTCGCAATTTGGCAGCGCTTCGCTTTTGTCGTCAGCACTCAATACCGTTTGTGGCAGATTTCTCTCTGAACGTTACCAATCCGCTGACGGCCGAGCAATTGAGGTTGTGGGGCGCGTCGCGAGTGACTGCCTCATACGATCTGAATCGTGATCAGTTGTTTGAACTGGCTCAACATACTCCCACATCCTGGTTAGAAGTCGTTATTCATCAGCATATGCCCATGTTTCATATGGAGCATTGCGTATTTTGCAGCGTGCTGAGTCCGGGCAAAAACAAATCAGATTGCGGTCGTCCCTGTGATCGCCATGATGTGCAGTTGGAAGATCGCGTGGGCGCATCCCATGTACTACATGCCGACATCGGTTGCCGCAACACGCTCTACAACGGCACCGCGCAAAGTGGTGCCGAAGCGGTCCAGCCACTTCAAGAACTTGGGATCAAGTATTTCCGCATTGAACTCCTCCGCGATGCGCCGCCAGCGGAGGTCAACGATTTGATTCGCCTGTATCGCGGGCTGCTTGCTGGAGAATTGGTTGGCAGTGAGGTTTGGCGGCAGCTCAAAGCCCACAATCGAGTTGGCGTTACCCGCGGTACGCTGGAACAGCCTCGCAATCCGTTGGCGATTCTTTGACAACATTCCCAAAAAAGGTTTGCCCGCTAAGTGCGCGAATGAACGCGAATCAAAAACTCGTGGCGGGACGAGATAAACTCGGGTCATTCATAACTCGCAGCGTTACGGGCTGTTGATTTAGTTGTTTGAGCCTCAGCCATAGGTTTTGAAGTTGCGCGTTTTCAGTGCCGAAGGCACGGAAATTGATAGCCTGGGATGCGAATCCCAGGTCATCAAAGCATTCCCGCGTTTATCCGGCTTGCCGGGGGGGGGGGGGGGGGGGGGGGGGGGGG
>JBGSNE010000155.1:0-23879 GCA_041739785.1 Pirellulaceae bacterium
GGTGCAACCCCCAGGAAAAATGCCCCGCACCCACCGCCGGCTTGCCAGCCATCGACCGCGAAGGCGGTCGATGGCTGGCAAGCCGGAAAAACAGGTGGATGTTTCGAAGACCTGGGATTTGCATCCCAGGCTATCGAATTCCGTGCCTTCGGCACTAAAAAAGGGCGGGCTTCAAAAGCCGAAGGTGAAGGTCAGTTTGACAAAACCCTTATACCATTGCGGATTACACGCAATACCGTTCATAGAATGAGCGTTGCCGTCGCCTACACACTCATTCTCCCACTGCAACCATGCGGCTGCCATTCCACTGCATCACCTTTGGCTTACCATTCACGTTTACGCGATGATCGTAAAACAGGCTCCCCTGTGGAAGCGCCAGCGCAGCCAATTCAAAATCGCTGGGATCGATCGTTGGATTGACCGTAAATGTCTTGTATTCGAGTTCTACCAACTCGTGAGTGATGGCCGAGCCGGACGTCAGGGCTTCTGTACCGGTGGCCTCGTTTATGCGTCGCACCAAACGCTCGACATAGTGGCCACCATTGGCCGCTTGCCATATCAAATGCCAATCGCGAAACGGGATGTCTTCCCCCAGGCGATAGGAACTGACGCGTCGCAAGTCATGCGCAAAGCCGCTCAGAAAATAGTACTTCAGACGATAAGTATCTTTGTTCAGTACTCCGAGAAATCCACCACCAGCTAGCGGCATGGTTTCAGAATCTACCAAATCGGCGCGGTCCAGTCGCATTGGTTCATTCCACAGTGCCACGGGATCCTCGAACGGAAAGCCCGCCATCCGCAACATATTCTGTTTGTGAAAATCAAAATAGATATCACCGCGCCAAGCACCCTTCCGCGCGCGTTCGATAGTGATGACGGTCTTCCCATCAAACAGAATCGTTTGCTGCTCCAATTTCAGTTCGCCTGATCCATCGGCCACATTGGGGAGCCAAGTCTCAGTCGGTCGGAACGGATCGCCCGCATCGTGTTCCTCTGGATTCGCGTACTGCAGCGTCAAGCGAAATTTTGGAGCTTGATAGATCAACAGCAGATCGGCGTCGAGTGTGACGGTCGGCGATTCGACGTCGCGTTCAAATTGCAAATGCCGAATATTTCCTTGTGCCCTAACCGCCTGAAACTTGGCCGCATTCAGCTCGGTGGCTTCCCTAGCAGCCAACAGCAGTTCACGAGTCCCCGCGTTAGATGCCGGTACGGACTGCCCCCAGGCAGCACTCGTAAGCAAGAGTGACTGCAGATTGATCAACAATAGGATTAGGAGCGACTTCACGTGGCGAGGTGTTCAGAGGTTGCGGGGCGAGTCCGAGCATGCAGCATTGTAATCACACACGGAACAAGCACCAATGTCAACACGGTCGAGACGACCATGCCCCCCAGCAGAGCGCGGGCCAGGGGAATCATGGCTTCATTGCCGGGAGCCAGTTGAAACGACAACGGCAACATGGAAGCCACCAATGTCAATGAGGTCATCAAGATCGGCCGCAATCGCACTTGAGCGGCCGACAGGGCAGCTTCTCGCGGTCCCAACCCATCCGCCCGGCGTCGATTGGCAAAGTCGACCAACAGAATCGAGTTATTCACGACCACTCCGATCATCATCAGCATCCCCATCAGCGATTGGATATTGAAGGTCGTATTGGTCAGGTACAAAACCAGTACTACACCTCCCAATCCCAAGGGGACGGCCAACATGATGATCAATGGATCGACAAAGGAGCGAAACTGGGCCATCAGCACGAGATAGACCAAGACCGCTGCTACAGCCAATCCCGCTCCCAGTAAACTCAATCCGGCACGCATTGTAGCCACGGGACCTCGCAGATTGACGGAGACGCCGTTTTCGAATTCTATTCCGGCCAGCGCCCGTTCGATATCGCGGGCCACGGATCCGACATCGCGGCCGACAACATTCACATGCACGTCGTTTACCCGCGCAATATTATAGTGAGCCACTTCGCCTGGAATGGTCACTCGTTTCACACTGGCAATATTCGAAAGCGGTATCGTGACCGGACCATCGGCACCTGTTAATGAAATGGGCATATTGCGCAGATCATCCAACGACTTCAACTCGTTCGTTTCATACTGTACGCCCATGAAAAAGTCGGTGCCAGATTTTGGATCGATCCAAATGGTTGGTGAATAGCCGACGCTTGATCCCAGGGCGGTGAGCACAGTCTGAGCGACTTGTTCTTGATCGACCCCCAAGTACTTGGCGCGGGTTCGATCGACTTGTACGTCGAACTGCGGGTAGTCGAGTGATTGCGCGATCTGCACATCAGCAGTGCCAGGGATATGCTCGATCGCCGCCACGATTTTCTCCGCCGAGGAGCGACATTGCTCCAGCGAACCGGCAGATACCTGGACGTTAATCGGCGTGGCAATTCCCTCGCTCAAAGCCATGTTGATGATCCCGCCTGAGACAAACAAGAATTGCTCAAGCGGATATTCGGCGGCGAATTTTTGTCGTAGCTTTTCAACGTAGGCGCTGGTGCTCGTCTGGCGATTGGCTTGCTTCAAATTCACGATTATGTAGGCTGTGTCTGGTCCGGAATTAGAACTCAGTACTGTGGAGAAGCCCGCCCCCTTCCCTACCGGCAAACCTATATTGGAAATGAGCGTATCGATTTGCTCGTCGGGGATGACTTGTTTGATCGTGTCTTCGATCCGCGCTACCAGTTTTTCTGTTTCAATCAACTCGGTCCCGGGTAGCGTCTTGATACGTAGCTCGAATGCACCCGCGTCCACTTCGGGGAATAGTTCGCTGCCAATACTTGGCAGTAACAGGAATGAAGCGCCGACGGAGGCTACGATGATCAAGGTCGTAAGCGCTGGTGCTTTCAGCAGCGATCCGAGCATGCGACCGTACCATCCACGCGGTTGTGCATCATCCACAGGGTTGGAGACTTCCTGATCGCCGGGCTTGCTTATTCGACCGCGAACAAAGGTAGCACAGGCCGCCGGAATGACCGTCAAGGCTAACAAATACGATGCGCCTATGGTCAATGTCGCGGCCAACGAAAGCGGTTCGAAAAGATACTTAATCATCCCAGTCAGAAATACTGCAGGCAAGAATACAGCCAGTGTCGTGACCGTGCCGGCTAAGATCGCCCCGGAGACTTCCTCAGTCCCTTCGCGGGCCGCGACCATCATGGATTTGCCCATGCGCTGATGGCGAATAATGTTTTCGACGACTACGATCCCAGCATCAACCACCGTACCAATCGCCAACGCAATCCCGCCCAGCGTCATCACATTAATTGTCTGTCCGGTAAACGCAAAGCCCAGGCCGCCGATGAGCACAGCCAGTAGAATTGTCGATACGATAATCAGTGTCGGCACAATTCTTCTGAGAAACAACAGCACCACCACGGCGACCAGCAAGGCCCCTAGGCCAAGTTGCGTATAGAGATTCGACATGGCTTGTCGAATATAGTGCGACTGATCGGCAACCAACGTCACCTCGGTCGCTTCGGGAATTTCCTTTCGTTCTTTCATCTTCGGTATTTCCGCAGCGATACCGGCATAGATGCGATCTACGGTCGTAATCGTATTTTCCCCCGGCTCGCGGAGCAATGGACAATACACACTCCGTTTGCCGTTGACGCGGACGATGTTGTACTGAATTGCCGCATCATCGACGACGCGCGCCACGTCACGAATAAATATCGGATGGCCATCGCGAATGGAAATCGGAATGGCCTCTAGATCTGCTGGGGTGGGCAAGGTATTGGTCGGGTGGATTTGATAGTCCGTGCCGCCTAAGCGAGCCGACCCTCCAGCCAATACCAAGTTGGATTTCTGCAAAGCATCGACGACATCGGTGGCACTGATATGCAAGGCTTGCATCTTTAATGGATCGACGTAAATCATCATCTGTCGGAATTTGCCGCCGAACGGATGCGGAATTTGTACTCCCTTGAGCCCCCCCATCTTATTGCGGACCGCGTAATAGCCAATCGTATACAACTCCGATTCGCTCATCCCCTCGCCAGATATCGCCGCCAACACGACCGGCAAATTGGCTGGTTCACTGCGCAGCGTGAAGGGCCACTCGATACCGGGTGGCAGGTGAAACATGTCGCTGGCTTCCAAGTTGACGATGTCGTTCATCGCCGAGCTCGCATCGGCACCAGGTTGAAAGAAAATCTTAATGACCGCCGCACCTGGGAGCGTCCGCGATTCTTGGTGCTCGATCTTGCCAGCCAACGTCAACGCGCGCTCAACGCGTGAAGTAACCGACTTTTCCATGTCGACCGTCGGCAAACCAGGATACGAGAAGAAGCTGACCACCACCGGTTGCTTAAAGTCCGGCAGGATGTCGATAGTGATCCCAGGAATCACGGCGGCTCCCAATAGGCAGAGCGCCAGTGTGGCGGCCAAAACCGCGAAGCGATTCCTGAGTGAAAAACTGATGATGTTCATGTATTGAAAAACTATGCGAATGACAGAGTACTGAGGTTAGCGAGTAGCTCGCCTGTATCCATTAGGCGTTAGTCAATTGCTCAACACTTCTACTTTTTGCCCGGCGGTGAAGCGCTGCAAGTGAGCGTCAAGGACTCGCGTACCTACTTCTACTCCCGTTAGGATTTCGACGACGTGACCATTGTCGGTGCCGGTCGTGATGGGAGTGACGGCGATCGTTTCATCCGGAGAGACCACGTAGACGTAAGCCTTGCCAGATTCATCAAAGCGAATGGCTCGCGCTGGGAGCGTGTTGGTGGCTATGTTTTCCGAGAGTGCAATAGTCGCGTGACCAAACATCCCCGGTAACAATTTGTGCCCCACGTTATCGATTTCAACTTCGACCATCATGCTGCGTGTACTGGGCTCCAGACTTCCTGTAAACCTTGAAACAGCAGCCGTCAGTTTTTCCTCGGCAGGAAAACTCGGGAAGGTGAACGTGACCTCATCTCCGTTTTCAATCAAAGGAGCATCGATTTCAGGAACTGGAATATGGATACGCACTTTGTCGATTTGGCAAATGACCAACAGCGCCTCGCCGGCTTGTTGGTTCTTCACGAGATCGCCCGGTGCAATGTTCCGCGCAGTAATGATGCCTGCAAAGGGAGCGGTGAGTATCGCGAAGTTAAGTTGCGTTTGCAATTCATCGAGCTGTCGGCGGGCGATCTCGGTGTCAGCCTGTGCAGCCTGAAAATCCGCTTCGGCAGCGGCAAGCTTCGCGAGTGCTACACTGACTTCCGCTTCGGCTGCAGCGATGGCTGAAGTGACAGAGGTTGCGCGAGCCATTTCCGAGTCGCGACCGAGTCGTGCTTCATCAAGCAGGCGAGCTTGCAGCGAACCCCGGCGCACCAGATCGTCGGTACGCGTGAACTGCGACTCAGCAGCCGCCACCGACGCTTGCACTTGCCCCTCGTCCGCTTGCGCTTGCTGGAATCGCGCCTCCACCGACTTAATCCCCGACTCTGCCAAGGCGATTTGCGATGTCGCTCGTTTCTCTTCCGCCACGGCTCTCGCTATCCGCGCTTCGATAACCGGTCGCTGCGCTTCCAACTCCGGCACGTCGATCTTAGCCAGTATTGCACCCGCCGGTACAAAGTCGCCAATGTCCGCGGTCAATTCTTGTACATAGCCCGTCACCTTCGCCCGTATGTCCGCTTGGAAGTAAGGCAGCACGGTAGCCGGTTGCACTGACGTGCGTCGTGCTGGGTTGGCTTCGACGGCGACTGTTTTCACTGCTACCGGACGCGATGTCCTTACACCATCAGTCGCTCGCACCTCAGGCTCCTGCGAGCCCCCGCAGCCAACAACCGCGGCGCTCAGCGCACAACACAAACTCAGTTTCTGTATCCAATTCATGTCGATGGGG
Source organism: Pirellulaceae bacterium (assembly GCA_041739785.1). Classification (GTDB taxonomy): domain Bacteria; phylum Planctomycetota; class Planctomycetia; order Pirellulales; family Pirellulaceae; genus Aureliella. The sequence goes on from JBGSNE010000155.1 coordinate 5,849, forward strand.
TATCTCAATATGGGGAATGGTATGAGCAGCAGTCGCCAATTCGCGCCGGTACCGAAAATTATTCTCCGAATGATACGGAAGGGCGATGCGGACGGGTTGGCCCCAAATTGTTCATGAGCCGTGGGACGTTACGACTTGTTGATTTAGTGTTGGATTGCACGTTTATTGTTAAACCCGGATTATTCATGAGCTTGTGAACCGAATCTTGCTAGCGTCCGGCCACGCAGTGAACCTCAGACGCTAGCCGTGGGCTCGAACTTAAGGCCCGCCCACGGCTAACGCCTGAGGTTCACAAGCTCATGAATAATCCGGGTCAAACATCAACTCCGCTACAAACGTCAAAGTCGGCATGACTGATATGATGCAGCGGTATAAGCGGCAAATGCGGCGTTTCAGGTAGGACTCCAACTTCTAGCATAATCCGATCGCCGATAGAGCAGACAAGTTGAAATGAAAATTCTGCCAACATCGGCTAGATTGTGAGCGAAAAATGCGGACCAAACCAACTCATTGCTACCTACTAGCCTGCGCGCTGTGCACTGTCGGCTGTGCGACCGGACGCCTGCCTATCAGAAGCTCGGCTAGTATCGACAGCGGAGTCGACAAATTGGTTTCAACGTCGCCGGCAAACCCCGGTCCCATGCAAACTGAACCGCCTCTACCGGATGCGACTGTTGCAAGTGGGGCACAACTGCCCGATGCGACCATTTCACGTCGATCTCACCAGCCGAGTGCGACGGCTTCCAGCCGGTCGCCCCTACCAGGTGCACTTCCCCCCCCTGCCGCTCTCAATGACTCAAGTCCCGTTCGCTTGGCCAGCCAAGTACAGCCTGCTCCAGCAATTGACCTAGTCGTACCCAGCGGGGATCTCTCCTCTGTTGGCCCCTCAAGTTCCACTCCCGAATATTCCAGCGTTGCAACCGCTTTCACCGATACCATTCCGCTCGACCTACCCCAGGCTTTGTCGATGGTGGCAGGCGGTCATCCGGTGGTCGGATTCGCACGCTGGCGAGTGCAAGAGGCATACGCGCAATTGAATCAGGCGCAAGTCATGTGGTTGCCTACCATTCAATCGGGCTTTAGCTTTCACAAACATGACGGGAACTATCAAGCTAGCAATGGCGCGATTGTTGACGTCGATCGCAATTCGTTTCAATATGGCTTGGGAATGGGAGCCACTGGCGCGGGCACGACGCCTCGCCCCGGCGTGGTGGCACAGTTCAACTTGGCGGATGCCTATTTTCAACCCGAAATCGCCGAGCGAAACGCTTGGGCTCGAAGCCACGCTGCGGACGGTGTCGTCAACGCCCAACTGCTAACCGTTGCTAACTCGTACCTCGACTTGCTCAGCGCCGAACAAGACTTGCAAATCCTGCGCGAAACCTACGATCGGACAAATGATGTCACCAAGCTCACCGTTGACTTTGCCGAAGCAGGTGAGGGATTGCAGGCCGATGCCGATCGCTTGCAAACCGAGTTGACCATGGTCGAGACGCGTGTGTTTGTCGGCCGAGAGCGCGCCGATGTCGCCGCAGCACGACTGGCTCAAGCCCTGAGTCTAGACGGTAGAGAGCGAATTGTCCCCGTAGATCAGACCGTGGTTCCGCTTGAGCTAGCGATCGACAACCAAGAGACGGGCAGCTTGATCGCCACAGGACTTGGTCATCGCCCCGAGTTGAAGGAAGCTCAGGCCTTGGTTTCAGCCGCCTGTGAACAGTACCAACGACAACAATACGCCCCGTTCATTCCCAGCGTTCTACTCGGCTTTAGCACTGGCGGGTTTGGCGGTGGCATGGGCAATAGTCTAGCCAACGTCTCCGATCGATACGATTTAGATGCAGTCGCAACATGGCAAGTCCGCAATTTGGGTTTTGGAGAGCGTTACGCCCGCCAAGAGGCTTCAGCCCAACTGCAACAGGCCAAATTCCAACAAGTGCGACTACTTGATCAAGTCGCATTCGAAATCACCGAGGCCCATACTCAAGTCAACCATCGACGCCAGCGGATGGCGATTGCTGGCCGCGCGATCCAGTCAGCTGAAAAGTCATACGAGCGAAATATGAGCCGGATTCGCGACGGACAAGGATTGCCCATCGAAGTTCTGCAATCTGTCCAAGCACTCGAACAAGCCCGCCGAGGTTATCTACAAGCTGTGGTTGACTTCAACCAAGCTCAGTTCCGATTGCAATGGGCCCTCGGTTGGCCCGTCAGAGCCTAACACCGTGGAGCGCTAAGAGTCTTTGGAGTGCTCCGAGTTCTCGGAGCTTTCCTTTTCAATGCAGATTGAATGGCATGGGAGTTGGCTGGTACAATTCGCGCCCGCAGCCCAATGATTCAATCCGTGTAGATCCGGGTTTATCCGTGGCTAAGCTGCTCTTTTGCATGGAGAAAAGATGCCACGGATGACACTGATCTGCACAGCAGCAATCTCGAAAAATGGATTTCAAATAACACTGCTAGATCAGCCGGGGCGGGGATGTGGGTGGGCCAAGGCGAATGAGGAACGTTATATGCCCGTCTAATCCTGGACCGCTTTGAAAATGAAAGCGGCGACGAGTCGCACGCACTCCAAAAACACCAGTTCGCTGGTGAGGGACCTGCAGGGATCGGTGGGTTTGGATATAATAGCATTTATAATGCCTTTGTATTTCACAGACCTCGCTCGTTAGCGCGAGGTCCTTTGGGAATGGCCCTCCCCGCCTGGCTTTGATCCATGGAACCACTTACACCTGACGACTTGTTGATTCGCCCTAGTCCGATTGAATTGGAGCGGTGGCTAGAGGGGGAGCCAACGTCGGCCAAGCCGGCTGTAACGCTAGAGCGGTTCCAGACGCTCGAGCATGTGATTCGTGACAACCCGTTGACCGCCGAGCCGTATTTGGAGCTGGCAAGGATCTACCTCCAGCGGAATCGGTGGACCGACGCCAAACGCGTTCTAGATAGTGCTTGCCAGCGTTTTCCTGATCACGAAGAGGCGAACTTTCTGTTTGAAGAAGCGCAACTGGCGCGTTCACTTCAATTGCATTGGGAGTCGCAGGCGGCACATCGTGACGAACCAACTCGATTGACCGAAGAAGGCATCGATCGGTCGCGACTGGAGTTGAACGTTCTCCGCGAAAAAGTGTGTCGCGCTCGATTACTTCGACATCCGCAACAATTGGAATTGCATCTGCCATTGGCCACAGCGCTAACGAATCTCGACCGGCCCGACGAAGCGATTGCAAGTCTGCAACTGGCAGGGGCTCAACCCAAGTTGCGTTGCTCGGCCGCATGGCAATTGGGACAGCTCTTCGAATCCTTACACAGGGTCCCCGAAGCCCTATCAGCCTATCGCCGCGCCGCGTTATTTCGTGTGCCACCAGCCAATCCGGACATTAAGCGTCGAGCACTCTCGGCTGCGGCCGATTTGGCTGAGCGCACTGGTCTGGTCGATTCAGCTCGACGTTATGTCGCCATGTTGTTGGAGATTGAGCCCGACAACGCGGAGTTGAAGACACGGCACGCGCGGCTCATGGCGATGCCACTGTAGTGAGCCGTGGGCCGTAAGGCACCGGGCAGTAAGTGGTAAGCAGTAAGTGGTAAGCAGTAAGGCCGGCTGATGAATTTCACTCACGATTTGTATGCATGGCTCGGGGAATCGTTTAATGCCCGGCCGCTTACGCGTCACGGCGAATCCAGCGACTGCCATTAAACGCAACAAGCCCAGAAGGTTTACTTCTGGGCTTGCACGCGATTCAAAGCGAGTGGAAGGTGCTTTAGTGGTTATCGATTGAATTCGAGACCAAACGTAAACCCGGCCAATTGCACATCCTGATCTTGGATTTGAGTGTTATTGTCGGGATTGGCCGCTCTCCAGATACCGTCGGCAAAGTCAATCACATCGAGTCCACCTCGAACCGAGAGTGCCTTCGTGAATTGATAAGCTGCTTCAGCACGCGCTTCGAAGCCAAACACAAACTCTGTGTTCGTATCATGCACGAAGGCTGTACCGGTGGTGAAGTCGGTAGCATCCGTGGCCACACCAATTGCGGGTGCTCCGGTATAGTGTGTAGTATAGACGCGTTTGGCGTACTCACTATCTTGAAAATTGGCCAGGGCAAATGCGCGTAGCTCGCCCGATACCGTCCAACGTGTGTAGTGCGTGAAGTATCGCGCTCCCAACTGACCACCGACCATCCGGTTGAAGTTCTTCGTCTCATGCGAAGTCAGCGTTTCCTGCTGAGTCTGTGTGTCAGCTCCTCCGGGCGTAGTAATGTCGCCCAGCGTTCGGACATACGACTGGTTCATGTCGAAGTCAGTCATGGTCGCGTACTTGAACCCAATCATCGGCTCGATGATCCCACCGTAGCGGTAGGGTTCCCGTCGCCAAGTCTTGTTGATCTCAAAGTTGCTCAGACTGAAGACATTCAGACTGTCGCCCAGGATGTAGGCCCGGGTGCCGAGTTGCGGATCGTTGCGATCCAGGTACGGGTTGACCGGAGTGGTCAAGCTATTGGTATCATCCGCGTTGAAGCGATCGATACGCTCTTGATAGATTCGGTCGTACACATTGGGGCCGCCAATATGCCTGAAGCTGGCCAACCAGCCCGAACGCTCGCTGGTCATGAACCCCACGTCGAAGCGATTGCCCCAACCGAAGTCGCCGGTGTTTTTCGATTGTTCATGCTCCGGCCGCGAAGCCCACAAATACGTGCGATCATAGGTTGCATACCAACCTGTGTTAGCGCGCTTTCGCGGTGACTTCTCCAGCATCGCGTCCACATCAACGGGCGCGAAGAACTGCCAATCGGGATCAAATTCCAACGGTTCCGCAAACGGATGGTATGCAGGTCCATTGGGTAAATTTCGTCCTTGTGCCATCAGGCTAGGACTGGTTACCATGACAGTAACCGCTGCGATAAATCGCCAAGCTATATTGAGCAACGACATAACTACCTTCCACCGTAGCAAACGGAATCGCCCCCACGCACCCAGCCTCGTTTGGGACCGGCGCACGCACAAAATTCTGGTCGTGCCGGTAGTATCGGATAGTCCATGAAACAGAGTTGAGTCACTCTAGGTAAACCTTGTCGAAAATACCCGTTCTTTCGTCCCGCAGCCCTTTCGATGCAGAGCTTCGGGTAGATAGAGTGACTGGGTAACGACGCCGCAATTGCTAGCGAAACTAAACTCCCAGCCAGGGCTTAATCACCAACCAGGTCAGCGCCGTTACCAATACAATCGCCGCTAAGTTTAGTGCAAAACCCGCCCGCACCATCTGTGGCACAGTGATTTTCCCTGATCCAAACACAATCGCATTGGGAGGAGTTGCCACCGGCAGCATGAACGCGCAACTAGCCGCTACAGTGGCGGGGAATATCAGCAGATACGGATGCACTCCAACTCCCGGCGCCAAGGCTGCTAACACGGGGACTAGTGACGCTGTTGTGGCTGCATTGGATGTCAACTCGGTTAAAAACACGATCATGGTGGTGACAATCAATACTAATAACAGTGGCGACAAATTCACGAACAATCCAGTTTGGCTGCCAATGAACTCCGCCACCCCATTTGCCTGAACTGCCGCCGCCAGGCTCAATCCGCCGCCAAACAAAAACAGTATCCCCCAAGGCATACGCGCGGCTTGCTCCCAATCCATTGTGAAAGTGCGCGTGGAAAAGTTCACTGGAATGAGGAACAACAACATGGCCCCGGTCATGGCGACGACTGTGTCCGACAGATTTGCTAGCGGTCGATAGGCAATTCCCGACCACTCGATTTCCAAGCCTGTTAGCAGTGGCCGAATTAGCCACAATGCAACGGTAATCACAAACACAACCAGCGTATTCCACTCGCCAATTCCTACTTTTCCAATACGGCGCAGTTCTGAGTCGACCATAGCCCGACCACCTTCGAGCTGGATGCCGCGGATTGGAAATAACACGCGTGTCATGATCCAATAGATCAATGGCAAAAAGACGGCGGCCAAGGAGACGCCGATAGGGAGCCAACCGGCGAAACTGAAGTCCTGCCGATATTCGCTGGCAATTCGCTCACGAACAAAACCAATTAGAAAAGTATTGGTGGGTGTGCCAATAATGGTCATCACGCCGCCAACCGAGGCTGCGTAAGCGATCGACAAGAGTAGGCAAGTCGAAAAGCGCGCCACTGCCGCCTGCGATACTTTGTCTCCACCGGGCGGACCACTTGGCCCGTTGCCAGATTGCCTATCGAGCAGCCCGATGACACTCAGCGCAATGGGGAGCATCATGGCGGTCGTTGCCGTATTGGATACGAAGGCGCTCAACCCGGCCGTTACGATCATAAAACCCGCCACCATGGCCGAGGCCGATGTCCCCACAGCGCGGAGCGTAAGCAGCGCGATGCGTTTGCCTAGTCCCCAACGCTCCATGGACAAGGCGATGATGAATCCACCGAAATACAGAAAGATGAGTGGATCTGCGTACGGAAAACAGGCATCTTGAGCGGAAGCAACCCCCATCAATGGAAAGAGTGGGATCGGTATCAAGGCCGTGATGCTAATTTCAACGGCTTCCGTCAGCCACCACACACCCAACCAAATCATCACTCCCAATGTAGCACGCCCCGCCCAGGTGAATTCGGTGCTGATCCCCTCGGCCCCGACGAATTGATGGGGCAACCAGGAAATCGTCAGCCAACACAACAGCGGGCCGACCACTAAACCAGTCCACCGCAGCCAATAGTTGTTTTTTGAATCTTCGGTCATGTAAGCCCCAGCCCAGCCGGCTGTTGATTTAGTGTTGAATTGACGGTTTTATCGTTTAACCCGCAGCCAAAGGCGAGGATCAATCGGGCGAACCTCGCCTTCGGCTGCGGGTTAAACATATCAATCAATAGCCCGCCAGCGCTTGAATTTAAGACCGCGAAATGAGATAATAAGGAATCCCGCCTAAAGCATAACGCTCCCACCTCCCGCCTGCTGGCCAATTGTAGTGATTTCGCTCACTGTCTCTCCAACCCTACGAACAATTAGTGGCGTGCGCTTACAAATCGCCCGCCAACGATCACAAGCCAGCAGCTCAATCCTATATTGGATAACTGTGTGGTTGCTGCTTTTACTAGGCCATACCGCTGTCGCGCAAGAATCACGAAACGCAGAAGAACAGTACTTCACGCAACGAGTACTGCCCATTCTTCATGAGCACTGCTACGAATGTCATTCGCATGCCAGCGGTGAGGCGAGTGGCAATCTGATGGTGGACTCGCTAGCCGCCTTAACCAGTGGCGGCACACGTGGGGCAGCCATCGATCCAACTCACTTGGAGGCTAGCCTCTTACTAAAAGCGATTGAGTACTCCGATACCGAATTGCAGATGCCTCCTACGGAACAGCTAGAAGTCACGCAAATCGAGATCCTTCGCCAATGGATTGTCCAGGGTGCCTTCATGCCCGCGGAGCTGCACGGGGATGCCACGGCGAATCCGTCCGTGGAGCAGGGCCGACAATCGGCCGCCCAGTCGCATTGGGCCTACCAACTGCCCAAGAAATGGGTGGGCGATAACGCTCACCTAACACAATCACTCGACAATCCGATCGATGCGATCGTCACCTCCCGCCTAACTGTTGACGGACTGACCCTCTCACCTCCCGCTACTCGACTGGTTTTGCTACGGCGATTGAGCTACGACTTGACCGGCCTGCCACCCAGTCTCGAATTATCGCAAGAGTTTCTGGACGATCCACGTGACGATCGTAGCGCGACGGAAGGTGTTATCGATCGGCTGTTGGCTTCTCCCAGTTTTGGAGAACGTTGGGCGCGCATGTGGATGGATGTCGCGCGGTACGCCGACAACAAAGGGTATGTGTTCCAAGAGGATCGAGAGTATCCTGGCGCGCATCTATATCGCAGTTGGCTGATTGACGCGTTCAACCAAGATCTACCCTATGACCAATTCGTGACCAAGCAATTAGCCGCCGATTTGCTGATTGGCCATTCCGACGATACCGCTGGGTCCAATAGCACCGATGCGATTGCCGATCTGCCGGCGCTCGGCTTTTTGACTCTCGGTCGCAGATTTCTCAATAACAAGCACGATATCATTGATGATCGTCTCGATGTCGTCGCGCGCGGTCTGATGGGCATGACACTTGGCTGTGCGCGGTGCCACGACCACAAATACGACCCTGTCACACAAGCCGACTACTACGCAATGTTCGGAGTGTTTCTAAATACGGATGAACCGGGGGGCGAACCTTGGCCACATCGAATGGTCGACTCCGACGAGCGCCGCGATTCGTTTATCCTCATCCGCGGCAGTCCTGGCAATCGCGGTGCTCAAGTCCCTCGGCGTTTTGTGAGTCTCTTGGCGCCGGAGGAAAAACCTTTTACAGGCGGAAGTGGACGGCTTGAGCTAGCCGCACATATCGCATCGCCGCAAAATCCGTTGACCGCGCGCGTCATGGCCAATCGTATCTGGCTGCAGTTGACCGGTAGCTCTCTGGTGGAAAGCCCAAGTGATTTTGGTCTGCGGAGTGCAGAACCAAAACAACTGGCGTTGCTCGATCATTTGGCCAGCGCGTTTATTGACAACGATTGGAGTGTGAAACACTTGATACGTACCATCGTCACTTCTCAAGTCTATCAGCAATCGAGTTGGCACCGCGCGGATGCATATGCGGTGGATCCTGAAAACTTCTTGTATTGGAAGATGAATCGACGACGGCTCGACTTTGAAGCCTTTCGTGATACGCTGCTAGTTCGCGCCGGTGAATTGGACCAAACAATGCATGGCAAGTCCGAGGCGATTACGACGGCTCCGTTCTTGCGACGCCGGACCGTCTACGCCTACATCGATCGTCAGAATTTGCCGCAGCTCTTTCGCACTTTTGACTTGGCCAGCCCCGATACGCATTCGCCTGGTCGGGCTCAGACCAGTGTACCGCAACAGGGACTCTACATGCTTAACAGCGATTTTGTTGACGAACTCTCGCGGCAACTGGCCTCACGCGCTGAAGCGGCTTGTGCACAGCCCAGTGAGCAGTTGAGCTGGATGTTTCAACAGGTCCAGTGTCGCCTGCCGACCGAGCGGGAATTGGAATTGATGACCGATTTTCTCAATCCGAGTGCTGAGCGAGCCAATACCGCATCGTCGTCATCGCTATTGGTTCAGTTAGCTGGCGCGTTGCTGGCTGCCAATGAACTAGCCTACATTGATTGAAACTGCGATGGTCGAAGTATCCAAGGAAACTCCTTTTTCCATTTCACGGCGTGAGCTGCTATGCCGCAGCGGGATGGGGTTTGGCTCATTGGCACTGCAACACCTATTGGGCGAAGCAGGTCCCGCCGGTTTGAAGGCGGCTGAGCAGAGTGGGGAAGCTCAGCGCGCGGCACTCGGAGGCAATCCACTCTTGCCACGACTCCCACACTTCGCCGCAACTGCCAAACGGGTCATTCACATTTTCGCCAATGGTGGCCCGAGCCATGTTGACACTTTTGATCCCAAGCCTGCCATTGCCACCTACGCTGGCCAGCCGATGCCGGGCGAAACACCTCGCACCGAACGCAAGACCGGCGCATTGTTTCCGTCACCTTTCAAGTTCCGCAGATATGGAGAAAGCGGACTAGAGGTTAGCGAACTGTTCCGCCATACCGCCAGGCACGCGGATGACTTGTGCGTGATTCGTTCCATGTACGCCGATGTACCCAACCATGAACCGTCGTTGTTGCTGATGAATACCGGCGAAGCTCGTTTGGTGCGACCCAGTATGGGATCCTGGTTGACATACGGCTTGGGGACTGATAATCAGAATTTGCCCGCTTTCGTGGCCATGTGCTCAGGAGGGTATCCGATTCAAGAGTCTCAGAACTGGCAGGCTGGATTCCTGCCGGGGATCTACCAAGGAACGTACATCGACACCAAACACGAAACCATCGACAAATTGATCGAAAACGTTCGCAATGAGCGAGTGAGCCTGGCGGACCAGCGTCGACAGCTTGATTTACTGCAAAATCTCAACCGTCTGCATCAAGCCCAACGGTCCGAGGATCCGCAGCTCGAAGCACGCATTCAGTCCTACGAACTAGCGTACCGCATGCAGATGGAAGCGGCTGAGGTATTTGACGTTTCGCGCGAGTCTCAACATGTGCTTGATGCCTATGGCCCAGGAGTGCAGGCGCGACAGCTGCTGATCGCTCGCCGCCTGCTGGAACATGGTGTCCGCTACGTCCAAGTTTGGCATGGCCAAGGACAACCCTGGGACAACCACGACGATATCGAAGTTCAACATCGCAAGCTGGCCGGACAGTGTGATCGGGCCATCGCCGCCTTGCTCGATGATTTGAAGCAACGCGGTATGCTCGAGGAAACATTGGTCATTTGGGGTGGAGAATTCGGTCGTACCCCTACTGTCGAACTCCCTAAGGAAGGGAGCAATCAAGGAAGAATCAATGGTCGCGATCACAACCATTGGGGTTTCACCATGTGGTTAGCCGGCGGTGGAGTGCGCGGTGGCTACGCGCATGGCGCCACCGACGAATTCGGATTCAAAGCGATCGAGAATCGAGTGCATGTGCACGATCTGCACGCCACCTTGCTAAAACTCCTTGGTTTCGACCATGAAAAATTCACGTATCGCTGGGCTGGTCGCGATTTTCGTTTGACCGATGTCCACGGTCGCGTTGTGCCAGAGTTAATTGCCTGATGGTCTTAGGTGGGTCACGCTTGCCGAGCTTGACTAGGTGGGTCAAGCTTGCCGAGCTTGACTAGGTGGGTCACGATTGCCGAGCGTGATTAGGTGGGTCACGCTTGCCGAGCGTGACTAGGTGGGTCAAGCTTGCCGAGCTTGACTGGGTGGGTCACGCTTGCCGAGCGTGATTCTTATTCTATACAGGTCGCTTCCGGCAGAAACGACCCACTAGAGAAACGACCCACTAGAGAAACGACCCACTGCACACCAATTACCAGAATTCCTCGCTAGCGTCCTCGATAAACTAGCGCTTCACGACTACAATCTTCGCAAACGCCCCAAAGCGCCCCTTGAACTTACACTTTCCAATAGATATGCAATGTTGCGCAGGATTGCCATTTGCTGCTTAGCGTTTTTCCCACTCATCGGGTGTAGCCCCGAGCTGTTTGTTAGCCGTACCGGCCCCGAAGAAGCACTGCGCACGTTTGAGCAGTCACTGACTGTGCTGGAAACTGAGCCTCTACGCGCCCGGATCGAGGGCGTACTAGCTGATGGGAACCGTGGGCGACGATTGAGCGCCGATGTCAATGCGGCCTGGCAAATCATGCACGGCGTTATCGCCTACGGTACGGAGCTTGAGATTGAGACATCCGACCGAGGCTTGTGCGGGGCCATCGATTATGTCTTCCACGGTGGACAATTGATGGGCTTCGAGTTACAGGCTGGTGGAGAGATCTTGCCCAGCACCGGGCGCCAAGGCCTTAAGGCTCGCCTGGAACCAGGAAGCTATATCGGACAGGGGCACGTCGACCAGTGGCTGGCCATTTTCGCGATGGCCAATTTGCCCCTCGACACTCCCGTGCAACTTGCTGACAAGCAATTCACGTTGCTCGATTGGGCGCGTCAAGCGCAATACGATGTCACGCGGAATCTGCTCGACGAATACAGTTGGACGCTGATTGCACTCACTCACTACTTCCCTGACGAACCGAGGTGGCAAGCTGCCGAAGGACGCACCGTCAGTTGGGAAGATTTGGTCGACGTCGAGTTAGGTTATGACATTGACCTGAGTCCCTGCGGAGGCGCACATCGCTTGGCCGGTATTACACGAGCCCTGGCAGCCAAACAGCGATTGAAGCTCGCTGATTCCCCAATTTGGCAGCGCGCTCAGAGGCGAGTCGATGAAGCACTGGTGAAGGTCAACGAACAACGCGACGCATCGGGTGCTCTCTCCAGCTACTATTTTTCCCGGCCAGGAACCACGGCTGACCTTTCGGCTCAACTCGCCAGTTCTGGACACCTGCTGGAGTTCGCCGCTCTGGCTGCTCCTGCCGCTGAGCTTTCTGCCCCGTGGTTAGAAGCAGCCGTTGAACATTTATGCGGCATCCTCGAGCGCACAAAAGATGTCGAGCTAGATTGCGGCGCCCTGTATCACGCTCTCAACGGCTTGAAGATCTACCACGATCGCAGATTCTAAACAAACAAAAAAAGGTGTCTGACACTTTAGGGACCACGCAAATCAACTGGATATCGTAACACTTTAGAGAGTGTCAGACACCTTTTTTTGTTTGGAACTAAGTGGGTCACGGTTGCCGAACGTGACTAAGTGGGTCACGGTTGCCGAACGTGACTTGCTCTGTATCACCGTGTTCCGTTGGTCCAATCTGTTGCCCGCATCCGAGGTCACTGGTAGTCGTTCCCGGCAGGAACGACCCACTTGTGCAGGAACGACCCACTTGCGTTATTCGCTTCCATCTAACCATTGTTCCAGAAGTTGCTTGGCCTGCATGGGCTGTTCAACCAACAACATCCGCTGACAGGCTTTCAAGCGTTCGACATATTCTGGACGGAACGGGACGGAGGACTTTTCGGGTGGGAACGCCGGAACCAAACGCTCAGAGATCGCCGCCAACAAGTCCACGATGCTCGATCGATCCATCGCGCAAGTGGGCACAATCGTTAGCCCTTTTGGCAAACCTGAAACCGACGTTGTGGGTGAGATCAAACTTTTCCTTGCCAAATCCATCTTGTTCATCACTACTAAAGGCTGCGCGGGAGCGAGTTGCAACAGTTGCTCGTGCACGTCGGTCCAACCTTGCTGAGCATCGACGACTAGGATTGCCAAGTCACACTGCTGTAAACGCTCTTTGCTCCGATGGACGCCGGCTTGCTCAATCGGTTCGTGCGACTCGCGCACACCGGCCGTATCCGTCAGCAGCACCGGCCAGCCGTCGATCGCTCCCGTCGATTCAATCCAGTCGCGCGTCGTGCCGGGTTCATGATGCACGATGGCTTGCTGAGTTCCAATCAGCGCATTCATCAAACTGCTTTTGCCAACATTGGGAGGCCCAGCCAATACGATCCTCCACGGATGGGCTAAATGCAGTCCTAAGTCGGTCCAGCGCAACAGTTCTTCGATTCGACGCGCGGCCTTGCGTGGCTCACCTCGCTTTAACGCTTCGATCAACGCTTCAACGGCCGCGCGCAGCGCACCCTGCAGTTGATCGAGTAGAATTGCGGCGGTACGGTCAGTTGATGTAAGCAACAAGTCGTGTTCAGCGGCACGAGCAATCGCGCACTTAAGTGCACTGGGCCAATCCACTTGGGAAACCATCGCGCAGCCCGCCCTAGCCAAATCGGCTAAGATCGCTTGGCATACCGCAGCGCCTCCATGGCAATGGATTTCAAAACGGTCGTTATCCATCCGACACACGACCACCTGTTCGGCAGTCGCGGGTGTTCCTTGGCGAGTGCCTGCAAACGCGTCTTCCTGCATCCCCAAGGACAGCTGCCAAACGCCGTAGTAGACTCGGCCCACTTCCAATGTTTTGCATGACAATTCCACTCGCCTGGCGACGATCTCGCCAGCACTTGCTCCGCGAACGGCTATTGTGGCAATAGCCGCAGGAATTTCCGCCGTTAGTCGCGCGGCGATCGATGGACTCGAGCGATCGCTTACGACAGGGCTGCTTTGAACTTGTGACTTGAGATCCATCACTTAGATTTCGGATAACCAGTAATCTGCATCTTCGGATAGCCAATACTCTGCATCTACCGTAGCGGAATTCGCCTAGAATTTCGGCCGCCCACAAGTGGTTCGATCTTGCTTAAGTGGGTCGTACTTGCCGAGTACGACTAAGTGGGTCGTACTTGCCGAGTACGACTAAGTACCAGTCTGAGTCGCTCCCGGCAGGAACGACCCACGAAAAGACTCAGCTCCCGTTTGCAACCCCATCGTCTCACGACTCTCCGAGTCGTGACTTGCGAGTCGTGACTTGCTCAATCTGCTGAAAGAACCTGCCTTCGTCGGCTACCTTCGACACCCCCCCGCCTCACAACGGCCCGTCAAGCGTAACCGGTACCTAGCGAAAAAGCGATAGCCAACGTCGAGCAAATGTGAGATGCCTGGTACGCGCGTCAACCACACAACAAACCCTAAGCCAACCGCACTATACAGTCTCCGAAAGACTTCCACCCCCGTAATCCAGGAACCATCGGGGAGTCGACCCTGGATTTCCCCCATGAATTGTTCCATCGTCAGGTCATACGCGTTGACATCGAAATTGTTTGCAGCAATATCAGTGAATTCGATCCGCTGCTTTCTGTCGAGCCATTTGAGCAGGCGAATCTCTTGCACGCACAATGGGCATTCGCCATCGTAGAATACTTCGACGAGCTTTCCTAACTCAACATTGGCATTGGCTATCATCAACTCGCTCCCACTAAATGTCCGATGCATGGCATTATGCCGTCACGTCAAGCGCGAAGTTGTTTAACGCCTAGACGCAGTAGCCGGGCGGAGCAGCGAGTTGAGCTTGCTATTGGCCATGCGCCACGCAACAAGTCGTTTTTATTGTGCCACTGGTCCACGGCTACGTAGGCGCAGGCTAAGGCAGCCACAACTGTCCACTCTCGGTCTTACATCACTCATGCCCTCGCCTGCGCGGGCTGCCAACTACGTTACTGTATCCATCAGCCTAGGGCTGACAACAACGGCAAGCGATATCCAGCTCCACGCAAGCAGCCCTCTCCGGCTAGGCGTTAAACGATTCAATACTCACTCAATTGGTGAGAAGTTGTTTAACGCCCAGCCGCAGTAGCCGGGCGGAGCAGCGAGTTGAGCTTGCTATTGGCCATGCGCCACGCAACAAATCGTTTAATTGTGCCACTGGTCCACGGCTACGTAGGCGCCGGCTGAGGCAGCCACTACAGTTCACTCGCCACAACTACTCACCAACTGGAATTAGCTTCCCGAGCAAGTCGCTCCCGGCAGGAGCGACCCACTGGGCGCAGCGATGATTGGCGCGACAACGGGTGCTGGCGTGGACTTGGGTCGGCGATAGCCGAAGAAGCCCCGCCGCTGAATGACTTCAGCGACTTCGGCTGGCACGTGTTCGGTCCAACCTGAATCGCCTGCTTCGATTTGACGCAGTACGTCGCGCGAAAAAGTTTTTAAGTGCTGTGGATCGTAGGCGTCCAGTTGTTCGATACAACCTTTGTCGATTAAGTACTGGTAGAGCTTGCGGATTTCTGGCGCAAGCTGCAAATTCTCGACCGTCGTCAATTCGCCGGTTTGCGCATCGAGCAGCGGATAGATATACAACTTCAAATCGTTCTTGAACAATCGCCCAAACGATTCGAGCACACCGCCATCGAGCTTGGTGTAGTACTTTTCATCGAACAAAGACACCAGGCTGCCGGCCCCCATCGTGATGCCAATGCGCTTCTTAGTGTAACGCGCCAAATAGGCAGCCAGACGATAGTACTCGAAATAGTCGGAGATCAGGACGGTCATACCGCAGGCCGCCAAGACGTCAACGCGAGCTAAGAAGTCGCTCAAATCGATTTTGCCATTGGCTTGTAAGTTGTGCATGGTTATTTCGGCTAGCGAAACCACTTCATCCGCGTCGACGTCTGCTTCAGCACGGAATTTCTCCTGAGCGGCGCTCAGCATATCCACGTTGACGTGCGTCACCGGGCGAAAACTCCCGCGTTCGACCAGGATCGGTTTCTTGTACAACACTTCCGAGGGTTGCAATACTTCGCCGCTGGCAGAGAACATCGCAGCGCTGCTTAACCCAAGCTGCACCAGACGCAAGCTCATGACACGATTGTCGACATGTCTGAAGGCGATTCCAGAGAACTCGATCATGTCGATCTCAATGCGTCGCGTGCTGAGGTTGTCCAACAGCGATTCGATCAATTGATCCGGTTCATGGTTTAGAAAGAACGCGCCATAAAGCAAGTTAACACCGACAATGCCCAAGGCTTCTTGCTGCAGTGCGTTTTCTGTATCGAGCATGCGAACGTGAATGATGATTTGACTATCTTGATCGCGCGGGTGAGCTTGGAAGCGAATTCCCATCCAACCATGACAATCGTTGGTGCCGTGGAAATTGCGAGCCGAAACAGTGTCGGCAAAGGCGAAGAAGGCGGTTGTGTCTCCGCGACTGTCGCGCAAGCGTTCTAAGTTCAACGCGTGTTCACGATCAAGCATATCCTCTAGTCGCTTACGACAAACATAACGCTCGCAGTGACCGTAAATCGCATCGCTCACCGACATATCGTAAGCCGACATGCTCTTAGCAATCGTCCCGGCCGCTCCGCCGACCCGAAAAAACCACCGCACAACCTCTTGTCCCGCTCCGATTTCAGCGAACGATCCGTAACGACGTGGGTCGAGGTTGACCGCCAGCGCCTTGCGCTCTGTAGTTGGTCGTTCGGTGGATTGGCGTTCGATATTCATGTACTGCGCTGTCCTATGCGGAACCGAGGGAATCTAATTCAACCTAAGTTTATGCATTACGGAACTCGTACGAGCTGGAGATTTTTTACCGTTTAGGTAAGAGATTGTTTGAGCGTACAGGTGCAATCGTGACAATCGTTGGAACCGGAGGGGAGAGGGGGAGTGAAGGAGTGAAGGAGTGAAGGAGACAAGGAGCCAAGGAGACAGGGAGGCAGGGAGGCAGGGAGAAGCACAGCCGCAGAGCGGCGAATTTGATAGCCTGGGGTGCAGCGCGGAAGGGAAAAGCGCAGCCGCAGAGCGGCGAATTTTGATAGCCTGGGGTGTAGCGCGGTGAGCCTCAGCGAGCCAAGCAAAACCCCAGGATGAGAGCCTCCACCCAGCGGCGACCGAGGAGTTGATTTTGACCGAAGAAGAACGTCCGATCGAGGTCGCAACCACCGTGAACGCCACCAAGCCCCCACCATGATGAACCCGCGCGTTGAACCGAGGTTATGAACGTCGTGCGCGGGTGTGGCGGACTCGGCGATCATCGGCGCGCTGGTGGGCCGTTTGGCTCGTCCGCCTATGCGTCAAACTTGTTTCCTGGGGTTTCCGCTACGCTCCACCCCAGGCTATCCAATGCCGCTGCTCTGCAGCTGGTCGCTTGGTACTGGAAATCGACTCTGCGAATCATGCCACGTTGTGTCGGTTGGCACCGATGGTCGCAAAGTGCCGGAACATTTAACGCGTGCCACAACCTGCGCCGATTGGCGCAAGACACCGTCGATTGATGAGGCACTACTCGGCCGGTGTGCCTTCGGGCGGGACCGCGGCTACATCTGGATTCTCTGGCGCCGCAACAGCCTTCTTGCTTTCCGGATCCTCGACTACGGGATCCTCGACGACTGGCGCAATATACTCCTTGATGTCGAGTTTCAGTTCAAAATCGATTCGATCGCGGTCGGCGACGTATTTCAGGTCTGATTTGTCAGGCGAATAGCGATCTATGACATAGAGATAATCGGCTTCTTTGCTGGTCTGACGTCCGTCAGCGGCCCCCGGGTCTTCCACGTACACTGAGTACCCACCAGGTGGAACACCCATATGCCGTCCGCTGAACATTTCGAATCTCCCTTCGGAATTGGTCAATCCAAGCGGCATCCGCACTGAATCGATAATGTCGGGCGTAAAGGTGATTTGCAAATTGGCGACAGGTCTTCCCTCATGGGTTACCACCCCTTCGCAATCGTAGAACTTAGGTGGAGCACATCCCAGGGAACCACACACAAGGGATATTACACAGGTGCAAATTGTCCGCTGTTTCGCGAGCATACGTCATTCTCCCCAGAATATCGTTCAGCAATCAACAGGACGTCTAACAGAACGTCGTTTCCAAATATCATCGCCAGCTGGAACCACACACTGCCAGTTGAAAACGGGAACAGCCGTCTGTTGCCAGACGGCTGTTGTGCTTTCGTTTGCCGAGCAGTGCAGCTAGCCCGTTGTGTTCTTTACTGGAGGCCCCGTCCTGACTGGTGGACCCGTGTATTCTTTCTTGTCCAATTTGAGCTCGAAGTTGCTTTCATGCTTGTTCGCCTCATATTTGATATCCGACTTAAGAACGGAATACCTATCGATCACATACAAGTAACCGGGCTC
>JBGSNE010000164.1:0-9884 GCA_041739785.1 Pirellulaceae bacterium
TCCCTTAGGCTGCTGAGAAAGACGGCCATTGACGGAATGAGCTTCGTTGACTCAAGCCGCAGGGACATCGTTGCGGCAGATGACGGAAACGTGTCTTTCTATGACGTAGAGACTGGCTCGAGACAAATTCTGCTGAGTGGCTTCCTGGGACTCCCGATAAGCGCTCGTTCACCTGATGGAAAACGAATGGCCATCGCCTCCAGTGGCCCCAGGCAGGCGCCCGAATTGACCATCTGGAGTGTTGAATATGCTCACCGGCTGCTGACTCTCCCAATCCCTGGTCGTCCCGTTAGCGCATCATTTTCCGCAGATGGCAATCGGCTGATGGTCGTCCACTTTGGATCGGCAGGAGGACTTTCATTATCGACCTGGGATGCAACCCAGTTGCCCGAGGGAGAGTGAGTACAGCCCTCGGTAACGCTTTCGCTCGGGCGAGATGATTGCTATCGGTAATTACTTTTCGAGATAGCCACCGAACCGCCATAAGGGAAATCGATTAATCCTGCGCTACGAAGACGATGCATAAATTCGGCTACGGACGAAATTGGCGAGATTTCTGGCGTAAAATGTTTGGCAAATCCGCCAATGAGGTTGGAACGGTTACAACCCATGGTAAGTGAGACGCCAAGCATGAACGAACACGAACTATTTCTCCAAGCACTCGATATAGATGAAGCCAACGCCCGAGATCAATTTCTCCGTGAAACTTCCAGTTTCGGTTTCGAATTAATTCTTACCGCTTGCTTCAACGAGGCTAGAACGTTATTCGGTCCGGGGAAATTCTTCCGAGAATTTCCGCTATCTGCGCGCCAGACAAACGCAGGGCGTCGCATGGATGAGTAGCACTAAGGAGCTAATCCATGAACAGTATACATGAATCGTTTGAAATCCCGCGTAAACGAGCCGGCATGGGAACTAAGCAAAACCAGCGACGGTTCACGTATCTTTGCTTTGCCATTTCGGTCTCGTTGTGTACTTCTCTAGCACGAGCCGAGAATACACCCGCTGAAGCGACCGTGAAGGGTCACTCTAGCGTGTCAGCTGCCAACCTTTTCGACGTGACGGTTGCTTGCGTTCGAATAGTCGTACCGGACAAAATCATTTTCATCACCAGTCTTTCCCGCTCCTCGCCGCGTCGTCAACCCCTCGACAATTTTGGTCAATGGCTTCAGCCAGTTAGGGCCACACTGGGTGAAGGCATCGACTTCGTATCGGCGGGCGTTGAGCAGTCCAACCGATTCGGCGCCTATCGACAGGTTGCGGCCAGCGTCATATGGCTGGCGGACGACTTCAACCAACCGCAATGATTGGCCGTTTGGTAGAATCTGTTTGGTTCGCGACCTTTCGCGACACATGTTCAATCGTTTCAGATGGATTCGTGAGATCCTTTATGTCGGAATTGAGTCGCATTTTACTGCAGGCTGAGGCCGGTGATCAGCGGGCGCTGGACGAGCTACTGCCATTGGTCTACGACGAACTGAGGCGGATGGCTGCTGCTCAATTGGTTCATGAAAAGCCTGGGCATTCATTGCAAGCCACCGCGCTGGTCCACGAAGCCTATCTGCGTTTGGTGGACGGCACAGTTCAGCAGAGCTTTGCCAATCGTCGTTACTTCTTTGGAGCAGCTGCCCAAGCGATGCGACGGATTCTGGTTGACCAGGCGCGTCGCAAGGCTCGCCTCAAACACGGCGGCGAACTGGAGCGGGTCGAACTGCCAGAAATTGCGGCGATGCCTGATGACCGCGAGATGCTTCGCCTCGACGATGCACTTACGAAACTAGCGGAGGAGGATCCAGTGGCCGCGGAGGTTGTTAATTTGAAATTCTTCGCTGGCGTGGGCCGCGATGCGATCGCGGAAATGCTGAGTCTCAGCGTACACGAAGTGCGTGTGAAGTGGGCCTATGCTCAGGCTTGGCTACAGGTGGCTATCGAGGAGTAGAATACTCCGGCGAGCAAGCGACCAGCCGTTCTGGGGCTTGTCCCCGACGGCTGAGGTTTTGGTTGTGCTAAGACCGAAGTGTGCCTACGAAACTTGGTTGCCTGCCCTCCGCCCGCGAGCGGGCGGAGGGCAGGCAACCAGCGAGGGGCAGGCAGGCCCTCGTAGGACGCCAAAACGGAGTCCGTCAGGGGCAAGCCCGGGGCATGCCCTGAACGGACTAAAACTTAGCGCGTGCAAGCGCACAACGAGGACGGCAGTCTGGGAATGAGCGTTTCCTACTGGCGACTAGCGAGAAATGCTGAAAAGTTGGATATATTTTTCGCCAACGTGAACGATTGCGACGCATGGAAGATTGAGTCATACAGATTTACCATGAGAAAGCCAATCAAGTTTACCATGAGAAAGCCAATCCATGAATGCCGATCCGAAGGCTGTTCAAGAGCTATTTGCACAATCTATTGCAATTACTGACATTGCTGAGCGCGAGAAGTTTCTAGCCGATCAATGTGTCGGGAATTCTGAACTCTACGAACGCATCGTCAAGTTGATCGCGGCCTATGATGGCCGCAAGGGGTTTCTCGACAATCCCACCAACGCGATGGATGCGACGTTGGCGAACTCAAGGAGCAGTCAACAGCCAGGATGTGTGATCGCCGGTCGGTACAAGCTGCTCGAAGCCATTGGCGAAGGGGGCATGGGGACAGTTTGGGTCGCCGAACAAACGCAGCCGGTTCGCCGCAAAGTGGCACTCAAGCTCGTCAAACCGGGCATGGATTCCAAGCAAGTGCTGGCGCGTTTTGATGCCGAGCGCCAAGCGCTCGCGCTGATGGATCACCCCAACATCGCCAAAGTTTTCGATGGCGGAGTCACCGATGAGGGACGACCCTTTTTCGTGATGGAATACGTGAAGGGGATGCCGCTGACCGAATACTGCGATCAGATACGGCTGCCGGTTGAAGAGCGGCTGAAGCTGTTTGTTCCGATCTGCCAGGCAGTACAACACGCGCATCAAAAGGGGATCATCCATCGCGATCTAAAGCCGTCGAACGTGCTGATCTGTCTGTACGATGGCAAACCCGTCCCCAAAGTGATCGACTTCGGTTTGGCCAAAGCCATGCACCAACCGTTGACGGAGCAAACGGTACATACTGGTCATGGGTTGATGATCGGTACTCCGCTTTATATGAGTCCCGAACAAGCGGAGCAGAACAACCTCGATGTCGATACGCGCACCGACGTGTATTCGCTGGGAGTCATGCTCTATGAACTGCTGACCGGATCAACGCCACTAGAGAAGGCGCAGTTCAAAGATGCGGCGTTCGGTGAGATCTTGCGACTGATCAAAGAAGTCGAACCACCTAAACCAAGTACTCGCGTTAGCACCAGCCTGCAGCTTCCCAACATCGCAGCGCAAAGAAATCTGGAACCGGCTCAGCTGGGTCGCAGCATTCGTGGCGATCTCGACTGGATCGTAATGAAGGCGATCGAGAAAGAACGCGAACGACGTTACGACACGGCCAACGGATTGGCTCGCGATATTGAGCGATTCCTGAATATGGAAGCCGTCGAAGCTTGCCCGCCCAGCACCAGTTATCGCTTGCGGCGTTTGGCTCGCAAGCATCGTGCTGCGCTCAGCACGGCTGCAGCTATTGCGGGTGTCTTGGTCCTGGGCGCAGGTTTGAGTGTTTGGCAAGCGATTCGGGCAACCAAAGCGGAGTCACTCGCCAGCCAGCGCTTGGTGGATGTTCGGGCCGAGCAGATCAAGACACAGACGGCATTGGAGGCTTCCCAGGAAAGTGAACGTCACGCTCTGGATTCGGAATCGGCGGCTGTCGCCGCTCGCGAAGCGGAGATACAAGCTAAAACAGAGGAAGCTGAGCAGCGCAAACTTGCCGAACAGCAACGTGACGAAGCAACTCGACTGAAAGTCGAGGCCACCGCCAAGTCTAGCGAACTGCAGGTTCTGACCGAAGAACAGCGGCGGGTAATCTATGTCGCGGAAATGAGCCAAGTCCGCATCGAAGCCCAGCGTGGCAATCTGGCTCGGATGCGAGAAATCTTGCTGAATCAATTGCCCATTGACGGCAAAGAAGACCTTCGTGGATTTGAGTGGAACTACTGGTATCGCTATTTAAATCAGGCCAAAGTACTGAGCAAATTCGACAAGGCGACCGTGGATACAAGGGCCTCCGCTTTGGTAACCGTCTTACCAGGCGGACGACAAGTGGCCTGGACCCAAGGAAGCAACACAGAACTGGTCGAATTGACAGACGGCACTTCACGTCGACTCCCGTTCCAATTGCGCCACTACCAAGATCGCACCCGATTTTCTGATACCGGGCGAGTTGTTGTCGGGGCCTGCTTGTCTCATTTTTATGCAACAGTCGCTAGCTACAAAACATCTGGATCGGATCAAGGCTCGAAAACCTCATGCTCAGTTGTCGAACCGACGGGCCTAGTCCATACCTTCAATTATCCAAGTGATGCCTTTCGTCACATCAGCGCATTGAATATCAGTCCGGACGGAAGTCACGTCGTGGTTCTAGGTTGCGATGCCACTCACGTTAATGAAAAAGCTGCAGCAAGAATCTGTGTTTGGAATGTCGATTCGAAACAACTGATTTTGAACGAGGTTTATCCGCGAGAACTCAATCGCGTTTCCTTCAGCCCTGACGGGAAGAAGATTGCCGCGCACTTGTGTCATGGAACCCAACGAAATTCGGACGAAACACGTGACGTCGTCGCGATCATTGATGTTGAGACTGGCAAAGAATTGGCAGTAGCTGAACATGACGACGATATCGAATCGGTTTACTGGTTACCGGATTCCGACCGACTCCTGCTAGGCACACTTGGATTCAGCGGTGCCAATCGCAAGCAACTGTTCACTTGGCGAACAGAAGATGCTGCTGCTCGGCCGGTGCTACTAACCAGGGAGAATATGCCGGATTACGTCAACGGCGTGGTAAGTCCCGATGGGAGCACGCTGGCAACCACCAGTCATGTAGTGAACAACATTCGCCTCTTCGATACAGCTCGCGGCGATGTGATCGACACATTGCAAACCGATGGCAAAGGAATTGTCTCGCTGGCGTACTCGGCTGACGGACATGAACTTACGGCCACGACCGTAACCGGCGAAGTGCTTCGCTGGGATTTAGGAAAGGATCGCGATCTTTTTGCCTTGAGGACAAGTCCCTTGCCGCGACTTGCCACAAACGGCTACGCCCTTAGTCAAGACCAATCACTGCTGGCGATTGCGCTCGCCGATGGCACTGTCCTGACAAGAACGCGTGACGGAGTTGAAACCAAACTGAGAACGGGCAATCCGAAAGCGGCTACGGGTTCGGTCCTTATGAAGGTTAGCGCTGACAACAGCCTGCTCGCGTTCCGCACCAACGTCGGACCCGATGGCAAATTGCTTTCGAGCGGCAAAAGGCTGCTTGAAGTTTACGACTTGGCTGAAAAACGAAGGTTATGGCAGGCGTATTGCCTCTACCAAAAACTTGTAATGGAACAAATGTTCGGGTCGTCGATGGAGTTCAGTTCCGACGGAGAAAAGTTGATCCAAGTCGCCGCTTCAAGCTACGTATTTGATGCCCGGACAGGCAAGGGAACCGCCTTCGATCTGCGGGACGATCGTTCATCTGCGGGCGTTCCAATGACGATGTGCCGGAACCCCGTGACAGGTGCGTTATTTGGCGTCATCAGTGAGGTAAAAACCGATGGGGAAGGACAGTACAGCGTATTTGATCCCCTAACCGGCGTGAAAATGTTTGGCTGTTCCATTGGACAGGCTGGCACGGCGATCCCAGCACCCGACGGCGAGCACTGCGTCGTCGTTGCTCTCGCTCCCGGAGTCGAAATTTGGAATCTTGCAAAAGGCGAAAAAGTCGTTTCCGCGCCTGGCATCTTGGCAATTTTCAGTCCTGACACCAAACGCTTCGCGGCGGTCACGCCCGGAGGCAGCAGTGCCAGTCGAATAAAAGGCATCACAATTTGGGATCTTCCAAGTCGACGACAACTCTGTGAGTTGCCCCTCGAGGGCGACGCAATCGATGATGCCCGTTTCAGCCCCGACGGAAAGCGACTGCTGACCCTAACTGGCAAAGTTTCTGGTTCCGGCGGCAAGGTACCCCGTGGACGATTGTGGGATGTCGAAACAGGCCGTGAAATCCTTGAACTGCCGGTCGCAGACGTCAACCACTACGAATGGGATCTTTTCTTCGACGTTTCCGGCCATCAACTTACACGGTTGCTATTCAGCAAGGCCGCAGGCACGGTTGGCGGTGGGGCAACGGCATTCTACGATGCCAGACCACTCGAACCGTCCATCGATAACGGCCTTGCGGCGGAACGCTTGATCGCATCATTGACCAGCAAGTTTGCGCTCAAGCGAGAGTGGATCGCTGAGATCGAATCCCGGCCGGGTCTCAAGCCAGGCATTCGAGATGCAGCTTTGGCAAAAGTGCACGATGCCGTTGCGAATCCGGAACAAATTGCCAAGCTCACTGGAGAAATCGTAGGTTTCCGCAATCGCTCTCTTGATGACTATCAGCGGGCGATCGCTTGGGCTGAAGAGCTCAATCGACTGGAACCGGTCTCGTTTCGTAGTCGCGCGCTGTTGGGAGCTGCCTATTATCGAACGGATCGCCTGGACGATGCATTGCAAATTCTGACGGCCAAAGAATCGAATGACGTTTCACCTTCTACCGACGTTGAAAAGGGCTATGACAAGACTCGTCATTCGGTGCTGGCCCTTGTCCATTGGGGAATGGGCAACAAACGAGAAGCACAACAATCGCTCCAAGCAGCGTCCAAACAACCGAATCAAATTCGAGAGTTATTCGCGATCGCACTTGGGGGAGAAGCTGCAACACTTATACCAAAGCGTCTCCTGCCCACCGCGCCCGAGATGATGCCCAACGAGGACAACCTCAAGAAAACGAGCAACTCTCTGCTTTCAATTTCCTCTCAGCTTTCAATTTCCGGGACCGCGAATTTCGAATTTGACAAGTTCCCGTTTGGGCATAGACTGGTACCCTACGATACAGACCAAGATCAGCGACTAAAACAGGAAGAGTTGCTGGAAGCACTCAAGGACATGTATCGATTCGGAGGTAAGATTTCGGGAATGGAGGATCGGTTTCCGGTTGAATCGCAACTAGAATTCCTAGACGAAGCGATCCATGAGGCTCCGAGATATCTGACCGCGCGGTTTGCTCGCGCCTGGATACGGGCGACCTGTCTTGATTCCCGATTCCGGGATGCAGATCAGGCTCTCGAGGAAGCGAAAGCCATTTGCGAACAGACGAAGTACCAGGATGCAACTTACCTAGAAGGGTTGGCAGCAGCATCAGCGGCCAAAGGTGATTTTCCATCCGCCGTTCGTTGGCAGACAGCAGCCATTGGCTTGTACAGCGAAACGGCGGCGCCCAGTCTGCAGTGGTCCGCAGATGCTCAAAATCGTTTAGAGCTTTACGAAAAAAATCAGCCCTGCTCCAGTAGAATGCCATTGGGAAGCAGGGATCTCATGGTGGGTTTCACGGAACCTCCACTGCGGGAGCAGGACGTATCAGCTCCGTTCTTTGCTCCCGATGCCGTGCCCGATTTCAGGCGAATTGAAGGAGCCGGCGGTGCCTTCTCTCCTGACGGCACAAGAATCGTGCGAAGCATCAAAACCGGCGAATCAAATAATGTGCTCGCATGGATCGACCTCGCCAGCGGCGAGACACAGATCATTTGCGAGGATGGTTTCGATCCGGTTTGGGCAATCCGCCCATCAGAACGAATCTACTTCGCACGACCGCCACAGAAAGTGGCACGAACTCCCTTCAATCAGACTATTTGGCAATGCGATCCGGACGGAAAGAACCTGACGCAATTGATGGAGGGTTTTTTTCCCTACCTGCTCAATGATGAAAGTCTGCTGGTCGCAGTCCCCACTCAAAAATCTTTTCCTCCCAAAATTGTAGTCAAGGGCTATCGGGCAGATCCGCAAGGCGCATGGAGAGAAAGAGAATCAAGACTCGAATTCGAACTCGAAGGCTCAATCTATTCACGCCTGTCGCCTGATGGCAGACTAATGGCAACGTCGGGGTCGGGGGCGGATCTTGTTATTCGTGATGTCGCTTCCAAAAATACCATACACTCGCTGAACAAGCTCTCTCGCATGAAAGGCGCTGTGGACGGAGCTTGGTCGCCCGATAGTCGTTATTTCACCTATGGCAGTGTGAGGAAAAGCGCCACGTCCGGGCTGTGGATCCTCGACGTCACCACGGGTGAAAACCGCCTTCTTGCCGACATCGACGCCACGAACCCGTGCTGGTCCCCCGACGGCCGCTTCATCGCCGCCGATGAACGTGGCAAGAATCAGATCGTCATCCTGGATGTCGAGTCTCTTCAACTCGACCTGGGGCTTGGCAATCACTAGAGCCTGGCTCTTACGAGACATGATACGCTGAAAACCCGACTGAAACACATCACACAGAGACACTCACCATGGCTGACAACGAATACCTGACGCCCGAACACGCTCTCGCGTATCTCGCCAAAGCTGACGGCATTCCTCACCGCACCGAAGGGGAGGCGGTGCTCCTCTCATTTGTTCCGAGCACAGCCCAACGCATACTTGATGTCGGGACCGGCGACGGGCGGTTACTCGCACTACTACACTCCCACTGCCCCAAAGCAAAGTTGATCGGTCTAGACTTTTCCCCAACCATGATTGCCGCCGCGTCGGCACGCTTCGGCACTGATCCCCGCGTCGAAATTCGACACCACGATTTGGACAATTCGCTGCCTGATGATCGGTTTGATGTCGTCGTCTCTAGCTTCGCGATTCATCATTGCTCGGATTCGCGCAAACGTGCGCTATACTCAGAGATCTACGATCGACTTGAACCCGGCGGCGTGTTTTGCAACCTTGAACACGTCTCATCACCCACGGATGCTCTACATATGAAGTTCCTGAACGGCATGGGAGCATCTTCCCGCGACGAAGACCCATCAAATATCCTCCTCGATGTCCAAACCCAACTCAAATGGCTCTCCGAAATTGGATTTGAAGACGTCGACTGTTATTGGAAATGGCTTGAGCTCGCTCTCTTTGGTGGCGTGCGTGTCAAACACTTAAAGTTCTGAACTATTTGTGTTTCTCTCGCCATTCTTTTGCGAGCTCGGGGCGGTCGGTCGCGTCGTAGAGTTTTGCTAGTGCTTCAACAACGGCTTCATTCGTAATCGCCTCGGCTGAATAGGAAAGTTCTTCTTCGCTCAACAGCGAGGCGAGCAACAAGGGTTCGGCTTCGTCATATTTGCTCTGTTCAAGCAACGCGCGACCCAAACAGTATTTCGCCTGTTTGGTTTGGGTCGGCAAGAGGAATCGGCCGCTCTGCTCCAAGCTGCCGTACTGCGTCACGCATTCTCGCGACAATCGCTCGGCGTTGGCCAGATCGCTTAACTCCAAGTACTGACTGGCTATGTCACCGTACAAGGCAAGTTGCCTAACATCGTCGGCCATGGCCAATCTTAGAAACGGCTCGCTCTGAGAAGTGACTCCTTTTCTTGCTGCCTGTTCAAGACTTGAGAGCAAGCTTTTGGCATCATCGACCTGGCCTGATTTCATGAACGCATGGGATACGCGAAGTGCGGCCTGCAATGAACGTGCCTCTAGTTTGCTTTCAGGCTTGATCCAGCTCAATACGCATGCATTGGCGTCTGCCAGGCGGTTGGTGATCAGGTAGGCATCGAGCAATTCTGCGCGTCTGTTGGCCAAACTCTCCGCAAGTATCGGTGTTACGACAGAAGGTTTCAAATCAACACCAAGCAGTTGCATTTCAAGTTTTGGAAACGAGTCGCCGCCCTTTTGAATCTCCTCCTCGCGTCGCAATACCTCTTCAAGCACAGGAACGGCAGCCTCTGTCAGGGAGTGCTTTAGCAAGTTGTT
>JBGSNE010000201.1:0-94828 GCA_041739785.1 Pirellulaceae bacterium
GCCGAGCAGACCGCCGCCGTCTCCGCCGCCGATGCCGCAGCCCATGCCACCGCATAGGCCACCACCGCAGCTGCCACAGCCCCCGCCCAGGTTACCGCCCAGGTTACCACCCAGGTTACCGCCGATACCGCCCATGTAGGAATCGCAAGACCCCGTGGCGCTAGCGTAGGTGACATCCATAGGAGGAGGCCCTTCAAAGACCATGCTCATAGGCCGGTCTGGGGACATCATCCCACCGGCGGGCATAACTGCTCCCGGCATTCCAGGTGGCGTCCCATAAGGCATTTGGCCAGCCATTCCCGCAGGAGGAGCTTGACCGTGCAATCTCTTCGTCGCAAATCCGTGAGCACTTACGAGGAGAGCTAGCCCCACCGTCAGCCAGTGCATACGACCACTGAGCATTCTCATTGATTTCTCTCCAGCGGCACTTCGTCCGTGTTCGGCATTCAGCTATGCGTCCAGTAGGCAGTCCCACCCACCCATTCGCTAGGCGCACAACGTAAATTCGGTTTCACCCGAAAACTCGTTACAGACTGGCTTATCGGCATCAAACGCTCGAAATGTTTGGCAGAACCGGAATAATCGGTACGATCAGAGCAAGTTGCAGCGTCTGAGATGTGAAAACAGGGGGCTCAGGCAGAGATTGACGCCTGTTGCGTCGTTTTTCTTGCGAACGTTGCCAACCCGTCGTATTCCCAACGCCAGATAGTCAAGACCGCCAAGACAGCTAGTCCCTGTGCAGCGACTACGTTAATCGGACCCGACAAAGCCCACCGTACTGAATGGGTTAAGGTTAAACCGGCTGGAGCGCTGAGATGAACGATGCCCACTCCCGCGACCAGTGCTGCCACTAACGCGGATAAACTCCACCAATTCCAATCGTCGTGCCAAGCCCAGCTGCAGGCAATCCAGCTGCAGAGCAAGCCGGAGAATAGTGCCGCCGCCACAGCGCACAACAACATGGGAGGCGTTTCCAATCGCGGGGCGGCATGGACGATGCAGGCTACGACTGCAGTCACACAACCCATATCCCAGATGGACCACCGTGGCAGCCCCTTAGCGGCGCGTTGTCCAGCAAGTCCCTCAACGAAGGGTCGATTAGCAGGTTTCCAAAACGTAGCGCTCCATCCTCCAACCACCAAAATCGTAGAGAGCAACAAACAATCTGCTGCACCAAGATCGGTGAGTGACTGGACACCAAGCCACGAAAGAAAGGTAGTCGGCAGGGCCAGAATCAACCCGCCAAATTGGCCTCGACCAACTCCGCCCAGCAAATAGCCAGACAAAAAGAGAAAGCCCCATAGGATTCCAACAATCGTTGGCTGAAATCGCAAATCGGGCTGCCACCCCCATGCGACGAAGCTAGCAATACCCAGCAAGGATAACCCCCACATCGCAGTTGACATACTCCATGTAGTCCGTTTCGGCTCGGAATCATCAGCATCGATGTGGAGTTGCGGAACGTGATGACGTAGGCTAGTCAACGGCGTAGAATCTCCTGGTAGCGGAATTCGCCAAGAATTTAGACTGGTTAAGATAAAACTGCTGAGGCCGAAATTCTTGGCGAATTCCGCCACGCTTAAGCTCGTTCTATTCGAGTCCGACCCATTTTTCGTTTGCGTTAGGGTGTCATGTTCTCAATCCTCCGATTGTAGTTACCTCACCTTTTGAATTCTGGATTTACTGTTTCAAACCGGCCACGACAGCCAAAATCGATGGGACGCCAACGACTGTAATCCGACTATTCGCCATATATTGAATAATCGCTATGCTGTGAGTGATGCGCTGTGGCGGTCGCCAAGACTTTCGTTGAACATGAACAAATCGGAGATTTTTTTGAAATCCAACGTGCACGCTTCATCCGGTACGACCCAACCGATTTTGTGCTGCGTTGGTCAAAGTGCAGCGGGGAGTCCAACGCAGTTTATGATGGAGCGGGCGATTGCTGCCACCGAAACGGATTGGCGCGCGATCACCGCCGAAGTGAACGCAGGAGACCTGGGAAGGGCGTTGGCTGGAATGCTCGCCATGAAATTCATGGCCGTGCGCTTCTTCCAGACGCTGCAAGCCTCCGCGCTGGAACACCTGGGTAGCGATGATCGGCGCTTGTGCTTTATTGGTGGTGTGACCTCCGCGGTGCGCACCCAGGACGGTTGGCGCGCGTGGCACAATTGGGGACCAGCCATACTCAATTGGACTCGGGAGCAAGTCGAATTACCACACACGTTGTGTTGGTTGCACGGCGATTCCGATCGTGTGCGCAGTTTGCTGGTTGCCATGCATGATGCGCCGCAAGTCAGACACGGGCTTCCCGGTGTCATCCTGTGGACCAATCCTCCGGAAGCAGTTCCCGAGCAACTGACATCGATTCCTCGACCGGAGAATTCGCTAATGGTGCACTTGATTCAAGACCATGAGCCACTCATGCAAAATGCCATGCAGCGTCTAAAAACTCTGGCGGTTGAATGCAACTCGCGAAATCTGCTGTTTGTGGGAGATGAATTTCCGGATCTTGGTAGGGAACTACTCGAGGAGTTAAACGCAACTATCGACGGCTGCCTGCTCATTACCAGAGATACCGCGTCTCGGCAGGGAGTAGAGCGACAGCTTCCGAAGCTTGCGCGGCTAAAAGAAGCGGAGCAGATCGTCGCGTGCGAAGTATACGATTTCTACCAATGGACTGGTCAGCGCGTTAGCTCGGCCCTGCTCCACGACGCCTACGACGAATACTGCGACTTTTAGAATGCGCTTGCACGGCGTTTTCCAAAGATCCTATCCGGGGTTGCTTTTCGCTCTGCCGGGAGAGAGAGCGTGAGATTGTCGCCCACTTCTCCGAGTCGAGAGCTTAACTCGAATGTTCATTTGATTCGCAGCGTGTCCAGCGACGATGTCGGCACAACTAAACGGGGACTATCGCTTTGATCTTCTGAATGAAGTGATGCTCGCCCGAAGCGGTCATCAACTTGTCGGCCCGCTTTTCGGCTTCCGACTTTTGGTCGAATTCGAAAACTGCCACGCGCTTGCAATCTTGGTTGAACACAGCCCAGTAAATTCTCGTACGAGTTTCAACCTTGACGCGACGTCTCGGTTTCGGCGGGGCTGCTATTTCATTTCCATTGGCGTCGACTGTGACTGTCTTAACTTTGGGGACCGTGACCTGAGCACTTGCTTTGGCACCCAAGCGTGGTTTGGGTTTCGTTTTAGTCTTTACAGCAGTAGCAGCGCGACCAACCATTGCTTTAGCTCCTGAGAAGAATGAGGAAGAGAAGTTGTGGACAATACGATGAATGGGAGTACAAGTATCCGATACTCGTTTTTATACAGCCAATCTTCCTTGGGCGGCTCTGCGGGGGCATTCACTTTGTGGTGGGTTGCTTCGCACGAAGCGAAAACACAATCAGTGCGGGGTTGTCAAGCAATGTGGGATTCGCCAAAAGGATGGCTTACTGACAGCACTCCATTATCCCTCCGTATCCCAACCATTATAGCGAGTTTTTTCGCGCGCTGTGAGTACTTGCGATGACTTTCGAAATCTTATTGCAGAAAGTGAATCAGGTGCTTGACAAGCGAACTTTGTCGGTTGCAGGATCTGGTCGCTAAGGGCAATCAACTCAACGGTCGTTTGTCGTAGCGGAAGTCGCCAAGACTTTCGCATATGGTTTGAGAGGAGCCGATGCGCTGCCGGAAGTCTTGCCGCATCCGCAACGTTTATCGTTACACTGGACGCGCTGGCGGCTGCCCATGACCGTCATCAATGTATCGTTTTCTTCCCGCTGCATATTCGGCGGCGGCTGGATATTCTTCATCCAGCCACTTTTGCAGATCGTCACTTGAGGGTGGCGACTCCTCAATCCGTTTCACCAACCGCCGCATGGCCGCGCGACACCAACCACAGCCCGTACCCGCGCTTTGGCACTCGGACAATTGACTCGGCACCTTCACGCGATGCACACGTATGTAGTTAATAACTTTACGCCAACTGACATGAAAGCAGAGGCACAATTCGTCATCGACTTGCATGAACAATCAAACTCCTGGCGATGCGGCAACCGCGTATAAAATCCGGAACATCTAAAGTCTCGCCTTTGGTGTGCACTTGTCGTTGGCCGCAGCCGAGCGTTACAGTCGGTATGCCATGCTTAACCAACCAATTGGCATCCACGCCACCATTGGTCACGGCATATTCGGCGGTACCTCCCGCTTCGGCAATGGCCGCCGCGGCAATTTGAACTGGTGGTGAATCTTCGCTCAATCGAAACGAATCGTAGTCCACGCGTCGAGTAACTTCGGCGTTGACCGACGTGCCGCCAGTGCTAATGATCTTAGCGGCCGCTTCAATAAAGGCTTGCTCGATTGCACTGGCAATCGCATCGCGAAACTGGCTATCATGACTGCGCGCCTCAGCTTGGATTTCTACCAAATCAGCCACTACATTTGTGGCGTTCCCACCTTGGATCACACCGATATTGCTGGTTCCAAGTTTGCGTTGTTTTTGCACTCGTCCCAACCAACCATCTTTGTGTAACGAAGCAATTGCCAGGCCGGCCGCATGTATGGCACTGGCCCCCGCCTCGGGCGCTAAGCCAGCATGTGCGGGCAAACCATGCAAGCGAATTTGCAACCGTTCTCCGCCTGTTGCCCCGATCGTCAGCTTGAAGGGATCGCTGCCATCAAAGTTGAAGGCCATCGCCGGTTTGCCGAGCTTCGACGCAACTAAGTTGCGACTCCCCTGCAAGCCGATTTCCTCCTGAATGAAAAAGCAGAGTGTTAACGGTGGATAGGGCAAACCACTTTCGAGAGTTTCTAGCAACGCGACCAGCACCGCAGCCACCCCCGCGCGATCATCTCCGCCCAAACCGGTATGGGGATCACTCGATTTGATGACTTGCCCTACTTTCTTCGGCTGGCAACCGACACAGATGGGAACCGTGTCTAGATGCGCCGACAACATGAGCCTTGGCCGACGGAGCGTGCCTGGAAGCTTGACAATTAAATTGCCTACTTCGCCAGCTACCGGTGTCCTCTTGTGTGCCGTGTCGAATTGTATCGCCGACTCCGGTACTCCGGCCTGCAATAAAATCTGCTTTACGGCCACGGCGATCGCCTGCTCCTGGCAGCTTTTACCTGGAATCGCCATTAGTTGCATCACCAAGTCAAGCGCTCGCTTTTGATTCATGCTCTATTCCCTCAAATATTTCCGAATTTGAATGCCGGTTTGACTGTCGCATCGCCTGCGCGACCCATGTTAGCACGGATGGCAAAGCCGGTGCACGGATGTAGGCAAACGGACTGGGATGCCGTTACAATTCCACTATGTTGGAAGTAAAAAGCTGCGTGGTAGTAATCATAAGTAGCAGTTTGGGGGTTGCTGATTTGATTTGAATCCCACGCGGAGCGTCGGGCCACATTGGAGCGGCGACAGTAAGTCCGAACACTCTACAATGAAAGTACGCTGAGATCGATGACTGTACGACGAAAGATTGGATTGCTTACAGGTGGTGGCGATTGCCCGGGTTTGAACGCAGTCATTCGCGCAGCCACAAAAACAGCCACGTTTTTGGGGTACGATGTGATTGGATTTCAAAAAGGTTTCGAAGGGTTGGCCGACCCTCCAAAATGGATGCCGCTCAATCTGGAAAACACCTGGAACATCCTTGATCAAGGAGGCACCATTCTGGGTTCGACCAATAAAGGTCGTTTTTCAGCTAAGGTGGGGACCGATGAATCGCGACGTCTGCCTGCCGAATTGATCGCTAGCGTAAAAAGTAACGTCCACTCGCTGGAACTCGACGGTTTGATTTGCATTGGCGGCGATGGCTCGCTTTCTATTGCACAACAGTTGTTTGAAGCTGGTCTGCCAATCGTGGGCGTACCTAAAACGATCGACAACGATTTGGGCTGTACTGCGTTTACGTTTGGGTTCGATAGCGCCGTGGCCTGCGCGGCCAACGCGCTCGACCGTCTACACACCACAGCGGCCAGTCATGAACGAGTGATGGTGTTGGAAGTCATGGGGCGTCACGCGGGTTGGATTGCGCTGCACGCCGGAATTGCTGGTGGTGGCGATGTAATCTTGATCCCCGAGATTGCCTGGACCTACGAAAACGTGTGTGCCAAAATCTTGCAACGCAAACAGATGGGGAAACAATTCACGCTGATTGTTGTTGCCGAGGGGGCTTCGCTCCCCGGAGGAGAATTGGTCACACTCGAGTCGGTCAAAGAGAATCGACAAACACGCCTTGGGGGCATTGGTCAATGCGTGGCAGACGAAATCCAACAACGTCTCAACACCGAAACGCGATGTGTGGTCCTTGGCCATTTGCAGCGCGGCGGTAGCCCCACTTATTTCGATCGTTGCTTGGCCACTCAGTATGGAGCCCATGCCGTGCGATTGGTCGAGGAACATCGTTTTGGCGAAATGGTTTGTTACGATCCGCCGGACATCACCAGTATTCGTATCGAACATGCGATCGAACGGATCTCGACAGTCGATCCAGCGGGCTCGGCCATACAGGCCGCGCGAGCCATGGCCGTCAGCTTCGGTGATAACCCACACTTCGCCAACCCCTTCCTGCAATCAAAGTTCTCAAGCGCTACGCTGGTCGAACGCTACAACGTCAATCTCCCCTTGGCCAGCAATATGGATTTCGATGATCTAGCGTATTAGCTCGGTTTACTTGATTCCCGACGCGCGAGTTTTGCGGGCGCGGTACGCAGTACCGAAGGGACGGAATTCGATAGCCTGGGAAATGTAAATCCCAGGTGTACTTAGTCCCGTTCCCCAGAATTTCTATCACACTATCACATGCTCAGGTTCATAGACCGTAAATGGCTACGTTTTTTATTAGTAGTCTCTCTGTCAGCCCTCCATATTCTCCCAAGCCTGCCTGCCCGTCACCATCAAATTGCCTGGTATCTTCGCAGCCCTGCACGTCAAACGTGCATGCAATTGCAGGCACCCAAGGGGGCAACCGACGTGGCCGTGTTTACCATCTCCGGCAGCGAACGCTTGCGGTTTGGATTTTCGCCTTAAGTTTAATATAGGCTTAACAGTGGCGGTTGGCACGCCCTTTGCCTGGCCTGGTAAATTTAGCAAATGGCGATGCTACGTGAAAAACATTCCAAATCCCTTTCGGAAGATGGATCCATGAGCTACTTACGGTGCCTCAGCTACAATGGCTGCATAGGCAACAAATGGTTGTCAATCGCGACTCTCAATCGTGCGGTCGAGCAGTTCTTTTGCAATCCTTGGTCACTGCTGGTGTGTAAGTTTTTGATAGGTTTGGTCTCCGCCTACGATATCTATTTGACAATCAAGTACGTCGAATACTTATCGGAATTGGAACTCAATCCAGTCGGTCGTTGGTTGATGAACTTGGACGATGGACCGAGATGTGAACTCAAGCAAATTGCTGGATTTATAACGGCCAAATTTGCGGGTAACTTTATCGCCCTCAGCGTGATTGAACTATTGGCGAGTTGGAAAGGTTACCTGGCGACCGCCGTCGCTTTGCCTATCGTGCTGTTTCAGTTAGGGTTGCTCTACTTTTTGTTCTTTGGCACGGACTAAACCCTCGCCTAAGTACTTCTGTCGGCGGCTACCCTATTGAGTCTCGGCCGCACCAGATCCGGTCTCGGCCATCGATCGATCGTTCCAATTCCTGCTCTGACTTGTTCAGGGATTGCTTGTCGCAGAATTCGCCAGAAATTTCGGTTTTCGTGCGTGAAACGGCCAAAAAAGCAGTCTTGGCGAATTCCGCTTCGCATTCATCTTGTGCCTTTTGTGTTAGACACCCTAAGAGACTTAGTCTTACCTCTAAGTCGACGCGAAACCTCGGTTTTTTAGGCTTGGAATTCGGGGTTGAAGAGGTAGTCGTCTACCCCAACTTTGCAAGATTAGCCTAGAATCTACCACGGTCTGGCAACCAAGCGGGTGGCCCACTTCGATTGGCCGGGTATAAAGAAATGAATTCGTTCACAAGCAACTCACAAGGAAGCGGTCGCGTGGAGTCCATTGAAGAGCAGCTATTGAAGATTTTCACGGAAAAATTCGGGAGCCGTCCCGAACTCTCCGATGGACTTGCGTATATTGGCGTGGATTCCGTGGGAATGGCCGAATTAACGTTCGATCTGGAAAAGCAGTTTGACATACGCGTTGATGATGAGATTGTTCATTCCGAAACCGTGCAAGACCTCGCCGACTATATTCGCACGCGTCAAGCGGCTGAGGGCCAATAGTCCTTCACTGATTTCTCCCCGAACATCCAAACTGTAGTGGCACTGGCCAAGACTTTCGAAAATTATCTTATTTATCGCCAAAGGCTGGAACATGAGCAAGCAAATCTCTCGTAGAAGTTTTACAGGTGCTTCGCTTCTGGCAGCAGGCAGCGTTCCCTATTTCCATTGGAGCCAAGCTGCCTTTGCCAACAATTCCCCCAACGATCGGCCTCGAATTGGCTGCATTGGAGTGGGAAGTATGGGAACGGGCGATGCACGAGGACATGCGCAATTCGGTGATGTTTTAGCCGTTTGCGACGTCGACACGAACCACGCCGAGCGAGCTCGTGACGACGAGAAAATTGGCAAAGGCAAGGCGGACGTTTATGGAGATTATCGAAAAGTGCTTGATCGCGACGATATCGATGTCGTTAGCGTTGTAACGCCTGATCACTGGCACGTGAAGATCGCCATCGAAGCGCTTGAGGCTGGGAAGCACGTATTTTGTCAAAAGCCATTGACGTTGACCTTGGAAGAAAACCAATTGATCCGTGCGGCTTGTAAGAAACACAGCGATCGCGTTTTCTTGGTCGGTACTCAGCAACGCAGCACCAAGAACCTGTTTTTACGCGCGGTAAACATCGTGCAAAAAGGCCTGCTGGGTGATATCGAAAAAATCACGGTCGGCATTAACGGCGGCGATGTCGGCGGACCGTTCAAGAAAGAGGCACCGCCAGCTAATTTGGATTGGGAAATGTGGCAGGGCCAAACTCCCTCCGTGGATTACATCAAGGAGCGCTGCCACTATCAATTTCGATGGTGGTACGAATACTCCGGTGGCAAGTTCACTGACTGGGGGGCGCACCACGTCGATATTGCCACCTGGGCCACGGGCAAAGACAAAGAGGGAATGGGGCCCATCGAAATCGACGGTAGCGATGCAAAGCATCCTGTCCCGTTCGCACATGGACGACCGACTCAAGACGATAGCTACAACACATCTCAAGATTTTTCGATCAAATGTAAGTTTGACGATGGCATGGTTATGGATGTCACCAGCCGCGGTGACAATGGCATTCTGTTCGAAGGGACCAAAGGGAAGATGTTTGTCAATCGCGGCAAGATCACCGGTACTCCCATCGAGGAAAAATGGGATGAAGGGAAGTTCGATGAGTCGGATCTGGTCGCGCTCTACAAAGGCAAACCATTCGAAGGACACAAGGACAACTTCTATCGTTGCATTCGCGAAGGTGGACTCCCTGTTTCCGATGTGTTTACGCACATCCAAGCGATGGCTACCTGCCACCTGTCAGCGATTGCCGCGCGATTCAATCGCACTATCCGCTGGGATCCC
Organism: Pirellulaceae bacterium; assembly: GCA_041739785.1. GTDB lineage: Bacteria > Planctomycetota > Planctomycetia > Pirellulales > Pirellulaceae > Aureliella. The sequence continues at coordinate 9,572 of JBGSNE010000201.1, forward strand.
AAGGCCGAAAAGATTGTCGGCGATGATGAGGTGGCTCAGTTCTTCGCGCGTCCACGCCGCCAAGGCTACGACATATTGAAAGTGTCCTAGTGCTTCAGCACAATTTAACTTTAGGGTGAAGTGCGGCGTTGGGAAAAGGTGTCCGACACCAAAAGTGCGAAGCACCCGCAGGGCCGTTCCGGCTTTTGGTGTCGGACACCTTTTCCCGGACACTAGGCAATAACGGTAGCGGACGAAAGTCGAGACTATCGTCGCACGACTCTCCGAGTCGTGACGTACTCCACCAACTCCCGAAAGTCTTGGCGAATTCCGCTACAGCATCGTCGCACGACTCTCCGAGTCGTGACTTACTCCTCCACATCTCTCAAATCTCAGCGACTTCGCTACGCTCTAAACTCGAAATACGGATAATAACTCGATGACATTGTTTGCTGGTAAGAAGGGTCTCATCTTAGGCGTGGCTAACGAAAACTCGATTGCGTGGGCCATCGCTCAGCAAATTCTTGAGCAGGGTGGCGAGTGCGGCTTCACCCACTTACCCGATCGGGCCGATGATGAACGGAAGAAGAATCGCCGCCGCGTCAGCAAACTCACCGACGAATACCCAAATGCGAAGTTCTTGGTGCCACTGGACGTGCAGAATGACGATAATATTCGCGAGGTGATGCAGACGACCGAAAAGGAATTTGGCAAGATCGATTTCTTACTGCATTCGATCGCCTTTGCGGATCGAGAGGATCTATCGCGCGATACGATCGAAACCAGTCGCGCTGGTTTTAAGCTGGCCATGGATGTAAGCGTGTATAGCCTAATGTCCGTCTGCAACGCTGCTAAGCACTTGCTCAATCCTCGCGCTTCCATAGCCGCCATGACCTATTTCGGCGGAGAAAAATGTGTCCCCGGCTACAACGTAATGGGGATCTGCAAAGCCGCTTTGGAAGCCACGGTGCGTTACTTGGCTTATGACCTGGGCCCGCAAGGAATTCGTGTCAATGCGCTCAGCGCCGGACCGCTAAGAACGCTCGCCGGCCGCGCCGCCGGTGTGGACGACATGCTCAAGCTCTACGAGTACATGGCTCCCCTGGGACGCAATGTCACGCATGAAGAGGTTGGGCGAACAGGTTCATTCTTGCTCAGCCCAGCCAGCGATGGCATTACTGGCGAAACCATGCACGTAGATGGCGGTTACAACATGATGGGCAGCCCCGGTCGCTTGCTCGAACGACTTCCCAAGTAGCCCGGATGATTCATGACCTTGTGAACCTCAGACGCTAGCCGTGGGCTTTAACAAAGCTGGAGCCCACCGCTAGCGCCTGAGGTTCACAAAGTGGGTGCCATTGGGCTCACGCCCCAGTGCTCATGTATAATCTGTGTAGTAACGGCAAGCTTGGACCCGCTATTGGCATTGGTGCCCGTGAAGGCTCCAAGCTTATCAACGAGCCTAGGCCGTGCGACATGCCGGTTGTTCCGATTGCGAAAACCTGAAGCCGTAAGCTGTACTTGTTGTTCGGATCCAATCAGCTAAGACACAAGTTGTCATTGGTACCGTTCGCAACGGTCGATTCTTCCACAGGGCATTTGGCAACTGTGCCAGATCCAACTGTGCTAGCAATTGTACGGACGTAGTGTGATGCGAAAGAATAACCAGCGGTGCTTCGCAGGAACATTCTGGTCGCTAATAATTATCTTGACTGGGTGCCACGCTCCTCAAGTCTGTTGCGATCCAGCCTTCGTATCCAAGAGTTTACTGTGTCGCACAGGTATGCGAACTGAGACCGTAGCACCCTGCCGTCAAGTCATCCCGTCTGGAGTCGTCTTGGAGGACGGGCTGTCGGAGGACGAGGCAGTACAGACTGCGTTGACGAATAACTCGGCCTTTCAAGCGACCCTGGCTCTACTCGGTATGGCCGGCGGCGATGCGGTCCAGGCGAGTTTGATCGCCAATCCGCAAGTGCTCATGTACTTTCCATCGGGAGCCAAAGAGGGCCAGTACACGCTCTACGCGCCTATCGAATCGTATTTGCTCCGACCGACTCGGGTGAATGTCGCCAATCGCGAGTATCGACGCGTCGGCGAGCAGTTGGTACAAAACGGACTCAATCTGGCACGCGACGTGAGATTGGCGCATACCGACTTTATTCTTGCCAATGCACAGGAACAACTGGCCCGCGAGGCGCTCGAGATTCGCCGCAACATCTCTGAATTGACCAACAAGCGACTTGACGATGGCGATATCAGCGAATTGGAAACGATCACTGCCAAAGTCGATAGTCTCAACGCAGAAGCACTCGCCGGTGTCCAACAGCAAACAGTTTCAATTGCCGAAGCTCGTTTGGCCACGCTGATCGGCTTGCCAACGCTCGATGCCCCGCTCGCACCTAGCCAGTTGACGTTGCCGAACATTCCGGCGGTAGATGAGCAATCGCTGATTGCTGAAGCGCTTGCCTGTCGCCCCGACTATCACGCCGCCTGTTGGGCGGTGGCGGCAGCCGACCAGCGTTCGGAATTGTCGCGCTGGTTGTTCTGGCGCGTAGATGGAGTGCTGGATGTCCGCGATGGACCGGGTTATACGCACACCGGTGGTGGCCTCCGCTTTGACCTACCAATCTTCAATCGCAATCAGGGTGGGATTTTGCGCGCCGATTGGGAACGCAATGCCGCTCAACATACACGCGACGCCATCCGCGATCAGATCGTTCAAGATGTACGTACCGCTGCCCGGCAACTTCGTCAGGCACAAGACAATTTGACGATTCTCAATCGCGACGTTGCCCCGGCTTTACAGGAAGCGCTTAGCATATCACAGAAAGGTTTTGCGGATGGTGGGACCGATTACTTGCTAGTGCTGCAAACAACCAGCCAATATCTTGACGCGCGGGGTCGCATACTTGATCAAACGGCTGCTTGTCTGCGAGCGCTAGCGGAACTCGAACGCAGCGTCGGTCGCAGCCTGGCCGCCGGTCCACTCGTCCTAGAGACATTTGTCATCGAAACCACTCCCATCGAAGTCGAGTAGTAGAACAGCAAGTTATTAATGCACGTAACAAGGGCTGGTCAATAATCTTCATGCACTTGAGCGGCCTGCCAGAGTTCACGGAATTTGTCGGCCACAAACGGATTCAGTTCGTCCGCTCCCTCAAATGGCAAGCGATTGATGCGAATGAGTTGGATCACGTCATCCAAATCGCGTGGTCGATGCGCGGCGGTCATCCCGCTGGCCAATTTTAATTCGAGTAGAGTTTTCAGTGAGATATACGGCAGTCCTTCTTCGTCAAGCTCAGCTACGGTCTCCGGGGGCGGAAATGAGACTGGCTTGGGCAAGCCATCCCCCGGATACTCGCCGACAATTAATGCATCGATATTCACGTTGCACACGGCATCGCGAAAATTCTTGGACCCTGCAAATTTCTCCACCCAACCCAAGCCGAGATGTTGTTGCTTGAATCGCGTTAGATCTTCGCGGCCAATTAAAATGTCGATATCCTCTGTGGTACGTCGATGTCCGTGCGCGTTGGCAGCCATCGCGCCGGCAATAGCAAACGGTATCTTCATTTCGCCCAGCGTCTTCGATAGTCGCTGCATGGCTTGGTGAATATTGGAGGTACCCATAAAGAATTGATCCGCTCGCTCAGCAACTTTAAGCAGTGATTTTGCCATGGATGATGCGTCAATAGATTCTATAAGAGTTGGCCAATAATCGGCCTCGGGAAATTACGCATCCTTAATTATATCACGCGAGCCCCAGACTGAATCTCGGCCGGCTGTTGTCAGTGTGGAAAACTGTGGCAATGCGGAAATCAGTGTTCTGAACTCGTATTGAGCACCGCTTCATGGGGCGAATGGCAGGAGGTTAAGACGTAGAGGAATTCGCCAAGAATTTCGGAAGTAGCAGTTTTCCTTGGCCAAGCCGAAATTCTTGGCGAATTCCGCTACGAGTAAATCGGCAACCTCGCTGTAATCGCTACATGAGACTTTTTCGACTATAGTAATCAAGCTCTCTGACGTCGCTGTTATTCCAGCCAAGAACGCTGTTTCCAAGCCCATGTTGAAACTCACTCTCAAACACATTGCCGCGCTGTCGCTCTTCGTCTGCGGATGTTCGCCTACGCCTCCAAAGCCCAATGCGACCCACGACAAACCCGCCAAAGTGGAAAAGTTGCCGGTTGAAACGGAACTGGCCACTGTCACGCTGTCTGAAGATGCCCAGCGGAGACTGGGGATCGAAACCGTTCCAGTTAAACAGCAGAGCGTTGCACCAAGGCGAACGCTGGGAGGAGAGGCGATGGTTCCAGTTGGTCGAACGATCGTGGTTTCCACGCCCGTGGCCGGCGTCATCACCGCCGCTACCAACAACCAACTTCCACTCCCAGGCACGCATGTGGTTGCTGGCGCGGACGTGCTTTCACTGGTACCGTTGTTGTCGCCAGAACGCGACGTGCCGACGCCGGCCGAACAAGTGCAGATGGTGGGAGCCCAAGCTAACTTGGTCGCTGCTCAAACGGTTGCCCAAGGGGATGTGGAACGCAGTCGCGCCGAAGTCGAAGGAGCCAAAATCGCTTTCGACCGCGCAACACAACTTTTTAAAGATCGCGCCGGCGCACGAAGAGCCGTGGATGACACGGAAGCTCAATTGAATATCTCGCGCTCTGTTTTGGCGGCAGCTCAGCAACGCGAGCAGCAACTCTCGGAATTGATCGAGTCGCTAACGAGGCCATTTGATGGAGGGGGCGATAGCGGTCAAAGCAGCGGCGTAACCGCTCTTCCTATGCAAGCCCCCATCGATGGACTGATCAATCGCTTAAACGTCAGTCAAGGTCAAACCGTGGCTGCCGGCGCGGCACTTTTCGAAGTAGTTAACTTGGATACCATTTGGATACGCGTTCCAGTCTTCGTCGATCTACTGGCATCCATCGAACAGCAGCAAACTGCTAATTTGGTTGCGCTCTCCGGCGATCGGCTTGGCCAGCAGCAATCGACCAGTCCGATCACGGCCCACCCCATCGCGGCGCCCCCCACTGCCAACGCGTTCGCTTCCTCTGCCGATCTGTACTATGAAGTGGACAATCGTGAGATTCGATTACGCCCTGGACAACGTATCGGAGTGGAGTTGCCACTGACGGGTGCCAGCGACGCATTGACCGTGCCCGATACAGCTCTAATCTATGATGTCCATGGTGGTGCTTGGGTTTATGTGGATTCCGGTGACAGGCACTACACGCGAGCCCGTGTGGCTGTCCGTTGGGTAGCTGATGGACAAGCGATTCTGGAGTCTGGGCCCCCGCCCGGTTCGCTAGTTGTCACGGCAGGGGCAGCCGAATTGTTTGGTACGGAATTTGGAGCAGGAAAGTAACGGGAGTTACTGGGATTGCGTAGCGGAACTCGCCAAGAGTTTCGGCGTTTGTCCTTCAAGCCTTCCGAAACGTCGGCGGTTTGGCGGTTTAGTCGTCACTGGCGAAACAGCGGTGAGCCGTGGGCCGTAAGGCACCGGGCAATGGTTGTCGCCCGGCCGCTCACGCGTCACGGCTCACTAAATCAACCTAGCGTTGGCGAGTTCGGCTACAAAACACAGTTATTCAAGTAAAGCATCCATGAGCTGGCTAATACGAACATCACTGCAATTTCGCTTGCTAGTTATCGTACTGGCCATCGCATTGGTGATCGTCGGCGTACGGACTTCGGACTCAGTGCCGTTAGATGTCTTCCCGGAATTCGCACCGCCACTGGTTGAAATACAAACTGAAGCGCCGGGAATTGCTACGGAGGATGTCGAGAGCCTCATCACCGTACCTATCGAAAACGCCGTCAATGGCATTCCCTTTGTCCAAACGGTTCGTTCGAAGAGTGTTTTAGGACTTTCGAGCGTGCGGATGATCTTCGAGCCAGGGACCGATCTCTTGACCGCTCGCCAATTGGTGCAAGAGCGTTTAGCATTGGTGGCGCGGCAATTGCCCTTGGTGGCGCGGCCACCAGTGATCCTGCCGCCGCTGTCGTCGCTCAGTCGCTGTCTGAAGATTGGACTCTGGTCAGATTCACAATCGCAGATGGAGATGACCGTCCTTACCAAGTGGACGATTCGTCCGCGTTTGATGTCCGTGGCTGGCGTGGCCAACGTGGCGGTGTGGGGGGAGAAGGAACCGCAACTCCAAGTCGTCGTCGATCCGGACCGGCTTCGCGCCAACAATTTGACGCTAGATACTCTGCTGCAAACTGTCCGTGACGCGACCGCCGTCGGTGCCGGTGGCTTTGTCGACACCGCCAATCAACGCCTTGCTCTGCGGCATGTGCCAGCCGTCTACACGCCAGAGCAACTTGGGGAAATCGTCATCGCTTTCCCGACCGCATCTGCTTCCAACAACTCCCAGTTGCCTGCAGGAAACTCCTCGACACCACCTGCCCCACCAGCATTGGGTTCGCCTTTGCGAATTAAAGACGTTGCCGAGGTCAAGTACGATTATGCTCCGCCGATTGGTGATGCCATCATCAATAGCCGACCTGGATTGCTGTTGATTGTTGAGAAACAACCCTGGGCCAATACACTCAACGTCACTCGAGATATCGAAAAGGCGATGGCTGAGTTGAAACCCGCCATGGGCGCTGTTGAATACGACACGACGGTCTTTCGTCCAGCCACGTTTATCGAGCGGGCGCTGGGCAACTTAGGACATTCCATGTTGGTTGGTTGCGTGTTGGTCGTGATTGTGTTGGTGCTTTTCCTATTCGATTGGCGCTGTGCGTTAATTAGCGCCACGGCCATTCCCCTGTCCTTGGTCGCGGCTCTCATGGTTTTGTACTACCGAGGCGGCACGGTCAACACGATGGTCTTGGCCGGTTTGGTCATTGCCTTGGGAGAAGTTGTAGACGACGCGATCATCGACGTTGAGAATATTATGCGGCGATTGAGGCTGAATGCGCTGGCAGAGCAACCACGGCGTGCCTTCGATGTAGTGTTTGATGCTTCGATGGAAGTTCGCAGTGCGGTTGTCTATGCAACCGTCATCGTTGTCCTGGCCTTCCTGCCCGTGTTCTTCTTGACTGGTCTTGCCGGTGCCTTCTTTCGTCCTTTGGCCGCCGCTTATATCTTGGCTATCCTCGCTTCGTTGGCTGTGGCACTAACGGTCACGCCTGCCATGTCACTTTTGCTTCTGCCCGCGTCGGCCCGCAAGCGGACGACAGATGGACCGCTGGTCCGCGTGCTCAAGCACATTTATCGTGCGACACTAAGCATGTGCCTCCGCTTTCGCCCTGTTACACTCGGTGCCACCGCGATCGCAGCTGTGGCTTTAGCACTGACCATTCCGCAGTTGGGTGAACAATTGATGCCCAAATTCCGCGAGACCGATTTTCTAATGCACTGGGTCGAAAAACCAGGTATTGGAATCGATGCCATGGATCGCATCACACTGCGCGCCAGCGATGAATTGATGGCTGTGCCCGGAGTACGCAACTTTGGTTCGCACATCGGTCGCGCCACAGTGGCAGACGAAGTGGTTGGTCCCAACTTTACTGAACTATGGATTAGCATTGACGACAATCAGGATTACGATACGACCGTAGCCAAAGTGCAGACGATCGTCGATGGTTATCCGGGGCTTTATCGCGATTTGTTGACCTACCTCACGGAGCGCATCAAAGAAGTGCTCACTGGGACCAGCGCCTCGATCGTAGTCCGCGTGTTTGGACCCGACATGGACGAACTGCGCGCAACTGCCGCGCAAGTTGCAGCGCAGATAAGTCCCATAGCTGGAGTCACGACACTCAAAGTTGAACCACAGGTCTTGGTGCCGCAGATCGCTATCGATTTGCGTCCCGAGGCTGCTTCCCAGTTTGGCCTCACGCCGGGGGTGCTGATGCGCAGTGTGACCACCTTGGTCAACGGACTACAAGTTGGCGAGATTTATCGTGACCAAGCCATCTTTGGAGTATTTGTCGTTGGCGAAAAGCGCTTGAGGACCGACTTGTCCACGCTGGGGGAACTGATGGTCGACACCCCGTCAGGAGCGCAAGTGCCGCTCAAGAGCGTCGCTCATTTGGCGATTGTCCCAGCGCCCAATGAAATCAAACGCGAGGGGGCTTCGCGGCGCATCGATATCACCTGCAACGTCGACGGACGCGATTTGGCATCGGTAGCAACCGATATTGAGAACGCAGTGTTGTCAGGCGTGCAGTTTAAAACAGGCTATCATCCCGAGTTTTTGGGCGAATATGCCGAGGCCAAGGCCTCACGGCAACGTTTGCTCTTGCTCTCACTCGGATCGATTCTTGCGATCACGGTCATTCTCTACATCGACTTTAACAGTTGGCGACTGGTGCTGTTGATTCTGCTTGCCTTGCCACTGGCGCTGCTCAGTGGAGTATTGGGTGTCTTCGCCAGTGGTGGCATCATCTCGCTCGGTTCGCTGGTCGGTTTTGTGACAGTACTAGGCATCGCTGCGCGCAACGCCATCATGTTGATCAGCCACTATCGTCACTTAGCTATCGAGCGTCCCGAATTGATCGACTCTCCGTCCGGGAACCGAGAACTGATTCTGCAAGGGGCCGAAGAGCGGTTAGCGCCCATCATGATGACCGCTTTGACCACAGGCTTGGCTTTAGTGCCGCTTGTACTCACTGGTGAATTGCCCGGACAGGAAATCGAATACCCAATGGCGCTCGTGATTCTGTACGGGTTAGTTGGCGCCACGCTGGTGAACCTGTTGGTGTTGCCCGTCCTGGCCAGCCTCCTGGCCAAGTGGGCAACGGCTGAGTAGTTTTTCGTAGCGGAATTCGCCAAAAATTTCGGTGGTGCTGCAGCCTTTCGATGTAACCGCTCACGATTTCCATGACTTAAACTTGAATTTCAACTTCAACTTGAACAAAAGTTTAAGTTGGAGTTTAAGTTCCGGTTTAGGGACAGTTCTCGCCTGCATGGAGAAAAGAAGCCACGGATTTCACAGATCAGCACGGAAATAATATCCAAACAATGGGGACAGTGCATGCCAGCGGGTTCCGCATGACCACCTAGATGGACGTCGATGCTCGACGGCGGGCTCTTACCCAAACGAGCCCTAAGGTTAGCTCGCGAATGAGCACTGTCCCCGTTGATCACTCGTTCCAAAGCTCCTGCCTTGGAATGGAGGGTTTGCGAGTCTCTGCCTCGCGAAGTTCCGTGGTCGTCTGTCCTTCAACCCGGTTTATTCACTTGGGCCACAACTAAGGACGGGTTCAAGCGTGCCGCAACTGCGCAAGTCCAAACGCAGTCAAAACTCTAAGTGGCGCAGTCTGCAAAATGACAGTTGCAGCGTAAGTTGCAGCTGAGAAAGGACTTGCTTGTTGCTGCCTACCTATGTTGTGAATAATCCCGGTTAAACAGATCGCCTCGGCAAGCAACGCTTGCACCCCGAGTAAGAACTCTGCCAACGTGCTCTATCGCTGCCTGGTCGGGAATGTTATCTCTGACCTTACTTCGTTAACAGGCCTTACTTCGTTCAGAGGTTTGAAGATTAGGATTCAAGGTGCCAAATGCAGACGTTCCAGCACCTTGTCCGTGCTTCGAGTGTTCTCCTGTTTCTCGTGTGTGGGTTATCGGTCTGCCGCAGTCAAACGATTGGTACCGACTTGGGCCCAAACCAAGCAGTGCTTGAGCCGTCTGTTGTGGCGTCTAGTCCATCGGCTGCTGCAGCCGACAAAACAAGCCAGTTTTCGAATAACAAACCGGATTCGTCAGCAGTGAATGAATCGGCGGGGCGATTGCAATTCTTCGGGGATCGACCGGTCTACGAGGGTATGGCCGACAGTCCAATCTTTACTGCGCAGGACTCTCCAAGCGTGCGTGAACGGCTATCGATCATGCAACGCATCTTGACGGACCATCACAACTACTACTCACCTGAGTCGCTGACGATGTTGGGGGCGGGTTTGGTGGTCGGCGGCGCGATGGCCAATAGTTCAATTGACAGCGGTATTCAACGACACTTTCAAAGCAGCATACGCAGTGCAAACTCCGACGATTGGTTCGAGGGTCTGCATGCGAGCAAAGAACTGGGCAATGGCAAGTATACTTTGCCCGTTTTGGCAGGATCTTGGGCCGTGGGTGAGTTGTTTCCTGATTCTCCGATCGCCCACACGACAGGCATCTGGGGCGAGAGGTCTCTGCGTGGAATCCTGGTAGGGGCACCACCGTTGCTCGCCTTACAGCAACTGACAGGTGGTTCGCGTCCGACCGAAACGCACGAAGGCCCTGAGTGGCATCCGCTGACAGACAACAATGGCATCAGCGGCCACAGCTTTATGGGCTCGCTGCCATTTATCACTGCCGCCAAAATGACTGAGTCGCGAAGTTTGAAAGCTACTTACTATGCCGCTTCAACCATTGTCCCGCTGTCGCGAATGAATGACAACGCCCACTATCCATCACAAGTCGCGCTTGGTTGGTGGATGGCCTACCTAGCGGCCAGCGCTGTCGACGCGACCGACCATCCTGATTCTCGCTGGAAGTTCTATCCCTACTCAACGGGTGACAGTTCGGGAATCTTGGCTGAATTCAAATACTAGTCAGGAATGCTGGAAAAGTCACGGATGGATCTTTGGCATAGGGGTAGAACGCAGCTTCTCCTGAGACCTTCATCCAGTTGCATCGCAGACGACTATTTGGCAGAGTTCTTGGTTTGACTGCGATTTATCGTGCCTGTCATGAATACAACCCACTTTCCGTCTTCTCCCAACATCGACGACGTAGCAATGATGCTGTCCTTCGATTTAAATTCGTAAGCGTCACGGAATTGTGTCGACTTTCCCGCAGCCATGAAATTGGGGCCTGCGGCTTCCAACGTGAGTGTCTTGCCATCTTGACTTACGCTGCCTTCGTATTTCCACATATGATTCATCATCGAATCGACCCACGTCCCAACGTACTTTTTCTTGGCTGGATCGTAGCCAATGGTCTGAACGCCGGTCATCGGTGTGCCCATGATGTCGGTCTGCATCTCGTTGACAATCCAAAACCCACCCAGCGACCGACTGGATATCGTCCCCTTGCATTGCATCGGCGGTTGATCCGGCCCCATGGAACCCTCGGATTGCGAGTCCCAACTACCAACAAATTGCTGTAGCCATTGGTGTTCCTTGGCGGGGGATGGAAACTCTGGTTCCTGCGCTGTGCTCGCAGACACAAAGCTCAATGCCACCAGGAAGGCGGCCAATATCGTTCGCGTCATCGTTATTCTCCTGAGAATTATGGTTCGAAAATAGCATGTGGTTAGATGTAACTACCCGCTCATTCTAGCTCAAGCAAATATTGCAGCGGCCAGATACAATCCTGGTTTGGCTCAAAGTGGTAGGAGTAAGCCTAGGAACCTACTTCTCTGACCATCACCATCCATCCCACGTTAAATTTGTCGGTGACCATTCCGTAGCGTGGCGACCAGAAAGTTTTCATCAGCGGCATATCGACCTTGCCCCCTTCAGCCAGCGCATTAAATACGCGATCGGCATCTGCTTCCGTTGGCACGGACAAGGCCAACCGAAAACCTTCAAACTTTGATTTGTCGTCGCAGCCATCAGACGCCATGATCGTCATCTTTCCGACAGAAAACGATGCATGCATGATCTTATTTTCAAAACCCGCTTGCAGCATGCCATCGGGAACCGGATCGGGGCTTTCGTTGAAACGCATCGACATGATGGGTTTGGCTGCGAGACTCTGTTCGTAGAACTTTAAAGCTTCTTCGCAGCGGCCGCTGAAAAACAAGTAAGGCTGCACGTTCGCGTCTTGCAGTGACAAGCTTTGCTGCATTGACTCCTCTTGAGCGCGGACGACACCCGACGGATCGTTTTCCGCGAAGTCGTCCATTCCGTAAAGTGGGCGAATGTCGATGTCGGAATCTTCCAGCATGGGATTGGGACAACGTTTGACCCACTCGATCGCTTCCTCCATAGAGGCGACTTCCCACAGCCAAAAACCTGCGATCAGCTCTTTCGTTTCAGCAAACGGACCATCCGTCACACTACGATGGTTCCCCTGGAAATGGATGCGCTTGGCTTCCGAACTGGGTTTAAGTCCTTCGCCAGCTTTCATAATGCCAGCCTTAACCAATTCTGCGTTGAATTGGCCCATTTGAGTGAGTAGCTGTTCGCTAGGCAGCTCACCCGCTTCGGAACTCTTCGTTGCTTTGACGATCACCATGACTTTCATCGAGTTGCCTTTGAGTTCATTGGTTTTGAGGGGGGCGATTTATTGACTATCGCCAGTAGTCGAACGGCGCAGGTGATGTTCGACAATTAAATTGAAATATTTCGGGGTGAACTATTCAGCTAATTCTGATTTGCCGACAGCTGATACGCAATCGCTTCGTCCGCGAGGCTTTCTAGGTTTCGGAATAGGTCCTTCATGTTGCTATTTACCGATTGAATTCGTAGAAGCCATGGTTTGGCTTTAGTTTATTGCTTTCCACAATGCTACATTGTGGTGTACGCAGTAACTTCTCACAAAGGCCTTCAATACATGTTTTGCGCTCTGACTTATCGAAACAGTAGAGCAACACATTTTAGGGATCGTCGACAATGCGAAATGTCCACAAATTGAAGTGGCGATTTCTATGTCATTGACTCTTCCCAAGAAAACAACTGGTCCCGTCCCCGTGTTGATGATGTTTGGCGCAACCCCCTTCGACCCAGTTCCAGAATGGATGCAACGCTTTCGCGAACGACAAAAGTCAGCCACTGCTGAAGCACCCGCCGGTGGCGCGGGACCTCAATCGCGTCCCCCGTCGCGAACCGACGAACTTATCGCCGCCGGTTGGGGTTATGTGATGATCAACCTGTCAACGATTCAAGCGGACAATGGTGCCGGGCTCACTCGCGGCATCATCGGTCTTGTCAATCAGGGAAAACCTCGTTCGCCTGAGGATTGGGGATCGTTGCGAGCGTGGGGTTGGGGGGCTTCACGCGCTCTGGACTACCTACAGACCCGTTCGGAAGTAGACGTTCTAAAAGTTGGGATTGAAGGTGTCTCGCGATATGGCAAAGCAGCCCTAGTGACCATGGCTTTTGACCAACGCTTCGCGATGGTTTTGATTGGCTCCTCGGGAGCTGGTGGCTCGACGCCCCATCGTCGAAATTTTGGAGAAGCCGTTGAGAACCTCGCTGGCTCAGGCGAATACCATTGGATGGCGGGTAACTTTCTGAAGTACGCAGCCGACGAATCCGAACGTGGCAAACAGACGCCTAACGATATTCCCGTTGATTCCCATCAGTTACTTGCGCTAAGCGCGCCGCGATTGACATTTGTCAGCTACGGCATTCCAGAAAAAGGGGACGCCAATTGGCTGGATCAGCGCGGCAGTTTCATGGCTACCGTCGCCGCCAGCCAAGTGTTTGAGCTCTTGCAAGCCCATGGATTAGGAGTTACGGAAGACTATCGCGTTGCGGCGCTGCCTCCCGTCAACACTGGATTATTGGATGGCCATTTGGCTTGGCGACAACACGATGGCGGTCACACTGACGCCCCCAATATGCAACACTTCATTGACTGGGCCGAAAAGCAACGCTTTGGCTCGAAGTGAGTAGCCCTTTGGTCCGATTCGATATTCGGATTAGCCGTTTGGGCGTTAGCGACGGTTTCCCAAGTAAGAACCGGGACTATCGCCCACGCGGCTAGTGGGACCAAATCCTGATTTTCGGTCGGAACGAAACATTAGCTGTAGTAGCCATGCGTAGCTATAACGCGGCTCTGGCTTAGTTTTTATACTTTCGTAGTCGTCGCACCGTCGCAGCAGCCGCGACACAAGTCAGCAACACAATGCAACTCGGCTCAGGGACTGCGGTCACCGAAAAGTTATCCAACGCAGCATAGGCTGGCGTATTCAAACCGAATCCGCCCCTGTCGCTGCCGTCGAAGGTGAGTCCAACCGATCTCGCATTTCCCAGCCCTGACAAATCAACTGACCGCCAATCGTTGACGATGTAGTCGAGCGCATTATTGTTATTGCGAAAATCTGCTAAAAGGAAATCGACGCTGCCAGTGCTTGAGCCGGACGCCCCTAGTCCACTAAAGCCTGTGAATGTCACTTGCAAGAAATCTGGATCATTGCCGGTGACTCCGCCAAATTTCTTGGTGAACTGATCGCCGTTGCGCATCGACAAATTGGCATAGGTCGTATTGGATAGGAACAACGAATCGATGCGTTGGTCAGTCGGTAAGTTGAAGTAGGCGCCGTCGGCGTTAGCGATCACGTAGTTGCCTGATCCCCCAACCCCGGTGCCGGTTGACGAAGCATATTGATTGGTAAATCCAGCCGTAGTGGTATCGTTCACGTTGGAGTAACTCCATCCGGGGCCGAACTGAGCTGTGTTGAAAGTCAAGCCTTGCGTTTGCCAACTGCCGGTTGTGGCTCCAAGACCAAAGCCGTCGAAGTAGCTCCCTGCGGCAGTAAAGTTGCTATAGCCATTGAGCTCATTAAAGTTCACGATCGCCGCTGGAGCAATTCGTGGTACAAGCGACAACAACACAACTATAATCAATTTTTGATTCATAAATTCGTTTCTAATAGGCATCGTGACTGACGACTTCACCCTTAGCTCGGGTAATCAGTCGTCCTAGGACTTGCACATCGACGGTTTGGGCCATAAATACAGAGCGTCCATCGAGGAACAGCACCATCGCTCCCGCCCCGTGGCGACTGCGTATTTCATTGTCGCCAATCCATGCATTGGGGTCATTGATTCCTCCCGACTGCACGAACACATTTTGACCATTGATCCATTCGCTATCGGGGCCTCCGACGTCTTCGGCCACCGCCAACGTGTTCGACAATCCGTCGGTCACATCCCGAAACGCGATCGAACGTTCGTACAGAAACACTCCGTCCTCAGGCTCGCGGTCGACCATGCGTTCGCCGAACAATCCACCATAGTCGGTTTGCGCGCGAATCAAATGGCGATTATCCGCGGATGGACATTCGTAAGTACTGAGTCTGGTTGTTGCCGCGTCGACATTAACCGGAGAATCAAACGGAAAGCGAAAATCGATTTGCGCATGCAGATTTTGCTGCTCAAGGAACGGCAACAGGAATGCCGACCAGGCGAATTGTCTGTGGGATGGTGGAGACTTCCAAGCTCGCCATTCGATACAACCGGTCGGCAGCGTGCGATGTGCATCGTTATAAAGATGCAGTGCGATACCGATTTGGTGCAAGTTGTTTTTGCACGAAGCTTTCCGCGCGGCTTCTCGCGCGGCTTGCACAGCAGGTAGTAAAAGTCCTACCAGCACGCCAATCACTGAGATCACCACCAGCAATTCAACCAGCGTGAAAGCGGCGCGGTGACGCCGATCAACCAATCGCCCTGCCGTGCAGTTGCATGATGAATTCGATAATGCCGACCAAAATATGGACATTGATGGAAACAGCTGTCAGTAGTTGCCCTACTCTACAATCCAAGCGACCGAGCAGCCCAATTGTGGACCGAGCCCAAATATTTATCAGCCGAGCTCTCAGTCAATCCTGGCAACGTTAGCCCCAAACCTGGGAGGCACCAAATCGTCTTGTTCAAGGTAGGTCTTCTGACTCACCACTTTTCCAATTGCTCTCAGCCTTCTCACTCTTAAACTGGTGTTTTGGTGAGTTGTCACCCAGAAACACCAGCGAGCAATGGCTCTTCCAAAGAAGGAGCAACGGATGCGATTCAATCAAGAATCGCCAGTGGCACACAGCGGCCGGTCCGTCCCGGAATTTCACCGGAGTTCCCTGTTCATTCGCAGTATAGATACACCGCAAATCACCTTCAACACGTTCCATCCTACCAGCCGCTCCGACCTCGTCAAGTCACGTTGGGTCTTAAGTGGTTCACGCTTATTTAAGTGGGTCACGCTTGCCGAGCGTGACTTGGTGTCAGAGTGACGTGTGGCCCGCAAGGAGAGTCGCTTCCGGCAGAAGCGACCCACGGGGAGAAACGACTGCATTTAAGTGGGTCACGCTTGCCGAGCGTGACTTGGTACCAGAGTGACGTGTGGTTGCAAGGAGAGTCGCTTCCGGCTGAAACGACCCACGGGCAGAAGCGACCCACGGGGAGAAACGACCCACGGGGAGAAACGACCCACTGAGCAGAAACGACCGACTTTTATCCTCGACATCCCCGTCGGAAACTGTCTAAAATAGTAGAGAACTGCCGCTGACGATCCCCCCTCCCCAACCAGACTTCACCTCAATGAACCCGCTTCAGGCCCACCTGTTGAGACTCAGCTTGCTGGCTGTCTTAGTATTCCTCACAGATAAATTGACCTATGCGCAGGAAATCAAACCCACGGCGGTGCACGTAGAGTTTTTCGAAAAGGAAGTTCGTCCGCTATTGGTGGAACACTGCTACTCCTGCCATAGCTCCCGCGCGGAAAAAATACAGGCTGGACTAAGGTTGGACAGCCGCGGTGCATTGATCGAAGGGGGGGATTCTGGTGCGGCGATCGTGCCTGGGGATGCCGATGCCAGTTTATTGGTGGAAGCGGTGCGGTATGAAACCTATGAGATGCCTCCCACAGGAAAACTGGCTGACAAAGACATTCAGACTCTACAGCGGTGGATCGAGATCGGGGCACCTTGGCCCGAGGAGGTTTTGTCATCTTCCGAATCAACTTCACGACCCACCTTCGACTTGAAGCAGCGCGAGCAAGAGCATTGGGTATGGCAACCGATCCGCTCGCCCGAGATCCCTGCGGTCGTCAATCAAGCGTGGCCGTCGGACGATATTGATCGTTTCATCCTGTCGCGGCTTGAAAAGGCCAACTTGCATCCGGCGGCGGATGCGGATCGGTCAGCTTTACTGAGGCGTCTCTACTTTGAATTGATTGGCCTGCCACCTAGCCCACAGCAGGCGGAGCGTTTTCTAAAGGACACCGCGCCCGATGCGATTGCGAGGTTGGTCGACGAATTGCTCGATTCACCGCACTTCGGAGAACGTTGGGGACGTCATTGGCTCGACCTAGTGCGATACGCCGAATCACGCGGCCACGAATTTGACAACGATACTCCCAATGCATATCAGTATCGAGACTACATCATCCGAGCCCTGAATGCAGATGTGCCCTACGATCAAGTGATTCGCGAACACATTGCCGGCGATTTGCTCGAAAAACCGAGGCTTCATCCCACTCAAGGATTCAATGAATCGATACTCGGGACCGGTTTCTGGTTTCTCGGCGAGTGGGTTCATTCACCGGTCGATATCCGCAAGGATGAAGCCGATCGCTTCGACAATATGATCGATGTGATGTCAAAAACGTTTTTGGGTGTGACCGTGTCGTGCGCGAGATGCCATGATCACAAATTCGATGCCATCTCTACGGCCGACTATTATTCTCTGTCCGGCTTCTTGCAAAGTAGTGACTATCGTCAAGTGCGTTTCGAATCGTTGGAACACAATCGTCGTATAGCCGAAGAATTGGCGGCGCTGGATACGAAGTATCGTCGCCAGATTTCGGAAGTACTCGAACAAGCAGAAGTTAGCGTCCCAACAGTATCGCCCATCCCCTCCGACATCGCACCCTTTGTAATCGTCGACTATGGCACTCTGCCCGAGGATCAGTACCTCCAAGACGGTTTCATCTTTGGTAACCGTCCACGAGCGGCCGGCGAAGCCTACCTGGCAAATTGGCTGGAAGTTCAACCGCCATATGAAGAGCCCGAAATTGAAGCCGATCTTAAAGCGCCCCCCGCGTCTAAAACAAAACGCAAGCGAAGAGCTAAATCGCAAGCTGTCGATAGCCGAAGCGATGTAGCAACTCAATCCATCGAGTTCGACTCTAGCGGCGAAGTCCAGTTGCGTTTTGCTGACGCCAGTGCGGCGGTCAGCGACCCGCTTTGGAACGGGCTTGAGTCCGTTTCCGAGCCAGGGATGCATGATAAGAATAAACTTGCAACGTTACCGAGCAGTGGACGCACTCTGCGATCACCGACATTCACTTTGACAAATGGCAAGGTTGCGTGCCGGGTACGCGGATCGGGACATGTGGTCGCCTGCGTCGATTCCCATCGCTTGGTCGCTGGTCCACTCCATGGCGAAACGATCATGGATATTAATCTTGGCCAAGCATGGGTCGAGCTGGATTTGGCTCGCTACGTCGGCCACCAGCTGCATCTGGAATTCACGCCAAGCAGCGATGCACTATTGGAAGTCTTGTTCATAACCCAAGGAGCCACGCAAGACATTCGAGCCCAGTTGGATCAACGGCAAGCGATGATGGCTGAAGCCTTTCAGAGTTTTTCTGAGTCAGCCCAACGAATTATCCGTGCGGTCGCCCCCGATCTTGTGAAGACTTGGGCCGCTGAGCGCGGACAATTGCAGAGGCAAGTCATGCATCGCTCCCGGCTGGCGTTGGCGATGATGGATGGAACAAGCGAAGACGATCATGTTTTGATTCGCGGTAATTCCTCCAAGCCGGGTGACGTAGAGCCGCGCCATTTTCTGACTGCCATCAGCGGCAATCAGCCCATGCCAATTAAGTCTGGGAGTGGTCGACTGGAATTGGCTGAATGCATCAACGACCCAGCGAATCCGCTTACGTCACGCGTGATCGTCAACCGCATTTGGCACCATTTAATGGGACGGGGGATTGTGCCGACCACCGATGACTTCGGCGCGCTAGGACAACGGCCCACGCAACCAGATTTGCTCGACCATTTAGCGACTCGGTTTGTAGCAAGCGGTCATAGTATCAAGAGCATGATTCGCACGATTGTGCTGACGCGGACCTATCGGATGTCCAGCCAACCCGACACCGCCGCGATAGCTGTGGATCCCAATAATTTGCTGTGGCATCATCGACCGCCAAAGCGACTGGAAGGAGAAGCAATTCGCGATTCCCTGCTTTCCCTTTCCGGGCAAATTGATTTGACACCCTTTGGCGAATCAGTGCCGATCCACTTGACTCCGTTCATGGACGGTCGAGGACGACCGGAGAAGAGCGGGCCGCTGGATGGTGCCAGCCGTCGGTCCATTTATACTGCGGTCCGTCGTAATTTTTTGTCCCCTTTCATGCTGGCCTTCGACACACCAGCACCATTTAGCACCATGGGCCGGCGAAACGTATCCAATGTCCCAGCTCAAGCTCTAATTCTGATGAACGATCCCTTTGTCGTTGAACAGGCGGCAAAGTGGGGAGAACGGGCAACTACTGAATTTGAAAGTACAGGTTCCCGAGTAATTGGGATGTATCAGGCCGCCTTCGCACGGCAGCCAACCGAGCGCGAGATAACTGTAGCCGTTAATTTTGTCGATGCCCAGTGCGCCGACCGCAATTGCTCTATGGACGACCGTTCTGTCTGGGCCGACCTAGCTCACGCGCTGATCAATACCAAGGAGTTTATTTTCTTAAGATAACCCCGTACGACAGGCTTTCCAGCCTGTCCGCCCCACTCACTGTAGCGGAAGAGAGCCAAGACTTTCGGCAGCCTGACGTTACCAACTCCAAACTACTGACCATTGATATCCAGCGCGCCGAAAGTCTTGGCGACTTCCGCTACGATTTAATTCCTCTCCAACACTAGCCTTTCGATGCCACCCAACTTCCATCACTTTCCCTGTCAGCGCTATCAATCGCAGCCCACTTCGCGTCGTGAGATGTTGAGTCGTTGCGCCAGCGGCTTTGGTGCGGTAGCACTGGCTGGACTTGCGAGCGACGCAACCTTTGGCGTTACGGATACAACCATCGACAATCTGGGCGCGGCCGGACACGGACCGCATCATCAAGTGCGGGCCAAGAATGTCATCTTCCTGTATATGGATGGTGGTCCTTCGCAAATAGATACCTTCGATCCCAAGCCATTGCTTGATAAATTCGACGGCAAAGATCCAAGCAAGCTGTTCGATGTGGAGCCGACGCAATTCAATAACAACGGCAATGTATTGGCTAGCCCTTGGAAGTTTAAACAATACGGCCAAGCCGGAATTCCAGTCAGCGATTTGTTTCCGCACGTGGCGACATGCGTAGACGAATTGGCCGTTATCCGTTCGATGGTCTCGGAGTTTCCCGAGCACACCTTTGCTAACTACTTTTTACATACCGGGAGCGGATTACAAGGTCGACCGAGCATGGGCGCCTGGGTCAATTATGGCTTGGGGAGCGAGTGTCAGAACTTGCCTGGATTCGTGGTTATCAACGGTGGCCTCATTCCGCCGGGCGGATTGGATTGTTTCGGCAGCGGTTTCCTCCCTGCCAGCTATCAAGGCTCGGTGTTCAAACCCTCGGGGAGTGGCGTGGCCAATATCGACCGCACGGAACCCACACTGCAGCAGCAACGTGGCAAGCTCGATCTGGTCGCTCAACTCGACAGCTTTGCGATCGATCAGTTCGGCCGGCATGATAGTCTCGAATCGGCGATCCACAACTACGAACTGGCCTACTCCATGCAGATGGCCGTTCCCGACGTGATGACGATCAGTGACGAATCAGCACATGTACAGCGACTATACGGCCTGGAATCGGAATACGAACCGACACGCATTTATGCTGCCCAGTGCTTAATTGCGCGCCGCATGATCGAGCAGGGAGTGCGTTTTATTGAATTGACTTGTCCCAAGGTCGGCGGTGACCGCTGGGATCAACATGGCAACCTCAAGGAGGGTCACGAAAACAACGCTCGCGCCGTTGATCAACCCATTGCCGCTTTGTTGAAAGATCTCCGTCAACGTGGGTTGTTGGATGAGACTCTTGTAGTTTGGGCGGGCGAGTTCGGGCGGACGCCCTTCGCTCAAGGTAAGAACGGAAGAGACCACAATCAATACGGATTTACGGTATGGATGGCCGGAGGCGGAGTGAAGCCCGGTTGTATTTATGGAGCAACCGACGAATGGGGATACAAGGCGATCGAGAACCGCACCGAAATTCATG
Source organism: Pirellulaceae bacterium (assembly GCA_041739785.1). Classification (GTDB taxonomy): domain Bacteria; phylum Planctomycetota; class Planctomycetia; order Pirellulales; family Pirellulaceae; genus Aureliella. The sequence continues at coordinate 30,426 of JBGSNE010000201.1, forward strand.
ACCTACACGCCACCATGCTGCATTTGATGGGCGTCGACCACACTCGTTCCACCTTCCGCTTCGGCGGTCGCGACATGCGGCTGACCGACGTCAAGGGGCATATTATCGAAGCGGTCGTCACCTGATTGTTTCATTATCCACTACATGACCTAGGCTGAAGTTATGAGTACCGCGCTACGTTTGACATTGGACGAATACAACCACATGGTGGCTTGCGGAGCGTTTGAGGCCATCAATAGTAAAGTGGAATTGATTCGAGGAGAGATACGCGAAATAAATCCCGCTGGGCCCGTGCACGATGATTTGATTGACTACCTAAATGACTGGTCGGTAAGATCGACGGAGAGATCTGAGATTCATATTCGTGGACAGACGGGTATGGCGCTACCACAGTTAGATAGCCGTCCTGAGCCCGATGTGTTTTGGGTCACAGCCAAACGTTATATGACTGGACATCCAACCGGTCAGGATACCCTATTGGCGATCGAGGTAGCCGATTCGAGTCTGCAATCGGATAGAACGATCAAAGCCGAATTGTATTTCGAGGCGGGGATTCAGGAGTATTGGGTAGTCGATGTTCAAGGCCGGTCTATCGATATGATGCGCGAAATTGCGTCTGATCGCCGCTACGGCTGGCAACGCACCGCAGCCATCGGAGACCGTATTTCACCACTGGCCCAACCCAAAGCTGTATTGAATGTGGCCGAACTGTTCGGCGTGAGCCCGTAGCCGCGTATAGAAGGGAGACGACCGCCTACCTAAATCAGCACGATTGCGAAGCGAATCCATGGCATACCTTTAGTTGCCCCGCGACTGTTTCGTCCGCTGTTCATTTTCCGGGACGCGACCCTCTGCCATCAATCCATCTCCGTTTTCTCCGCAAACTCCTGTGAAATTTATGCGAGATTCGCGTCGCCGATTCGCACATCAATCTCGAGCTGCAGCATAATAGACCTCCCGTTCGGTTACCCTTCACTATTTTAGGGTTAAATGGGGGAGAGCCGATCGCTTCGACGCGTTTTATTTAATTGACTGGGGAGACAGCTACCGTGGCCGAGACCAATCACCGTTTTATCGCTTTTGGACAACAGACATACATCGTAGACAGCACTGGAAAAAAGACGTGGACCTATCCTCACTCCACTCGTGACGGCTATGTCCTGCGCAATGGAGACATTGTGCTGACACTTAGTAAATCCAAGGAGTATGCAGGGGGAGCAGTGCTCGAGATCACTCCCGATGGCCAGGAAACTCTCATTTGGAAAGGCACCCAGGCTGAAGTCAACGCCGCGCAGCCCACCGTCACTGGTACGTTTGTCATCACAGAAGCTGGCGACAAACCACGACTGTTGGAGGTGGACCGGTTGGGCAAGATTCTGGTTGAGTTTCCGTTGCAGTGCCAAACGGAGAATCATCACTTGGAAACGCGGATGGCGCGCAAATTATCCGATGGTACGTACTTGGTGCCACATTTGCTCGACTTTGGGGTGTTCAACTATGACGGGAGTGGCAAGGTGCTAAGCCGAATCAACACAGCCGTTCCCGGTGACACGCTTCGAGAGATTCACACTTGGCCCTTTACGGCGATTAGGCACGGCGATGGACACACACTCGTTTGCTGTACCAACGGCAATCGTGTAGTCGACTTTGATGCAAGAGGAAGAATGGTTTGGCAGTTAACCAACGATGATCTGCCTGGACCATGGTTGCAGGATCCCTGTGGCGGGCAAGTGTTGCCCAACGGGAATATAGTGATTGCCTGCTACGCCGGAGGGAGAAAAGATGTTGAGGCGCCAAAGCTGTTCGAAGTCAATCGCGACAAGCAGATAGTTTGGACATACGTAGATGGGCAAAAAGTTGGCATTCACCATTTTCAAATTCTAGAAACCAATGGTGTACCCCTTGCTGGCGATCCGCTTAAGTAGATGCATCTATCCGTAGAGTTTGGTCGCCTCACTATGTCCAAGCTTGCGAGCTCGGATGGTGCCGTCGGATAGTTTCTCACCGTTCGGATCGACATAGACGCGCCCCGAGCGTTTACCATCGACCACATTCAAGATGTGAATGTTGAAGATAAAGGCGGTCTCGCTGGTGGCTTTGAACCAATGCACGTTGTCTTTATGGTCTGTGACTGTCGAACAACCGCCGACCGTGAATTTGTCATCGATGGTCGGTTTGACAATGTAGTGGTCTTCATGGTCCTCCAAGCGGTCATAGTGCCGACCATGAAAATCCCCTTTCAAAATTAGGAACGCGGTCGCCATGTTGTCGTGACCGTGCGGCACAACCGAGCGATCTTTCGTTAAGGCAAACACTTGATGACCAAACACTAGGTGAGTTGGCAAGCCTTCGACTTCCGGGAATTTTGGGCGATAACTCTTCTCCCCCTTGTCCAAGAACTTTGCGGCTTTTGCGAGTTTTTCGAAGTCTATGAAATTCAGCAGCTCCGGGAGATCTACTCGTGAGAAAAGCTCTTCGGTTTTTGTTTGCCACTCAAGTGGTTTTAGTTTGTCGCCGTGTAGATCAAGCCCCAATTGATGAATGTCGCCTAACCACTGAGCAGTGATTGGTTTGATCTGTGGTGCGAAAGCGTCTGCCGCAAACAGCGTCTCTAGCATCGAAAACGTGAGTAGCGATCCAAGCGTTCCTTGGGTGAACTCACGACGGTTGAACTGGCTCATGGCATGTTGTCCTGCAGTTAGGGAATTGCCGATCGCACTTTAAGTTGGGATGACAGTTGGTTTAGGATACCCGATTTAAGCGTTTGCCGGCGCGCTAATGCGTCATAGCATAGACGATGATGTTGATTCCCATCGGATAGGACCAAGGGACAGAGTAGGTCATAAAGTAGTCGTGGTTCTCGCCTTCCCGCTCCCAACCATCCCCCAGGTCATTGTTGTGGCATAACAAAGCCACGATGCGGTTATGAGAATCGTGGTAGGCTAAATAGTGCGGTTTGGTGTCGCCGGGAGTTCCGTGATTCTCAACCGTACTGCCCGCGCGCCAAGTTCGTATATCGGGGACTTGTGGCTTCTCAGACAGGTCGTATACCAAATGAAAAATGGGGTGCTCGTAGGGTAAATCAATGGGGGGGTGGTTGGGCAGCACTTTTTCCATTTCGTATTGCATATTTGCCCATTCCTCTTCGCCCCAAAAATCATCGACCATCATAAATCCCCCGTTCTGCAAATAGCGACGCAAGCAATCTGCCTCGGCAGTGGAAAATTCGAGTCTTCCGACGCCATTGATGAAGATGAAGGGAAAGTCAAACAGCTCTGGATCCGTCAGCTCCAGTAGCTTGGCATTGGGGTCGACTTGCATCGCAGTCATTTGCTGCAAACGATAGGAGAAGTTCCAATCGCTGTCGGGATAGTCGTTGCTCCAGCGATTACTACGGCCACCACGGCCACCATAGGCCGACGAATACTTGATACGCGCGAAGGTAAATACGTCGCGTTTGAACGCTTTGGCTGATTCCCACATGGGAAATTCGCTGCGATTGGGCAACGGACGCTCACCACGCCCTCCCCACTGGGCACTTGCAAAAGGGAGCAGGCACAACAATGCAACTCCGGCCACTATTTTGACAATTCTCGATGGACGCCGCCCAGGATGATTCATTTGAGTAATAGCTTCCAAGAATATCCGTGTGAAACTGCAACGGGCGGCTTGTTGATTTACTGAAGCTGGTCATACAAGGGTGAGCCGCGGGCCGTAAGGCACTGGGCAATTCGCGTCGCACTGCCGCCCTGCCGCGCACGCGTCGCGGCTTACCAAATCAGCAAGCCGCTCGCTTTATTTGGCCAACATTGTGGTGATCTCAAAAGCAAGGCCATTTCACTTATATTTGCCCCGAACCACAATTGAGTTGTCTACCCATCCACATCCATTGTAACAACTCGCCAGAAATTGGCTTTCCTCCGAAGCGACCAATTCTCCCTTCCAACACAGCCTCACTCCTTGGCACCAGGACTTACCGCGTGCTTGCCACGCGTTCGAGCCACGTTGCGTTCAGCTTCCGTAAGGCTCGCATTAAACACCGCTCCGAATCCGTCGGTCTGCCGATAGACGTAACCCTGCCAAGGATCCTGACCGGCCAAACGAGGATCGGCGGTCTGTCGCAACTCTGTTTCCAACATCGTCCACAAAGTCTGTTTCAATTCTAAGTAGGCTGGGAGTGCGGCCAGGTTGTTGATCTGATATGGATCGGAACGTACGTCATAGAGCTCCTCTGGCGGGCGTTTCCCAAATCCCAACTGAAATTCAAATGGAAAGTCGATCCGTGTCTGCTGGCTCAACATAAATTCTTTGAATGGGCCATCATCGATGTCGCCGTGGGGCGCTTTGTTGGATGAGATGAAATTGGGACCGCCAGTTGGCCAACGATCGGATTCGAAGTTTCGAATGTAGAGGTGGTCGTGGGTTCGAATCGCGCGAATCGGATAGGTGACCCCCTCAGGTCGGCAATACGTGTGCCGTTCCAGCCCCGTCAGCAGATGGTCGCGTGATTTATCTAGTCGACCTGATAGCGTGTTTTTCAACAACGGTAGCAGGCTGTGCCCCGTCATTTCAGCGGGTATGGCTAGCCCTGCCAACTCCAGAAACGTCGGAGCAAAATCGATGTGACCGATTAGATCGTCTACGCGACGACCGCCTGGTGCCCTGCCCCAACGAATTGCCGTGGGCATTCGCACTCCCGCATCATAGAGCGTTGCTTTGGTTCTGGAAAACGGCATGCCATTGTCGGAAGTGACGACGACCACCGTATTGTCCAGCTCACCAGTCGATTCCAGCTTCTCTAGCATCCGCGACAAATGTTGGTCGAAGTGCTCGATCTCATAGTAGTAGTCAAGGATCTCGCTGCGTACCTCCGGTGAATCGGGTAAGTAGGGAGGTACCAACACGTCCTCCGCTTTTAACCCTGCTCGTCGACCGATTCCCGAATCATATTCGCGATGAGGTTCGGTGCAGCCAAACCAAAACATAAACGGAGTTTCCGTTGGGCAATCTGCTAAGAAGTCTTCAAAATTGGCAGCGTAATCGCGCGTGTCGATGCCGATTGGCGGATCGTTTTCTAATCTAGCGTTATACTCCTTTCCGTTCGGATGCCGCGACAATCCACCGGCCCGCCAGTCTCCCGGCGCCCAGGGCTTGCCCACGAAGCCCACGTGATAACCAGCGTCTTCTAGCAAATGTGTAAAGAGTGGGTATTCGGGATGTAGGGTACCGTATAGCACGCCAGCTTCGCCGATTTGCCAAATGTGTCTACCCGTTAAGATGGCCGATCGCGAAGCGGTACACGAGGGGCAAGCAGCAAACGAATGTGTAAACAACACGCCTTCTCTGGCGATACGGTCGAAGGCTGGCGTCTTGACAACGGTATCCCCCAGAATACTCGCATGCGGATACGATTGATCGTCCGAGATAGCGATTAAGATGTTCGGACGCCGGGCCTGTTCGCGCTCCTCAGCTCGAAGCGGAACGCTGAAGATTTCAGCCATGATGAAACTAAGGACGAGGATCCTAGGGTTGACAATGACTCTGCGAATGAGCCGAGCTGCCGCAGAGGTTGGGTTGTGGAGGATTATCGAAAACATGTTCGATGCCAACCACATGGTGATATCTGCTCGGCTAACCTCAATATTTTGTCTATTCATCCGCGCTGCCCCCAAAAGATTTGTGCGTCTCGCAGTAATGGAAATTGTCCAACGGCCATTCCTGTCGGTGGCTTTTCAGTATGAAAGGATAGGAATGTCCAAACTACGTAGCTCGCAAACGTAGTCAAATCCCGCTTACTGAGGACCAGCTGCCCCGATACAAACTATTTCTTTCATCGTATGCGCGTACAAACAGTTGTTTTCGTAGGTTAGTGAAGCCAAGGTCCAGGTCTCTCCGCCGGGACCAAGATCATTCACTGAGATGATTGCCACTGGAGAAAGTTCTTTCACCTTCGTGTCGATCACGTAAACCGTCCCAGTGACAACCGGTAGAAACAAATAGTGGCCCACCACAGTTGGGCTGGCAGCGGAAATGTGCCCCCAGCCTGTGCCGTTGTGCCCCTTGTCTCCCACAGCAAAGCCGGCCGCGTTGAGAGGTCGATTGGATGCGTTGCCGGTGCCCCACAGTCGTACATCTTGCTCTCTTGAATTGGAGCTAGGGAGTAGTTGTGCTGGCAGTTCAAGGTATTCGACAGCTCCACTCTCGACGTGAATGCGTCCTAGATAGTGAAAATTGTGAGATAGGAACCAGTGCCATTCGCCGACCGTCAGATTGGCCTGGTTGGTATTCGGGTGCCCCTTGCCAGCTTTCAACGCTACGTCGGTCTGCTTGGACCACTGCTCGGCTTGGGGATCAAATTTCCATAATGTGGCGCCGTTATAAAGCGGCTGCTCGCGGAGGATCGTGCCTGAGTGCGCATCGAATACCAAGTGCTTTCCTTGATGGAAGCCAAAAACATATTTTTCATTCCAGTGACAGGCAAACGACGGATCGTAGCCGTCAAGGCTCGTGCTCCACAGCGTCTTTCCTTCTTCACCTGGAGCTAGGCTGGTAAGACTCTGGCCGTAGGGTTTTTCCAATGCCCCGTGTGGTCCGCCCCGTGCATGGGCTACAGCGAGCTTTCCATCGGCGGTCCTGCCCACTGTAGGAGTGTTGTGAACCGAGGTACCGACCTGCTCACGCCACATGACTTTGCCAGTGCGTTTGTCGATGGCATGGATGTAGGTCCAGACTTCTTTTTCATCGACGCCGTCGGGAACATCGGTTCCGCTCGATTGCTTACCTGGTGCCGCCCATTTTTGGATCTTGGCACCAGCTTCCTTGTTCGCTACTTCAACATACAGAATTGCATCGTCAACCAGGTACGGCTCGGCTTGCCGATTATTGTGCTTGAAGCGAGGCGTCCACTCACGCAGCCAGACTTTGTTTCCCAACATATCGTAGCAACCCATCGCACCACAGCGATTAAAGAACCAAACATGTTCGCCGTCAGCAATCGGTGCGAAGACCGTTCCATCGGTGAATCCACCTGCCAATGAAATGAAGACACTCCCCGGCAACGTTGCTTGCCATAGTAGGTCGCCGGTATCGGCATCGAGGCAGAAGCCGATGATATCCTTTACTGCATCTTTTTCTTCGAGCGACTTGATCGGTACATGCGTCGTCACAAACAGGCGGTCTCCCCAGATGGTTACGTTGCTCATTCCTGCTTCCGGCATCGGTGTCCGCCAGCGAATGTTTTCTCCACGCATAACGCTCCATTCGATGGGTGGGGTTCCGTCGGTTTGCCAGTTGCCATTGGGACCTGCTGCTTGATGCCAGTGGTCATCGGCGCTGGCAAACGCACAACATGCATAAAGAGTTGCAATCGACAGAATTGAGAATCGGAGATGCATGAAATGCCCTATTCTGAAGCGGATTGTCAGGCTAGTTGTCGTGTGGAATATGAGCTGCAGTACATTCTTTACCCTTCGATTGCCGGTGCCAGTGCAATTTAAAAAGCTTGGTGGCAAGAGGATGAATAGGAAGTAGTTTATACTCTCTACAAATCCAGTGTTTCCGCTTGGCATTGGCTTAGGGGAAAATGAAAGCGGTGATGAATCCCCGCACTCCAAAGAAAGGCATTCTACAGTGACTAATCGTTTATTGATCGGGCATGTGGTACTGTGTTGTCTGACACTGCATACCGCCATGGCGGCAGCCCAACCAACCGTCGCGCGCGGCGATAAACCGAATCTGATCTACATTATGGTGGACGATCTGGGCTACGGTGATCTGGGTTGTTTTGGACAGCAGCGTATCAAAACGCCCAATTTGGACGAAATGGCAGCTGGTGGACTGAAACTCACCAGCTACTATGCCGGCTGCACAGTCTGTCGCCCGTCCCGTTTAAGCCTCTGGACGGGCCAGCACATGGGGCATACTGCCATCGATTCCAATGCCAGTTATGTTTTTGAACCGGCGGATGTGACTGTGGCTGAAGTGTTGCAGGCAGCCGGGTATGCAACGGGCGGGGTTGGCAAATGGGCGATGGGGGGCGTCGGAACTACCGGCCATCCCAATCAGAACGGTTTCGATTTCTGGATGGGCTATCTCGACCAAAGTGAAGCCCACAACTACTACCCAACTCATCTGTGGCGCAATGATCAAAAGTTTCCACTGGCTGGCAACGTCATTGGCGATTATCCCGATGGCCGCGGAAGAGTTTCCTCGGCGCGTGTCACCTATTCCCACGATGTGATGACGGAGCAGGCTTTTGACTTTATCCGCCAGCATGCTTCCGACCCGTTTCTGTTGCATGTGCATTGGACGATTCCGCACGCAAATAATGAAGGCGGGCGTGTGACAGGTAATGGGATGGAGGTTCCCACTTATGGCATTTACGCGAACGAAGATTGGCCTGACGTTGAAAAAGGACAAGCCGCCATGATCACTCGCATGGACGCGGACGTGGGTAGGTTGCTAAACTTATTGAGGTCATTGAACATCGCTGAGCAGACGTTAGTGATTTTTACGTCCGACAATGGAGCGCATAGCGAGGGTGGTCATAAGCACGAGTTCTTCGATGCCAATGGACCATTGCGTGGATTCAAGCGAGATTTGTATGACGGTGGCATTCGCGCGCCGACGATCGCTTGGTGGCCTGGAAAAATCGCTGCTGGTTCGGTTAGTGATGAACCACTGGCCGCCTATGACTGGTTGCCGACTGCCTGCGAATTGTCCGGAACAACGGCACCGGCAAGCATTGACGGCCTCTCTTTTGTCCCCACCTTGTTCGGCCAGACACAGCCCAAGCACGATTATCTTTTCTGGAGCTACGAAGACAAACGGGCCGTCCGCAAGGGCAATTGGAAAGCGGTCATCCCTGGCAAAAACAAATCGCTCGAGTTGTTTGATTTGTCTAGCGACACAGGCGAACAGCACAACCTGTCCGACCAGCAGCCCGAGATCGTCAACCGCATGCACGCCATCATCGCCGAAGCCTACGAGCCTAAATAGGCTCGCTAGCGTTTGGTTGCTTTCGTGCTGCAACAGCGATGCAACCCTGGTGGACTTTGTCTAATTTCTGCTCCTAACATATTGTCCAAGCTCCACGTACAGCGCTCGGGCCACGCTGAGGTTCATGGATCCGCCGACAGACACCCGCCGTCGACCGTCGACTGATTCTAAGACTAGCTCGATGTTTCCTAATCTTAGCCTTCGGGAGTCAGACAAGCGGATTTCTTGCTGGATCAGCACCATATGGGTGCTTCTGGAATGTTGCCACTGCTCGCACGTCCCCCAGGGTTTCCGCAGCCAGACTGCCTCCGGCGAAACGTATAGGCGATAGCGCAGTAGTAAATCTGTCAAAAGCACAATCCAAGGCAAGCAGAAGAGCAACTTGAGATACGAAGGTATCGAAATCGACAGGAACTGCCAAAGCGTCTCGAACAATGTCCGATCCTGAACATAGGACATCGCTAGTAGCACAACCGGTGGGCAGATCAACTCGCAAAGAATGGAAACTCGGGCCAGTGAGGACACAACTCCGAAAACTGGCCAAGAAACGTTGAAACTGTCGCCTTGATGCTGCCATCTGACAATTGCCAACAGATTGGTGCGAGATTCCATTACATTAGTCGACTTCTATTCGCTGCTCATGGCGACATCACAATGTTGAAAGAAGGTCTCCACAGCCAAACTGGATTAGCCGTATTTATAGCGAAGTCTCCCCTCCCTTAGCTAGCGACCTGCTCATTTTCTTGTCAGCATTTTCTTGTCAACCGAGCATCAGCGGAGGAACTATCTTCTTCGACGAAAGCCAATCGCCAACAAACGGGCCATACCGACAAACGTTAGTGCTTCTGATTCGTCGAGCTGGGTCGATCGGTGTAAAAGCCTCGTTCAGAAATAGGTCGATATTTTCAATCAGCGTTATCCGCGAGTCAGCGTCCCATGGAACGGAAGCGACCATGGAATTGACTTCAGGGATCAGCTTAAACTTCACGAAATTCAAGCTTCGGCACGTTTTTGGAGCAGCCCAACGGGAGCTAGAAGATTCTACAAAGCCGTCGGCAAATATTCCGACCATCTACGGTTTTATTATCCCGCTGCCTTGGAACCCACCCTTGTACCCGAGGAGAGGTAGTAAAGCCTTATCCCCAAGAGACTTACGAGCTGTTCGACAGCCAGCCAGAGGGGGCTCTCGACCTCCTGAGATGCGAAATTGAGAGACTTCGACTCAATGTCGCTAAGAAAATGAAAAATCTCTGACACGAATATTCGAATTCTGCCGCAGGTAATAGGTAAGTAGTTCCCAAAACCTCTCGCCTTCGATTGCATTCATGATGCGTTTTTCCTCCAACGATAACAACGGCCCTTCGCCGCTATCGGCGTTCGCTCGTCAGGCCTCCAGGCGAGAAGAGCGTCGGCGAAAACGACGCGTGGACGCCACGTACAATCAATCCCTGTTCAAGCGATCCCTACGGTTGGAACAGCTCGAGGTCCGGCAGCTGCTGGCGGCGGACCTGATCGTCGACGCCACCGAGAAAGATGTTTTGCTTGAGCAACAGGGGAATACGATCAACGTCTGGGACCGCCGAGCCATTAACGATTCAAACGACGACGTGTTGCTCGCTAACACCTCGCTGACCGATATTGCCGGTCACAAACTGCAGATCACTAGCCATACACTGCTGGTCGGTAGCCAGCTTTCTACGGACGGAAGTTCGTTACATTTACTGGCCAGCCACATTGAAATCGCCAACGAAGAAATCCGTACGGCCGACTTTAATGACGCCGGCTTCTCGGAGGGTGATTCCGGCGACATTTTGTTTTCAGCCAACGTCATTACGATTGGCACGGGGACCGTCACCACTCCTCGCTCAATGATCGACACACAGGCCACGAACGGCTCGGGCTTCAAATCAGGCCAGATCACGCTGACGGCCATTGATAAACCATCACTACTGGAGCGACTGGCCGGTTCGGCTCGCTCGCCGCTGGTCTCGATTTCGCGATCGCCGGAGATCAACATCGTCAACGCGGAATTGCTGGGGGGGGAAGTGATTGTCACCTCGACGGGGGAGACGATTACACGGTGGGACGACGTGGCCGGTTACTCGGAAGATATCGCCAGCGCGCTGGTCGACAAACTAAAAGACGTCGATGAAATCCGATTGCAAGATGTCAGCCCTCTTACCGGTCAGACGCGTGTCCATACAGCGTCGGCTTCCATATCATTGACCAACACGTTCATCAACAGCCACCATGATGTGCGAATCAATGCCGAGGCCATAACTGACGCATCCCTACATGCGATTGCCCTGAATGGTCTCAACAGCGAGGGTTTTCCGGTGCTGATTTCGATCGGCTTGGGAAACGCTAACTCGACCGCCACGATCGATTTGCTAGGCTCGTCGCGCATCGATGCCTTAGGCTCCGTCTCACTTTCCAGCGATGCGCGTACCAAAGCTAAAGTTAACGCCCGCGCCGACGCGAACTCGCAAGCCTCCGCCAGCACGGTGCAGGCAGCCTTCAACGTGGCCCTAGCTATAACCAATGAAACGTCAAAGATCACCGTCGCCCAAACTGCCTTGATTGATGCTGCCAGCAACGTCTCCATCGAAGCTCGCGGAAATGTCGAAAACGATGTCACGGCTACGACCAGTATCTTTCAGGATGGCAGCGGTGGGCTTTCCGTGGCTGTGGGAGTCGACCATGCGAACATTACCTCCGAAGTGTTGGGCACAATCAACTCTGGTGCCACCGCAGCCGATCGCAACTTGGCCTTCAACTCCGCCGATGTCGATCCAGCCACGGATGAGATAACACTCGTATTTCCGTCGACGACCAAACCTATTTCCGTCGGTGAGCGATTGACCTATCAAGCCTCCAACCCCAATCTTGGCTTGGTCCAGGGTCGCGAGTACATCGTATCCACATCCAGCGGGCCGCGAGCGCTCGTGGGAGGGTTAATTCAACAGAGCATTCGCTTAGTCGGTACCGAAACCATCGACTTGGATACCAGTGGTGTTCCAACTTCTAGCCAACACTTGCTGTACCGCGCGGCCATGATTGACTTCATGGAAACGGCGGTCACGACCGAAACGGCGAGCGCTGACGGACTGATCAATTTGAGCGGCCTGCCTGAGAATGTCGAGCGGCTGATGTATCTGGGACCCGACGTCGATGCCAATGCCAGCGCCCTGCCTATCGAGGGTTTGCAGCAGAATCAGTTCTATGATGTCGTTCGTCCCGACCCACTAAATCCGGAGCAGATCAAGCTGAGTTTGCCTGGCACCGCGGAGCTGATCAATTTCACTCGCCCAGCGGCCAGTCGCCATGCGTTTTATTACACGCAAGTCGTGCAAACATTCGTGCCCGCCACAGCAGTGGACAACGAGTCCGATACCATCGAGCTGCTACCTGGACACGGACTGCAAACCGGCGACTTGGTCTTCTACCAAACCGATCCTGCGCAGAGCATCGAACGCGAGTTAGTGAATTCTAGAGACGGTGCTACGGCTCCGACCTTGATCGGAAATGTGACTCTACCAGACGCGCCGATCGCGGGACTGGTAGACGAAATGGGCTACCGCGTGGTTATCGATCCCCTCCGACCGCATGCGATTCGACTGACCACTTCTCCCCTGGCGGCGTTGGCGGCCAGCGTGGTCAATCTGCAAGTGCCACCCGGTCGAGCGACGAAACATGTACTGGTTCGCGAAACTTCTCAATTCGGCGGAGTTGTGATCCACGCCAGTCTCGATGCCAGCAATCGGGCCGAGGCAGGCACAGCACTCAGCGACGAACAGCAACCGTGGCCCGAAGTCGTCGCCGGAAATACAGAAGTGGATGTCGACACGATCGTCGGCGGTGGCGCTGGCTTCATCGATGCACTGCGTACCGGTCTGACCAAAAACTCGATCGAGCCTGCCAAGTCGAGTAGCAAAACAGACCTCGATACTTCAGCCGGTTCCGACGACAGCGCTCCGACTGAACTTTCTTCCAGCGTGGCGGTCTCATTCTTCACCCACATCGTGCAGGCCACTGTGGGGCCGACGGCGGTGATAACTAGCCAAGGTGATGTGAGCGTCGAAGCGGATGTCCAGCAGAAAACGAAGATCAGCTCCGTTTCTGAAGCCGCGCGGCGCGGCACAGGCGATAGTAGCCAGCCTCCAAGCTCTACGCGCTCGGCCAAAGACCATCCTGCCAATCAGCCCGACAATGAAATTTCGCTGGCAGTCGGCGTGGGTGTTTTCAGCAACGATGTAAAAGCTGAGATCGCCAGTGGAGCGATGACCGATGCCTTGGGGACCACCGCAGTTGCTGCCAACGTCGAGTACCCGCTGCTAATGGCTAGCGTGGCTAATGCGCTCAATCCTTATGTGGCTTTACGCGATGCGGGTATTTCTGGCGTGAGCAATATGCTTGATGGCTCGCTGGGCCTATCACAACTGTTCAATGCTCACACTCGCTCAGTGGCGGGCAACATCAATGATCGACTGACGTTGGCTGCCGGCGTTGTCGTTAGTCATTACACCAATTCCGTGGTGGCTCGCATCGGAGACAACGCGAAAGTAAATGTCGGCGTCAATACCAGCCCTTTCGAACCAAGCGTGATTGTCAGTTCCAACTTGGAGGCCGATTTGTTGGAAGCTGGTCAAATGGCTGCCATGAATTTGGATTTTCAAGGCTTTGCGGAAACGTGGCTGAGCACGACCACCTCCAAGCCCTTTGAATTTCTTACACAGTTGGGCAGCCCCTTTGGCGCTAAAGGTGAGAGGGCTGCGGGTGGTGTTTTCTTAGTTACGATCGCCAACAACACGACCGTGGCGGAGATTGGAAAGGGTGCGGAAGTGATCGCGGGCGGTGGGCTACAGGTCCTGGCCAACAGCGACTTTTACAATTTGTCGATCGTGCAAACCGGCGCCCGCAGCACCGATTTCGGTTTCTCCGCCGCCGTCTCTGCCGCCAACATCAGCAGCCACACCACGGCCAGCATTTCCACTTCCGCCAAAATCACGGCCAGTTCGCTCGACGTTTTTGCCGACGATCAACTCAATCGCATCACTGTCGCGGGTGCCTTCTTGCTGGGCAAACAAGTTGGCATCGGTACCTCCATCGGCGTGAATGTCATCGACCAAGACGTGGCCGCCTTTGTCGGCCGGAGGCCAGAAGATGTGGCGGCTGATGGAACAATCCCGCCGGAAGTCTCCTTAGACGTTACGAGTAGCATGAGGGTCGCGGCGACCTCCGGTGGGGACCTGTTTTCGCTGGTCATGGCCGGTGCGGCGCATGGTATTGGAAGCAGTTCTGCCACTCCCGTCAATGGCACCGGTGGCGCAACGGTCAACTCGAATGCCAAGCAGACTGGGCCCATCGCGCTGACGATTCCCGTGGCTCACAATTTCTTCAGTGGAGATGTCGACGCCTATGTGGATAGTCAGCACGTGGACGTCAGGAACCTGTTTATCGACGCGACCGCCAACAACAACTTGGAAGCCATAGCGATTGGTGCTTCGTTTGCCCTGCAAGTTGGAGCGGCCAACGCGGGCAAATTGAATTTGGCTGGAGTTGGGGCTGTGGCGATCAACGTCGCCCAACAAAACGTGGCTGCCTTTGTAAAAGATAGCCAAGTCGACCCATTCGCTTGGCCGGGTGTATCGATTCAAGCGCGTGACAATTCCACAGTCAAAGCGGATGCCGGTGGCTTTGGGATTGCGGTGGCCAGCTCGCCAGCAAACCGAGCGTCACTTTCCTTTGGCGTGAGCGTTGCCCTAAACGATATCAGCGGTACCACCGAAGCATTTGTCGATCGCTCCACAGTCGTTGTTCCGTTTGGAAATATATTGCTCGATGCCGCTTCCACGTCGACTAGCACAGCTCTTTCCATTGCCGGCGGATTGTCCGCAAGAGTCGGAGCGGGCTCGGGCGGCAGCTTCGGCGGTGCTGGGGCAGCCTCACGCAACGATGTCAATAAATCTGTAACGTCGCAGATCAAAGACAGTCAAGTCCAAGCTTCGCAAACCACGGCGGGCAATGGTCAAGTTAGCGTGCGGGCAAATGACAGTTCGGCGTTCTTGGCCGATGCGGGCGGTTTTGGAATCGGCGTCGCCGGTGGGTCTGGCAGCAAAATCGCCGGTGCGATCGGCAGCGGTTTTGCCTTCAACGATGTTAGCAACTCCGTATTGGCTGAGGTACTCGGCGAGACTACGGCTGTCGAAGCCTTCAACGCAGTCACTGTTTCCGCTACGTCAAACGCCAAAATCGATGCCTTGTCGCTGGCTGGTGCTGTAACACTGACCATCGGCACAGCTGCCAACCCCGCGCTCTCTGGCGTGCTGAGCGATTCGCAGAACTTCATTGGCAACACAGTCCGGGCGGCGATCACCAGTGCAACCGTTCGTTCTCTTGAACAAGGCATCGATGTCTTGGCCACCGACAGCTCGAAGATCGAAGCCCTGACCATCGGTGCTTCCGTGGCTGTGGCTGGCTCGGGCTCCGGAACTGGCTCGCTGGCAATTGGACTTTCCTTTGCCAACAACGAAATTGGCAATGACGTTGCCGCCTTGTTGGATCAGGCCACGCTCACGGTTAAATCCAATCGGATTGTTGCGGTCAAGGCGACGGACAACGCGATCATTGATGCCATGGCTGTCGCGGCCAGTCTGGGGCTGAGCGGTGCGGCTGGAAGTTCCTTGGCACTATCGGGTGGCGGAGCGGAGACTTCGAATGTCATCTCTTCCGACGTGACCGCCACGATTCGCAACCAGAGCGTGGTCAATGCCAACCAAGTCCAAATTGAAGTGCTGTCCGATTCCAAAGTTGAAGCTAACGTCTTTGGGGCGTACGCCAGCGGCGGTGGATCCCTCGGATCGTCTGGGTCGGCCAGCATCGGGGCGGGAGTAGCTAACAACACGGTTCGCTCAAATTCAGCCGCGGATTCGGGATTAGTTGCCACTCTGCAAAATTCTCACGTGGTAGGGTCCACCATTATTAAAGCTAATGCAACTGGTGCAATCACCAGCAATCTGACTGTCGGCTCGGTGGCGATCTCGGCAGCGGGTGGCAATGCGCTCAGTGGCGGTGGAGCAGGTGCTCGAGCTACCAACGACATCGCCCGAAACATTCACGCGATTCTTGATGGCGGCGGAGCTACCAATCTTTTCACGGAAACGACGAGCATCCGAGCGACCGATGCGTCAACGATCGATAGTAACGTGGAAGCTGGGGCGATCGCCACGGCGGCGTCCGCCGGTTCTGGAGGGACTCTCTCCGTCGGTGTTTCTCTAGCCAACAACAAAGTCGCCAATGATGTCCAGGCTGCAATCCGCAATGCCACTATGATCGGCAATACCCAGCGCGTGGCCGCCGTCCTGGCTGACGAGACGGCTGACATCCATGCTAAAGCCATCGCGATAGGCATCTCCGCCGGAGTTAGCGGCGGTCTCAGCGTGGCCATCGGAGGCGGTGGGGCCAGCTCGATCAATGAGATCGACAACAAGACACGGGCGACGATCGAAGACAGCAATCTACAAGGCTACAACACTCAGTTATATGCATCCTCCAACACCAATATCGACGCAGTGGTCGAGTCCCATCATGCCAGCATCGCGGCTGGAAATACGGTCCTGGCGGCTTCGATCGGAGTTGCCCTCGCGGAGAATCGTATCGGCAGTTTGAGCAACGGCCAGGCCAACGGTTCGTCGTTAGTCGAAGCCTCCGTCCGCAACAGCACAATTGATAGCGGTGCCAGATTTATCGTGGACGCCCTGGCGTTTGACACGGTCAATGCCAATGTCTTCGCCGGTGCCGTCGCTGCGGCAGTTGGTGCCAACGGAGGGTCCGCCGCGGGAACTGGTACCTCGGCAAGCAATCTCCTAGCCAGTCGAGTTGCAGCCACAGTCGAAAACACGACAGTTCAGAATATTGTCGGCGCGGGCAATCGATTCCTTCGCGCGGTGAATCGATCGACTTCGAACGCCAGCGTCGGCGCCGCCTCTACGGCATTTGCTGCTGGACAATACTCCGGCGCAATTTCCATGGCGGTTTCCAAAGCCGATACTCACGTGGCCAATACCGTTACCGCGCGCATCGTGGACTCGACCTTCGACAATGTGCGTGGAATGTCGGTGGCAGCCGACGAAAATTCAACTGCCGTTTCTAAGGCCACGACGGCATCCGTAGCCGCCGCGCTCGGAATCGGTTTTGCGATCAGCGGCGGTGGTGCGATTGCCAGTTCGGAAATCACTTCCACGGTTGTCGCTCGTCAAGACAGCAGCGACTTTACGAGTCCGACCGATGCACTGGTTGTCGCCGCTTTCAACACTGGCAAAGCCACTGCCGAAACCTTCGGAGTCACTGTCGCGGCCGGCCTGTTGGGTGTGGGGGCGACCGGCAGCATCGCGACTAGCCGCGTTGTACCGAACACCTCGGCTTCTGTGACGAATAGCCATATCGACGCGACTGGATTGAGCATCGTCGCCACGGCCCGACCTGAGGCAGACGCCAAAGCGGGCAGCTTCACGATGAGCACCGGCTTGGCGGTTGGCGTATCGTCGGCCACGGTCGAGCTCGAAGGCTCAGTCACCGCTTCGCTCGACGCCAGCGGCAAGAACATTGACGTCGATCAACTGACTATCCACGGCTTCCTCGATCAACGCCATGAATCACTCGCCAATGCACAAGGTTCCACCGGTGGTTTTTTGCTCGGCGTCGATGCCACGCGGACTAAGTCCATGAATACGATTGATGTGTCTGCGACCATCGCCGACAACACCTGGGCCGCTTCGGCGGCTCCAGGAAACATCGATGTCAGCGGCCGCATCGCAGTCCGGGCGGAACGTTCGACACGAGAAACTGCCAATGCTTCCAGCGTTGCCGGTGGCTTGATCGCAGTCGGTGTTACCAGCGCTAACGCGGTCGACGATGGCTCGACCACGGCCCGAATTGGCTCGGGAATAGCACTGGTTGGCGGCGAGCTGGACGTGTCAGCGCCGGCTCACTCACGTAACTTTGCCTTCAACACGGCGGGGAGCGGAGGAGGCATCGCGGCGGCAGTCGCTCTGCCTCGCACGGAAAACCGCAGCGTGACCAGCGTAGAGATTGGCAACAATGCCCATTTTACTTTGACGGGTGCTGCGCGGTTTAGTTCCAGTCATTTGGCCGAGTTCAACACGCGCTTGACTGCCGCCTCAGGTGGTCTGCTGACGGGCGGTGGCGGCCGGGCGACCAGCGTCGTGGTCGCCGACGTGATTACTCGCTTCGGGCAAGGGTCCAGCGTTACTGCGTCGTCGATCGACGCGGAAGCAATCAACCGCGTCGACAGACCCAATCTCGGTGCTGGGGGCAACGTCAATGCGACGACCGGCGGATTGTTCTCCGGAGTCGGCGTCTTCAGCTCCAACCTGCTGAGCCTGACCACGGACGTCTCGGTTGAAGCGGGTGCCAGTTTAACCAGTACGGAGGGCGATCTCGATCTGCACGCGCTCAATCACATTGATGCCTACGACCGTTTAGTCGTTCGCAGCGGCGGTGTGGCGGCTGGTGGAGATGTCACCGCGCTGATCCGTACCTTGGTCGATCAGGCCACGGTAACGGTCGCCGGCAATTTGCAGAGTGTGGCCCAAATTGGTATTTCCGCGCGTGGGACCGGCACCATTGATGTTCAGTCCAATTCAGAAACCTACGGCGCGGCCACCGTCGGTTCGGGAACTTCGACCGTCGACATCAGGCCCGTGAACTCGGTTCTGATTCGCGGCACGGCCACTCTACGCGCCGACCACGACTTGAATATCTCTTCCGGAACCGATACGCAATTCAATCGCGATGCCTACCGCCTCTCCTCGCTCAACGATACTTTCGCGGGCAGCCTGATCCCGCTCAACAACGTCAATGCCTACGGCTACTTAATTCAAACGAATCTCATTCAAGTCGACGCAGGCGGCCTGGTGCAGTCCGGTGGCAACATGCGACTGCATGCCGAGCGCCAGGGCTTCAATCCGGTCGAAACCCAAGCCAAAGCAACCACCTGGGTAACGGAGCTGGCCAACGGCGTTAACGATCTGACTGGAGCTGGAGGAGTGGAAGCCTATGGTGGCGGAGTGGCGGATGTATCCTCCGACGGTCGAGTCGTTGTCAACGGTAAAGTGGAAACCGGCATTCATCGCCATCAATCACTCGTCATTAACAGCACTCTTCGCGATCCAGCGATCCCTCTGCCGACCATCGAGAACCCAACCGACATTCCAGAGTATTACCGGGTTGAAGTGGATGCGAGCAGCAGCGGCCGGATTTCCTTTCAAAAGCAACTCTTGCCAACTCGCAGCAGCCTCGACATCGCTATCGAAGAAGCACAAGAGCAACGCCAAAAGTACCGACACGATGCCGGCTTGCGGGCCTTCTACGATGCACAGATCGGGCGTATGCAGGAAAAGCAACTCGCGCAAGGCATCGCCTATCGACCTCTCAACGCCAATGGAACACCTGCCAACACGATTCTTCGCGTTCAGCAAAATGCGCTGTCGCTGGTGGTCGATCCGATCTTTGCTCAAGCCGGTTCGATCGATATCCGCGCCGATGGTCTCGACCGCAGTGCCAATGGCGAGTTCGCAGCTCCTAGCGATGCCAAAGTAGAAATCATCAATAAGTCGCCCGCATCGTTGATTTTAAACGGCATCACCATCCCAGAGACTAACGGCGGCCTATTCCTAAACGGCGCAGATGTTTCCGATGACCACGGGGTCGCCCGGCAGGGAGACGCGCTGATTCACGTCAACAACAAATTGAATCTACTGCTCCAGCCGACCGATCTGACCGCCACACCGCCGACTTACAATATTGCAGATTTCCCCTGGCCAAACATCGACGTCCGTGCCGCGGTCAGCAATCTCAACGGACGCATCGAGCTAACCACGTACCAAGGTGGTGGCGGGAGCATCGAAATTAATGCGCCGGTGGCAGGCAAGGAACAAGACATTAAGGCGGGCCGTAGCGGTACGGTGACGATCGACTTGGGGACTGACTTTTCCGTGGGTGGTTCTGAACCGCAACGCTTTCAACAGGCAATCAACTCAAATGGAACGGTCCGAGCCGAACTCAACGATTCGAACCCAAACGTCACCAGATACTTAAACGAAGCACCGGTAATCGGCCTAGAAGGCGAACGAATCTTCGTTACAGCCGGGTTCATCAACGTCAACGATATCATCCAAAGTGGCCGCGACGTTTATCGATTGGTGCTGGGACAAGATGTGGCGACTGAAATCGAAGCCAATGAAATGGTTCGCGATGCTGCCGGCAACTTTGTTCCGCGCACTGGACTTTATCAACTCACCTCCGTCGGGAACCAAGATCTCGGCGCCGCCTTTGACTACGACCAGAATCGCATCGTGGTGGAGGAATTGCGAGTCAGCGGTGGCTACGTCGACTTGACGGGGAGTATCGCCAACACTAAGAACGGAGAAATTCGCGTACTCAGCGACTACGCTAAGATCGAGATCGACAACCGAACCCGTTACGACATGCAAGTCAATCGACTGGACAACAGTCAGCGTGGCGAGGGGACGGTCATCATCAAGGACACGCTCAAAGGTACCGAACAAAATCCCGAAACAACGATCTATCAAAAAGCGGGCGACCGAATCGAATTGCAAAGTAGCTTGAATAACTTTGTGCCGAGTTACATCACCGGCACAAACTCGCTCGTTTATGAGCCGCTTGACAATTTGCGTTTGGGCTGGACGGTGATTCAAGGAACTGTCACCACCACCACGACCACTTATGGCAGCGCTTCGCTGTGGGGATTGATCGACTTCCTGGCGCGCGATCCAGACGACGTGACATCCAAAGTCGGTCCGACCACGCGGTCGATCGCCTTCGACCGCTCTGGACCACGCTACTTCGAAGCCAGTGGAAACCCACCGCGGTATTTCTACGAAAGGTTCGTCCGCTCGAGTGTGACCGATTCCAACAGATATGACCTGAAATCGCGTTGGTCGGGTTGGGGACCGTGGTCCGTCGAAACCGTGCGTTGGAAGTGGGTAGATGAAACCACCCAACAGATCTTGCACAAACACGACTTGGCGGCAGACCGCCCCATCGATATTCGCTTTCTAGGCCAAAGCGAAGGAGCGATCAATATCCGCTCCGACGGCAATATTTATGTCAACGGCGAACTGCGCAATCCGTCGGGGACAACCAGCGTCGTGACGTCCTGCCGAATCGAGGGCACGGAAGACTGCAATGGCCGCGAAGTCTCTGTGTTCCAAGAGTCCGCCGATGGTCTGGTCGGCGGTCGCCTGATCGACATCAGCACCATCAGCCATTTTGGTACCAGCGAAATGCCAATTCGCACCAATGTTTCCGATTCCGCGCACTTTGATTACAACTCGTCCTCGACCGCGCAAGTTGTCTACCCTACACAGCGAGTCCGCGTCACCGCGGATCATACGGCCGGTGGCCAGCCGCGAGCCGTTTATCAACGCGTGGACGAAAGTCTGAACTACACCCTCAATCTGGTAGCGGAAGACTTTTCCAATACGGCTCGCTGGCAGCGCATCGACTTGGAAGCCAACTTTAACGCGCTGACGCGAATGGGTAACATCGCCGTCGAGGAGACCAGCGGTGACCTGCCGGTGAAACACGTGTGGGCCAATACGTCGGAACTGCAAGCCAATCCTGGCCGCGTGACGCTCACCGCCGCCGGAAGCATCGTGGTCGGCGCCACACCCGGCTGGGTCAATGGCAATTCGTTTGACCTGACTTCCAAGACCGGGAGCATCGGTACGGCGGACCAGCCGCTGCGTATTGAGAATTTTAATGTTTCTCAGAGCGCTTTGGACAGTTTGACCGCTTGGGCGGTGAACGATATCTACACAATCCATTCCCGCGATGTGATCGTCGATACGATCGAAGCGGGTGGTGTCTTACGGATGCAGTTCGATCCGACTAGCGAACATGGAACGATCATCGACGCCAACTATATCGAAGCGCTCGACCAGCGGGCCATCGAAGACCTGCGCCAGTCGGTGTGGAACGCGCTGCAGTTGACAGATGGCGCTGCACGTAAACAAGAGCTGCGCGATGCAATCATTGTGGCTCAAGCGCGATCGTACCACGACTATTGGAATCTCCGCGAAACGCAAATCGATCCAACCGTCTACGATCCTGACCACGTTGTCCCAGCTGCGGACGACGAGCGAAATTACCTTCGCGAGCAAGGCATCGCCATGGGACTGGTGGAACCGGAGTTGAGCGCTTACGTCGAGGCCCAAGCAACCACGCTTTCCAACAGCCGCACACAGCAGTACCATGCGCTGCACGGCAAATTTGGTGTCCCCAGCGGAGCACGCGACCCCAGCTACCAGTACACGCTGACGGAAGAGGAAGTCGTCGAAGTAGATGGCATGAAGGTCTGGACCGAAGAGGAATTGCAATCGCTCCGAAGTCGCTCCTTCCTGTCGGTGACCGATACCGAATTCCAAGTCGAAACGCCAAACATCACCGCGCAAAACGTGGAGATCGTCGATGCGCGTGGTGTCGGTCGCTATCAGAACGGCATGACCATTCCATTGATGACGAATGGACAGCCGACCATTCTGACGCTCGAACAACACGCCGCACTGGACAGCGCTGAACCGTTTGATGTCATCCATTTCACCCAAGCTCCGCTTTCCGTTCGAGCTCGCGTGGAGAATGGAACCATCCGCTTCATCGACGAACGAGGTTTCGTCGACAATAGCCAGAATTGGGCCAGCTACGGTTTCTCGCGAGGTCAAGAGATTTTCCTGGAGCTCAGTCGCGATACGACGGATGAAGGAGTCTACTATGAGATCATCAGCGTCTCCGGTGCCACTATGACGATCGGTTTCCCAAACCCTCGTCGAGGTGAACCGCCTCGACCGGCCGATCTCCAAAACGAATTGTTATCCAATATCCTCATCGCGCCCGTGGCCGACACTCCCCAACAAGCCACTCACCTCCGAGTCTTGCGCCGCGAAGACATCGACTTGGCGGTAACGGGCACTGTCGACGTCACCTCCAATCGCCAGATTTTCATCGGTGCTGAAACTGATTTGCAAATCGGTACGATTCACACCGATGACAACCAACGCGTGCAAATCAAGGTCAAGGGAGACCTCACCGCCTCGACTACCGCATCATCTCCGCACGTGATCGGGGGACGCTTGGTGTTCGAAGCCAATACAGGCAGTGTTGGCAGTTTGACGGCACCACTGACGATTCAGTCGACGGCCAGCGCTTACTTGATCGCGCGGGCAGCCGATGAAGTCGTCATTCGCCACCAATCGGCCACGGCGATCCCCACCACGCTGAAGATCAATCAAGTTTTCTCGCAAACATCGTTCGTCAATATCGCGTCCGATGGGAATATCACGCAGGCGATTCGAGACGGCATTACCGACATTCGCGCTTCCGATATTGTGCTGCGGAGCACCAATGGCTCGATCGGCAGCGTGATCGGAAGCTTGGACGTCGACACGGGCCTTGAAGGAAGCCTCACTGCGATTGCTTTGGACGATATTCGATTGACCGAGACCAGCGGCGACATGTACGTGCGCCTCGTTCGCTCGCAGAGTGGGCAAGTCGATTTGATCGCGGCCGGATCAATTCTCGACGCCGTCGACGTAGTTGACCCTTTTGCGGAAACAATCGTGGATGTCGATCCGAGCGTGGCTGGCAATCCGAGCGCCGATGTGATCGGTACCTTCGTCAACCTTACCGCCATTGCTGGAACGATTGGCCAGGCTGGCAATGAACTCGACATCGATAGCAACACCACGCGTGACCCGCTCAATCCAGGGATGCTGGCCGCCAGCAGCCACTTAAATGCCTATATCCATGAGACCCGTGATGATCTGATACTGTCGTTTGTTGGCACCAACGCCGAGACCGCTTTCGTTTCCGCGACAGACGGAAGCATCTTACCAGGCCAAACCAGTGCGAACATCTCATCGGGTAAACTGTGGCTATTTGCGCTCGACGACATCGGTAGCTCTTCTCAATATCTGCGAGCCGCAACTGGCAGCATAGAAGGGATTGCGACCACCGGTGATGTCTTTATTCACAGCTCTTTGCCAGCGACAATTGGAGGAGTAACTGCGGTCGGCTCGTCGGACCCCAGTGGTGGCAGTGGGAGTCCCCCGCCAGCCTCGTCGAGATTTGGTTCAGGGCTAAAAGCGAGCGGCAAGATTGATATTTTGTCCGAAGAACCGCTAGAAATCATGGAAGATGTGATTGCCACGGAACAGATCACGATTCAGTCGAAGAACATCTTGACCGTTGCGGCCGAGGCAACAATTCAAACGCCAACGGAAATCGGTCTTGGTACTTATTTCGCAAACATACCTTTCGTTGCGCGGATTTTCGGTTCGCTCAGTGCGGCGACGACAGCGGTGCGCGGCAGCAACCTTGACGATCAACTAGTTGTGGCCCCAGCCAGCCTAGTAGGGACCCTGCGCATTGAAGGTCGCGAAGGTGCCGATAATATTATTGGCAGCGAGTTTTCCGACTTGATCTTCGGCGGTGGTGGCGACGATTGGATTCACGGCGGAGCGGGCATCGATACGATCGATGGCGGCGAAGGCTGCGATCGGATCATCGGTGGATTGGGATTGGATGCGATCATCCATCCAGCGATCTGCGATATCTATGGAACTCTCTCAGTCACTGAATCGATGGTGGTCCGCGACATCCCAGTGGGCACCCCGGTGGGGACCCTAGCCATGAACGATTTAGATGCCGCCGATGCGCTCACGTTTCGCTTGGTCGAGGATAGCGACGGCCGCTTCGCTTTGGTGGGCAATCAAATTGTCGTCGCTGATGCGGCCAAACTTTCGAGAAGCGTCGGCCAGACCACGATAGTTGTCGAAGCGGATCATTTGCAAGGTGGAACGACGCGACAGGCTTTTGAACTGACCATGGTTGGTGGTCTGCCCATAGTTCAAATCGCTTCGTCCACTTGGTCGGACAGTTTCATCGCCACGGTGGGCGATGGCCTGGGAGGGTTGGGCGTGGTGATGGATGAAGTGACACCGCTACGGACGCTCCCCTGGATTAGTGGTGTCGATTCGATCTACGTCCAATTTAGCGAAGATGTCTCTGCCGCGTTCACCCCCGTGAATCTTGCGCTGGCCGGAATCAATCAAGCGAATTACCTGCCCGGGGCCACGTTGAATTACGGCGTTGATGGCCCGAACGTGGGCACAATTCGCTTGAGCACTCCCGTTACGAATGATCGCTTGTTATTGACTCTCTTCGATACCCTCTCACTTAGCGGAGCCGGCGGGCAGTACAATCTGCCCTTCAATGTTCTCGCTGGAGACGCCGATGGATCGGGCGCGGTGAATTTTAGCGGAGATTTATTCGATGTCTTCGGTCGCAACGGGGGCTTACCAACTAGACTGCGAGATGCGTATTTTGATCTCAATGCTGATGGCGCGGTAAACCTGTCGGGTGATTTGTTCAGCGTAGTAGATCACAACGGCGACGTCCTCCCGTTCGCGGCACCACCTATTCCCAGTAGACCGGCTGGCGGCAACCGAGCTATCTCCGCTGGACCTGCAGCGGCCAGCGATGCCGTCTTCGGTGACTTTAATTTGTGGGACGATGTCAATTGGCCGCAGGAACCCCTCGATCTCCTTTCGGAGCACAACTGATTCACTACGGGGCGTTCAGGTCGGCTAGCGGTACAGAAACCCGATAGAAGACACAGCCACAGTTGCAACCATAATTACACAGGAAGGAAAAGATGTCCTCATTACGAACCGGCCTATGCTGCATCGCATTGGCCCTTTGCGCTCAAACCGTTGAGGCAGCCATCGTTCTTAGTCTGACCGTAGACAAATCAGATCACACTCCGGCTGGAGGAACCACCATCTTTACGGTGACACTTACGGGAGATGCCGGTGAAACTCTGTCGGCCTACGACATCTTCATTGATGTCAGCGATGTCGATCTCAACAACCCAGTGGCCAGCCCCGTGCGGATTACCAACATTAGTTCGTTGGCCTTTGCCAACAGCCCTTTTTTCGCCCCGCAGAATCCCGCTGGAAACGGGCGCGATTTTGGCGTCAGTGATGCGACGCTGACCACACCACTTTCCACCGCTGGCGGCTTGAGTCTCTTTTCCTTTGAGGCCGTTTTCGGTCCAACAAATGCCCCCAATGGGTTGACGTTTGATTTCTCCATGACTCCCTCTGCGCCCGGCTTCGGATTGCGATTGGGCTCCGGCCCCGTCACCGATTTTAGTGCGACCACTTTCCGCAACTCGACCGTGACCGTGGGCGTCCCTGAACCATGCAGCCTGACTATGCTGGTAGTAATTGCCACGGGAACCAGCGTGTTGACACGAAGACGAAGACGAAGGCTTTGCTAAGCGTCATAAACTTTCACCGATTTATATGGCCAGCAATAGTGATGTTGTTGGCGATTCAGTTTATTGGCCTCACGCAATGGCGCTAAGACGCAAAGATTGGCAGCGATACCTCGGCCAGCTTTTCGCTGTTTAGGGACGAGTGCTTGACATCAGCGAGACAAGTCAATTCATCTGCGGTAAGTATTTCGGGGCTTTCGGGAACGACCGTTAGTAAGTCTGTATCGCCAATCGCGTCGGTCTGGCAAGCGATCTCAACAACCCGGCCACCGCTTACCCTTCTCAACGTTGAATACGTTATTTCTCCCGCTCGGATTGCGATACTCAGCATTCGTGGCTGCCGTTTTCATGCCATTGGCATATTTTTCGGGCATCGTAGCGCGTGCGCTTTCTTGTGCGGAGTAATCCAGGATTGGCAACGGCCAGTGGAACCAGGCTCTATGACAACTGACTACAATTGAGCGAGGCCCTCAGTGTTGGTGGATGATCACTGATACCTGTGTTAAAGTCAACACAATCGTATCGTCCGAATTCCGAAATGTTGCGGCCCTTCGCGAAGACGGAACAGGGTCACGGGTTGGTTTTGCCTTAAGTCGTTGTGTGGTATTGACTTGCATTAGACGTCAGCGTCGGTCCACAAGGATTTGTATGGAAGTATCCCAGAATACTGTGTCACAGTGCCAACATGTTTCAAAGTAAGCCACTAATGACGTAAGTTTACACCGCCCCGTACGAACCGAACAACCAAGCGTTTCACAGGATAATTTGACTTGAGCGAGCCAGGAAATCTGACGCTGATTCTAGATCGCGTCAAGCAAGGGGACTCAGCTGCACAGGAGGAGTTGTTTGCGGTGGCGTATGACGAACTGCGAACGGCTGCTGGGGCGATAATGACCCACGAACGAACAGAGCATACGCTGCAGCCCAGCGCGTTGATCAACGAAGCCGCCTTGCGACTGATCCGGCAGAATGCATTGGAATCGATGCCCGACCGCGCGTACTTCTTTGGCGCAATGGTCCGCGCTATGCGGCATGCGCTGATCGATCACGCGCGGGCCCGCAAGGCTCAGCGGCGCGATGCAGGGGCCTGCGTCGTCCCACTCGATTTGGCAATCGACGTTATGGAACAGCAGACCGGCTATGAACTAGTTGCTCTCGATGAAGCATTGCGCGAGCTGGCGACGGTCCGCGAGCGAACCAGTCAGATTGTCGAATTGCGTTTCTTTGGCGGACTGACTTTAGCAGAGGTCGCAGATCAGTTAGCCATCTCGCTGGCCACCGTCAATCGCGAATGGCGTTATGCCCGCGCTTGGTTGCTCGAACAATTGAGTGTAGAGTAGTTTGAGCCCATGCCCCCGCAATTTTGACATATTCTACCATTGGACTCTTTGGCATGTCTCAAGAAGATCCCACACCTGCGAGGCGTCAGCCGGAAGATACAGAGCCAACGCATTCGCTGAGCGAAGAAATCAACGAGCTGGACATTTTTTCCGAAGCAATCGAATTGTCTGCTTCGCAGCGCGCTACGTTCTTGGCTCAGGCGTGTGGTGGAGACCAACGCATCCAGGCGCGGATCGAAGCGCTGATTGTCCAAGATGAGCGCGCGAATGAACACGACTTCTTGGCACCGGCAGAGCTCAATTTAAAAAAAACTCTCGCGGCAGCGCCTGACTTGGGGCACTTTCTTGGTCGCGAAATCGGCCCCTTTCGGATTGTGAAGAGCATCGGCCGCGGCGGTATGGGGGAGGTCTTTTTGGCGGAGAGAATGTCAGGCTACGATCAGCAGGTGGCAATTAAATTGCTACGTCCCGGTCTGTCGCCCGACGAGATGTTGCGTCGCTTCCGCACGGAAGCTCAGTTCACCGCGGCTCTGGGAGAGCATCCGAATATCGCGGGCTTGATTGATGCTGGCACAACCCAGGACGGGTATTTCTATTTAGTTACTGACTATGTGGATGGCGTGCGGATTGACGAGTATTGCGATTCCCACCAGTTCAGCAATGATCAACGACTGCAATTATTCTTAAAGGTTTGTGACGCAGTGCAATTCGCCCATCAACGGGCAGTTATTCATCGCGACCTGAAGCCGAGCAACATCCTTGTCTCTCGTGCTGGCGAAGTGCGTTTGATCGACTTTGGAATCGCCAAACTGCTCCATCCGCAACTCGAGCCCCACGCGGATGCTACTCGCACGCTTTACCGGATTATGACCCCCGACTACGCCAGTCCAGAACAAGCGCGGGGCGAACCCACTTCGACTGCCAGCGACGTTTATTCTTTGGGGGTTGTGCTTTATCGCCTGCTCACCGGTTGCTCCCCCTATGAAGTTGACACCACGAACCCGCTCAAGCTGGCAGAGGCCATTGAAAACGTTCAGCCCACACATCCCAGCGCAGCGATCACCCAAACCCCAAGCTTGAAAACTTCTAACAATTCCTTAGAGCGCATTGCCCAAAATCGCAAGGTCACGCCCGCTAAGTTAAAACGTGAATTGCATGGTGACTTGGGGACCATCGTTCTCATGGCCCTACGCAAAGAACCCGAGCGACGGTATGGAACGGCGCAACAGTTTGCTGAGGACATTCGCCGCGCGTTATCAGGGCATCCCGTCCGCGCCCGGAACGATACTTTGGGATATCGCACCAGCAAGTTCGTGCGTCGCAATCGTTGGAAAGTAGCGTCGGCTGGTGTCTTGCTTTCGACTCTATTGGCAGGCATTGCTGGAACTACGACGCAGTGGATCCGTGCCGAGCAGGAATCCAGCAGAGCTGAGGTCAACGCCATCAATGCGCGGCGGGAAGCGACTCGTGCCGAACAACTGGCGCAGCGTGAGTCTCAAGCGCGCGTGACAGCCCAAGCCGCTGCCGAAGCAGCCCGATTGCGGGCCGAGACTGCCAAGGAAGTCTCTAGCTTTATGGCTCGCCTGTTTCGCGGCGCCGACTCGGTAGGTTTTCTCGATTTCAGGTTCGGCTCGAACCTAGCTCGGCAAGATGAACCTACTGCCCGGGAGCTCTTGGACTCAGGTGCGCAATTATTGGAAACCGAATTGCAAGATCAGTTGCCGGTCCGCTCCGTATTGAAGACTTACATTGCCCAGGTATTCTTGAGTCTTGGAGAACTCGATCGAGCCGTCCAATTGCTACAATCGGCTAGGAAGACTCAATCGCAATTGAAAGGTGAACTGCCGGCCGAAGAAGCGATCGAAACGGCCGGTACGTTGGCTATGGCGCGCTACATCGAAGGCAACTACGACCAATCAATCGCTCTATTCCGCGAAACGGCAGACTCTTGCGACGCTTTGTATGGTTCGCAGGATCCACGTGGCGCGGACGCCAAGATGATGTTGGGTTTCGTGTTGATCGAGGCGGCTCCGACCGTCGGAGACTGGGAAGAGGGTTGTCGAATCATTCGTCAAGTGGTAGCCATTCACGAAAATGATCCGCATGTGAGTTCCGTCAAGTTGGCCGTCGCATACGCCGGTCAAGCAATCGTAGAACGGACCGAAGGTAACATCGCAGCAGCCATGTTGAGCATTGGCAAATCAGGTAGACTGGTGGCCGAAATGCCGTTTGGAAGTCTCTACGGACGCGCCGTGTTGTTGGCGGTACAAGCATCTATCAATTGGCAGGCAGGAAACAATCAGCCAGCGGCTGAAGAGACACGTGAGCTGATTGAGATCGTCGAGCAGGCGTTAGGCGACCGTCATCCACTGGTCAATTACATTCAAGTCGATCAATCGCAACGCATGTACTGGGCTGGAGAACATGAGCCAGCCGAAGAGCTTCTACGTTCCGGTATCGCTGCAGCCCGTTTGGCATACGGCCGACAACCTCGCACGGCTTTTGCACTGAATCGGCTTGCCACACAGTTATTAGAACGCAATACCAAGCTCGAAGAAGCCAAAGAACTCGCTCGTGAAGCGGTGGAAATTTATAGCCAAGTCCTCGGGCCCAACCACGTCGCCACAAAAGCGGCAGCCAAGACGCTCGATCAAGTGATTACCAAGACCAACAACTGAGTGCGAACTAGAAAACGCCGCCATCCAATGTGCGTTAGGCTTTCCTGCCCGACTACATCGTTTAACGCCAAGCCGCAGTAGACGGGAGAGGCTGCGAGTAATTCATACAATCACAAACGTGGCTTAATAAAAAACTCAGCCTGTTGTGCAACTAGTTCCAGGCTACGTAGGCGCCGGCTTAGGCAGCCAGGGGATTTTAGGTCACGACCAGCTCAACTCGGGCCGTCGCCTGCGCAGGCTGCGATTCAGGTGTGATCGACCACAGGTCTAACTCAAACACGATACCGCAATCCGATCCACTCCAGCTCAGCAGCCCGCTGCGGCTAGGCGTTAAACGAAACTGCCGCGAACATCGTTTAACGCCAAGCCGCAGTAGACGGGAGAGGTTGCGAGTAATTCATACAATCACAGACGCGGCTCAACTAAAAACTCAGCCTGTTGTGCAACTAGTCCTCGGCTACGTAGGCGCCGGCTTAGGCAGCCAGGGGATTTAGGTCACGACCAGCTCAACTCGGGCCGTCGCCTGCGCAGGCTGCGATTCAAGTGCGATCGACCACAGGTCTAACTCAAACACGATACCGCAATCCGATCCACTCCAGCTCAGCAGCCCGCTGCGGCTAGGCGTTAAACGAAACTGCCGCGAACATTGTTTAACGCCAAGCCGCAGTCCCTTGGCTCGGTGCATGGGCAGCGGGAATCAACCCGCCAATCCGGAAATTCACTTTTCCTGCTTTTCGACTTGCCACAACCTCAATAACAACTGCGCCATGTCAGGATCGTGTCGCTCTAACTCGGAGCGCTCAAAGGGATAAAAGTCGTTGATTCCAAAGAGAGCTTCAGTCGATTCAGCGAAGTACTCGCGTTCGTTGGTTATTCCATACGCTCGCTCAGTCTGGCCATTGTTGCGCTCGACGCTTTCATAGATCCCACTGCTGCGAGCTCGCTCGAATGCCGCCTTGATTTCCAGGTTGTCGAAGCCGAGGACTTGATCGTGATAGGCATGTGCCAATTCGTGCAACACCAAGACTGGCATCCGCTGGATCTCGCGGTCAAAAATAGCAATGTTCGTAAACTCGATGCATTTGAGCAACTCTGGACTGCGCCCTTGCTCTTTCAGCCATCGGGCGCCCGGATGGTACTCTCCCGTGGGACGAATGCCGTCGTATTCGGGCGACAACCAAATCGTCACTGTTCTCGAGAAGGCCAGTGGCTCGGCGGGCAAAATGTCAGCCACTTTGCGAAGTTGCTCTGTGAGCAACTCTATAGCGCGGCGGGTCTCGCTTGGCAAGTGTTCAGCAAGCTTGTCGCTTACACGGACCTGCCAACCCTCGATGTCGCGCGATGAATATCCCAGCACGGCAGCTCGCGGATCACTACTCCTGATCAGCTCGGCTGCCGGTTTTCGTTGAAGTTGCTGTTTGTTTGTGTCAGACTCTGGCACAGGTGGGCGGGCTGGTCGCTCATCCGTAAGATCAAAAAATCGCATGTTCGTACCCACCCGATCAAAATCTCCCAAGTCTTCGCGCATTGCTTCAGCGAGGGCTAGCAGACGCTGAACGACCGTCGGATGTTGATCTGCGACATTGGTCGATTCACCAATATCTTTTTCGAGGTCGACTAAGAATGGCGAATCAAAACCAACGCGATCCGCGACCGCGATATGGTTGTTCTTTGCAAACGGCGCGGCACCCAGTGGCTCTTGGTCCCGCGGTAAATGCAGTTTCCATTTGCCTTGGCGGACGGCCTGCAAGTGAACTCGCAAGTAATAGTAGTAGGCCTTGTCAGCATTGGCCTGATCAAAATCGCCGCGTAGCAAATGCTGGATGTCTTCGCCATCGATTACCCGGTCACTGGGGAGCTCCGCGCCAGCTAGGGAAGCCAACGTAGGGAGCACATCCAGCGTACTGGCGATCGCATCGCAGGTGGTGCCAGCGGGAACCCGACCAGGCCCCCACACGATACAGGGCACTCGAACTCCCCCCTCGAATGTAGATACCTTGCCGCTCCGCAAAGGACCAGCCGATCCGCCATGATCGCTGGGCAAATTCCCGTCAGCATGGTTTTTGTTTTTGATCAACCAGGGGCCATTGTCACTGGTAAATAGCACGTACGTATTCTCTGCCAGCTTCAGATCATTGAGTACATCGATGATTCGCCCTACGTTGAAATCAATCTCCTCGATGACATCGCCGTACAACCCGCGCGGGCTCTTCCCCTTAAATTTTTCTGAGGCATCAAGCCGGGTGTGGGGCATCGTATGCGGAAGATACACAAAAAACGGTTGTTCCTGGTGGTGTTGGATAAACTCAATTGCTTCATCCGTGTAGCGCTGCGTCAAAGTTGACATGTCGGTATTCTCTTCGATCAACTCTGCGTTGCGATAGAGGTTGACCAACTTATCGTTGCTGGTTGGCGTACCGTAGAAATAGTCAAACCCCTGACGCGTAGGTAATAGATCGTCGAAAAAGTTAGTTTGCGAATGCGTCGCTAGATCCCATTTGCCGAAGCAGGCCGTGGCGTAGCCTTGAGTTTTTAGCACTTCTGCAACCGTAATTTCATCGCTGTGAAGCACGGGATGGACCTGTTTCACATTGCCACGTTCGGCAACTCGCAGTGGATAACAACCTGTCATCAGCGCTGCGCGTGAGGGACCGCAGATGGGCTGCGCGTAAAAACTAGTGAACTTCATCCCTTCGGCGGCTAGCGTGTCGAGTCGCGGTGTGCGAATGTCGGGTGAGCCAAAACAGCCAATATCTTGATAACCCTGATCGTCGGCGAAGATCACGACAAAGTTGGGGGGACTACTGCTAACACTATGGGCCGAAGGTGAACTGACTGGCGAGGCACTCTTGGCGTTGTCCTGAGCGGAAGTTGACATTACAAAATCGCTTTCACTGGGCTCACGCTCAACGGTGCGATACAAGAAAGCATCAGAAGTAAGCAGCGAAGTGAGCAGGGCCTTCATACTCCCGCCACTAGTGCGGTAAGCCGTGTAGGCGTCTTGGAGAACAGGTGCGTCGTTAATCGTTTCGTTGCGGCCCATCCAAAAACGGAATGCGTGACGCACGAAGACCTGTTGCACGCGCTGGCTGTTAGCTAATCTCTGAATCAACTCTAACGCATTTTCGACGGGCCCGTCCAGTGTTGGATCTCCGCTGTCAATAATGGCGCCAGTCGTGTCGACTGGCTGATCTTGTTCTACCCTGCGATAGAGACCTAAGTGATTGTACATCTCGAAGGGGAGCCCCAGCGGGTCCATCTTCTGGTGACACTTCCAACAATAATCTTCTCGCGTGACACGCATGCGATGGCGAAGAGTTTCTGTGGGTTCATCCGGCAGCATGGCATCGACGGTGATGGGGACATCGGCAACGGCGCCGCCTAGTAGGCGTTCTCGAATCCATTTTCCGCGATGAATAGCGTGGTTATCCATGGCATCGGAATGAGAGACCAACCAGCTGGGGTGCGTGAGGAGCCCCATGCGCTGGTCGACCGGGAGCGTAGTCAGCGAGCGCTCCGTCTTGCTGCGGGCCGTTTTGCCAACTTGCACGACTTGTGCAATCCGCACGTGGACTGTCTCACCTGTGGGAGGCGATATAGGCTTAACCGTGACTCGACGCTGTGCCGCGTTCTTCTTGGCATCAGGATCTTTGGGAGGCTGCTTGGAGCTGACATATTCACCGAAATAGGGATTGTCAATCCCCGCATTAAAAACGACGCGGTCTGTGGTTAACAGCTGGCGGAGTACGTCTTTGTCTTCTTTCAAGATCAATTCGATCAAACGATCGGTACTCGCCGTCATGTCAAACATTGTTCGATAATGATCTTGAGTTTTGGTACTGCCTCCAGCCGATAGCAGCGCGGCTGCGTCCTTGCAAATCCGACCTGCCCGATCGTAGTCGAAGTACTCGCGAAAAAACTGGAGCACACGTGGCTTGCGAATGCTGTCGTCTGTGAGCATCCGCGTGATTTCGCGCTGTACGTCTTCGCGGGTTCTCAGCTGTCCTTGCTCTATCGCCTGTTGCAGTTTTTCGTTGGGTGGCAGGTAACAGAATGCGGCGTTAATTGCCAAGCCTAGCTCTTGGTCCTGCAGCATGACTCGGCCGAACTCATCGGGCGTCCCCTGCTCTGCCAATTCCGTTCGAAATAATGCATCGCGATCGAGAAAGATCGGTACCAGCCCTAAAATGGCTCCCTCTTCAGGGCCAAGGTCAATGATTGCTTCTTGGGCGATGTCCACATATTGCTGCGACTCTTCTTCCGTCGGCTGGCGACCACTCAACGCGTTAAACAAATAATCGACGGCGACCTGCAGTTTTTTATTCGAAACATCAGCCCCGTCCTGCAGGCTGTGGAGCAGATCGTAGACGGGCGTCAAAGGACGTTTGGTCTCCTTGGCGTAAAAGACGCTCTGCGCAAGTCCGCGTAGATCTCCGTCCTTGTACTTTTCGTCGATCTCTTTGACATCGTCGGCAAACTGATAGGATTCGGCTTGTGGTCCAAACGCCATAAACCGCAGGATGTTCTCAGCCGTACTGGCTATTTGCGTAGCCTCTGGTCCATTGACGGAGTACAGGTTGCAGTAATCTCGCAGTCCGTGGTTGTCCTCGGTTGCTAAGATGGGCGGGAATCCGGTGATGGCTGCCGCATAGGCTGCTGTACCACCGACCCAACCAATGACTCGATCGAGGCCAAAGTAGACTTTTACTTCGCCATCTTCGTTGGGCGGAATGAAGTCGCCGCGTGCCCTAAGACCTGGCCGATCGGGATCGAAGTCGGGCTCGCGATTGATCAGAGCGCTCAGCCGTGTCAGTTGTTCTTGTGGGTGAATCCGCCAAATACGAGCCGGAGTGGAGGCGGGTTCGAGCCCTGCGGGAAGCTCGCCGAATAATAGATCGTGATCGAGGTGGTTCCCCTTCGACGGGTGCAGATGTTTTTGAAAACCACCCTGGTCATGTAGCACGCGCTGCAGCTCGCTAGTAATGAAGTTTGTCAGTTGCAGTCGCTGGAGGGCTGCTGGCTGATTGTCTTCGTCCTTGGGCGGCATCTCCTGCAGTGCAACCTGCTCCCAAATCCGCTGCCACAGCTCGGCGTTTTGGGGATTTATCTCCGTGAGTTCATGAAAGGCTATTTCTCCCTCTTGCGAGTCCGCTCCATGACAATCCACGCAATGCTGTTCTAGAAACGGCGCGGCCAGCGATTCAAAGGTGACTGGATGCTCGGAATGTACCGTGGGGAGAAACGACGCAAAGATCGCCCACAGACCGAAGTACACAAATGTTCTAAACATGCTGCTATGCCATGAGTTCTTCGATGGGGCCGGCCTTCGAGTCGACCAGGCCGGCGATGTTCCTTTCCAAATTGAAACGGTCGCGGGGAGCGCCGATAGCGTGCAGCAGCGTCGTGTAGAGATCATTGATCGGCCGCTTACCATCCAACTGGGTGTAACAGCCTGACTTGATACGACCACTGCAATTCCCCAACAGGATGAAGGGCCAACTGGCACCATTGGTGTGCTGC
Organism: Pirellulaceae bacterium; assembly: GCA_041739785.1. Taxonomy (GTDB): domain Bacteria; phylum Planctomycetota; class Planctomycetia; order Pirellulales; family Pirellulaceae; genus Aureliella. The sequence continues at coordinate 66,338 of JBGSNE010000201.1, forward strand.
TTGTCCGCGTTATTGCTGGTGTAGACGATGAGCGTGTTGTCCATCATCGTGCCATCACCCTCCGGCATCGATTCGAGGGCTTGCATCAGCTTGACTAGCATTTGACAGTTGTATTGTCGGATCTTGATCCAAATCGGGTTGTCCGGCTGATCCATGTGCCCAAGATTGTGCCCAGCCTGTGTGACTCCCAAACCTTTCCAAGAACCAAAGATCTCACCGCGTCCAGAACCGATGGTGAGGACGTTGGTCAGACCAGCTTTCAGGCTGGCAATTCCAATATCGAGCAAGGAATCATGCCAGTCGGTTTCGAATTTTGGTGCCGTAAATTTTTCACCATACTCCGGCGCGAATTGCTTCAGGTAATCCGAAACGCCTACTAGCCGCTCGCGCAAACCGTTGATGTCACGAAATCCATCGACATAACCGCCGTACCGCTCACGATCACTTTCAGGTAGCTGTCTGCCGTCTTGGCCAGCGAGTTGTTCGACGCGATCAAATACTTTTGATCGAGCCTCGTACCGACGTTTAACATCTCCAGTAGCAATCCCGCCGAACAGTAGTTGATAGAGATCTTTGGGATTGGAATGCATGAACAACGGCTTGCCTGGACCAGTTGCCGACAGCGTCGCCAGGGTGGGACGCGACACCATGTTTTCTAGTGCATCCATTCCAATGCACAGATGCGGCAAGATTGTTTGTGGGAGCACTTGACTGATCACGTGATCGATCGTCTCGCCACTAGGTGGTATACCGATACCTCCCCGATAGCCGCCGAGTGCGCCGAAATAAGCACTGTGTGACGGACTGGTGTGACGGCCGTGCAAGCCGGTGATGATGTTGATTTTTTCTTTGTACGGTTCAAGTGCACTGATTGGCTCGGGGAGCGTGACGTCGGAGAGCGATGCGCTGTCTTTGAGTTCTGTGGGGACACAGGTGGCTGGATCAAAGCCCTGATTCTGCAAAAAAAAGATGATACGCTTTGGCGCATTCGCTGCGGAACCAGTCGCAGTCGTTGCTGCAGCTCGTACGCTCCTAGGAACTAGTGTCGACCCCATGGCAGTACCAAAGCCCGCCGCTACTGCTCGCAGCATGTTTCTACGATCGATCATTGTTGGCCTCGTATAGCTAAGGTTTGAGCAGCTCCGGCCACACAAGGTGGTCCAGTGCGAAGGATGTACTTGAACGATGTTGGGGCAAGAACCGCTGGCTCGCGCTTCGGAATCTAGTCAGCAATAATTTAGTCAGCAATAATTTAGTCAACAATAGCGTTGAACGGTCGGTCGTGCTCAATTCGTCGCATCGTCGCACGGTTCTCCGAACCGTGACCAAACGGAAACTCAACAAAAACGGTTTCGCTTGGTCGCACGTTCGACGAAATCTAAAATACAGGGTCTCGGGTAGGTTCGACAACATTTGCTGGGTGTTGTGGTGGGACATCTCAGCTTAGCAGGTTTTACGCTCCGTTAAAAGATTGTCTGATCCTCCTTTCCAATCGACGCATCCGAAAGACAATAGCCAACCCCTCGTTAGGCAGCCCCTAACGCAGGCCTGCCTTTCTGCGCCTCCGCTACTTTGCTACCATCCCGTCTACTACCATCCCGGCTTGATCAGAGCGTGGTCGCGCTCTTTCAAAGGCAGCTCGATAGCTTGGCTGCCCGCTACGTGTGAAGCGAACACGGCATGGACCATTTCGACGGTCATCGCACCTTCAGTCAATCCACAAATCGGCTGGCGATCGTTTTCGATAGCCGCTACCAAATCGCGAGCGGCAACCACATGGTGCTCAATTTCGTCTTCAATATCAGCCAGTGGCTCTGGTTGGCCAACTCCGCCGCTGGTAATCGGAATCCACGGGCGTGGATCGTCGGTTGGTTGAAACGGATTGCCGGGAATGAAGTACGCAAGCGGAAAGCGGTCGTTTTGAATGCTGACGATCCCCTTGCTACCGATCAATTGTAGGCCGAAGCCATGATTGTTGGTGCCATCGTTGGCGAAGGAATCAAAGTAAGCGGTGAAACCGCGCTGCATCCGGAATCGCGCATGGAGCTCATCGCCAGCCAGCGGCCCGAGACCTTCGTTTCCTTCTTTGACATCTGCACGCGTCACTCGCTTACCATCCTGTAGTAATTCTGCGGAGCAACTCAACGGTGATCCACCGAAATAGTGAATTAGATCCAAGACATGTGAGCCCAATACCCACAGATCTTCGGCTCCACCGCGATGATCTCCCTTGCCACGCCCTCGGATCTCCAGCAGCTTGCCCAGCTGATCGTCGGCGAGCATTTGGTCGATCGTTTTTAACGTTGGGTTATAGCGATTGCGATGGGCGACGGCGAGTTTGACATTCTTCGCGTGACAAGCTTCGGAGATTTCGTCCGCCTCACATGGCAGGCGGCAAAATGGTTTTTCAATATAGATCCCTTTCACACCTGCTTCAATCGCCGCCATACACATGGCAAAATGTTGATCGGCGAACCGCGGGCAAATAGCGACGATGTCGGGCCGCGATTGCTTCAACATTTCGCGATAGTCGGCGAATCCCTGTCCAACATTCAGCAGCTTTAATTCACGTGCGAGCCCTTGGGGATCTGGGTCCGCAACCGCGATAATCTCGGTCTCGGGCAGTCGCTTCCACACCGTGTCTAGAGCATGACCGTAGTTGCCCTGCCCCGTATGACCAATCACCGCGACTTTGAATTTAGGCTCTACAGCACCTGCGACGAGCGCGAGTGTTGGATATAGAAGAAGAGTTGCAAGCCACAGATAGCGAAACATTGAATGGCACTCCGCGGGCGTCGATTGTCAACCGAAATATTCTACGCGTGCTCAACAGGCCTCGTAGATGACATGCCTCTGTTAAAATGTACCACAATCCGTAAGGTCCGTCCGTGGTTCGTTTCCCTCGGAACCTCAGGCGCTAGCGGGCTGTTGGTTAAGTATTGATTTGACGATTTTTTGTTTGACCCACAGCGGTAGGTTTTAATGCCCTCGCAATTTAGTGCCAAAGGCACGGAATTCGATAGCCTGGGATGCAAATCCCAGGTCATGGGAGGCTCCCCGCGTTTTTCCGGCTTGCCAGCGATCGACCGCGAATGCGGTCGATCGCTGGAAAGCCGAAGGATGTCGGGGGACATTTCCCCTGGGGTTGCACCCCAGGCTACCCAATACCACCGCTTCGCGGTTGAAATAGTGCAACATTAAAACGGTAGGCGAGGATCAACGGGGCGAACCTCGTCTTTGGCTGCGGGTAACGAATATAGCAACAGCCCGCTAGCCGTGGGCACGAACCTAGGTAGGTCCACGGCTAGCGCCTGAGGTTCACGATAGGACGAATTTAAGGTTTGCGGCACCCCCGCAGTCGGCTACCAAAACACTGCACGGTATTGGACTCAGCTGAAGGTAAAGCCTCATTTCGCAAACTGGTATTATGTATGCTGGCTAACGATTAAATCTCTCGCCCTTCGGCTCACTCAAAAACCGAGGGCTCACGCCCTGCGGCTCACTTAATAACTGAGGGCTCACGCCCTGCGGCTCACCAGGTCATGAATAATCCGGGTTAAACTCGCTCCATGCAAATTTGGCCCAAATGTGGTCAGCTGATCGAACATTGTCCTACTTTCTCAGAGCAACTCAATCATGAAAAACGTGCTTCGTTCCAGCCTCGCAGCCCTGTGTATTGTCTTAGTCGCGCGAGTCAGCATGGCTGACCAACCACCGAACATTGTCCTCATGATGGCAGATGATATGGGGCTGGGCGACACCAGCGCCTATCAGGATTTTACAGGCAATGCTGATGTCGATCAGATTGCCACCCCCAACATGCAGCGACTGGCACGGCTGGGTGTTCGCTTTACCGACGCGCACACTCCAGCCTCGCGCTGCTCCCCAACCCGCTATGGCTTGTTGACAGGCCGCTATCCATGGCGCAGTCGCTTGAAGCACTATGTGCTGTTTGGAGTGCAAGGTGATCCGCTGATCGAGGCCGATCGGCCTACGCTGGGTACGCTTCTACAGGACCATGGCTACCGCACTGGTCTGTTTGGGAAATGGCATGTGGGACTACGCTATCGGCAAAGCGACGGAAGTCCCGCAGCCGGCTGGGAGGATGCCGACTTGATGCAACCGATGGATGATACACCCATGGACCATGGTTTTGATGTTTGCCGTTTTACCTCTCGTTCGCACGGGACCAGCGGAATTGCGGGGAATTCCAAGAACCGGGGAAACAATGCCCAGCAGTCTACTGGCCCAGGGCACGTTGATGGTCGTAAGATTCTCAGCGCGGTCGGACAGGGAAAGAAACTCTATGCTTCCGGCGAAAATGCCTATTTGCTAAGTGAACTCGGCGGCCGACATTCCGACAATGCGATGGAGTTTATAGAGTCGCATCTTAGCGGCGGAGTTCATGCAGGTCAGCCTTTCTTCGTCTATTATCCATCGAATTCAAACCACTCACCCTACACGCCCGATCAAGAAATTGGTGGCGTACCGGTCTCAGGCCACGCGCGCAGTATGAGTGGTCAGCCAATGGACACGCGTAGTGATTTCATTTATGAAAATGACGTAGCCCTTGGTCGATTGATTGACTTCTTAGACGCCCATGACGATCCACGGCGGCCGGGACACAAATTGCTCGACAACACCATCGTCATCTTCACCAGTGACAATGGCGCAGAGAAGGCTGCAAAAACGGCAACCGGTCCATTCCGCAGTAACAAAGGTTCCTGTTATGAAGGCGGACACCGCGTCCCATTCATCGTCGCCTGGAAAGTCGGAAAGGTAGGCGACGGCGACACCACCACGCCCGGTCAAACCAGCGCATCACTCATTGGTTTGCACGATATGTTTGCAACTTTCGCCGAGATTGTTGGAGCCGAGTTGCCCAACCTTCCGGATGGCCATAAGGGTGCGGAGGATAGTTCTAGTGTGTTGGCCGCGTGGCGTGGTGAATCCCTGGCTTCACATCCGATGTTCTACCACGATCATAAAGAAGCACCCCAGGATCCAGCAGCCAGTGCCCTGCGGTTGGACGATCCGCTGGTTAACGATCAAACGCTGCGCGGACAATGGAAGATTATCTTCGATGCCAGTCTCTTACGAGCCGGCGTGGCGAAACCGATAGAACTCTTCGATCTAGCCACCGATCCCCAGGAAACGAATAACCGGCTGCAAGAACATTCGCTTCAGTCGCTGGTCCAGGTTTTATCCGACGTCGCACAGCACCACCGCAATAGCGGCGGTCACCGCTATAGTCAAATTGCGTCGACACAGGTACAGGAGATCAATTTCCAATCAGACGATGCAATTCGAAAATCTTGCCAGGAAAGTGAAGCAATCAAAGTCTCACTACGAATTAGTTCCATCACGGTCGACATCGAAGGGCAGGTACGCAATGCGACTCGCGGTTTACCCGACTTTGATTTATCGGACCACGGACTGGGAATGACAGGCGGAAAGTCGAACGCATTCGACAGCGGTGAAGCGATTGTGTTGCACTTCGATCGCGATGTACTTATCGAATCGGTTGCCTTGATTGCGGCAGGGCAGCCCTGTGGAGGTTTCTATCAGGTTGGCAAAAACGTTCCACTAAGCGTCTATTGCGTTGACGCAGACATTGATTCCAAAGACCAATCAGGCATATTGAGCGATATCGGCCTACTCAAGGCGGGCGAAACACTTCGGCTCTCAAGCGAACCTCACCTCGGCGTCGAAACGCCGGGTAGTTGGCGGATTGGCAGCATCAAGTTTAGGGAAGTCACTGCCGCCTTGCAGTAAGCTCCCGCGCAGCGACTATCGCCTTGCTATTGGATTGGGTTTAATCTCGACGACTAGCACACGAAAGCCCTCTCCCGGTTTTTCTACGGCTGGCCACTGTTCGATCTTTTGGTCGACAGGATCACTGGAAGTTCGGTATGATGCCTAGAGCCAGCATAGCCAGGTGCGAGCCTTGGAACGAGTTGTGAACGAGGTGGTGTTCGCCGAGAAGTGTCCTAGAATGGCTGTTTCTCGCAGTATCGTATTTCCATTTTTAACTGGCGGTCACGGAGTATTGATCATGAAGCGTCCCAATTCTCATTGCATTTTTTGTTTGGCGATGGCCAGCCTCCTACTTCCGATGGTCCCCGCTCGCGGAGCAGAAGAAGTATCTCCGTCCAAGAAGCCGAACTTCGTCGTTTTTTTGGTCGACGACTTGGGCTATATGGATGTGGGTGCCAACAATCCGAATTGTTTCTACGATACGCCGCATATCAATCAATTGGCCGCATCGGGAATGCGATTTAAGGATGGATACGCAGCCAATCCCGTTTGTTCGCCGACCCGCTATAGCTTGATGACCGGCAAGTATCCGACCCGAGTTGGCGCCACCAACTTCTTTTCCGGTAAGCGCAGCGGCACCTTCGATCCGGCCCCGTTGAACAACCATATGCCACTGAATGAAATTACATTAGCTCAAGCACTCAAAGGCCAAGGCTACGCAACGTTTTTTGCTGGCAAGTGGCATCTGGGCGAGAGCGAAGAGTACTTTCCGCAGAACCGAGGATTTGATGTCAACATTGGCGGTCACAGTGGAGGTGGTCCGTACACCGGTAAAAAATACTTCGCTCCATTTGAGAATCCGCAGATGAAGGTCGAAAGCCCTGCCGGCGATCACTTGCCCGATCGCTTGTCACGCGATACCGCAGCGTTCATCTTGGAGAACAAAGACAGACCTTTCCTGGCTTATCTGTCGTTCTATTCGGTGCATACACCGCTGATTGGCCGGCCAGACTTGGTAGAGAAGTACCAGCAGAAGGCCAGCACTATCTCGGGAGATGAATTCGCCGACGAAGAGCAGGTGTTTGGCGATATGCCGCGCCAAGTACGAGTAGTGCAAAAACATGCCGTGTATGCGGCCATGGTCGAGGCGATGGATCAAGCCGTCGGCAAAGTCCTCAAACAATTGGAGGCCGCTGGAGTTGCCGACAACACGGTCGTCGTCTTCACCTCAGACAATGGCGGACTATCCACTTCCGAAGGTTCGCCCACTAGCAACTTGCCGCTGCGCGGAGGCAAGGGGTGGGTCTACGAAGGGGGAATTCGCGAGCCGTGGATCGTCCGCTATCCAGGCGTGACGCAAGCTGGCGCGACATCTGACCAGCCAATATGCTCCATCGATTTGTTCCCCACGCTGGCCGCCGCAGCGGGCGTCGAGCTCCGACATGCTGTCGACGGTATCGACATCCGCCCAGCGCTCGCAGGCGGTACGCTCGATCGCGATGCACTCTACTGGCACTACCCGCATTACAGCAATCAAGGTGGGATTCCTGGAGGTGCCATTCGTCAAGGCAAGTTTAAACTAATCGAGCGCTACGAAGATGGACGTGTCCATTTGTATGATCTCGAATCCGACATCGGCGAAGCCCACGACCTAGCTGCTGAAATGCCCGAGCGTGTCCATCAGATGCGCGGCCAACTGCATGCTTGGTATAAATCGGTTGATGCCAAGTTTTTGCAAGCCAAAGAGGGTCGGAACCCTTGGAGCCCTGAGTAGTGACATAAGGTTGTAGCCAGAGCGCTGCCAACCTCTGCCAGGTGTGTTTGTGTGTTTTGGTGGGTCACACCTGCCGGGTGTGACTGGACATTCAGATCGTGCTGATTCCTTTCTGTCGGCGGGAAAAGGATTCTTATCAGGGCGCCGATTTTCCCGGCTTCTCAGCCAGACGCGAATGATGGCGTAGGGCTTGGCCTGCCAGAGCACCGGTTGCTTGGCTATTCGCAATGGCAGGTACGCCATTAACAAACACGTAGCGCATGCCGATCGCGTAGTTGTGTGGAGCGACGAAAGTGGCGGTATCTATGAATTCATTCTGTTTCCATACCAGCACATCCGCAGCATAATCAACTTTCAAATAGCCTCGATCCGACAGTCCCAAAATATCGGCTGGCAGCCCGCTGCAGCTGCGAATGGCCTGGGCAAGTTCCACCACCCCTTCTTGGATGGAATAGAACCCCAGTTTTCTTGGGAATGTCCCGTAGCTACGTGGATGCGGTACTTCTTCACTGGGAATGCGTGAGGAGCCATCGGACGCTGTGGCTACCCACGGTAAGGTCATTACGAATCGGACATCTTGTTCGTTGATGCTGTGATTGACAACCGCCGCCCCGCCCTGTCGCTCGATGCTGAGCACCATCTCCAAGGGGCTCAGCCCCTCGGCGGTTGCAAGCTCGTCCAATCGCATGCCTGCCCATTCAGGACGCGGCGTGAAGTCGGCCACTTGAATACGGTGTCCCGCATCGGTCAAATCGAGCTTCTTCTGAATCGCGGCGAGGATGCTTTTTGTCTCGGGAGAGCTATCTTCCAATCGCTTCAACGTGGCTTCTTTTCCTCCGGCTCTGGCCCAGGCTGGGATGACCGTGGCCGCCAATGAAGTACTCGAAGCGGTATACGGATATTGATCCGCCGTGACTATTTGTCCGCTGTCGCGCTTCGACTTGATGAGCTCCACTGCGGTGCGTACAAGTCCCCATGAGTCCTTGCCGGACGATTTAAAATGTGAAATGTGAACCGGAACATTGGCTCGACCGCCTATTGTTAATGCCTCTGCGACCGCATCGAGCAAATCGGTCCCCTCGCCTCGAATATGGCTCGCATAAATCCCACCGTGCTCGGCGACAGTTGCTGCGATAGCCGTTAATTCATCGGTGTCCGCATACGAACTGGGAACATAAATCAGTCCGCTCGACATCCCCCAGGCTCCGTCGACCATCGCTTGCCGAGCAAGGCTGCGCATCTGTTCCAATTCCGACTCCGTAGCGGGACGTTGATCATTGCCTACGACCTTTTCACGCAAATCCCCCTGTGGCAACAAGTGGGCCACGTTCACCCCAGCGCCCAACTGTTCAATTTTTTCATAGTAGGGAGCGACTTCGATGGGACCGCTACCACAGTTGCCCGTTACTATGGTCGTGCAGCCTTGCGTGACGTAGTTCATCACCGCGCGTGTCGAGCTAGCCAGAACAGATTCGTCACTGTGATTGTGCAGATCGATGAATCCTGGGCAGACAATGCATCCTTCACAATCGATGAGTTGTTTGACCTTACCGACGTTGAACGTACCAACAGCGACGATCCGCCCGTCCTTCAAGGCCAAATCACCGCGAACTCCGGGCTGTGCATCGCCCAAGTAGAGCGTGCCATCCCGCAGCAAGATATCGGCATCGATGGCTGGTTGCGGAGCATCCTGGGCCAGACACAAAGCTGTCAAGTAGAAAGTGGTGACTATCAAGCACAGTGAGTGTGAGATCGCTGATGACAAATGATGCATAGTAGTTTGACTTCAATTCAAGGTGGTGGGAATAACGCAAGCTCTCATGTTCGACATCCCTGTTCTGTACCATTGTCGGTCGGAAATTCGATTCGGACCACCCTCAACCCGTCGCTCACTATTCGGCGTTCAGTCATCCAGCCCACTTCCATCAAGTATCCGTGGGATGCACTTCTCGACACGAGACTCCCGCGTCTCATTCTTCTTAGCACCAGAAAAATACAACAAGTATGCCTTTCGCCTACCAGGAGTCAGTTTTTCGAAAGCTGCTTTCAACGCCGGGAGTTCATCCAATCGACTTTGGAATTCTTCGGCAACCGGGAAATCTGCGACGCGCTTTATAGCAACCTTCGCGCCAGATTGGTCGACTTCAATCGCCTGCAAGACGTAAGTGTTGAGGACCGGTCGGAGTTTCTTAATGGACTTAGCGTCAGTGAATCGGATCTGACGCGCCGCCTGAACGTTTTTTGTCTGTCGAATGAGAATGCCTTCAGGGTCCTTGAGCAAGGCACCTTTAAAAAACAAGAAGGCACAATACTCCTTGAACTTGTGAATCAGGACGATATTGCTCCCGTTCAGTGTGTAACACGGCGCGCCCCATTTCAGGACTTCGACCAGCCCGCAATCCAGTGGAATGTTTCGAAGCAAATTCACTTCTGGTTGCCATTGGTCGGCCTTGTTGAAGAACCAGTCCACCTTTGGGTTCGCCTTCTTCGTCATAGGTAAATCTTACCTCTCACTGTTGGATATGCTCGCGCAATTGAGGCTCAACTGTACGTCTAAGCGCACAATCCCGTTCGGTTTTCCAGGTGTGGGATTTGTTTAACGCCGAGCCGGAGCAGGCTGTTGAATCAAGTTCAATCTACCAATCGCGAGAATCTAAATTGTGCAGAGAGTTTCGCGAAGTAATAGTTACAGACTGCGCAGGCGATGGCAGCGCCCGAGACTGGAGTATTTTGAACGGTATAATGTCTAAGCGTAGACCACCGGGGACTTCAAGGGAATCGGGAGATAGCTTTCGCACGCTGCAGGGCTGTCCATCCGTGCATCCGGATAAACGGATGGATATAGGATTGCGGCTTAGCCGCGGCGACTCATGACAATTAAGGGGCAGGTCGTGCGACGGGCAAGCTGACGAGTGAAGTCGCCAAATAGCTTCTTGCGACGCTCGACGCGCTGAACACCTAAGATTAATAAATCGGACTGTTGCGCACGCTCCGCGATCGAGCTCACCGCCGAGTCGCTGAGCACTACTTCCACTTGAAACTGTCCATGAGCTTCGTCATCGGCCAAACTTCGCAGGTCGCGCTCGGCTCGCTTTATTTCCTCTGGCCGAGTGTTAACTGGCATGACTCGTAAAAAAGTGACTTCGCGATTTGCGCCACGCGATAGACTGCCGAGCAGTTGAGCGCGCAAGTGTTCGTGCCCACCTCGACCGGCAATGGGCACTAAGATTTTATGGGCATCCGTTAGTTGCCAGTCCTTGCGGGATCGCAATACGACCACATTAGCATCGAGCGATCCGAGCAGCGATTCGAGCTGCAGTCCATGATTGTTTTCCGAGATTTCGCTCAGGCCCAGCAGCACCGATTCGCAGCGATGCAGACGGGCGGCGCGAGCGATCTCAGCCATCGGCTCACGCGCCATGGTCGTTAGGATCTCGATACGAATCGCTTCGCGGGTCGAGGCACAGAGCAGTTCGCGGAGTATCGCCTGAGACCTTTCAATGGGTGCGGAATCCTGGTCGGCCTGCCAGCCATCGGGAACTACGGCTACCGTCTGAACGAGCACGCGACCAATACTGGCGGGAACGAGTGCATCGGCCAACGAAATCATGGCCCGTGCATTCTGTGGGTTGGCGACGGGTACGAGCACGAGCGGCGCGCGACCACGAAGCGCCATCAACTCAGGGTCGAGCGCCGTGCTCGCAGCATCCAGCACTCGAGCGCGGCGCGCAAACAACCCGATGAACAGCAATCCGCCGATCCCCAACCACACCACGGTAATGAGACCAGCTGCGGGCACGGCGATTCCTTGGAAGACCGCCAGTGCCAGACAGGCCAGTCCGCCAACGACCGGAATGACAGGAAAGTAGGGGACGCGAAACGGAGGGGGCCGTAAGCGGCTTCGCCGACGAACCAAAATCGCCACCCCATGGGCCAGCGCAAAGGTGATCAGGAAAATCAGACTGGAGGCCGCGCCAGCCGCGCTTAAATCAGGCAATACCAGCAAGATCAGCACCACCAACAGCGAAGTTAACGCCACTGCCAACAGCGGTGTGCGACGCTGGGGGTGGAGTCTACTCAGCGGTGAAGGAAGTGTACGGTCGCGGGCCATCGACTGTGCAATGCGCGAGGCTGCGAACAAATTGGCTTGCAGAGCGGAATACATCGACAACACCGCCGCCACAATCACCAGCCAATAGCCTGCCGGACCTAAGAATTGTTGCGACGCTATCGCTACGATCCCTTCGGGATTCTCCGTAGCGGCTTCGGTAATCGACTGTCCTGGCGGAACTCCCACCGTGGAAATCACAAATAGCAACGGCAGGTATATGACCAGCGCGATTCCGAGCGACAGAATCATCGCTCGTGGAATAGTCTTCGACGGATTCTTTACTTCGCCACCTACCGCGGCGATCAAGTCAAAGCCCTGCAAGGCGATAAACGTATATCCCATCGCCTGGATCAGCCCGCTCCAACCTTTGGCGAAGAACGGCTGCAGCTTAGATATTGTGTCTGTCGCAGGTTGTCGGGCCATGACAAACAGACCGGCTACAATCAAGATGCCGAAAACCATTACCTTACTGACGTTAACCCATTGGCCGCCGCTGGTCGCCCTGCGCATTAGATTAAGGCCCAGGAGTACAGTTGTCCCGACCGCGACCGTCGTGATAGTTCGTGAGCTGGTCAACCACTCTGGTGCAGATCCTTGGGCAGCCAGCCGCAAGTCGTTTACCATGATCATGGCAAAGTAGGCAAAACCCACGGCATACAGCACGGCGGCAACGATCGAGGCGAACCACACCACCCATCCCACCATGAAGGCGGCTTCGACCGACAGTACCTTCTTTGAAAACGTATAAGTGCCTCCTGACTCAGGGAATTTTGAAGCCATTTCCGCCAAGCTCAGCGCCGTCAACAGACCAATTACTCCGTTCAGTCCGAATGCCAGAATGGCCGCTGGCCCACTGGTTGCAAAAGCAACGCCTGCCAACGCTAAAATGCCTCCGCCGACAATGGCACCGACTCCAACGCCGGTCGCACCAAACAGGCCGATCGTCCGCTCGGCATCCCTGCTTTGTTTATTCATGGTCTAATTTGCGTTGATCGTTTTGTTTGTCAGCGGGTTGGACTGGGCGGCGCGAGACATCGCCTGTATCGCCACTCAGTATATCCGAGGCCGGCCACGTAAACCCCCTCACCTAGAAGATGCGCTAAGCCGATCATGGAGATCTCGTTCCACCACGTTGACACAAGCGCGCAACAAACGACCAACCACAGCATATTGGCTATCGCCAGAATCTTCACTGAGTTCATGGATCGAGGGTTGCGGATTGTAACGTACATCGAGTAGCTGCCATACAAAAGATTGGCAATTCCCAGCGCCAACACCACGGAAAATGGCAGGTTCTCCCATTTGCTAAGCGGTCCGCAGATCGCCAGCACAAAAACGCCCACAAACAATCCACCGAGACTATCAATCCACAGGATTCTTCCGCAGCAGGTTCTCATGGGCAATTTTTAGTTTTGGGCTGCCTTGCGTTGCAGCCTCGCTCGCAACTCTTGTCTTCCATGACCAGCAGCCGCATCTAGAATCATCTCATCATTGGAGGGGATATGTCGCAGGTCGCACGAATTGATTTGTACATTCTCAAGTGCGGGGAACTTACGCGTGCTCCCACCCAGTTCGGCGAATGTTTCCGCGAATGCACGCTCTAAAACATAGGTATTGAGCATGCGAAGAGTCTCGGCGTAGCTGTCCATAGTGCTTCCAAGTTCCTTATAGGTTTAAACGTCTCAGCCACACAACGCCACCAATCGCTTTACGGCGAGGAGAGATTGTCCATTTGATAACGCCCGACTCCGCTAAGACACCAATGCCAATGAGCACCCAACCAATTCCCCCGAAAATATGTTGTTTGGGGAATTGCAGTTCATGATTGGGATGCAATTGACGTGCTATCTCGACCATCCAGGGATAGGCTGAAAGTGAGAAAAACACGAGAACGCTTACAGCGCCTATCGGAGTGGACCTAAATCGACGTCCTAACGTATCAATTAGCAGTATTCTAAACCGGCTCAGTTCCAGACCAGACCGGGAAGTTACTTAAGAAATAGCAATTTTGTCAGTTTTATGACACTTCTCGCTGATCACCACCATGTTCGGAAGCTCCAACCTAAACTCGTGAACGACTTTCGAACGCTCGTAGCTTACGGGCTTGTTGATTTAGTGCGCCGCGCATTTTTAGTGAACCTCAGGCGCTAGCCGTGGGCCCCTAATGGCCAACTTCGCCCCCAAAGACCCACGGCTAGCGCCTGAGGTTCACTAAGCCAACTAGCCCTCACGCGTCGCGGCTCACAAATTGATCTGCACCAGGTGGACGATCGGAGGTTTGTACTGATTTCGTTTCCAGCTCAACGATGCATGTGACGTAGCCCTGTAGGTACATATTTGTTTGATAACGCACTCCTCTTGGTTGACCAATTATGGCTGTTCGATCCACTCGAGGTTGAAGCGGGCACAGACTATCTTCTGGTCCCCTTCGTATAGGCAGAGCACGGTACCGTCTGGCAAAACGGCCAAGTCGGAATAGGCACTCGGGCCGGATTCCAACGTTTTGCTGATGGGCCAAGTTGCGCCGTCGTCTCGGCTGAGTTTGATAGACAGGTTGCGGCGCTGGCCACGCCCGGCGGGAATTTCGTTACCGTCTTTGCTCATGGCGAGCGAATGTGGGTTGGAGAAGATGAGTGTTCCCGGTGAGTCTGGATGCGCGATAATACTGGCCATACAGATCGGTTCCCACAACGCATCATGAAAGACAGGCTCACTCCATCCGGTCGCGCCGTCGCTGCTGAAGGTGACCAGCTTGCGATTGCGATTCGAGACGCTGCGTGACACCAGCATCACGCGACCGTCGGAAAGTGTGGTGATCATCGTCTCGTTGGGATCACCATAATCTCCTTCGTCAGGAACAGCGATCTCGCCGGCCTGCCAAGTCCGACCGTGATCGTCACTGAAGATCGTGGCTGAGGCTGACGGTTTGTGCTCACCGATGGCTCCGTAAGCCAACCAGATTGGCACCACCAGGCGACCACTGGCCAATTGCACACCATGGCCTGGCCCGGTAGCGATCACTTTCCAATCGTAGCTCTGGCGGAATGGTTCAAAAGTAGGTGTGATTTCAATCGGCGCTGACCAAGTTAGACCGTCGTCTGTGCTGCGCATGGAAAAACACTGAGCATAATTGACGCAATACACAAACTCGATGGCGCCTGTGTGGTGATTGACAATGGCCACCGGGTTGTTGACGGTCTGTTCATGCTGACCTCCCTCTGCTTTACGTGGGTTCCCTTCGATGCGCTCGGCGAAGTGTGCCAGCTGTTTTGCCGCCTCCCAGGACTGGCCGCCATCGGTGCTGCGGCGGGCATGGATTTCAATTTCTCCCCAGTCCGATTGGCTGTGGCGGCGAGCTTCGCAATAAGCCAGCACAGTTCCTTTGGGAGTGACGACCATGCCTGGAATCCGATACAAGGCAACGTCGTTCATGCCCGCAGGAAATACATCTGCTTGGCTGAGCGATGGCTCGGCGGCGCTCGCACCAATGGAGAAAACTAGCAGAGCTACGTTTGCGAACATTGTGCTCATTGGGCTCATAATGTTGTTGCGATCCATTCAAAGAATCCTAATTTTCGCAGGTCATTTTCGAGTGCTGTGTACTGCGTTGGTGTCAAGGTGGATACGGGCAAGCGCGAAGGTCCGCAGTCGATGCCGATCATCTTCATCATCGCCTTTTGCGCACCTCGAGGGCCGTAGGGCAGGAAGGCGCGCACGATGGCTTGCGAGCGCGATTGTTCACAGCGAACTGTTTCCCAATCGCCCACATCGAACGCAGCCAGCAATCTACGATAGATGGGTGCAGCAAAATTGTAGGTGCTCCCCACTGCGGCCCGAGCGCCCGCTGCCAGTCCACATTGCAACATTTCGTCAAAGCCCCAAAAAAGTTCGAAGCGGTCACCGGCATATTCGACGCACGTTTGAAATTCGAATACGTTTTGCGAAGTGAACTTAATTCCTCGAAGCGTCGGGATCCTCGCTTCAGCCAACTTCAGGAAGTCCAGCGCACCAATTTGAACGCCCGTCACTGAGGGAATGTGGTAGTAGTAAAAGGGAAGCTGCGGCGCACCAGCCGCTATTTCTGCCATGGAAGCGACCAAGGCCTCTGTCGAATCAGGTTTGAAATAGACCGGACTGACGGCCGAGATGGCGTCGGCACCGATGAGCTGCGCTTGAGCCGCCAAGTTACTTGACTGTCTCAGGCTTTCGCTGCCGACCTGGACGATCACTGGCAGTCTGCCGCCTGCTGCGCTCACAAAGCCTTGGGCTACCAAACAACGTTCCTCAAACGTCATGGAAGATCCTTCACCGGTGCTTCCCAGTACGTACAACGCAGCGATCTTCTGATTGACAAGTTCGTCGACCATAGCTGGGATGGCACCCTCATGGATCGAGCGGTTCTCAAGCATTGGCGTAAACGTCGCCGCGACCAATCCCTTCAACGGAGAAAATGATGCAGGCATAAATGGGATTTGTGTAAGGGTAAGTTAATGGAAATTTGGGCGCTAAACATCGAACGAACGATGGCTGACTGAGTTTTTCACGTCATCACGGCAGTGCGTGATGGTTACTAGTGAGTGTGTGTCAACTATCTTCCGCACGATTCTAGATTGTATGCGATTGTGATTCGAAGTGCATGGCCGGATGATTCCATCATTGCACTCAAATTGCTGGCTCCGCGTTCGCTTGTTTGTGAGTGGTTGAACATTTAGTGTGAAGCATTTGGCTGGGCAAACGGCATAGGTTACAATAAGTGCCTTACGAATTGACATGCCCAATGTTGAGCCTTTACGAACATGCAAACGACGACACTACCCGCCGAAACACGCACGCTGCTTGAGAACGTGCGTTGGGAGACGTATTGCGAGCTGGCAGAACAGCGTCGCGGTAGCGTTCCGAGAATGACCTACTTCGATGGGATGCTTGAACTCATGAGCCCTCGACGACAACATGAAAATATCGGTCGCCTTATTGGGCGAATGGTCGAAACCTACACCGAAGTGCGTGGGATCGAGATTCAGAGCGTGGCGTCGACGACTTTCAAGCGCAAAGAGCTAAAGAGTGGCTTTGAAGCGGACGAATCGTATTATGTGCAACACGCTGAGCAGATACGAATCAAAGAGGAAGTCGATCTGCGGACAGACCCACCACCTGACCTAGTAATCGAAGTCGAAATCACCACCTCAGCTATCCCCAAGATGACTTTGTTTGCGGAGATGGGCGTGCCGGAAGTTTGGCGTCACGATGGCGAGCAAATGTCCATGCATCAATTGGTTGGTGGCGAATACAAAACCATCGACGAAAGTGTGGCGCTGCCGGGCTTTACGATTGCGATGGCGGAAGCCATTCTGGAAAAACGCTTTGATCTGGGAGAAACGGCCTTGATTCGCAGTTTCCGTGAATCGCTGTCGAACGGCTAACGCTACGGCTGTCGCCTGTTTTGGGTTGGAGCATCCAAATAACAAACTCATGCCGTTCAATTTTGCAGTTGCAGAATATGCTTAACGCCGAGCCAGAGCTGGCTGTTGAATATGGGTTCGATCGACCAATCGTGAGAATCACAATAAACCCAAGAGTTTCCGACACTTCTCGCTGATCGCCGGTACGAAGGTTGATTTCACCCTCCCGCGCGGGGGAGAAACCGAGGAAATCGACGAGTTCGCGGGAGGGTCGGCAAGCGAGTAATGCGAGCTTTCCGGGGAGGGAAAACACTTGTTTCCCCTCCCCGCTAGGTTCGTAGAACTCACCTAGCGACCCTCCCACGAAAACATGCACTTTTGATAGCGAGCTCGGGCGCGCGGGAGGGTAGAAAACCCTATCAGTACCGGCGATCAGCGAGAAGTGTCGAGTTTCCCGCAGTTTAAGTCACAGCCTGCGCAGGCGACGGCAGCGTTGGAACCAGAAAGTAATCAGGGTCTTACGAACTGTTCTTCGAGCCAGGGGCTGATCTTCTCGGCCCATTTGGCAGCGTGCTCTCGAAGTCCTTCACCGCTGAAGTGGACTCCTTTACCATTGTTCTGCCGTAGCTTGCCCTTCAACGCGTCGCTATCGGGGCCTTCCAGTGCGATGCCGTCGCGCCACAGCGACGACTGGGCATTGCGGATGTCTGGTGATGCTTCGTCGCCAGGATTGTGGTAGCTTACTTGCGCCACAAACCACGGAACCTCCCAGCCGATCTCACGGCGCGATTGACTAATGATCTGCTCTAGATAGTCGCGATACAGCTTACCGGACAGCGTTCGAGTTGCGTCCTTCTGGTTCGCATCGCTTTCCCCTTGATGCCACAGAACGGCACGCAAGCCGTTGGGTCCGAGTGCTTTTAGTCGCGACACAAACATCGCGAACGCCTCACCGTCGCTGGCCCACTGGCCATTGGACAGTCTTTTGACGCGGCTTTCGATGGTTGGCGGATTGGGAAACTCGGAAGCTTTGGGCAGCCACTCGCGGACGCTGCTCGCGCCAATACCACAGGTGATAAAACCGATGGGAACATCGAACCGCTCGACCAGCGTGTCGCCAAGTGGTGGAATGAAACTCCCGCCGCGCCCACTCGCGCCGGGCTGGGGATCATCAGCCGGATGCCAGCGAGTGCCATCGAAATTGACAACGCGGTCCGAATGCGGCGTCTGTTTTTCTTCGCCGTGATTGGCTGAGTTGGATTGACCCGCTACTACAAAAACTTCGCCCACGCCCACGCGCTCAACGCAGGCTGCTCCGATAGTTTTCCCAGCTTCGTTAACCGCTCGGACCTCGAGTCGGTACCACCCACCTGCCGGTAGGGGCATGCCCCCACAGAACTCCCCTGCTTGCAAGTCTGACGCAATGTTTGTCCAGTTCGAATCTTCATCGAGACGAAGTGCCCTGGCTTCGATGCGAACATTGCTAAGATCGCTGGCGGCAAGCCGTCCCGCAACGGGCAAAACTCCAACGTGACGCGCTGTCTGCTGCACTACTTGATAATCGATCGGCAGCGACAAGGTCATGGCCGAATCGGTATTCGGTTGCGCGCCGACCAGTGGAATCTGTAAGCAGGCAAAGGTGATAGACAGAATGGTTTTTAGTAGTTGACTCAAGTCCCAGCTCCAGTTGAAGTCTTGAATGGTTTCGATAGTAATTCAAATGTACCTGCGTTTTTGGATACGCAGTCGCAAAAGGTTTAGTCGGAGCGGAATTCGCCAAGAATTAGATACTTCTTATTGAACTCGGATTATTCATTAGTCTAAATTGGTTGCGAGAGAATCGCCGCTGATCTCTATTTCTCGAACATCGTAAAAGGCTCTTACGTTAGCCTCACATTTACGAACTTGCACTCTATCGCGCTGGACTGGCACGCTGGTCATCCGTGCTCCGGCCTTGCCATCCGTGCTATCCCACATGTCATTGGCCTATTAGCACGGATGGCAAAGCCAGGGCACGGATAGCGCGATGGTCTGGTCGTAAACGTAGAGCTTGGCTAACGATGGATTAGTTCTATCGATTGATTGAGGCAGCGAAGGCGCCGGCAGACGCTAACTCTGGTGCTGCGGAGGTTGGGGGCAATGCAAGAAAGAGTGGTTATGGGGCTGATGGGCTAGATTTTCCCGGTTGATATCGCCAGACGCAGGCGCTGCCGTCGCCTGCGCAGACTGTGACTCAACCTTCGGGAGTGTCTCCTCTTAGTTGTGGTTTTCGCGATTGGCCGATCGAACTCGGATCGACCGTCTGCTCCGGCTCGGCGTTAAACAAATTCCGCATTTGGAATCTCTGATGGGTTTTTGTCGTTTTATCCAAAGTTCGGTGGGAAAAGGATAGGTGGCCCAAGAACCTCAAACTCAGTCTGCGCAGCCCGTTTGTGTTATGATTTTACCTAACCATTCGCGCAGATCGAGGAAAAGTATCGTAGGTTCCGCCACACTATTTCATGCGTGTTGATTCTGCAGCTGCTCAATCTAGCCTGCTCGCAAGAAGTACAGGTGTTGCTGCCTGTTGAAGTACCTAGTACTGGGCTTCTGAGATCCTGGCTCCGAGACCAAGTGCATGAGACCCTGGATGCACGGCAACAACTGGCCCCTCCAACCGATGGAACGCTGATTGAAATGAAACCGCGAAATGAAGATCCACAATGACTATGAGACAAACGGACAAGATGGCTAACACTAAGCGGCTGCACGAACCATTCCAACAAAACTCACGCTCACCAACGTGTCAGGCAACTCTGTGGTGTGTACTCAGAGCATTGGCTGTTATGGTTGTGACAATCTGTTCGCAGTTTGCTGTGTCGCATGCGCAGGACTCAATCGAATTTCTGAATGGGACCAGCATGGAATGCAAGATTTTGGAGATTCGCCGGGCTGCCAAGGAGTTTGACATCGAAACCAAATTGGGCGGCAAGACCCTTCGGCAAACTTATCCGTATGGCAAGGTGCATGCAGTCACCTTCAAGGGAAGTCGATTCGAATTGACACCCAAGACACCAAGCGATGCTCCTGATAGTTCGACTGTGGCGACGCGAACGCGGGAAGATGTGCTCAAAATCATCGAGAATGCGGGACGTACGCCGCCTAACTGGTTCGCGTCGGCGGAACTGAACACTCCGAATACGCTCGAGCTGGATTGGCCATTGCAACCCGAAAAGGGCTGGAACAATAAAAAGAACGTAGGACAGTACATCTGGGATATTGTTAATCCCAATGAGCACCGCTGGCAGTCGGGGATCAAGCTAGTTCATCATTGTATGGCGTTGCACAAGGGAGATCGCGCGCTGTTGGTGCGAGATATGGAAAAGCTAGGCACCATGTACTTTACCCTCCTGCAAGGTTACGCCCGGGCGGCATTCTGGTTTCAACAGGCAGACGTGCAGATGGGTGATCCGGCGGGCGTATTCCTGGCCGAATGCTATTGGCGATTGGGAAACCGAGATATGGCACTGACCATGCTCAAGGGCAATGCGCTGCCAGTGCGAGCCGTGAAACTACTCGGTGATTTGGGGGAAATCACCGATGCGTTGCGACTGTCTGAGGCCTACTCAACATCACGGGCCGCTGACGAAGCCTTTTTGGCGGCTGGCGACGCGCTGCGTAAGGCCAACCGCCTGGAGGAGGCGATCCAGTTTTACCAACGAGTGTTGGATGCTCAAACCGCCAGGAATGAAGATTACGAGCAGCGATTCGATGCGCGTGCTAAAGAAAGCATCGAAGCCATTGAGTTGTTTGACAAGGCTAACGTTGCCCGCGTTTCCGATGGAACCTATCGTCAGTCGAGCACTGGCTACAATGGACCTGTCGAGGTAGAGGTCAAGGTCGGCAATGGCAAGATCGATTCACTGACAGTTGTTGCACATCAGGAGAAGCAGTTTTACGCAGCACTTACCGATACCCCGAAACAGATTCTCGACAAACAAGGGGTGCGAGAAATCGATGGAACCAGTGGTGCGACCATTACTTCTCAAGCGATCGTGAACGCGGCAGCGCGGGCTTTGGCCCAGGGGGCAAACTAGCAGCGCTGGACGAAGCGACTGCTGTCGCGGATTGCTAGATTTTTAATGTTATATAATGGGCGTATCCGGGAAAAGGTGTCCGACACCAATAGCCGGAACGGCCCTGCGGGTGCTTCGCACTTTTGGTGTCGGACACCTTTTCCCGACGCCGGCGCTTTGCGATATTCGATTCTATGCAAATTATTTACCAACGCGCTATTGCCTACGGACTGTTGGCGTTGGCGAGCATCGTCATTGGGGCAAGCGGACACATGCAAACTGTTCCGCCAATTGAGGCCCTGCTCTGGACGATGGGCTCGGTCTTGCTGGCAAGCGGTCTGCTGGTGTTGCTCGCATCGTTTGACCGCGGCCGAACTCACGCCTGGCTGCGACTGGATTGGTTTGTTCCCAGTTTGCGGAAGAGGACGGGTGGGTATCCGATTGCGCATTCCCTGCTGGGAAGGATTTTTAGACGAGTCGCCCCAGCCTCACTGCAGTCCAACCATGGTACGAAACAGCGCGGCCCAGTTCGAGTTTGGCTACGCCGATTGGGGTTGTCGTGGTTGTCTTCGCCAGTGCGACGTGGCGTTCAGGGCGTTTGTCTCATGCTGTTCTTAGGTTTGTTCTTCGTCGTTTGTTGGCCGTACAGTGCCCATCCGCCAGAGCACGGTCGCATGTCTACAGGATGGGTTTTTGTGGGGCTCGATCAGGCCACTGGTGAATTCGAACTTCGATCAAGCGGATCGCCATCAAGTGTAGAGCACGACATAGATGACACGGCCGGAGCGGTCGGTGAGCCATGGATGCCACGAACGGGTGATCGGGTGTTCGTTTTTAACGCTGCGATTGCAGATGCGGTTGAGGCAAAAATCGGGCAATTTACTCTAGCGCACATGGACGGTTCCCACGCGAAACTGCTATCCATCGAAGAATTGACGCCAGAGTTGATGAATGCATTCCTAATCGGCTCCTCCAAGTTCGATTTGAGCGAAACCGATATCGCTGCATGGCCCTCGCACTACGCCGACAATTTGATATCGAAAGAATTTGTCCCTGCCGAAATATTCTTGGTGATCGATCCGTTGGTTAGTTTATCCACGGCAATCGCGTCCCGCAGTTGGGTTTGGTCGCTACTCTGCGCAGCAATTATCCTGGTGGTATGTGTTCTTATTCCGCGTGGTTTCTGTGGCTATCTCTGTCCGTTGGGAACCACCATTGATTTGTTTGATTGGGCTATCGCGGGGCGCTTCAAAAGATTCCGGGTTGCTGACGACGGTTGGTGGGTGCATATCAAATATTACCTACTTGCGGGAACGTTGATTGCCGCTCTTGGTGGAGTGCTGGTGTCTGGTTTCGTCTCCGCCATTCCAGTGATCACGCGAGCGCTCCTATTTGTGGTGGATCCGCTACAGAACGGTGTGGCTCGAGGCTGGCATTTAGTTCCGGCTTTAAACTTAGGGCATGCACTTTCTATAGGGATGTTTGCATTGGTCCTCGGCTTAGGGTTCCTGCGCCCAAGGTTTTGGTGCAAGTACGTATGTCCCAGTGGAGCGGTGTTTTCGTTAGGGAACCTATTGCGAGTGACGGAGCGTAAGGTAGAGTCCTCGTGCATTAACTGCAACAAATGTGTTGAGATTTGTCCGTTTGATGCCATCAAGCCAGACTTCACAACGCGAACGACGGATTGCACGCTTTGTCAATCTTGTGGTGGAGTCTGCCCAACCCACGCGATCAAGTTTGTCGAGCGCTGGAATGTGGTGGAACTGAAGATTGCTGGCGTACCGCCGACGAACGAAACGCCGCTGGGCAGACGTGGTTTTCTTTCGCTGGCGGCAGGAACGTCTGCCGCGGTGATTGGCGGGACCAGCCTGGCCGCAGCGACGAAAGTATTCGGAGCAAATTTGGACGATTCGACTGCCCCGCGACCGGTCCGACCGCCAGGCAGTGTGCCGGAGCAAGAGTTTTTGCAAATGTGCATCCGCTGCGGCGAGTGCTTCAAAGCCTGTCCGAATAATGTCCTGCAACCTGAAGGGTTCTTACAGGGTTTGGAAGGCTTGTGGACGCCATATGCCAACACAAACTGGGCGGGCTGCGAATCGAGCTGCAATGCGTGTGGACAGGTTTGTCCCACTGGCGCCATTAGGGCCTTGCCACTGGAAGAGAAACGCGTTGCGCGGATGGGCTTGGCCATTGTTAATGAGACGACATGTCTACCGTACGCTGGAAAGGAGGCCTGTGACCTGTGTGTTCAGGAATGCAATGCCGCCGGGTATCACGCAATCGAATATACTCAGGTAGGGACTCACATGGATGACCATGGCCTGCCTATTGAAGGTAGCGGATTTCTTGCCCCAGTAGTACTAGACGACAAATGTGTCGGCTGTGGATTATGTCAGACGCGTTGTTTTGCAATCAACGTGAAGAACAAACATTTGTTGGAAGCCTCGGCTATTATTGTCGAAGCTGGTTCAGGCAAAGAGGACCGCTTGATGCATGGATCTTATCTGGAACTGCGAATTTCCGAGCAGGTAGCCACGTCTCAGGATGCGGATGATACCAGCGATAGCTTCTACGTCCCCGAGATAAATAGTCCAGATTTGCCTACTGAATCTCAGCGACAATTTGAGGACGACGATCCATTTGGGATCGGTCCAACGCACTAGTTTTAGAGCGCAAAAATGGGTATGGGGTACAAATGACGGAAGGTCAAGCGTTTCCATGTAGCGGAATTCGCCAAGAATTTCAACTTTTCAAGTGAAAACGGCTCAAGTCGAAATTCTTGGCGAATTCCGCTACGCGTTAACCTCGTGCCGTTCGTGTTCGACAACTCTTTCGTTTTGGCTCTTAGGAACATTTCGATGACTGACAAGAAAAGCGGAACAAGCCGACGACACACTCGGATGATGAACATTGTCAACGTCACACTAGATTGGTTGATCGTGTTGTTTTTTTGTATCTCGATTGGCAATTCGGCCGAACCAGATCGGTTGGACAATTATTCCGAATGGGGAATTTATCGGGGTGACAAAAAGGGAAATCAGTTCGCGGAATTGGCTCACATCAATGCGGCCAACGTTCACCACTTGCGTCCGGTGTGGGAGTACCACACCGGTGACGCGGGGCCGCGCACTAGCATGTATTCCAATCCAATCATCATCGACGGCCGCGTCTATGTGTGCACGCCGTCGCTCAACGCCGCCTGTATCGACGCTAAAACGGGGCAGCAAATCTGGTTTTTCGACTCATCGAAACACAACGACAACCAAACTGCCCTGCAGGGCCGCAATCGGGGTGTCGTGTATTGGGAAGGCGAACAAGGCAAGCGCATCTTTGTCTTTGTCAAGAATCGAGTTTACGCAGTAGATGCGATTACTGGCGAATTGCTTACCAGCTTTGGGCGAGGGGGACACATCGATCTGCACAACGATTTGGGAATGGATCCAGCCCAAGCTTCCATCGAGTGCACGGCACCGGGCATCGTCTACCAGAATCTCTTGATTGTTGCTTCTCGAGTACCTGAGGGGTATGTCTCAACTCCAGGCCACATTCGCGCATACGATACGGTCACGGGCGAATTTCGGTGGATCTTTCACACTATCCCCAAGGAGGGTGAACTCGGATTTGACACTTGGGAATTTGTCGACGGAGAAATGTACGGGGGGGCCAACGCCTGGGGAGGTTTTACGATCGATCAGCAGCGTGGTTGGGTTTTTTGCGCTACAGGTTCGCCGAGCTATGATTTCTACGGTGGTTTTCGCAAAGGACAAAATTTATTCGGCAACTGCGTGCTGGCTCTCGATGCCAAGACCGGCCAACGTATTTGGCACTACCAAACCGTCCACCATGATCTGTGGGACATGGACAATCCTTCGGCACCAGTATTGGTCACGTTGAAGAAGAACGGAAAACCGTACGACGCTGTGGTGCAATTTACGAAGATGGGTTTCACTTTTGTGCTCGATCGAGAAACGGGTCAGCCGCTATTTCCCACGCCTGAGCTACCGGTGCCAGCCTCTACGCTGCCTGGCGAAGAGGCTTGGCCAACTCAGCCGTTCCCACAACTTCCTCCACCATTGAACCGTGTGGAATTGACCGAAGCCGATTTGTCACAAATCTCTCCCGAGGCTTCCAAAGCGGCCAAGGAGGCATTCGATCGCTATGCTAAGGTTCCGATCTATACGCCTCCATCACTAGAGGGCCACATCATGACGCCCGGCACGCTCGGCGGAGTGGAATGGCATGGCGGAGCATTCGATCCGTTTCTGGGGACGATTTATGTCAATACGCATGAACTCCCTAGCATCATAGCGATGCGCGAGATCATCGAGCCGACAAGTGACCGACCAGCGACTCCAGTGGAACAGGGTGCCTACCAATATCAATTGGCTTGCACCAGTTGCCACAAGGGTGATCGCAAAGGTGCGCTGCCGCTTATTCCGTCGTTGTTGACCTCTAAGAAAACTGACGCGGAAATGAAGCTCGGTATCCGCAATGGACAAGGGTTGATGCCAGCCTTTACTCATTTCTCCGAAGCAGAGCTCGATGCGCTGGTCGTGTTTATTCGAACCCCGCCGGATGCAAACGCTGACACACTTTCGATTAGTTCGCCCGAGCAGCAATCGCTTCAGCATCAACTGATGTCTGAAGAACGCTCTGCCTTAGTGCGAGACGTCATGCTGGCCGGTGACGCTGCCCGCGGAGCGATAGTCTTTCACCAGCCACACATGGCTTGTAGCAAGTGCCATTTGTTTGAGGACTCACGAAACCCCCTAGGGCCCGATCTGGCGAAGTTTCCGGATGAGACCTCTGACGTGCAACTTTTGGAATCCGTATTGGAGCCTTCGAAATCGATTCGTGCCGGCTACGAATCAATGACGCTGTGGCTCGTAGATGGAAGCACGCTTACTGGGTTTATCGAAGAAGAGCGCGCTGATGGAATGGTGCTGCGCGACCCGCTGTCAGCTGGCCTGCCGAGGGTGATCCCGCATGCCGAAATCGAATCGCACAAGAAATCGCAGGTTTCAATAATGCCCACTGGTCAGGTTGACCAACTAAAAAGCCGGCAACAGTTCCTGGATTTGATGCGGTACCTGATCGAAGTCCGCAATGGAGGTGCGCAGCGGGCGAAAGAACTTCAGCCCACTCCAGCGCAACTAGCCATTTCCAAACCAGTGGTTCGGCGCCGATACCTGGTCAATGGATACGAATTTTTCTATGGACCGAATGGTGAACCGGCTGTTGCGCCCCCATGGGGGACACTCAATGCGATTGATCTGGTGAATGGTCAGATCCTCTGGCGTGTTCCTTTGGGTGAATATCCAGAACTTGTTGCCAAAGGGATTCGCAACACCGGCGCGCTCAGTTTTGGTGGTGCGGTGGCAACCGCAGGTGGAGTGATTTTCATCGCGGGCACCCCTGACGAAAAGATACGGGCTTTCGAAAAGCACTCCGGCCGGTTGCTGTGGGAGTTCAAATTACCGGTGGCTGCCTACGCCACTCCCAGCACCTACATGATCGATGGACGTCAGTACTTGGTGATCTGTGCTGGGGGAGGGGGCAAGAACGGCACAACTTCGGGTGATTCTGTAATCGCTTTTGCCCTGCCGCAGTCGGAGGACGCCTCGGAAGAAAAAACAGCGGCTACTCCTGAAAAAGCTGCAGTGAAAACAACTACTACCAACCGCGATTGGATTGAACTGTTCGATGGTCAGACGCTTGCTGGTTGGGTGCATCTCAACGGTTCGCATACTTTTTCGGTCGAAGACGGGGCCATCGTGGGGCGAACTGTTGAAGGCAGCGTCAATTCCTTTTTGTGTACGACCCGTGAGTTTGCTGATTTTGAGTTAGAGCTGGAGGTTTACGTCGATGACGTCACCAACACTGGCATCCAGTTCCGCTCCCAGACTCGGCCCGTCACGACTGGGACAAAGTGGGAAGAGACAGCCGGCCGAGTCTACGGTCCGCAAGTTGAAATTCGTCGCAACCTGGGGCCAGACTCGCCCACAACTGGCATGTTTTACGGCGAGGCCTTGGGTACGGGCTGGTTGTCTGATGCAAACAAAATTAAACAAGGACACAACTTTTACCGCGCCGAGGATTGGAATTCATTGCGTCTTGTGGCTCATGGACCACGTATGCAAACTTGGGTAAACGGTCACGCGATTGACGATATCACTCGCGATGATGTCTATGCCACTCATCCCAAGGGCTTTATCGGCTTGCAAGTCCACGGAATCAAAGACCAAGGCCCTTTCGTCATGAAATTCCGTAAGATCAAAATTCGCGAATTGGCTCAACCACAGTCCACACCGGCGTCACCACGGTAAGCGCCGAAAGCAACCCGTGCTCTGTCCAGCTTGAGAATTAGGGTTCAACGCGCGTCGGGAAAAGGTGTCCGACAGCAAAAGTGCGAAGCACCCGCAGGGCCGTTCCGGCTTTTGGTGTCGGACACCTTTTCCCTGACAACCCTAAAATTAAACATTGACAAAGCAACTAGCGAAGGCTGTAAAAACAACATGCCGATTCTTGGAACCGCTCTGTTAGCATTCTGTCTGATTGTCGGTCTGATCGTTGGTAACTTGATCGGTGCTGCCGTCGCCTACGCGTTCGGATATCGTGATGCGGTCAGCATGACTACAATTGGCGGTGGAGCAGCGACCTACATTGTTGGTCCAGTAACCGGGACCGCACTCGGGGCGTCGAGCGAAGTAATTGCCCTCAGCGTTGCGGCAGGATTGATAAAGTCGATATTAGTAATGACGCTGACACCGCTAGTGGCAAATTGGATTGGCCTGGACAATCCGCGTTCCGCTCTGATTTTTGGCGGATTGATGGGGACGACCAGCGGAGTTGCCGGCGGGTTGGCTGCCACCGATCAGCGATTGGTCCCGTATGGTGCGATGACTGCGACATTTTACACCGGACTGGGGTGTCTGCTTGGACCATCAATCATATTCATCGTTGTTCGCGCGATCGTGGGTTAGAGCTTATGCGCAACCACGCGGATTATGCGTAACCCGACGCGTGTCAGGTTGTGGAATTACTGTAGTGAGGCTCCATGATTGTTTAACCCCAATACCGTCTAATATTCCAGGTGCAGAATTCGTTTAACGCCGAGCCGGAGCAGGCTGTCGAATCAATTTCGATCGACCAATCGTGAGAAGCACAAAAACGCCAGAGTTTTCCGGAGCATAAGTCACAGCCTGCGCAGGCGACGGCAGCGCAGGAGCCAGGAAAAATATTGAACGGTATTGTGTTTAACCCGCAGCCGTTGGATTTTATGTGGCGTTATTTAGTGCGGAAGGCATAGCATTCGATAGCCTGGGATGCAAATCCCAGGGCATCGAAGCAGCCCGGTGTTTTTTTGGCTTGCCAGCGATCGACCGCATTCGCGGT
>JBGSNE010000274.1:0-2787 GCA_041739785.1 Pirellulaceae bacterium
GCAAATCCCAGGTCATTGAGGCATCCCCCGTTTTTCCGGCTTGCCAGCGAGCGACCTCATTCGCGGTCGCTCGCTGGCAAGCCGCTGGTTGTCGGGCGACATTTCCCCTGGGGTTGCACTGTCCAAATAAGACCAATCCAAATGAAAATACTATTCATTTCCACAACCTACCCGACCCCCGTGCGACCGCGACAAGGGGCCTTCAACAAAGTTCTTGTCGATGCGCTTCGAGCCCGTCATGAAGTGCGTGTCGTCGCCCCGATTCCCTGGACGCAATACCGCGGAAGGCAGAAGCCGCGTGACTTAGATATTCAAGCCCATCATCCCCTTTTCCTGTTTCCTCCCAAATTGCTGCGCCGGCATTACGGCAGGCTGTACTGGCACTCAATTCGCCGCACCATTCATCGACTGTCTGCCAGTTTCACGCCGGACGTGGTGGTTGGATACTGGCTTCATCCAGATGGATATGCGGCTACAATCGCGGCCCGCTACTTCAACGCTGCCTGCGTAGTTATGTCGGGTGGAACTGATTTGCGTGTACTTGCTAAGACACCTCACCGCCGTAAAAAGATTCAACAAGTATTGCAGTGCGCCGACCGCCTTGTGGTCGTGAGTCACGACTTGGCGCGTCAAGCCCTAGCGTTGGGCGGCCGTGATGCGGAGATCGATGTCATCTATCGCGGCATTGATCGCAATTGCTTCCATGCCTCTGATTCTTATGAGGCGCGTCGCGAATTAGGGCTCTCCAATAGTGCAGTAGTTTTGCTATGGATAGGCCGCTTTGAGCCGTTAAAAAATCCGTTGCTACTTCTAACTGCGGCCCGTCATTGGCAGCAACATTGGAACGGACGCTTGCGCATCGTCATGATCGGCGACGGTTCTCTCCGCAGCCAAATTTTCCGGCAGATAGACAGCTCAAATCTACGAGATGTGATTCAAGTAGTCACGCCTATGACGCAGTCCCAATTGTCTCGGTACTACCATGCCGCCGACGTGACCGTGCTCACCAGCCACAGTGAAGGGATTCCAAATGTATTGTTGGAATCGATCTGCTGTGACACTCCCTTTGTTGCGACACAGGTAGGAGGAGTTGCGGAGATTGCTTCACCCGGAGTAGACCGTCTAGTCCCAACAAATGATGCAGAGAGTCTCGCTAAAGCGGTCATCGAACTTGTCGAGAAACAACCAATGGGTCCGCGGACGTTTGTGCCTTTCGATACCCAGCGCGCGGCTGCCGAGTTCGAAAACGCGCTGGGCCGAGCTATGCTCGCGCGAAATGGGACGAACATTAACTTGCGCCCTGCAGATGCTGCATGAAAGTTGCTGACGAAAAACGAGTGCTGTTTATTAGTTACGCTTTTCCGCCCACCGGCGGAGCAGGGGTGCAACGTTCCGCCAAGTTCGTCAAATTCTTATCCAACTACAGCTGGTATCCTACAGTATTGACGGCAACCAATCCTTCCGTGCCAGTCCAGGATCACAATCTGTTGCGCGATATCCCGCCCAGCATTTCCATCTTGCGTGCACGCACTTGCGAGCCGGGATACGCTACCAAACGACGCTTGGCACGCAACCAAACGACAGGCACAAAGTTTCGCAATCTGATTCGGTCAGCGGCGATGAGCTTGCTTCAGCCCGACCCACAGATACTCTGGAATGCTGCGGCCTATCGCGCCGCCAGCAAACAACTGCGCCAGGTCAAACACCAGGCCATCTTTGTGACTGGACCACCCTTTTCCTCTTTCTTACTGGGCTGCCAACTCAAGGCTAAATTCGGGCTCCCAGTAGTGTTCGACTTTCGCGACGAATGGGCGCTGGTGAGTCGCCACATGGAAAACCATCGCCCGGGACCCTGGACACAGTGGCGGCAGACTCGAATGAGAAGTAGGGCCCTAGCATCAGCCGACGCAATTATCGCTACTACACAATTGAGTGCTCGCGAACTTGAGAAAGAA
Source organism: Pirellulaceae bacterium (assembly GCA_041739785.1). Classification (GTDB taxonomy): domain Bacteria; phylum Planctomycetota; class Planctomycetia; order Pirellulales; family Pirellulaceae; genus Aureliella. The sequence continues at coordinate 1,956 of JBGSNE010000274.1, forward strand.
TGCGCACAAGTCAATCCATCGGCGACCGCCTCGTGCATTTACAACGGATTCGACGTTGATGATCTAGTGCATCTGAATCACGCGCAATCATCGCGGGCTCAAGGTCCAAACTTGCGTTTGGTCTATACGGGCACTCTTTGGAATTTAACCGATATCGGCCCGCTGGTATCAGCTCTGCGTCGCGTGAGCAGTTCCTCAGCTTGTGATGCAATCGAATTGCACATCGCGGGTCGTCGCACCGAAGCTCAAGACTTGATCCTAGGTCAGCTGACCGAATCGAACTGCATTGTCACGCTTCACGACTATTTGCCGCATCAGGAATCGTTGATGTTGGCTGCCTCTGCCGACATGCTGCTCTTGACATTGGCAGACGAACCTGGGGCGGAGCGGGTCGTCCCGGCCAAAGTCTTCGAATACATGGCGCTGCAAAAGGAAATATTAGCGATCGTTCCTGGCGGAGAAGTTCGCGAGATCCTCGCCGGCTACCCGCCCGCAAAAATCTTTCATCCCAACGATCGAGAAGGGATCGCGCAGTGGCTGACGGAACGTCTGGCTCGTAAATCGACTGATGCCAGGCCAAAGCCCGATGCTGAGTATGTCCGCCAATACTCGCGATCAGCACAGGCCGAACAATTGGCATACGTCTTAGACACGGTAGCCTGCCGACGGTAGTAGAGCTGGAATTCGCCAGGCTTGGCGTGAATACCTGCTCGACGCGTTAGTTTTGAAGTTGCACAATCTAGTGCCGAAGGCACGGAATTCGATAGCCTGGGATGCAAATCCCAGGTCAATGAGGCATCCCCCGTTTTTTCGGCTTGCCAGCGAGCGACCG
>JBGSNE010000310.1:0-15006 GCA_041739785.1 Pirellulaceae bacterium
GCAAACAACTGTTTTCCCTCCCCGGAAAGCTCGCATTACTCGCTTGCCGACCCTCCCGCGAACTCGTCGATTTCCTCGTTTTCTCCAATGCGCGGGAGGGTGAAATCAACCTTAGTACCGGCGATCAGCGAGAAGTGTCAAGAATTTCGACTTTTCGAGAGAAAACTGTTTAAGCCGAAATTCTTGGCGAATTCCGCTACGCCTTTACTTCGTGCCATACAGCTCCAAACGCATTCTGTATGGCCTATACCCGATTCGGAGCATCGGGCGACTTTAGAATGCCGTTGACAACTTGGCCGTGTACGTCGGTCAGTCGATACTCGCGACCTTGATAGCGAAAAGTCAAACGCGTATGGTCGATGCCACACAGGTGTAACATGGTGGCTTGCATATCGTGCACATGCACAGGATTTTCAGTGATATTCCAACCAAACTCGTCGGTGCTGCCGTAGACCATTCCGGGCTGTACACCGCCGCCGGCTAACCACCAACTGTAGGCCTTGCCGAAGTGGTCGCGACCATTGGGCTTCACTGGATCTCCTTGCCCAAACGGAGTGCGCCCAAATTCACCTCCCCACACTATCAACGTATCGTCGAGCATGCCACGCTCCTTCAAATCTTGCACCAACGCCGCGGATGGACCTTCGGTATCGATGCATTGCTGTTCGAGTTGCGTGAATAGATTGCCGTGTTGATCCCAACCCGCGTGCATTAGTTGCACGAACCGCACGCCACGTTCGAGCAATCGACGGGCAATGAGGCAATTGTTGGCATAGCTCCCCTTGTTCAACGCGTCGGGACCGTAGCGGTCGATCGTTGACTGTGATTCGCTGGAAAAATCGACCAACTCTGGCACGCTGGATTGCATGCGAAAAGCCATTTCGTACTGTGAAATTCGAGTGTCAATTTCGGGATCACCATAGTCGGCTAAGTGCTCCGCATTCATGGCGGCTAGATCGTCTAAGAGCGCCCGTCGAGCCGCCATGCTGACACCTGGTGGATTAGCCAGGTAGGGAACCAAGTCACCTGAGTTGCGAAAGCGGACCCCTTGAAAGCGACTAGGCAGAAAACCACTCCCCCAGTAGTAGTCAAAAAAGAGCTGACCGCAGGTTTTCCCTTTATCGCTAGAGGTCATGACTACGAAAGTGGGTAAGTTTTCGGTTTCACTTCCCAAACCATAAGTCAACCATGAGCCCATGCTCGGTCGCCCAGGCACCTGAGCACCTGTCATGAATAGGGTAACGCCCGGCGCGTGATTGACCGCTTCGGTATGCATGCTGCGCACCAGGCACAGATCATCTGACAATGCGCCAATACTGGGTAACATCTGGCTCATCTTCGTGCCACACTGCCCATAAGACTGATGCGGCTTTATGGCAGGGACACACGGCCATTTGCCATATCCAGACGACATGGTGGACAGCCGCGTTGACCCACGGATCGAATCGGGGATATCCTGTCCGGCAAGCTCACGCAGCGCAGGCTTGTCGTCGAACAAGTCAACGTGTGAGGGACCACCTCCCTGCCACAAAACCACTACGCGTTTAGCACTGGGCAGGTGGTGTGGTAGTCCAGCTATTCCACGTCGATTGGTTGATGGTAGCGAAGCGTCATCAGCCGCGCGTAGTCCATCGCGATTGAGTAACGTCGAGAGCGCGGCGACTCCCACGCCACAGGCTGTCGATCCAAACAGCTGTCGCCGATTGACGCGCTGAATATTCTGTTGATGGTGGTCAGCTGTCATCTTCTTGCGTTCTTTTCCTTGGTCATCGTGCGCCGACGGAGTTTGCGATTACTCGCGGGTCAAGGCTTCATCTAGATTCAAAATTCCGAGACACACGGCGGTCAGTGCGGCATGCTGTTCAGGATTGAGTGTCTCATCGACTGAGGTTTCTCCTACTTGCAATAGAGCTTGAGCTGTCTTTGGATCGTCGCGATAGATGGCCAACTGCTTGTCGTAAGCTTTTCGCAAATGCGCTAAATCGCTTGCATTGGGCGGACGGCAAATCACGCGGCGAAAGGCCTCGGTCAATTGTCCATCGAGCCCTGGGCTCGACAGCAGCGCGCGGCGAGCCAGCACTCGCGCTGCTTCGACCCAAGTGGGATCATTCAGTGTTGTTAAGGCATGTAGCGGTGTACTGGTAATGGCCAATCGCACTCGGCAAGCTTGACGATTGGACGCGTCAAACATGTTGGCTGGGCTCACGGTCCTCCGCCAGAAGGTATACAGACTGCGACGATAAAGTTTGGCACCACTCGACTTGGGATAAGTAAAATCTCGTTCTTTGGTAATCGCCAGCGGCTCCCATACCGCCTCCGGCTGATAGGGATAGACCGGCTGGCCACCCACCTGCAATTCAAGCAATTCTGCACTGGCCAGCGCCCAATCTCGCAGCAGCATGGCCGGCATACGAAATCGGCTGCTGCGGCCCAACCATCGATTCTCCATGTCCAATTGTAGTTGTTGCTCACTCATTCGGCTCGATTGTCGGTAAGTGGCGCTAGTTACAATCAAGCGCGTGATGTTTTTCATACTCCAATCGGTTTCTCGAAATTCAACGGCCAGCCAATCGAGCAAATCTTGATGCAGAGGGTACTCGCTTTGCACGCCAAAATCTTCAGCCGTCTTTACCAAACCGGTGCCGAAAAAATGTTGCCATGCGCGGTTTACATAGACGCGGGCAGTCAATGGATGCTCAGGTGCCGTTAGCCATTGGGCCAGCCCAAGCCGGTTGGCGGGAGCAGCCGACGGGAGCGGAGGCAGGAATGCTGGGGTACCAAAAGTAACCCTCTCCAGTGGCTGTAGATATTCGCCTCGATCCAGGATGTGTGTCTCACGTGGCTTGTCATCGCTCATGACCATCACGCGCGGCACTTTGTCGCCTTGATATTCATCGTAGGCTTGTTTGGCCTGATCATACCTGATGACTTGTGGCAACTTGGCGACCACCGACGACTTGACTTTGTCATCGAAAAATCTGCGGAGTTGCGATTCGATGGACTTCCGGTCAGCTTCGCTCCGCTCGGATTCAGGCTTGCGGAGGAGTGGTGTTAGATTGCGCGGCAGGTCGTTACCATCGGCGGGCTCTCCGTCGGCAAACAGTCCCGTCCGCCATGCTATAAAGGTTGCTTCTAACACCGGCAGGGCCTCTGTTTCCAGCGCCTGCATGGCCGCTTTCAATTCAGCCAATCGCTGTTTGTTCTCTTCGGTAGGCAATTCAATAAAGGGGGCAGCGACTCGGATTCGCGATGATTGTCGGGCGGGTGTGCCTGTCTCCGGAACGCGATTGAAGGCATCCATGAAACTGTAATAGTCGCGTCTGGTGATCGGATCGTATTTGTGATCATGGCATTGGGCGCAGGCCATCGTCAATCCCAGCCACGTGGTAGCCGTCGTATCGATTCGATCAAACAGGATTACAAAACGTTGCTCTTCGGCGATTGCTCCTCCTTCGCCGTTAAGTAGATGATTGCGATTGAAGCCACTGGCAATCAATTGTTCCGTGCTGGGATTGGGGAGGAGATCACCGGCAAGTTGCCAAATGGTGAATTGATCGAAGGGGAGGTCTTCGTTTAGGGCTTTAACCACCCAATCACGCCACATCCACTGCCACGTATCGCCATCCTGTTGGAAGCCGTTGCTGTCCGCATATCGCGCGGCGTCGAGCCAGGGCAGGGCCATGCGCTCACCATAGTGCTGACTATCGAGCAGACGATCAACCAACTGCTCGTAGGCATCCGCACGTTCGTCGTTAATAAAAGCATCTACTTCAGCTGGCGATGGAGGGAGCCCTGTCAGATCGATAGACAAGCGTTTGATGAGCGTCGTGCGATCGGCTTCCGGTGACGGCGCAAACCCCTCTTGTTCCAACTTCGCCAACACAAACCCATCGATCGGGCTACGGATCCAATTTTCATCCTCTACTACTGGCGGTTCCGGACGAACGGGCGCAACAAAAGCCCAATGGGTCTCATACCGAGCACCTTCGGCAATCCAACGCTGCAGTAAAGACTTTTGTTCCGCAGTGAGCACTCGATTCGAATCGGGGGGAGGCATTAGTTCGTCTGGATCGTCCGCGAAAATACGATCGATCAATGTGCTAGCTTGTGGATCGTGAGGTGCAATGGCGCCAGCCTCGATGGCCGATTCGCCGACGTCCAGCCGCAGATCCGCTTGACGTTTATTGGCGTCCTGTCCGTGACAGTAAAAACATTTGTCAGACAGAATGGGACGGATATCGCGCACGAAACTAATCGGCTCAACGGCGTTCAATTGGCCAGTCGCCATTGACAGACACGTCAGTACCAAGAAACAGATGAATCGCTGTATGGCTCGCAACCTTGCGCGCATCAGCCGCATCGCAACTCGGTTACCAAGTAACAGCTTGGAAACCGGGCACCGTGAAACGAGTTGGTTTACTGAGCTGGCCATATTATCTGGAATGCTTGACTGTAGTTCGAACCCCGTACATTTGATTGTACTCTAGACTTGCCAGGATCAGAGTTTCCAGAGCTCGGGAAACGATGCAAGAGGCTAATTTCAACCAGATTCTCACAACGTTACTTAGCGCCGAACAAAAAAGGTGTCAGACACGAATAGCTCAAGGTTAAGGCGTAGCGGAATTCGCCAAGAATTTCGGCCTAAGGAGTCTTCCCTTGAAAAGTCGAAATTCTTGGCGAATTCCGCTACGAAGAATTTCTTAACCACGCCTATGGTTTAGGAATTGGAAACGTGCAGCCTGCTTTCGCCTTACGTTTATTGGGAAGTAGCTCAGAGATCAAAGTAGCGCGATAGGCTGCATCGGCCAGCGCAGCAACTTCATCCAGTCGCGCGTGCAGTGGACAAAGATCTATGTGCTCTGCAATTCCAAGCGGACACTTGTCGATTCTCGGCAAGGCGGAAACAGCAGCGATCACGTCGTACACGGTCAACTCGTCAACATCGCGATTCAGGCGATACCCGCCGCTGCGCCCCCGTTGCGACGATAGTATTCCGGCCTCGTCCAACGACATCAGCACGCGCACCAAGTAATCCGAGGGAATACGAGTTTCCTGCGCAATCCGATCCCGGCTCACGAATTCACTATCGTAGCCCGCCAAATAGACGACGGCTCGCAAGGCGTATTCTGCGGTTGCATTGATCAATAGAAAAACTCCACGAACGAGTCAGACTCTATAGTTGACCTGCGGGTCAACTAATTGTAGATTGTCGAGCAACTAGTGGGTCGCACGAACATTGGTCGCAGGGAGCTACGACATTGACTGAATCAACGTCTGACAGCACGACATCGGCGTCCTCGCCCGAGACGCCGCGTCGTGGATTCCTTGGGGAATCCCTGGGTTGGGCTTCCACTGCAATTATGGCTACGGGACTGGCGGCCGGCTACGGCACTTTGGCTGCCTTTGCGGGGCGTTTTTTATTTCCCACGGCTAGAAAAGCTGAGAATTGGCAATTTGTGGCCACCGTGGGACAAATGTCCGTTGGTCAGGCGCTGCCGTTTCAATTGCCGTCGGGTTCCAAAGTGGTCGTGGCTCGCCAAAAAGAGGGTGATTCGGTCGACGCCTTCATTGCACTGTCGAGTATCTGCCCCCACTTGGGTTGCGCGGTCCATTGGGAAGCCCAGCGGGATCGCTTTTTTTGCCCTTGTCACAATGGTGCCTTTGATCCAACGGGCAAGGCGACCGAAGGCCCGCCAGCGACGGCCAACCAATCACTGAAAAAATTTCCGCTCAAAGTGGAAAAGGGATTGCTGTACATCGCAGTTTCCAGTGATGCGTTAGCGATGAAAACTCCCGAGGCTAGTGCCCACGGCTCGCGAAACGAGAGGGCCTAAGCGTGACCAAACTGGGTGGATGGATAGCGGAACGCATTCCGGTAAACACAGTCCAGCTACAAGAGCTGACGAATGAACCGGTACCGAATCACTTGAAGCGCTGGTGGTTTGCGCTTGGCGGTACCCCTGCCTACTTGTTTGTAGTGCAAATTGTCACTGGCATTTTGCTGGCCTTCTACTATCAACCGTCCGCTTCGACAGCCTACGAATCGGTCGAGTACATCACCAATCATGCAGCTTTTGGCTGGTACCTGCGGAGCATGCACAAGTGGGCCGCCACGCTGATGATTGCCGCCGTCATCCTGCATCAAATTCGCGTCTATTTCACAGCCGCCTATCGACGACCACGTGAATTGAATTGGGTCATCGGTATGGCCCTGCTGTGTTGCACACTGTTAACTGGCTTCACGGGATACAGTCTGGTTTTTGAGCAACTCAGTTATTGGGGGGCCACAGTAGCTGCCAACATAAGCGATGCCGTTCCAGTCGTGGGGAGCCTGTCCAAGCAGATGTTGCTTGGCGGAGAGGCCTACAATGAGCGTACGTTATCTAGATTTTACATCCTGCACGCAGCCGTCTTGCCAACCACCATTATCGTCTTGGTCGCGATCCACATCGCTTTCATTCGCATGCATGGCGTGACCGAATTGAAGTTTGGCGATGAAGATCCGAAGAAACCCCAGCACTTCAACTTCTTCCCCGATCACTTGTTGACCGAACTGACGATAGGGCTCGTATTGATGATCTTGCTCAGTGCCCTGGCCACGATCTTGCCCGCCACCATGGGCCCCAGAGCCAATCCGCTGATCACACCGGAAGTGATCAAGCCAGAGTGGTTTTTTTACGTATCGTTTCGTTGGCTTAAATTGTTTTCACTATCGTTTGCTGTGCTCAGCACCGGGTTCATCGTGGCTGCCATGTTTCTGTGGCCCTGGATCGATGCCCTACTACGCCGTGTGACCGGCAACGAAGATATCAGTATTTACATCGGAATCGTGGCCACATTTCTGCTCGTCGGTTTGACCGTCTGGGAAGCCGCCGTAGCGCACTAACGTGGGTCGCACCTGCCGGGTGCGACTAAGAACTACTAACCAAGATAGTCACCCGTGGGTCGCACCTGCCGGGTGCGACCAAGAACTACTAACCAAGATAGTCACCCGTGGGTCGCACCTGCCGGGTGCGACTAGGTCCTACAAACCAAGACAGTCACGCTCGGCAAGCGTGACCCACTAAATGCGCGTGCCCCACTTACTTGCGCCTAACTCATTTTTTTGCGCATGCCTCACTTTTTACGGATAACTCCCCATGGGACTCAAGACTAAGCAATTGATCATCGGCTTCTTAGGCTTAGTATTCTTAGCCTCGTTGGTCTTCGTGCAATGGATGGAAGTCACTCGTCGTCGGCAAGAAGCTGGACTGGATGCCCACGCCATTTCTGTCCCTGCCAATTCGAAGAGCTGCGTCGACTGCCACCAACAATCGTCACCTGGGATTATCGATCACTGGATGGGGAGCACGCACGCTGAGAAAGGCGTAGGGTGTGTCGAATGTCACAAGGCCGATGTCAAAGACGCCGATGCTTTCGAGCATTATGGCTCGACCATTGCCACGATTGTAACTCCCAAAGATTGCGGCGCATGCCACAAGACCGAGACCGAAGAGTTCATGGCCAGCCATCATGCGAAAGCGGCTAATATCCTGTTTTCGCTCGACAATTTTCTAGCCGAAACTGTAGAAGGTGCCAGAATCCCGTTCAACCCTCACTCGCCAACACCAGGCCGCGAAGTGGACATGGTCAACGGCATGGCCAGCGTGAATGTTGGCTGCCGACAATGCCACGGAAGCAAAGTAGCCCTCGAAGCCACCGATGGCACGCTGATCACCGTCGATCAACTCGCGCCAGATGAGAATGGTCGTCCGACTAACGCGCAGATGGTGTCGTTGATCAAGAAGAGTAGCAACGGTCGTCCTGTGCTATCACAAGATACGTGGCCCAATACGGGCATCGGTCGACTCAACCTCGACGGCTCACGCGGCTCTTGCTCCGCTTGTCACTCGCGGCACGATTTTTCACCACGTCGCGCGCGGCAGCCCGAGAACTGCGGCAAATGCCATCTGGGGCCCGACCACCCGCAAAAGGAAATCTACGAGGAATCGAAACACGGCGTGGCTTTCCGCGATCTGAAGGATCACATGAACCTGGACGCCCATGACTGGGTACTCGGCGAAGACTACACACAAGCACCAACCTGTGCTTCGTGCCACATGTCCGGTCACTCGCGCAATGGTGGCAAAGTCACGCACGACCCCAGCCAACGTATCTCTTGGACCAATCGTCCACCGATCAGTACCGTCATGGATACCGATGCGGAAGGGAACGTCGTCAAAGAAACCGACCCTGAAAAACGCCGTGCGTTGGTGACAAGTTCGTGGCAAGAAAAGCGAACCAATATGCAGCAAGTCTGTTTACATTGCCATACGGACAATTACGTCAACGCGTTCTACAAACAGTACGATGACTTTGTTGTCAATTACAACGAGAAATTCGCTAAGCCAGGCATGAGCATCATGACCGCGCTGAAAGACAACCAATTGATCTCCAAGCAAGATTTTGACGATGAGATCGAATGGACTTGGTTCTATCTCTGGCATCATGAGGGAAGACGCGCACGACACGGAGCGTCAATGATGGCTCCCGACTACGCCCACTGGCACGGCATGTACGAAGTGGCCGAACGGTTTTATGTGGAGTTGATTCCACAAGCTCGCGAGCTCGCTCATGCCGCCCACGAAGCGGGCAAGACGGCAGAAGCAGAGGCGGTGACGAAAGTCATCGAAGATCTCCTGAGCCGACCGGAGCACGAATGGTTTGAATCGCAGAAAGCCCTGGTGGCCGCAGCTCCTAAGAACACTCGCGAAGTAGAGGCGCCGGCGCCAGCAGACGATGCCAACGAAAGCACTGATACAACGAACTCCAACAATTGAGACTGCTCCAAATAGACTCTGCCTGTCTATTAGAGTTACAATGGAGTTCCAGTAGGTACTTCTCATACTCCCGGCAGGCACAACATGGCAACCGTGACTCTACCCGGCTTCCCGTTTGACAAAGCGATAGCCGCATTGTGTGATCGTTTCGACAAAGACGAAACAAGTCTTATCGCCGCGTTTCGCAAGTCGCTCGGCGTCTGAACATACACGGCCTACTCTCAGTCGTCATATTCGCAAAAAAAATCAGCCACTGGCGAATCCTGCCGCGGCAGCCACGCTCAAAGTCGTTCTTCAAACCACTGATGCAGGGCTTGGAAACCTGGGTTACTATTGAGACGCGTTTGCGACTTGTCGCAGATAGTTTCCGTACTCGTTTTTAATGCCATTGCCAAGTTCAATGAGCTGCTCGGCGGTAATCCACCCCTTATTAAACGCGATCTCTTCAATACAAGCGATTCGTAAACCCTGTCGGGCCTCCAGCGTTTGAACAAATTGCCCAGCCTGAATCAATGATTCGTGCGTGCCGGTATCTAACCACGCAAAGCCGCGTGAAAATTGCTCGACATAGAGTTCCCGTCTTTCTAGATAGACGCGATTAACGTCGGTGATCTCCAGTTCACCCCGCGGCGAGGGCTTCAAGTCGGCGACAATATCGACGACTTGTTCATCATAGAAGTACAGCCCTGGGACGGCCATTCGCGATTTTGGCCGTGCTGGTTTTTCCTCAAGCGAGAGTACTTGGCCGGCAGCATCCAATTCAACCACACCGTAGCGCTCAGGGTCTTTAACGGGATAACCGAAAATCGTAGCCCCGCGCTCGCGTGCGACAACTCGCTTGAGCAATGGAATAAATCCCTGGCCGAAGAACAAGTTGTCACCCAGTACCAGCGCCGAATGATGTCCCGCTACGAAATCGGCACCAATGACATACGCCTGCGCCAGCCCTTCGGGCTCGGGCTGTACGGCATACGCAAAGTTCATCCCCAACCAAGAGCCATCCCCTAACAGTCGTTCAAACAGAGGTAGATCAAGGGGCGTTGAAATGAGCAATACATCTCGGATCCCGGCCAACATTAGCGCCGACAACGGATAGTAGATCAGCGGCTTGTCATATACCGGTAGCAATTGTTTGCTCACCACCCGCGTCAAGGGATGCAAGCGTGTCCCCGCTCCACCAGCCAGAATGATTCCGCGCGTCATATCGTTGTTGGTCTTTCTCAATATCTGCTCGACGTGCCAGCGAGTGGGTGTAATCGCGATTATACAACCTGATCCGTATTGCTAACACTAGTTCAATGTTTGCGCGAAAGCGATTGTTGAGTTACAATGGATAAGGGTCATTCAAGGAGATATAGAACATGCCACTGCACGATTGGTCACGGGTCGAATCAGGGATTTTTCATGATTTCCATACCGCTTGGATCACTGAAATACGCAACTCACTCAATGGGGGAGTGCTCCCCGATGGTTACTACGCGTTGGCTGAACAGCACGCTGGCAACTATGTGGCGGATGTATTGGCATTGCACCGCCCTCCCACCCCGGAAGAATTGCGCCCGAGGCATATTGTTGATCCTAAAGAATCTGGTGGGGCGATCGTGGTTGAAGCCCCTCCGACAACGCTCTCTCGTGAAACAATAGAAATGGATCTCGAGCAGTTGCAACGGCGCGTCTCGATCCGACATATTAGTACGCACCGCATCGTGGCACTGATGGAAATTGTTTCGCCTGGCAACAAGGACGATCAAAATCGCTTCGAAAGGTTTGTTGTCAAAACGATCGACGCGATTGAAAGCGGTATCAGCGTACTGGTCGTCGATCTATTTCAACCAGGAGCCTTCGATCCACACGGCATGCACTATGCCTTGAAAAGTCGCTTAGGCCCGCACAGGGAACACCTTCAGCCCACGACGCCCCCGCGTTCGACGTTGGCCACATACTGCCTGAATCTACCTCGCCATATCGACATGTTCGTGGAACACTTACAGGCCGATTCGCCGCTCCCGGAAATGCCGATCTTTTTGGACCCTAAGCACTTTGTAAACGTTCCCTTGGAGCCAACGTATCAAAGGGCCTGGAAGGGGATGCCCTCCTTCTGGCGCGACGTGGTGTTGGGAAAACCTGTCGAGTGAATTTGTGTAGAATCGCGCAACAGCCTGCGCTCACTAACCAACTTCGAAACGCCGTACTTCGATAGCGTTCTTACCGGCCTTCAGAATCGGACGCGGTTCGGGTTGAGCAAAACCGTTTTTGTCGACGGCCCGCACACGAATTTCGTAGCTGCCGGCACTTAAATCATTTAGTTCAATCGACCAGGAGATCATACTGTAGCGCAACGGCCACTCGAGCGGCTGACCAGTAGAACGATCGAACCCCAGCAATTGCTTAGTGGCGACGCCCGCCGGCAGAATATCATCCCAATCGCTGGGCGGTGCAGCGAGCTGGCACGGGATCCACTGGGCATGATTCCAAGTAACCGGATCGTCGGTCACCGGTGGCTCTCCTGGCTGCACTCGATGCAACCATGCTTCAACGCGTGCTACTCCCGACAGACCCGACATGACCAATCCACTGACTACGAGTGAATTAGAGGCGGAAACCTGTTTGGGAACCGGATCGATGTAAGCCGCCGTCTTTAGATGGGACTCGGGATCGTTGTTCTTCAACGCGTAGGTATCATTGGCGCGATAGTCATTGGTCAACTCAATGTGCTGCAGCCATTTGATCGACTTGAAGCCGTGGGCCCAAGGAACAATCATCCGCACCGGTCCGCCACGCTCCAGCGGAATCGGCCGGCCGTTGAGCCGATAGGCCAGGAAGGGTGGCAACTCGCCTGGTGCCGTCTCCATGGCCTGTGTGAAACTCAACGAAGACCGAAACATCTGCTCGGGATCGTTGTTGTGAAAGCCCCAGAAGACGATGCGACGCACGTTTTCCATGCGACCACATAGGCGGAGAACATTGCGCAGCGGCACCCCTTCCCACAAACCTTGCCCCAGCGGCGTGGGAATATTCAAGCATTGCATGGCTTTGATGAATTTTACGCCTTGTGTCTTGCCGAGTTCCTGCAACTGAGTGTACGTAATGGCAGTATTGTCAGCCATGGTAAGCTCGTTGGCGATGGAAGCGACTTCTTGCACATCATCATTAACTTTAGAGTCGGTGGTAATCTCCAGTCGCCATGTGTCGTCCGTCAAGCGCGCCTTGGTAAGATCATCTCCTTGAAGCGTATAAGGTTTGGGATTGCCGCGCGAGACGTCGCGGAAATCAACGGCCTCAGTGAGAAATGGATGCTGCTGGCTGGCAGTTTGATCCGCCGAAGTTTCCTTGGATGAGTCCGTCGACTCGGATGCGATCGTGGTTCCAGCCGCCAGCGCTGAAGCGGTCAGAGCGGTAGTCGTGGCCACGAAATCGCGACGCGATACCGAATCTGCGGTTACCATTGCTCGCTTTTTGTGTGTCATCGGTATTCTCCGTGCAGAGTAGCGGCTGCGGCGCGGAACCAATTTTCGCCCCTGAACTATGGATCGCTTTAGTATACTACTCTTTTCCAACGAGTTCTCGCCGATCCCTACGGAAACTGAATCTACGGGACGAGCCTAGGACGTAGCGGAATTCGCCAAGAATTTCGGCACAGCGGTTAGAATTTACTGGCCTACCAAGTCCAACGCACCACGAATGGGGCTCCCATGCGCTTCAGTTTACTCTGTTTGCTATTTCTAAACCCTAACTGTTTGGCCACAGAGCGTCCGCCCAACATGGTCGTAATCCTGGCCGATGACCTGGGATGGTCAGACCTAGGTTGCTATGGTGCCGATTTGCACGAGACACCGCATCTCGATCGCTTAGCCAGTGAGAGTCTTCGCTTCACCGATGCATACGCCATGCCTGTTTGTTCGCCGACTCGCGCGGCGCTGTTGACCGGCAATCACGCGGCGCGAGTTCATATGACGATCTGGTCAGAGGGATCACGATCGGGTCCCAAGAACCGACCGCTGTTACAAGCTGACTCGCTCCATAGCCTGCCACATACGGAGAAGACACTAGCCAAACACTTGCAAGCGGCTGGCTACCTCACTGCCTTGGTCGGCAAGTGGCATTTGGGGGACGCAGATCATTATCCCGAAACGCATGGCTTCGATGTGAATATTGGTGGAACGCACTGGGGAGCACCGCATACGTTCTGGTGGCCCTACCGTGGGAGCGGGCGCTTCGGCACCGAATTTCGCTATGTACCACATTTGGAGTTTGGGCATCAGGATGAATATTTGACCGACCGTCTGACTGACGAAGCTCTGCGTGTGATCGACCAAGCCGGTGACCAGCCCTTTTTCGTGTACTTGGCTCATCACGCACCTCACACACCAATCGAGGCCAAGCCCGCTGACACCGACTATTTTCAATCAAAATTGACATCGGCTATGCATCATCAAAACGCCGTCTATGCCGCCATGCTGAAGAGCTTGGATGAAAGTGTCGGACGCGTCTTAGAACATTTAGAACAACACCAGCTCGAGAAAAAAACCATCGTTGTTTTCCTAAGCGACAACGGTGGCTTTATGGGTATCGATAGCAAGTCAGGGCAGACCGTTCCGGTCACCAATAACGCTCCGTTGCGAAGTGGCAAAGGTTCCTGCTATGAAGGTGGCATCCGAATTCCATTCATCATTCGCTGGCCAGGCGTCACCCGCGTGGGAAGCATCTGCCACGAACCAGTGGTCGTCATGGACCTATTTCCCACTCTACTCGCGGCCGCCGGACTATCACTTCCAGCGGATTGTGCTTTGGATGGCGTTGATTTGCGACCGCTCATTGATGATCCGGTAGCACATCTTGATCGCCACGCACTGTACTTTCACTACCCGCACTATTATGCAACCACCACACCGGTCAGCGCTGTGCGGTCGGGTGAGTGGAAAATGCTCGAGTACTTTGAAGACCAACACATTGAACTCTACAATCTCAAGGACGATCTGGGCGAAACTACGGAGCTTTCCCAACAGCACCCCGAGGTAGCCAGTCAGCTGCGAACACAACTGCATGCATGGCGCGACAAACTAAATGCTGCCCTACCGACGCCAAATCCCGATTACAAGACGGAGAAATGAGAGTAAGGGCAAATGTAGGCCGTAACGAGCGCCGTAGGAGTAGGCCGTAACGAGCGCAGCGCTGTTACGGCAGATCGCAGTGACAAATTGCTAGCTGACTTGCCACTTGCCCATCGTTCTCCCGTAGCGGCGCCGTGATCGCCCTTAGGTTTACCGACCATCGCAGTCACCAGGATTTAGTTTAAGTTTAGGTATAAGTTTAAGATTGAGATTGTGAACCACGACTTAAAGCCGTAGACATTTGCCAATGATCATTGCTCGATTTACCGACCAACTCAACCACTTCGCACCTTATCCACAATTGCAATCGCGGATTGAATTGGTGTTGCGTGCCTTACCAGAATCAGTGCAACGCGACTTCATCGACGATGAATCGTTTCGTATAACGCTGGAAGATTTTACTCCTGGCAAGGGCTGGAAACTCTTCATGGCTTGTCCCGCAACTACGGGCGGGGTCACGCGGTGCGTTGTGCTGCGGCGAAAACTGAACGAAATGCCGCTGGCCTTTGCCGATTATATAATCGCCCATGAATTGGCCCATGCCTTTTTACGCAACGGCGGCTGGGGAGATATCCACGATATTGAACAAGCCGCCGACGCACTGGCAGCCAGTTGGGGATTCGAATGCCCCAGATAGTCATCGTCAACAAATAGTCAGTCTATTGCAATAGGTCTGGTATATGCGCATCAAAAGGTGGCTATCGGATTCAATGGCGAGCCCGTACCGCCGTCGACCGCTAACGCCGCCGCCTCGATGCGCTTCTCGGACGTCAGTAAATTCAAAGTGCCCCGCTGGTCCTCGGCCCCCCACCGTCCCCTATTCGATAATTCTTGCACTAGCCGATCTACGTCCTCTTGCGCCTTAACATCGACCTTCTGCGCAGCCGCAGATTGAGGTGAAACAAGGCCAGCCATAGTAAGCATGGCCAACACAGGGAAGTTTAACAATCGATTGTTCATAGCCAGGAATCCTGCAACGTGCAATCACAGTGGGCAAAAAGAATGGCTTTAGGCTAAAATCATTTGTTATTCAAAAACTAAGCCCCAGTAAAACATGAGTCCTACCGAGGCCAAGC
>JBGSNE010000041.1:0-69537 GCA_041739785.1 Pirellulaceae bacterium
GGCTCGTCAACTTGGCTTGCCGCCAATAACTGCCGAAAGTCTTGACGGCTTCCGCGACGAGATAGCTTGAGCAACATGAATTGTAGACACAGGACGGCGCAGGGCGTGCCGTCCTTATTTTGTTTTAGGATGTCAACGACCACAAAGGGACGGGTGTCAGCGTGAAAGTGGGGTTGCTTTTTCCTGGGCAAGGTGCTCAGGCGGTAGGGATGGGGGCCGAGCTGGCGCAGCGAAGCAGTGTGGCTCGGGAGCTGTTTCAGCATGCGGCTGAGGTGCTTGGATTCGATCTGCTAAAATTATGTTCTGAGGGTCCAGCGGAACAGCTCAATCGTACCGAGTTTGGGCAGCCAGCCCTGTTTGTTCATAGCTTGGCTACGCTAAAGCAGCTGGAGGTCGAGCGGGCCGATTTGTGGGCCAGCGTGATTGGGGTGGCCGGTCTCAGTTTGGGTGAATATACGGCGGTGGCTGCTGCTGGAGGGATCGGATTCGAAGCGGGCCTGCGACTGGTCCACTTGCGTGGAGTGGCTATGCAGGGAGCAGCCGATGCAGTTCCCAGCGGCATGAGCAGCATCTTGGGGTTAGAACTAGAGAAGCTGCGAGATGTCTGTGAGCGGGCTACAGTCGGGGAACAGTTGGTCCGAGTCGCCAATTTGCTCTGCCCGGGGAATATCGCCATTTCAGGGCATCTGCAGGCACTTGAGCGAGCTGAGCAATTGAGCCTTGAGGTGGGAGCGTTCAAGGCGGTCCGGCTGCAGGTGGCAGGGGCCTTTCATACGCCGATCATGCAGCCAGCTGTCGAACGACTGACATCGGCTTTGGCAACGGTCGAATTTACTGCAACCCATGTCCCCGTGGTTTCCAATGTCGATGCCGCCTTTCATTCGCAGCCCGATGATTTTCGACGACTGTTGGCTGAGCAGGTGATAGCCCCGGTGCTGTGGGAAGCCTCGTTGGAGCGGATGATTGCGGCTGGCTGCGAACAGTTTATTGAGATTGGTTCTGGACGCATCTTGGCGGGAACGCTTAAACGCGTAAATCGCAAGATTCCCTGCGAAAGCGTGGGCGATTAGAGGGGATTTCGTGTTCGAGCGGAGGGCGCGGTCAGTCGGGTAAGCGGTCCATTTTAGAAACGAGGGTTATCGATGAGCGATGAAGTAGCAGCACTTGGTATCTCCACGGATTTGGGGGGGCAAATCGCCTTGATTACCGGTGCCTCGCAGGGATTAGGAAAAGCCTGTGCAATCCGCTTGGCCGCTTGCGGGGCAACGTCCCTGTGCGTGGCGCGTAGCGTCGATAAGCTAGCGCAGGTTGTTGCGGAGATTGAAGCGGCTGGGGGTAAAGCTGAGGCAATTGCTTGTGATGTTGGTTCCCGCGAAAGCGTGGCGGCCCTGTTCGAGCAAATCGAACAGAAGTATGCCAAACTCGATATTCTTGTGAACAATGCCGGTGTTACGCGAGATACGCTTTTGCCTCGCATGACTGACGAACAATGGGACGAGGTAATTCAAACGAATCTGACCAGTTGTTTTTTGTTTTGTCGCGAGGCATCCAAGATGATGATGTCGGCCCGATATGGTCGGATTATCAATATGTCAAGCGTTTCCGGGTTAATCGGTAATCCGGGGCAGACTAATTATTCTGCCTCAAAGGCAGGGATGATCGGGTTAACGCGGAGTCTGGCGCGGGAGTTGGGCAAGCGCAAAATCACGATCAATGCCGTCGCCCCAGGATTCATCGAAAGCGATATGACCAAGGCCTTGGGAGACGAAGTTTTGAAGGAAGTCAAGAAGCGGATTCCAGCCAATCGACTGGGGCACGCCGACGACGTGGCGGCTGCGGTGGTCTTCCTGGCTAGTGCAGGAGCCAGCTATATTACGGGACAAGTACTAACTGTGGATGGTGGAATGACCGCCTAGGAGCTGATCGGCGGGCGAAAAGTCGCTTAGAAAACGTGGAGAAGTCGATTTTAGCTACCTCACTTGACCGAGTTTGCTAGAATCTTCTATTCTTTGGGCTTTACCAGGGTCGCGAAGTTGTGCGGCAGCGATAAAATTCCGCATTGGAAAAATGTTTGCACGAGGCGGTATTTCGAATTTCGAACGCCTTGGGCACTGCGACCTCGATGGGGTCGTGGTGTCGGCACAGTCATCTGTGTCCTTAGCCAGCATGTGAATTCACTCTGGGATTGTCCAGAGAGGAATTGGTAACTTATAGTTTTGGGAGCTTAGTAAATGGCATCCGTTGAGGAACGAGTAGTCGATATTGTTGCAGAGCAACTGGGCGTTGAAAAAGACAAGATTACTCGAGAAACCCACTTCGTAAACGATCTTGGTGCCGATTCGCTCGACACAGTTGAGCTCGTTATGGAACTCGAGGAAGAGTTCGATATTAGCATCCCCGAGGATTCGGCTGAGAAGATTCAGCGTGTCGGTGAAGCTATCGATTACATCGAGAAAGCACAAAAGGCATAGCTGCGTTAACGTGGCTCGTGTCCGTTCAATTCCACACCCCAGCTAACACGTCTCGGGACATCGCACTGCGAAAGACCGAGAGTAGAGTGCCACCAAACGTCGTTCGGCTCGCTGAGTCGAGAGTTCGTTCGATACTAGTTTCACGCGACTGGACTCGACATTGAGAGTCGCGCGACTTTTGAAGGCAATTTTGGCTGGGGTGATTTTCTGTCTGGTCTTTCCGCACGTGAGTTGAATCTAAAGTCATGAAGCGTCGTGTCGTTGTCACCGGAATGGGTGTGATTACCTCGCTCGGCAAGGAATTGAACGAGCTATGGAATGGAGTCTTGGAAGCCCGTAGTGGCATTCACGAATTGAGCTTGATCGATCCCACTCCATTTAAAGTTAAGCTGGCCGGCGATATTCCCGATTTTGATGCAGGCAAATACGTAGATCCCAAGGATCACAAGCGACTAGATCGCTTTACGCTTTTTGCGATGTATGCTGGTGGCAAAGCCATCGAGGATTCGGGGTTGGATTTTAAAACCGAAGACCCCTATCGCTGTGGCGTCATCCTGGGATCAGGAATAGGGGGGTTAGCGGAAATCGAAATCCAGGTTGAACGCCTCCTGTCGAAAGGGCCTGACCGCGTCAGCCCGATGACCATTCCCAAGCTGATGCTCAATGCAGCGGGAGGCAATATTTCGATTCGCTACGGTCTGCGCGGTCCTAACTTTACCGTGGCAACAGCCTGCGCCAGCGCTACCAATGCGATGGGCGATGCGATGAAGACAATACAATATGATGACGCCGACGTGGTTGTTACTGGCGGAACGGAAGCAGCCATTACAGCCATGGGGCTGAGTGCGTTTCAGAATATGAAAGCCCTCTCTGACCGCAACGCAGAGCCGCATCGAGCCAGTCGGCCTTTTGATATTGGCCGCGATGGTTTCGTGCTTAGTGAGGGAGCGGGCATTTTGGTCTTCGAGGAACTCGAGCATGCGCGGGCGCGTGGAGCGCGGATCTATGGCGAAGTGCTCGGCTATGGTGCCAGCGGTGATGCAGGGCATATCACGCAACCCGATCCGCTCGGGTCCGGCGCGGCGCGGGCGATGAGCAATGCGCTTCGCGATGCAAAGCTTGAACCAACGGCGGTGCACTACATCAATGCCCATGGTACGAGCACACCGCTTGGCGATAAAGCTGAAACACAAGCCATGAAGGCGGTTTTTGGTCAGCATGCCTTTGATGTTTCGATCTCCAGCACCAAAGGGAGCCTGGGGCATTCATTGGGGGCCAGCGGTGGAGTCGAAATGATCCTCACGCTGTTGGCGATTACAAACGGTACGGTGCCACCAACCGCGAATTTGGAAGACCCCGATCCGGCCTGCGATTTGAACTATACCCCCTTGAAGCCAGTGGCTCGTGAGATCTACACAGCTATGAATAACAGCTTTGGCTTTGGCGGGCACAATGCCAGCATCATTTGCGGACAAGTTCGCTAGGGTCTTGCCTGCTATTTTATAACCGGGATGCATTTGATTTGTCGTCGCATTGCTAGAGGGTGTATCATGGTGGAATAGAAGCTACACCATCCCACCTCCGTTTAGCGAGCTCCGTCATGTCCTTCCTTTCGACGAGCACCCACAGTCCAACGCGCCGCAGTTTCCTCAAATCCGCCGGCGTTTGCTTAGCTCTCCCAATTCTTGAATCTTTTGGGCCTCGATCCAGCTTTGGTTCAGAGCAGCCGGCAGTGCCGCGCCGCTTGGTCTGCATTGGCAACGAATTTGGTATGTATCCTGGAGCCTTCTGGCCCGAGCAAACCGGGGTAGGTTTCGATCTGCCCCCCTTGCTCAAGCCATTGGAATCGCATCGCAGCGACTTCACTCTTTTTTCTCATTTGGACCATGGTCTCAAAGGGGGGCACTTCGCCGTACATGCCTTTTTGACGGGAGTAAACTCGGCCGATGCCAAGGGAATGCCCGAGGGTGGCATTAGTCTTGATCAACGGGCGGCTGAGTTCGTAGGTCCTCGCACGCGTTTTCCTTCGCTCACGATCGGATCTGAAACCGGTTTGCACGGCGGGCCGATGATGAGTTGGACTCGAACCGGGACGCGCGTTCCACCGATCCAAGGCCCGCGTGAATTGTTTGGAAAACTCTTCTTGGATGACAATGCGTCCGCTCGTCAGCAAGCCGCCCAGCGGATCTCGTTGCACGGCTCCATTTTGGATGCGGTGATCGGTGATGCGCGATCGTTGCGGAAAAAGGTCAGTCGCTACGACTGCGAAAAGCTGGATGAGTATTTTGCTTCGGTTCGCGAGGTAGAGAGTAAGTTGGAGTTGGAAAAGCACTGGCAGCAGATCCCCAAACCCCAACCGCCGCTAACAGAGCCCGCAGACGAAGGACTCACCCGCGACCTCCCAAAAATCTATGATCTCATTGCACTCGCCCTGCAAACCGATTCAACCCGTGTAGCCACCTTAGAGGTGGGCGGCAGTTTCGCCGCTTCGGATTTGGGGATTCGCGAAGGCTACCACAGCCTGTCGCACCACGGCCAAGTGCAAACCAGCATCGACTTGCTGGTGCAAATCGAAGCCTATCAAGTTGAGCAGTTTGCACGGTTCCTCGGCCGACTAAAAGAGTTGCACGAACCCAACACGGACCGCAGTCTGCTCGAAAGTACGATGGCGCTGTTCGGCAGCGGTATGGGCAACGCAAATTCGCATACGAACAATGATCTGCCCATCATGTTGGCCGGCGGTGGTTTCCGGCATGGCGAGCACAAATCGTATCCAACGGAAGGTCGGCAGCGTGTGCCGCTTTCCAACCTGTATCTGTCATTGCTACAACAATTTGGACTTGAGGTCGATAGTTTCAGTATGAGTAGCGGCACGTTGTCTGGGCTGGCAACGGTTTAAACCTGAAACCTACCGAAACATCTGTCCGTGCCCGATGGCTTCGAAGGCGGATTGAAAATGGCGAATGGTGGGTTGGGCATTTTTTGATTCGGGCCACACAATGGAAACGACATCGAATCGCGCGCGATGTTCCAGTAGTCCATGGGCCTTGAGATAGACGAGCGCTGCCCGGCTGAGCTTTTCTTGCTTGCGGCGATCGACGGCCAGCGATGGGTCGCCATCCATGTTTGAGGTCCATGTTTTGACTTCGACGAATACAATGCAATCGCCATCTAGGGCAATCAGATCGATTTCGCCGAGTCGTTGGCGATGGCTGCGAGCCAGAATGCGATAGCCGAGTCGTTGCAAGAAGCGAGCGGCGGCCCGCTCACCGGCCGGCCCCAGCCAAGTTCTACCCTGTCCACGAGATTCCCTAGCGTGGCTAACAAATGTCTTGGCGGAGTTGAAAAAAAAACGACCGCGGGAAAAAATCCAGCGGCCGATCTCTTTGAAATTCCAAGGGAGCATAGCAACGCGTTGCTCGGTGTTTACACCCGACGTTCTTTGAGCCGCACTGCCTTGCCGCTGCGTTCGCGAAGGAAGTATAGTTTGGCGCGACGTACCACGCTGCGGCGCTTGACTTCCACCTTTTCGATCTTGGGTGAATGCAATGGAAATTTGCGTTCGACTCCTTCACCGGCCACGATGCGACGGACCACGAACATTTCGCGCGTTCCGCTACCGCTCCGCGCGATGACTACTCCGGAGAAAACTTGGATTCGCTCCTTGTTGCCTTCCAGGATTTTGGTGTGAACATCAACCGTGTCGCCGACGTCAAACTTGGGGACATCCGCCTTCATCGACGCTTGTTCGACCAGCGCCAGCAATTTTTGACTCATGCTTAACTCCAACCCAGGACAATATCCATGATCTCGACTCGGAGAGTCGAGTGACTATTTTCAGACTGTTTACAGATGCCCAGCCGCTATGGCGGGGTTTGCAATCTTCAACGAACCGCATATCGTCTCCGAAACTGCCAGGTTTGGCTAGGTCAAATGCGTGGGGCCAGGGAAGATTTTAGCTGACTCCTTGGCCGAATCGCGGCTTAAAAAAAAACTCTAAGCTGATACAATCCCGTCCCGGAAGAATTCCGTAGCAGGGGAACAAATGTTCAGCGGTCTCGGCCCCTCGAAAATCGAGCGACTGTGAGTGAAATAATGCAAGGATCAAGATGACCATCGCTGAATCAGCTGCCAATTCTATTCTTCCAGGGGGAGATGTTCGACGGCAAATCCTGGTGACTGCCGCCCTCCCCTACGCCAACGGTCCCATCCATATTGGGCACTTGGTTGAATACATCCAGACCGATATATGGGTGCGATTTCAAAAGCTGCGCGGCCACCATTGTATTTTCATTTGTGCCGACGATACGCACGGCACGGCCATCATGTTACGAGCGGCCAAAGAGGGTCGTAGCGAAATCGACTTGATTGCCGAAATGCAACAATGCCACGAACGAGACTTCGCTGGTTTTCAGATTGCCTTTGACAACTACGGTAGTACGAATTCACCTGAGAATTATGAATTCGGAAAGCACTTCTGGAGCGCCTTGCGTAAGGCTGGCCTGGTCGTCGAACGCGAAGTGAGCCAATTGTTCGACCCAGTGGCGGGCACCTTTCTGGCTGATCGCTTTGTCACCGGAACTTGTCCCAAATGCAAATCCCCCGATCAATACGGTGATAACTGCGTAAAATGCAACGCGACCTATTCGCCTGCCGATCTGATCGATCCCAAGAGCGTACACTCGGGTGCGACTCCAGAAGTCCGCAGCTCACCACATTTGTTTGTCGAACTCGAGCAATTACATGGCTTCTTGGAGGAGTGGACGCAGTCTGGAGAGCACTTGCAAAGCGAAGTGGCCAACTACCTCAAAGGACACTTTCTGTGCGAACCGCTGCGCGATTGGGACGTTTCTCGGCCAGCACCGTACTTCGGTTTCGAGATTCCCGATGCTCCAGGCAACTATTGGTATGTGTGGTTTGACGCGCCAATTGGTTACATCGCCAGTACGCAGCAATGGTGCCAAGCCCACGATGAACAGCTCGACGACTGGTGGAAGAGTCCGCAGACCGAGATTCACCACTTTATTGGCAAGGACATCACCTACTTTCACACCCTGTTTTGGCCAGGGATGCTAAAGACAGCCGGTTTCAACCTGCCCACCAAAGTTCACATTCACGGGTTTCTCAATGTAGGTGGCGAAAAGATGAGCAAGTCCAAGGGGACATTCATCAAAGCCGAAACCTATTCGAAACATCTCGATCCAGCCTACTTGCGCTATTATTTCGCCAGCAAACTGGGACCGCGATTGGATGATCTCGATTTGAATTTGGACGAGTTCATCAACAAGATCAATGCGGACTTGGTGGGCAAAGTCGTCAACCTAGCCAGCCGTTCCGCCAAGTTTGCCGCTAGGACGGGACTGTCGAGCAAGTATCCCGACGATGATGGCCTGTTCGCGCAAGGGGCGGCAGCTGGAGTGGAAATAGCAGCGGCTTACGAAGCGTGCGATTACGCCAAGGCCATGCGGCTAATTATGGAATTGGCCGACCGGGCCAATCCGTTTGTCGAAAATGCTCAGCCGTGGGTATTGGCCAAGGATCCTACTCAGTCGACTAGGTTGCAAGAGGTCTGCACCGTTGCGCTCAATTTGTTCCGTCAACTTGTCGTCTATTTGGCACCTGTCCTGCCGCGATTGGCCGAGCAAAGCAGCCAATTATTGGGCGAGCAACTCGAGCACTGGCAGCAGAGCCAGAGGCCGTTATTAGGGAAATCAATTAACCAGTTCGAGCATATGCTCGTACGTGTCAAGAAAGAAGACGTGGAAGCGATGATTGAAGAATCCAAAGCAGGCGCAGAAACCACTGCCCAGCCAACACCTGCTGGCCAGGCTGTGACCAACGGAGCGGCCAACGATCCATGGAATGATTCGGCCGAACCGCTGCAGGCCGAACCGCTGGCTGAGACCTGCTCGATCGATGACTTTGTGAAGATTGATTTGCGGGTCGCCCGCGTGTTGACTGCCGAACAAGTCCCCGAGGCGCGGAAGCTGTTGAAGCTAACGCTGAGTCTCGGTGGCGACGTGCAGAAAACAGTCTTCGCTGGAATCAAAGCAGCTTACGAACCGGAAGCGTTGGTGGGACGGTTGGTCGTTTGCGTGGCCAACTTGGCGCCGCGACAAATGAAGTTCGGTTTAAGTGAAGGGATGGTCACCGCGTGCGGTGCCGGCGGCGAAGAAGTATTTCTGCTTTCCCCGGACTCAGGTGCTAAGCCAGGACAACGCGTGCATTGATTGGCCCCTGTGGGTCGTACCTGCCGGGTACGACTACTTCCACCGCCAGTTGTGCCCGGTAGGTACAACCCACAGGGTACTTCCACCTTAGTCTTAAGGCCCGAATCCAAAGGATGAGGGAAACTGTCGAGGGACGGCATTGGCACGCGATACTTCCCCTTGAGGATCAATATAGTCGCGGGGGCGTCCACCCATCACGGGAGGGCCAATATCGTTAAGCGGATAAGGGTCATGGACCACGGCGCGGGATTTCTGCCGATCCACTGTCCCTTGGCCCGAAGCAAAACCCCAGCCCGCGCGATTGGCGCATCCGGCAAACAGCGTTAGGGCGGCGCAGGACAATAGAAGCTTGGCTGCCAACATGCGTGACATGGAACATCCCTTTCCGAGCAATCCGTGCTCGAGTGCATCGTGCTTGAAGCGATCCCATCCTAGTGGAGCTGGCAGTGCGCTGCCTAGCCCGGAATCTGCAATGCTATCATCGGGCGGGCCGTGGTGCTATCGATAGCCGATAGCGATTGGCTAGTAAGATGCTTGCAATCGTTACAAGTGGGGCCAGCCTGCCAAGTGGGTCACGCTTGCCGAGCGTGACTAGATAGGGGAACGCTTGCTGGGCGGACTAAGTGAGCACGTGGTTTTCCTTGGAGTGCTGGGGCTTGGCACAGCTTTCATTTTCAAGGCGGCCTGCATCACACGGAAATTCGGTTTGTGTCCAGATTCCTGCACCATCGTGTTCCCGTATGGTGTCGACTCTTTTGAAAGTGAAAGCTACGACGAGTCGCAGCACTCCAAAACTTCCGTGGGTCAGGCTTGCCGAGCGTGACTAGGTATCAGAGTGATGTTTGGCCCGAAAGGTAGTCGCTTCCGGCAGAAACGACCTACTAGCGATCGGGCAAATACATATCCAGCAGCGTGGTGCCAGGCGCGAGCTTGACCGTCAATTCGCTCATCGCAGCTGGAATAAGTAACGATTGCCCAGTTGTGGCGGTTTCTGAATGATGATTCCAAGTGAATGTGGCTGTGCCGTGCGGGACAGTAATCAAATGCAGTTTTCCGTCACCAGCCAATTTGTGATCCGTTTGCGCAGCGAAAGTTTCTACCGGTTGTAGGCGATCCAGCACAAATTTGTCGCAAGAGACTAAACGCTGGCGTCCTGGTTGGTCGGTTGGTTGAGGAATTTGCAGCGGACGTGGGCCACTTTCAAAATCGATAACGTCCATCGATTGCTCGACGTGCAAAGGCCGCGGTTGGCCGTGCGCATCGACCCGCTTCCAGTCGTACAGCCTGAATGTAGTATTGGACGCTTGCTGGATCTCAGCCACCAATAGTCCAGCACCGAGCGCATGTACTGTACCGGCTGGAATAAAGACACAGTCGCCACTCTTGGGATAGATCGCGTGCAAGCACGTTTCCACTTCGCCCGCTTCGAGTGCTGCCTGCAAGTCTGGTCCCGTCACGCCCGACTTCAATCCAGCGTACAAGACGGCTCCCGGTTCTGCGCTGATGATGATCCACGCTTCGGTTTTACCAAGGTCAGGAGGTGACATGCGAGCCGCATAGCTATCCTCGGGGTGAACCTGCACGCTTAGCACTCGCTGGCAATCCAGGTATTTTAACAGCAGCGGCAGCGATTCGGTGTGCTGACCGTCACCGTAAATCCAATCACGATTCTCTGATGTGAGCAGTGACAAGCTTTTTCCGGCCAGCGGACCATTGACAATTCGGCTGGAGTGTTCGGGATGATCGACGATCTCCCAGCTTTCCGCCCATGTTCCGTTCGCAGGGAGGTCCTTACCTAGCACGGTTTGCAGCTTGCGCCCCCCCCATAGATAGTCACGGAAAAACGGTTCGAAGCGAAGTGGGTAAGGGTCTGTCATGACGGATAATTGGGGATTTCAAGGAATGGAGTGCAGTCAATCGTCGCACGACTCTCCGAGTCGTGATCTCAATGTCGAGACCGAATTCGCAGTTTATAGTCAAGAAAGCCGTTCATCTCGACATTCAGAGTCGAACGAGAGTTTTGTTACTCGACTCGGAGAGGCGAACGACGTTTTTTTCACAGGTCGCGTTACTTGTGCCCCTTGGGGCTTCGCCCAGGCGACGATCGACCGTATGCTGATTAGACTATAGCGAACGAAATTAATCTGGTACTACCCCACCCGAGGAACAGTCTGGAATGCTGAAGAAGCAAGCTGCCGACGATCTATTCGAAAAAAGCTCGATGTCCTTCGGCGAGCACCTGGAAGAACTCCGTAAGGCGCTAGGCAAAGCCTTTATTTGGTTGGGGATCGGTTCGGCGATTGGCTTGTACTTTGCCACTGACATCGTGGCATACATCGAGAGGCCACTGCGGCTGGCTATCGCTGATTTCTACGTCGCGCAGGCCAAAGAAGATTTCAAATCGGCCAATGGAGTTGAGCCGAGTGACCGATTAGCAGAGTGGATCACAACCAACGAGATCATGCCTGAGCGTGTGTTCATCGATCCGCGATCGTTGAGCAGCATGTCCGACCTGCCGATCGCGGAAGTTTCGGCAGGCGCTGCCAGCGAAGAAGCTAACACAGTAGCTAGCGACGAAGCCAACTCAGAGGAGAATGCGACAGTAGCGCTAACGGAAGCAGAAACCACGGAAGCTAAACCCACGGAAGCTAAACTCACGGAAGCTAAACCCACGGAAGCTAAACCCACGGAAGCTGAGGCGGAGGGGCATCGCGAAAGTCCTTGGAAGGGCATTGATCTGGCCAAGCTCGAACGCTTGCAACCGTTTCTACTATTCCGGCCGATACCGAACAAGCTAGTGAGCTTGACCATCACCGAAGGTTTCATGATTTGGCTCAAGGCGGCCTTGGTCGCGGGTGTGGTGATCGGCAGCCCGGGTATCTTTTGGCACGTGTGGCAGTTCCTGGCGGCCGGACTTTATCCCCATGAACGACGCTATGTGTATTGGTATCTGCCGTTGAGTTTGCTGCTCTTCTTGTCCGGCGTGGCTTTGGCGTTTTTTGTGATCTTTCGATTGGTGTTGGGCTTTTTGATGACCTACACAGCTGGATTAAACGTCGAATTCACGCCGCGGTTGAGTGACTACATGTCCTTTGCACTGATGTTACCATTGGGGTTTGGAATCGCTTTTCAATTGCCGATCTTGATGTTGGGACTGCATCGTTTTGGTGTGGTCTCGGTCGAGACATTTTTGGGTCAGTGGCGGATCGCGGTGCTGTCGATCGCGTTTCTGTCAATGATCTTCACACCGGCCGATATTTACAGCATGCTCGGTTTGTTTGTACCTTTGGTAGCTTTGTATTTCTTAGGGATTTTGCTGTGCCACTACATGCCTCGCGGGGCTGGAGTTGGTGGCCCGGCTATCGATCCTCGAGGATAACCGGTAGCGGAAATCGCAAGAATTTCGAAACTTCTACACGGCTGTTGCCGTCGTCGATGCTGCGGCATTGTCGATTGACGAACTCTCAACACCAAAGTATCCCAGAAGCCCACCGGCGATCGCCCCACAAAGATGCCCATCCCACGAAACGTGTGAGCCCACCGAGGGGAGCACGCCCCAGAGCAACGTGGTTCCGTACAGAAAGCCAACTAGCATCGCAATTATGAGTGGTACGAATCGTTTCTCGCGAAAACCGGCGACGATCAGAAACGCGATCAGACCATAGATCAACCCGCTTGCCCCCACATGCACGGCGGGTCTGCCAAATACCCACAACAGACCACCTCCCAACACAACGATTTCCGCCACCGTTTCCCAACTGCGCACACGGCTACCGGCCAGTAACACGAGCAGGATGAACAAGGGAATCGTATTGCTGAGCAGGTGACCCAATCCGGCATGAAGGAATGGGCAAAGTGGAATGCCGACCAGTCCCCACAGCGTCCGCGGTACAATTCCCCAATTGGCGAATTGACCTGGGACGATCCAGTCGAGCAAATAGACGCCCCATAAAATAGCGATGAAACTCACTACGCCATGAAGCTCTTGTTGAATGGTATGTTTCACGTTCTTTGCTCTAGAAAATAATTCCGGCGGCGCTGCGATATGACGAACTTTCGCTTCTGCCCTGGTCCCGGCGACATGATATCGTTTGGCGGTTATACTCCGCCATCGAAATACGATATCACTAACCCCGGTTATCTGTTTTCTTGGAATACGCACGTATGCTTGATTGGAAAGCCCTGTATCCCTTCGAATCGCATTTCCTGGAGATTCCCAAATCGGAAACTTCGGCGGAAAAAGTGCGTTTGCATTGGGTGGAACAGGGGAGTCCAACGGCCGAACATACCATCCTGTGCGTGCATGGCAATCCAACTTGGTCCTTCACGTTTCGCCAAGTGCTTACTGGGCTTAGCGATCGTGCACGCGTGATTGCCGTCGATCATATCGGTTGCGGCTTAAGTGACAAACCCAGGCAGTACCATTACACGCTAGAACAGCATGTGGGCAATCTGGCGCGCTTGATCGAGCAATTGGACTTACGGCGTGTCACGCTGTTGGTACACGACTGGGGTGGTGCGATTGGCTTGGGAGCGGCGCTTAAGGTTCCCAATCGCATCGAGCAATTCATGATTCTCAATACGGCCGCGTTTCCGCCACCGTATGTGCCATGGCGCATCGCCGCCTGTCGCTTACCATGGATTGGCGAATGGAGCATGCGGCGACTAAATTTATTTGCGCGGGCGGCGTTAACGATGACTCTCAATCGCTTGTCACGGCTGGAACCTGCTGTGGCCGCCGGGTTGTTAGCCCCTTATCACGATTGGGATTCACGCATTGCCATCGCGCGTTTTGTCCAAGACATACCACGCCGCAAGAGCCAAGCTACGTGGCAAGTGCTGACCAAGATCGAAGAGGGGCTGGGATTGTTTGCCGATCGGCCAGTGCACATTGCGTGGGGCATGAAGGATTGGTGCTTCCGTCCGGAATGCCTCGAGCGACTCGAACAACTCCTCCCTCAATCGCAAGTCACGCGTTTAGCTGACGTCGGACACTACGTGATGGAAGAAGCCCCCGACGAAGTCATCGGTCAATTGCGACAAGCGATTTCCGGGTAACAGTTGAAACAGAAAAAGTGTTGGCCACTCTCTAAGGTTCCACGCAATCCAGCGGGTTGACTTGGTCCCCAAAATGTCCAACACCTTGCATGTTTGGCCCGTAGCACGGATGGCAAAGCCGGGGCACGGATGGCACAGCCGGGGCACGGATATGGCACAACTCAACTCAAAATTAACGATGAGCAAAACAAAACTACCGCTGCTCCCCTTCCCTTTTGATCGGCCCTGGTCCGTTTCTCGGGCTGTCGAGATGGCTTGCGTGCTCGAAGCCTCCGCGCCGAAAGTAGGGAATGTTCACCCAGGTGCCAGTTTTAGCGATATGGAGTTCGCACATTTCGTGGCGAGTGCCGTAGCCATTGGTCCAGTGTTTAGAAAGGCGAGCCAATACACGTTGGGTCACATCGTGCACCGGGCAGTACTGGCGACCCGCAAGTGTGTAGGGCGGAATACCAATCTCGGGACATTGCTGCTCATGGCACCCTTGGCTCACGCGTATTATCACGTTGAACCGACCGCAAGAAGGCTGCGCAAAGACGTAGCGCTCACTCTGCAGTATCTCTACCCAGTCGATGGTGAAGAAATCTATGCGGCCATTCGCGCAGCCCAACCCGGTGGTTTAGGTTCGCAGCATCAAAGTGACGTTACGGGCCCAGCCCCCGCTGACTTGCGTGCTGCCATGGCCGTGGTGGCGGACATCGACGCAGTGGCTCGGCAATATACTAACGATTTCGCCGATGTGTTCGATTGCTTAGTCCCCTGGCTTAGAGAAGAACTGCTAATCACCGGACAGACACTGGAAGCCATTTGCCGGCTGCAGCTACGGTGGCTGGCCCACGAGCCCGATGGGTTGATCGTTCGCAAAGCAGGTGCGGAAATGGCGGCCGAGGTGCAACGTCGCGCAGCTGCGATTGGAGAGTGCTGTCTAAGTCGCAGTGAGCCAGTTGCGCAACAAGCCGAGGTGCGAGAGCTGGATCAGTTTCTTCGCGCCGACGGTCATCGCCGCAACCCAGGAACAACGGCCGATTTAATCGCAGCGGCGGTGTTGGTGTTGTTGCTGGAAGGATGATAGGGTTGCCAGCGCGATAGATCGTCGCTCGACTCTCCGAGTCGAGTACTGGTGGACTGGGAAGGGCAGGTTATTGCGACCCGACTCGGAGAGTCGGGCGACGAAGTGACGGCAGCACGGTTAGCCGCCGAATTGTTTCTTATAAATGCCTTGGATCATGGCTTCGACGTCCTTGAATTTTCCACCTGAGGCAAGGGCTTGTTCGATCAACTGCCGCGCGTCACTTTCGCTGTGTCCTAAGGCAAGCAATGCTTGATAGGTATCCTCGATCACGCCATCCTTGACCATTTCACCTGCACCTGCGGGGGTGTCACGGCGGACTAATAGTGCGAACTTAGGCATTTTACGACGGAGCTTGGCGATGATCCGCTCGGCGGTGGCCGGTCCTACCCCAGGTAGCCCCGAAAGCCCTTTGGCATCCTGCTGTTCGATCATGATGGCCGTGTCCTGTACCGGCTGAGTCATTGCACGCAGGGCTTTCTTCACGCCCACGCCATCTACCGAACAGAAAAGTTCAAAGAAATCTCGTTCAGCCGTTGATAAAAAACCGACCAACCTCGGCGTCAACCTGCCACCGCTGGTGACGTTGCCATCCATGTAGTGAATGGTGTGCAGCACAACTTCCTTCTTGAGTTGCGACTGCAGATGTCGACGCGTAAACTCTGCGATCAGAACTTCGTATTCCATTGGAGGAATGGCCAAGGTAGCTGCATCGTCGTCGAGGCCTACGAGCTTACCGGAGATTTTGGTGATCATATTGAAAAGTTAGTTAGTGAATGGTTGGAGGATCGAAACTCTTGGCGAGTTCCGCTACTGCAGTTGTTTTAGCAGACTAGCCGGCGTGCGCAGTGTGTTGTGATGGGTTAAGGCAATGGCCAGCGCATCGGCAACGTCGGCCGGTTCGGGGATGGTGGCCAGTCCCAGTTGATGTTTGACAGCAAATTGCATTTGACTTTTCGGCGCACGGCCATTGCCGGTCAGAGTCTTCTTAATATGCGTGGCGGCATAGGAATGGACCGCGACGCCTGCTTGTTGAGCAGCCAAGAGAATGACCCCCCGAGCGTGACCCATCAAGATTGCTGTGGTCGGTCGGTCGTAATGAGAATAGAGTTGTTCTATCGCAAAGTGCTCCGGTTTGAGCTCTTCCAAAATTTCAACCAAGCCATCATGCAACTCGCGCAATCGTTCCTCCAACGGTCGGTCGCGGCGGCAGCGAATGACACCTGCGTCAAGCAACTGGATGGAGTTGCCCGAGCAACGAATCAGCCCATAGCCGGTGGTGCCCAGCGCGGGGTCAATGCCCAAGATAGTGATGGGTTGCATCGCGTACGCTTTGGAGTGCTGGGGCGTGGCACAGCTTTCGATTGCTAAGCGGCCCGGTAGTAAACGGATATTAGAGGCGACCAAGGTTGTTCAAACCAGCCATCCGCGTTAACTCACGCGGCGACTAGCACGGATGGAGGCCAGCCTGCGGCGGGCTGAAACGCAACATGTAAATTCAGTTTGCTTCCAACCGCATGGGAAGTGAAAGCTGTGACAAGTCCCAGCACTCCAAAGTGAAAGCTGTGACAAGTCCCAGCACTCCAAAGCGCTAGGCCTTTTCCCAAGTGGTCCCTTCCTTCAAGTCCTGCAACGTAATCCCGGTGGATGCCAGGCCGTCGCGGATGGCGTCGGATGTTGCAAAATCTTTATTGGCGCGGGCTTTGGCGCGTAGCTCGATCAACAATTTCATTAATCCGTCAACGGTGCCGCTGGCTCCGTCATCTCCGGTTTTCTTAGGAGCCTTAAGGAACAATCCCATGATCGCGCCCAGTTCACGCAATACGCTCATGGCGGTAGCGAGTGTAGTTAGTCCCTCAGCGGTGCGGCGTTGGGTGTCTTCTAGATGGGCTTGATCGATGTAGCGATTGATGGCTCGTGACATTTCAAACAAGTCGCTGACCGCACCGCCGGTATTGAAATCGTCGTCCATCTTTTCCAAGTACGAAGCGCGAAGCTTGGATAGATCTTTGAGGATTTCTTGACTGGCGCCGGCGAGTACTGCGTGACCATCGGTCCTGGTCCGAGCGAAGGCTAACTCCTCGACTTCGCCGGTTGCGCCCACTCGTGGATAAAAGGCCTGCCCCGATAAACGCTCGAAGCGACCAATCAAACGATAGAAGGCGTGCAGTGCCTGGCCGGCTTCTTCGAGCCCTTCGTCGCCAAACACAATGGTACTGCGATATTGTGAACGAAGCAGGAAAAAGCGAATTCGCTCTCCCGTTTGTTGTTCGATCAGTTGATGCAATCCGCCAGCGCCCTTGCTGCGACTGATTTTGCTCGACGCATCGGCTTCGGTAGGAGCTTCGGTGGCTGGGATTCCATCGCGATCGCTCTTGCCACCTACTTTGCCAGCCGCGCCACCTGCGCGCATCAAGCCGTTGTGCATCCAATAGCGAACCATCGGTTGCCCATGGCAGCAGCGACTTTGGGCCAATTCGTTTTCGTGATGCGGAAAAACTAAATCGAGACCACCGCCGTGGATGTCAAAGGTCTTCCCCAATATGCGGCGACTCATGGCGGAACACTCAATGTGCCAACCCGGTCGACCTAGACCCCAAGGACTGTCCCAACTAGGCTCATCCGGCTTGGCCGATTTCCACAATGCGAAATCGCCCGACGATCGCTTCTTAGCTGCTGCGCCACCACCTTCACCTTGTTGGCTGTCGGCCGTCCGATTGCTGAGCTTGCCGTACTCCGCGTCCCGGGTTACATCGAAGAACACATCGCCAGCGTTCTCATAGGCAAAGCCTCCGCTAATTAGCTCTTCGATGAAACTTATGATCTCATCCATGTTGTCGGTGGCGCGAGGTAAGAGGTCTATTTGAGTGACACTCAGCGCTTGCAGGTTGGCCAAATAGTCCATCGTCATCTCGGTGGCCACTTGCGACATCGAGATTCCCCGTTTGCGGGAGGCGGCGATGAGCTTATCGTCGACGTCGGTAATATTGACCACCCACGTTACATCAAATCCACAGTAGACCAAATAGCGTTTGATGGTGTCGAAAATGACTGGACCAACCATGTGCCCAATATGCGCTTCGGCGTAAACGGTTGGACCGCACAGGTACATGCCGACCTTGCCGGGCTCGATCGTTTCAAACGGTTCCTTCTGACGGGTGAGCGTGTTGTAAACGCGGATGTTTAGTTGTGAGTGCATAGATTGCGAACTGGGGGACTGCGGAGTGGTAAGTGCGCTGGCCACGGACGGGAGCTCCTGTGGGGTGGTAAATGCGAGTTGCAAGCCGCAAATTATAGAGACTACCCAGATTGACCGGTACGCCAGTTTAGACGCGATTGTTTGTTAGACCGAGGGTTGCTCGACCTGGTACTCATTTGCAGCCAGGATAACAGGGGCTAATGTCCAATGGCAATCACTATGTGCACAGAGTAACGTCCGGCCGCCAAACTCAACGTTCTGACTAACGCATCGTCGGCGGATGATTCATTGCAGATTGCTGGATCATTTGCAACAGTTGGTCGGGTGGGGCATCGATAGTGACTACTTTGTCTTGCCCGCCAGTATCGCGGACAATACAGATGATCTGCCGGGTATTGCTGGCGGTCAGTGCCTCTCGCCCCGCTGCTCCACTATTGGCTGCCGGAGTGTTTCCACTCGACCGTGGGTTGTCCAGATTGGGGATTTGCGCGGACTGGTCGGGCCATTGGAGCGTGTCGGTGTCCATGCTGGCGACAACCGTGTCGGTCTGGCTCGGTGGCTGCCAGCCACCTGCACTCCCCAGTTCGGACTGGGCACTGGCCAATTGCACCTCAGGATTTGGAAGAGTCTGTGGGTGGCTGCCTTCGAAAAGTTCGGATAGTCCAAGTCGCTCGATCTGGTTGTAAACCACATTGGCCGCAGCGTAGATTCCTTCGTCATCTTCAGGGTTGGCCGCATTGCAGACACCAATCAAGCGTCCCTGAACGTCAAACAGCCCACCGCCGCTACGACCCAGCACTGGCGCGCCGACAATTTCAATGTTGTCTGCTCCCAAGTAGCGATTGACGCTCTTGATCTGCGTGTTGCGTCGCGTGGGATTGGCTCCGCGATCACAACCGAAACTGAAAGCCGGTTGACCAACCGACACCGGCTCGCCTCGAGCAAGAATCGGAACTGGTTCTATTGCAATCGGCAAGCGGAAGCTGATCAGTCCGATGTCCTCTCCTTCGGCTTTGAAGTCAATCAATTCGCTCGGTAGATTGACTTCTTGAGCGGTACCTGGAAATAGATCGATGGTAAGTTGCGAGTTGGGTTGCATGTCCCGAAACAAGTGTCCGCAGGTAAGTATGAGCGCTTCCTGACCACGAACATCGACGATGGTGCCCGTGCCGTAGGCAGTCGTGTTGGCTTCGTCGACGCGAATACGCACCGTGGCGGCCGCCGCCCGAGCGATCGCCTGTTCAGGCGATAAAACAGGTTCCGGTGATAGGTTTGGGCCCGTGGGTGACGTCTGCTCGCTGTTCGAGATGTTGCCAGCCGACTTGTTTCCAGCGGAGATGTTGGCAGCCGTGGAACTCAGGTTGGTTCCAATGTGTCCCGCGGTGGCGAGTAGGGGAAAGGCTGTGAGGCCCGGCGATTGTCCACGCACTACCGGTCCGGCTTCTGGCTTCGATTGAACGGGACTTTCCGCCCGTGATGGTTGCAGCTTAGGTGCCGCGCCGTTTTGATTCCGCGCCGCAGCTCGCATCACCCGCTCGTGGATCCGATCATAAGAAGCGGCTCCGACCATACGGTCCACTTCTTGTTGTCGGCACAGAATAACCAGCGTGGGAAGGTTTTCAACACGGTATTGTTTGACTAAGTCGGGTTGGCGATCGACGTTCACCCTGTGGATGACCCAGCCCTCCCCCTGCAATTGCGCTAAACTGGGCTCGATCTGCTTGCACGGTTCGCACCAGTCAGCTGTGAAATGCACGATTGCGCATTCAGGATCTGCACCAACAACGGCGCACATGAGTGCCGATAATATCCAGCAGGCCATTGGATTCCCTCCCGATAGCCGATTCATTCGTTAAGCGATTCGCTCTGTCAAGCCGCATCCTGCGACCGGTGGAAGTGTCGCTAGAAGGCCGTGCAACCGCAAGAGCAAATCAGAGTAAATCGCGGCGTCGATCGCTGGTTCGTGCGACGCGCTGTGCGGCTCGCCAAGCTGCAATCTGTTGGTGGTTGCCACTGAGCAAGATGTCCGGCACCGCCTGCCCTCGGTA
Source organism: Pirellulaceae bacterium (assembly GCA_041739785.1). Classification (GTDB taxonomy): domain Bacteria; phylum Planctomycetota; class Planctomycetia; order Pirellulales; family Pirellulaceae; genus Aureliella. Next base: position 20,073 of record JBGSNE010000041.1, read on the forward strand.
CTCCCGTGGCCGAGTGTATTGCGGGAATTCCAGCAGCGCTTCGTCCGAAAACGAATCCTCAACCGCGCTACGATCATCCCCCAGCACTCCAGGGATCAACCGAATGGCCGCATCAATAATCGCCATAGCCGCCACCTCGCCGCCGTTAAGCACGAAATCCCCTAAGCTAATTTCACGCGGCCGCAAAATATCAATCACTCGCTGGTCAAAACCTTCGTAGCGCCCGCACAATAGAATGAGACGAGTGGATTCGGCTAACTCAGCCACGACCGCTTGTTTGAGCGTCTGACCTTGGGGGCTCATCAGCAGTAACTCGCCTGGCTCTGGTGCTAGCTTTTGGACAGCTTCGACACAATCGACCACTGGCTCAACCTGGATCAACATTCCGGGCCCACCACCATAGGGAGGGGCGTCAACCTTGTGGTGCTTGTCCGTTGACCAGTCGCGGAGATTGTGGATATGGACGTCGACCAGCCCACGCTCGATTGCCTTAGCTAGCAAGCTCTCCCCCAAGTAACCTGGGAAAATTTGAGGGAACAAAGTAATGAGATCGAAACGAATTTTGGAAGAAGGCATTCCGGTGGCGTAGAAAAATTAATGAATCGAATTGACTGCAATTGAAATCCCTGATTTCGGATCAAGCCGCAAGGTTTGCGCAGTCGATAAAGTTTAACAAGTGTCTGTTTGGAGTACGGCGACTTGTCGCCGCTTTTGGGAGTAGTGAATAATCCGGGTTTAAGTGGTTGCCCAATGTGCGAGTCGAGCTCGAACTAGGCTATCCCATATGCTGCGCGACGTTTAGGTGGCAGCCGGGTTCCTGTTTACTCCTAGACGCAGGGAAATCCAAAGCTGTGACAGGTCCCAGCACTCCAAAATAATCCGGTTCATCAAAACATTTAAGTCCAAACTGGAGTCCCTAATTGTCCTCAGTTCCGTCATCGCGACCGAACAAACTTCCCCCCACTGAGTTGCAGGGACTGCGTGAATCGTTGGTCCGCTGGGTCAGTGATTGGGGTGAGTTGGTCGTTGACGCTTTGACGACGCTCGGGGACATGGCCATTTTCACCTACCGAGTGTTTTTGTGGCTGTTCACGTCTTGGCCCAGTCGCGGCACCATCTTACCTAACTTTTACCATGTGGGCGTCCTCAGTCTACCTGTCGTTGCACTCACCGGAACCTTTATCGGGATGGTACTTGCCAATCAGAGCTACCAGCAGTTTCGCGACATTGGACTCGAGAGCCAGTTGGGGGCGGTCATCAACATGTCACTAGTGCGCGAGCTAGGTCCCGTGCTGGCCGCGACGATGTTGGCCGGTCGCGTGGGGAGCTCGATGGCGGCAGTCATCGGTACGATGCGCGTGACGGAACAGATTGACGCGCTCATAAGTATGGGAGCCAATCCGATTCGCTATTTGGTCGTGCCGCGATTTTTGGCTTGCATTCTGCTGATTCCCGCGCTGACCGTCATGGCTGACTTTATGGGAATCGTAGGAGGCTATTTCTATGCCGTGGTCATGCTTGGCATAGATCACTACCAATACTTAAATAACTCGCGTCAGTTCGTCGGCGGCTGGGACTTTTTCATGGGCATCTTTAAGAGCTTCTTTTTTGGTGGCACCATTGCGATTGTCAGTTGTTATCGTGGCTTTCATTGTCAGGCGGGAGCCGAGGGTGTCGGTCGCGCCGCTACCGCAGCTTTTGTGATCAGTTTTGTATTGATCCTGGCCGTCGATTTGCTGCTCAATATTTTGCTGGATGCGGTTTACTCATCGCTTGGCTTCTCTGGGAAAAAAATGTTTTAGAACCTTCGTGCTTCGGCCCTGCTATCCGCGCCCACAAGGGGGCCTTACTAGCACGGCTGGCAAAGCCGGAGCACGGATAAGGCACATTCGATTAAGTCCGATTAATGAATACCACCTACCTAGATTCCAACTCACACGTCGATCGCACGACCGAAACCACGCGGCCGTTGGTTGAGCTGCGCGATATGACGTTGCAATTCTCACGGCAAACGATCCTCAACAACATCAACTTGGTCATTCCTCGGGGCCAGACGTTGGTGGTGATCGGCGAAAGCGGCTGCGGCAAGACAATGCTCCTCAAGTCGGTAGTGGGGCTGACTCGGCCAAAATATGGGAAGGTGATCTATGATGGGGATGACATTCACACGTTAAACGATCACGATTTGACTGCGTTGCGTTGCAAGTTTGGTTTTGTATTTCAAAACGCCGCCTTATTCGACAGTATGACGGTCGGTCAAAACGTGGCCTTTCCGCTGGTGCAACACGAGCTGGCCCAGGGACGAAACATCAACCGCCTGGTATTTGATCGACTGGCCGAAGTGGGCTTGCCCGACAATGTGGCCGCCAAGCGGCCGGCGCAGTTGTCAGGGGGCATGCGCAAACGCGTGGGACTGGCCCGAGCGTTGGTGCTTGAACCCGAATTGATGCTCTATGATGAGCCGACCACGGGACTCGATCCCATCATGAGCGACGTCATCAACGAATTAATGTTGCGGACCAGTTCTAAACCTAGTGTGACCAGCTTGATCATTACGCACGATATGAAGTCCGCCTATAAAGTGGCTGATCGCGTTGTCATGCTCTATCCTTTTTCACGTTTGGAACCAGGTGAAAATCAAATCATTTTTGACGGTACGCCAGCGGAATTGGAGAAGTCACAGGACAAACGCGTGCATCAGTTTGTCAATGGTGAGGCGGGCGAGCGCTTGATGGAGCTCCGTCGTTCGTCTTTCGACGAATTAGGTGAGACTCCAAGGCTGGCGGATAACTATGCAAAATAGTGGGCCTCGACTCGGAGAGTCGAGCGACGAAGTAGGATAGCGACTCAGAGAGTCGAGCGACGAAGTAGATTAGAGCGAAGTGGGTTGGCTCTGCATTTGAGCACTACAAGGAAGTGGTAATGGACGAACAGGGATATCGTTTTGGAGTGGGAGTGCTAGTGGTTGCCTCGCTGGTGATTGCTGTCATGCTCATTCTATTTTTCGGTGCCGCGCCCAATTTTTTCGTCGAACGCTACAACGTCACTATTCGCTTCGAAGCCGCACCGGGCGTTGCCACCGATACGCCAGTTCGCAAAAGTGGTGTGCAGATCGGACGCGTCAAATCACTGCAATTGCTGGACGAAGATGGTGTTGATTTAACACTCGAGCTTGACTCCAAATACAAAGTCTTTGCGCGGGAGTTGCCACGCATCGGTACTGGTTCGATCATCACGGGGGACGCGGTTGTTGAATTCGTACCCCCTACGCAAGAAAGCCTGTTGGCGCGTTTCGATGGTGCGGGTGGATCTCCTCGCGACGGCATGCTGGATGAGAATGAGCAATTGCTGACGGCGACACCGATCCAAGATGGTGACTTCTTTCGCGGAGGCCGCGTCGCGGCTGATCCATTCGACGCGCTACTGACGATGCAAGAAGGGTTTGGAACCACGCTGTCGGCAATTGAAACGGCGGGCAATCAGGTCACCGCTTTGGCCCTGGATGTCCGCAAGCTGATGGGGAGCGGCGACGGGGCGCTGCAAGATATCGCCCGCAAGACCGAATTGACGATCGATAATTTTAATCAGACGCTCGATTCTATCGAAGGGTTGTTTAATGACCCAAATATCAAATCGGCACTTGAAACTTTGGCTACGCGCCTGCCAGGGATCGTGAACGAAGCCGAGTCGGTGATGAAACAAACCGCAGAAACACTGGCCGCTTTCGAGGACGTAGGTCGCGCCGCCGAGGACACGGTTAGGAATGTTACCGAGACGGTTAAGCATGTCAATGAACTGACTGAACCGCTGGGACGCAATGGCGAGAAGCTAGTTGGCGACGCAGTTCAGACGCTCGATAATCTAAACCTATTGCTGGCCGATTTGCGCGGCGTCGCCGCCAGATTTAACAATGGCCAAGGGACTGTCGCCAAATTGATGGAAGATCCGCAGCTCTACTATACATTCATCAACACCCTGCAGAATGTCGAGACTTTGACTCGCAAGCTTGAGCCCATCGTTGACGACGCACGCATCTTTACGGACAAGGTTGCGAGGCAACCATCTAGCCTCATCGACTTGCGAGGCGCTGTGACCGGTCGTGCATCCGGAATTGGCGTAAAGTAGCTGTGTGGCTCGACACTCCGTGGCTGTAGATTTAATGAACGATTTACAACTTCCGACTTAAACTTAAACTCGTGACGCGATAGTTTAAGTTTAAGTTTAAGTTTAAGTTTAAGTTTAAGTTTAAGTTTAAGTTTAAGTTTAAGTTTAAATGGATACTCAACCTCTCCGAGTCGAATCTCTCGTCTCTTCTCCGGGTCACTCTTCCATTGACCACCGCCAAGATACCCTGTTGAAATTGCCTTCTGTCCGATATCCTAAGCGTTTTCGATGCTCATTTCACGGGATTTTGGATCGCAGCCACCATGACAAATACACTTGCCATCCATGGCGCCGCCGGCCGCATGGGTAAGCGGCTCATCGCCTTGGGGAGCGAAGACGAAGGTTTTCAGATTGTCGCGGCGATTGATAACTTCAATCATCCCGCCCTCGGGCAGGATGCCGGGAGTTTGGCTGGCGTGCCGCCGCTGGACGTAACGCTGGTTGCCACCTGGCCCGATTCGGTAGATGTGGCCATCGATTTCTCTATCCCGGCCGCCTGTTCGGCCGCCGTCCGGCATTGTCACGAGCGGAAGATCCCGTTGGTTGTCGCTACCACCGGCTTAAGCGATGCGCAAATTGCCGAAATAAAAGAGGCCTCGAAGAGCATTCCGATTTGTTGGGCACCGAGCATGTCGCTGGCGGTCAACTTGACCATGAAACTGGCCCAACAAGCGGCCCAAGCGCTGCGGCATGTACCCCAAGGTGTCGACGTCGAAATCATCGAACGCCACCACCGCTTTAAGGAAGATGCCCCCAGTGGTACTGCGCTTAAATTCGGTGAGATCATCGCTGGCGAAATGGGTTTGACGGAGCAGGTGCATGGCCGGGAGGGACAATGTGGACAGCGAACGCGAAATGAAATCGGTTATCATGCGGTGCGCACAGGAGACAATCCGGGTGAGCATACGATTGTCTTTGGCATGCTCGGCGAAGTGATTGAACTCCGTGTTGCCGCCTCCAATCGCGACTGCTACGCATCCGGTGCGTTGGCTGCCGCGAAGTTTCTTTTAGGCAAACCGCCCGGACTCTACAGCATGTTTGATGTCCTGGGCATTGCCTAACCAAAGTAGACGCGTAACAAATTTCACCAAGAATTTCGATATTCTGAGTATCAACCGTCCATGGCCAAATGCGATGAAGGATATCTGTGTGAAGTTTGCGACCAAGAGGTCGAAGGGCTCACTAACAGTGCGCTTTATCTGCAATACGTTATTGGCTGGATCGACCCCGAGACGCTTCACACACGTCGCGAATGCCATCTGCAGTGCTTGCCCGCGCTGGCTCAATTTATCGATGATGAGCGATTCGTACCGCGAGTATCGGTGGAAGGGGAATTCGACCGTCGCCGGCTCGATCCGAGCTTTGTTCAAGAACGGGCCGCAATGGTAACGCGGGGCTACCAGCGTCTTTGGGAGCTGCAAACCAAGCGTCGCGGATTGACTGTAGCCGACTATCCTCTACCGGAAGCTCTGGCCCGCTGGCGGTAGCTGTTGCGGACTCGATTGGAATCCGGTCTAGGTTGAATCAAACCCTCGTCCGCCAGCGCAGCGGGCATTGTTGTCCGGGGGTTGCACTCCATTCGCTTCGCTCATTGCGTTTCACTCCCGGCTATACCAATACGCTGCTTCGCAGCTAGGGAGCGAAATGCGAGGCTAATTCAATCGGCAGCTAGGCGGCGAAACGCGAAGCGATACCAACCGGCAGTTGCGGAGCGAATCGCAAAAACCCTTGATGTCGGCTGCTATGCTTTTATCCCCTACTCCGATTTTGCTCCGACGGTGTTGACGGAGCGGATCCGAAAGCGACTGGCAGGGGCAAGCTGATCGCTGTCAAGTTGGTAGCGCATTTCAACCAGTGGCGTGGCTGGGGTATCACTGTACTGCAACCCCTGAAATAGGCTGCGACCGAAGCGGTGCTTAGGACCTTCGACCCGGGCGATCTCAACTCCGCCGCTTTCAATGATGAAATGCGACAAACCACTTTGTAGATCCGCCGTAGCATTCCAGCTCAATTCGTTGCCGACGAGCCGTATGTCGGTGGGAGCTGGCGGTGGCGAATCGTCAGCGATGGCGGCGTCGTGAACGAATTGCGTCCATGCTTCTGCGATGTGCTGATTGGGCAACCAAATCGCAGTTGCCATCTCGCCACTGAAGTCGTTGGCAGGCACTGGAGGAACAATAACGGTACTGGGAGATGGCAGTGGAGCGAGCCAGCCTTGGCGGGGATCAATTCGCTTTAACCCTCCGGAGGTAATCGAGAAGGGCTCTTCTTGGACGGACTCAATGCTGAAGGATTCGATTCGGGAAGGCTGGCGAGGTTTGCTCTCACTGGGGTCAGTCGGGCTGAGGTTTTCATGGGATACGGTGGGCAACCGAGCTGCCAGGCACGCGTCGAACCAAGGCATCGCCAAGTAGCGCTGGTTTCCGCATTCATGACTAGTCAACGGATCAACGGCCAGGCCAACCAGCCCCCCTGCCCCACGCAACTTGGCAACAAACGCTTGATTGCTGGGCCACACTCCCGCAAACTTTCCGTCGTTTTCAGAAAATCCTTCTTTCGTTCCCAGGTTGCACATCACGGGGACGCGAAGCGCCAATGGATTGAGGGAATGTGGTTCGATATCGCGTCCTTCGAGTTTTTCAAACAGCGGCACACCGGAGCGAAGCCAGACGGCGGCTACTTTTTCGGGATGCAGCATGAGCATTCCGCCCGCCCAATGGCCACCACCGCTGTGTCCCCAAAGAGCCCAAGGCACACTGGACATTTCAGGGTGTCCGGTTTGCGAGCCCAGGTCGGCCAGCGCTTGTTGGAAGCGCGCGTCCGAGCCATGTCGCGGATCGCACCACAGTTGGCAATCAGCCCCGTCGGGTTGTTCATAGGCGGGAGACAATAGAGCGCAATTATGTTTGCTCGCCAAGGCCTGCCAATGCAAATCGAAGGCACCCGTCTGTCCCGATTTGCAAGAACCCTCTCCACAGCCGTGTTGATGCACGATGATGCCGCGCAGAGTTTTCAACTCGGGGGGAATCCAGACAGTGTAGGCAACGGGATATACTAATTCCCCAGGCTGCGATCCGGCTGCGTAGCGCACTCGATAGTAAGGTGGTTTCACTGGCGGAGCGTTGCCGTACGGGGAACCCTGGGTGAGGGTGCCGATCAGGTAGTCGGTTGGAGTTTGGTGCTTGACATCGGTCGCTCCTGGGTAGTTCAGTTCGCAAGCAACACCCATGGCTGCGCAGTGTTCTTGCAACTTGACTCCGAAATTGGAGGTGTGCGTGGGATCTTTCTGCTCTTGGCCCAACGCAGGTGGAGCTGAGTAAATCAAATAGACTTGCGGGTCATCGCGAGTAACCAGTGCGTATGGGGAGAATTCTGCGATCAAAGGTAAGATCGATTCGCGCTGGGCTAGGAACTCAGCAAAGCTTCCGAGGCCAAAGGCGTGTCCGCCGTAGCGACTATTCGGGGTCCACTCCCGCATTTGTTGTGGATCGAGTGTGGTCTGCGCACCGGTTACGGCGGCGCACCACAGTCGAGACGATTCACGCGCCACGGGATCATCGCTGGAGGGATCGGCTAAATCGTCATGAAAGGCCAACCACAGGCTCGAGCAGGCGCCAGCCGAACCTCCGGCGGCACCGATTCGCTGCTTGTCGATGTTCCACTGGGAGGCTTGACTACGGACGAACTGCAATGCACGAGCCGCATCGTGGAGAGGCGCTTTGACTGGTGGCGTGATCCCGTCGCTCTCGGCCTGTTTAATAAAGCGGTAATTGATAGCTGCAACCGAGATGCCCGCTTTAAGCAATAGCCCAACATCAGCGAAGCGGTCGATGCGCTCCTTTTCGCCACCCTGCCATCCTCCGCCATGGATGACAAACACCACAGGCGTTGGCGTTTCCGATTTGGCCTGCCAAAAGTCGAGCACCTGTCGTTGATGCGGTCCGTATTTTATTTCGGAAATGGTAGGGGCAGGGACCGAGGCATCGTAGGAGGAAACGTTTTTGGCTGCCGTCTGCGGTTTAACAGCAGTGTCTTGCGCAGAAGAAACTGGACTGAGGAGGAATAAACTAGTTATTGCCCAGCGGGTTGTTGGTGTCAGGAATCGCATAGTTCTTCCGGTACAGTTTGAGGAAGTTTAGACGCGGGTTACTTCTTGCTGATGGCGGACGTTATGGCCTTGGCTACTTCTTGCGCGAGCTTGTCGTAACCGTCTTTCGTAAAATGCACGTTGGCAGGGAGCATGATTTCGTCCTGAATGGGCTTCACGAAGGCATAGAGATCTTGGATCTCGATGTTGTTCTCGTGCATGACCTTGGCGGCAATGGCGTTGTATTTATCGGAATCACCCACCACACGTCCAGCTGCTCCTTGGGGTACGGGAGTCGTGTTGCGCCAAATGAGCGTGGCGTTGGTTTGCTTAAGTCGCGCAACCAGCTGGCGAAGATTGGCTTCGTATTCTTCAGGTGGAACCTGCTGGTGATTTTTGGGATCAGCCGGATCGGCTAAGTTGGCTCCTTGGGGACTCATGTATTTCAGATCGTGGAGTCCCCAATTGAAGTGGATCACATCCCAGGGTTTATCTCCGATCCAAGCATCGATCGATTTCAAACCGTTCGTCGTTGGGCCGCAATTCGTATTGGGGCGATGGACATTGGCTTTGCCTTCGAGAGCTGCGCGGACTGGCAATGTGTAACCGATGGAAATGGAATCGCCGATGAGCAGTACCCGTGGTAAGCCGGCTACATCCTCGATCGGGGCCATGGCGGGGTTGGTGGGTTGTTTTTTCTTGGCAGACTCTTGGGCCTGAGTTGCCGGAGATGAATGAAGCAATGCGATTGTGGCAACACCTATCATATTGATGCAGAGCACGACCGACTTTGTTTTGAATTGGGTTAACATATAGAGACCTCTTTCAGCTTTTCAATCACTAGGTGTGGAATTGGCAACGGAAGGCGAGTGACCCGTCGACGATTTGGTATTTGAGCCAGGAAGGTACATCAAGCATAGCACATTCGCGGCTCTGCTAGGCACGGTTCGGCGGATCGCTTATTCTACCCCTGCAATGGCTGTCGTAGCAGAAGAAGTGGGTCGCACCTGCCGCGTGAGGCTTGGTCAACCGGCAGTCGCTCACGGCACGAGAGACCCACATAAAACTCGGCTCGAAAGTCTCGTCTCAATTTCTGCTGCGGGCAGTCAAGATCGCAAGAACTCATGCTAGGAATCCGAGATGTTTTTCCCGATAAGTGACGACGACCACGAAGTCAGCACAACAGCCTTCGTGACCTACGCGCTGCTTGCCGCCAACGTGATCGTATTTCTGCTCCAGTTGAACTCGCCCGAGTTGACCTATGGCTGGAGCGTGATCCCGAAAGAGATTACTACGGGCGTTGACTTGGTTGATCCGCAACCGATCGAAGTACCCGGATACGGTACACAGGCCATTCCACAAGCCCCCGGGCCGACCATTATTTGGCTGACGTTGTTTTCCGCGATGTTCATGCACGGCGGATATGGACACATCGCTGGCAATATGCTGTATCTGTGGATCTTTGGAAACAATGTTGAGCACCGTTTCGGCCATGTTTGGTTTTTAATCTTTTACCTGACAGCGGGAGTCGCGGCGAGCGTCGCACAAATTGTCTCCGGACCCAACAGTGTCATTCCGAACTTGGGGGCCTCAGGTGCAATTGCAGGTGTCATGGGAGCCTATTTGGTGTTGTTTCCACACAATCGCGTCAATGCAGTTATCTTTTATAACGTCGTTACTGTTCCGGCGATCGTAGTGTTAGGGATGTGGATCGCGACACAATTTGTCAGTAGTGTCGGGTCGATTGCGGCGACCAGCGAATCGACGGGCGGCGTAGCTTACTTAGCGCACGTCGGTGGCTTTGTGGCAGGCGTGGCGGCGGCGTTGGTTTGTAGATTGCGATTGCCGCAAGAGCCCAATTCGGTGCTCAGACGACAATACGAACACGACTCACACGCGCGACGGCTGTGGTAGAGGTTGGGAGGCTTTCTAAGTTCACGACTCGGAGAGTCGTGCGACGCAGTCAATTCGTGCGATGCAGTCAAAGTAGGGGCCTTATTTTCGCTTGCCCTGCTTTGATAGCCATTCATGCGACCAAGCTTGATCGCTACGGCTCAGTGGCGGGTCGGGCTCTTGGGAGTAATCGAGGTCATCGTAGGCACCGTTGGTGTAGCAGCGATCGATCAAGGCCTGCAAATCGAGTTTCACTTCCGTATCGCTAGGACGCAACGGAATTCTGATGACAGGCAACCGCTCGCGAAAGCTGGCGCGATATAGTTCGCATTCTTCTGGACATTTGCTGCGCCATACACTAACGCGGTACGGTTCGCGGTGGCTTTGGGGGACGCAGTCCCTGGGGGCGACAAGCACCCAATTGCCCTGTCGCAACAAGTCGATTTCCACAATGTTCACTCCGGCGTGTTTCATTTCTCGCTGTTTTTTGCGATACAGTTTTTTGCCTTCTCCCTTCAGCTTGTTCGCCGGGCTGATGACTTCGATGGTCGTCACCAAGCGTCCGCCACCAGCTTCGATGATCTCAATAAAGCTCTCAGAGATTGGTTCATGATCGACGGTAATAACGATGGAATCGGCGATTGGTGAATCGGCTACGACTGTCGCAGGAGTCGGGCCGGAACCAGTCTGGGGAGACGTGGGCTGATCACCTGGCCGCTCGCGAATGCGAATATCGGGAACTACCGTTCGGCGAAGCATGTCGTCATAGTGCACGTATACTCGTTCTTCGACTCGCGCCCGAAGTGCTTTGGGCAACTGTGCTTGCAGTGTGTCGCGCGCGTATATAATTAAGCTTTGATGAATGTCGCCCCAATGAGCTTCTAGATAGGGGTCCATGCCTGGATAAGGACTGGGCATCTTGGTACTTTCCTGAGACAAGTTTTCCACATTTGAAATCTGGTTTCTATTCTACCCAGCCACCAGTCTCTAGTGGTAGCATGTACGCAACAGACACGACCAATCCAAGTTGAACATTATGAAGGAAACGTGAAATGCACTATGCCCAATGGCAAATCGTGGTGGTCTACCTCTGCCTGGCAATAGGTGTGGGGAATGCTGAAGCTCAGACACCGCAATTGAAATCGGAGTTGGTCTTTCCACTGCATCCCCAGCACAATCATGCGCCAGGCATCGTTGAGTGTGCCAATGGTGAATTGATCGCGTCGTGGTATCGCGGCTCGGGAGAGCGGTCGGCCGATGACGTGGCGGTATATGGCGCGCGATTGAGGAAAGGCGATGAGCAGTGGAGCGACGCTTTCTTGATGGCAGATCGGGAAGGCTTTCCAGATTGCAACACATGCATGATGGTTGATGATCAAGAACGATTGTGGTTGTTCTGGCCTACGATCCTGGCCAATTCGTGGGAGTCGTGTTTGACCAACTACCGCGTGTCTACCGATTACCTAGGCGAGGGTTCACCCAAGTGGCAACGCGAGGGTTTGATTCTGCTCAAACCTGATGACTTTTCAGAGTCCGGAATGAAGTTGCTGGCCGAAGTCTCGGTGAAGCTCGAAGGGGTCATGAGCGCGCGACTCAAGGAGGAGGTCGGGCGAATCCGCGAACGGCTGGTGAGCAAGCTCTATCAGCGGCTGGGTTGGCAACCGCGCTGTAAGCCAACGGTGCTGCCCAGTGGTCGTATTCTGCTGCCTCTGTACACCGATACATTTTCGATCTCGATCATGGCTATCAGCGACGATCAAGGAGAAACGTGGTTTGCCAGTAAACCTTTGATGGGGCTTGGTAATATTCAACCGGCCGTCTTGCGCCGCGACGACGGCACGCTGGTGGCTTACATGCGCGAAAATGGAGCATTGAATCACATACGCGTCTGCGAGTCGCCCGATGATGGAGTGAGTTGGGGGGAAGTTGGCGTTTGTGAACTACCCAATCCTGGATCGGGACTTGACGGCATTCGATTGGCGAATGGTCATTGGCTATTGATCTACAACGATTTGACCAACGGACGAAATAGCTTGGCGGTATCGATTTCCATGGATGAAGGAAAGACTTGGGGAGCCACCAGACATTGTGAATCGCAGCCGACAGGTTCATTCCATTACCCGGCCGTTATCCAAGGTCGAGATGGAACCATCCACGCGATTTATAGCTATTTCGTCGAAGGAGGAAAGAGTATGAAGCATGCCGCCTTCGACGAAGCCTGGGTGCTAGCCGGGCAGAACACGCAAGGGAAATAGCTTTTCTTTTTGCCCTGCCATGCCTTGGAAAACCTATCCAACTTGCTTCTTGAATCGATAGACTACCCACAGATTCTTCTGATGAGCCTTCGTTGAAAGCTTCGCCGAGCCGGAGCACTCCAAAGATTGCTCGCGCAGGGTTCAATTGCCGGATTCTACCGCTTATATTACAGGCACTGGTTTCAACTTCTCGATTTTAAAAAGGTGGATTGTGATGCGTTTGTTTGCTATGTGGGTTTGTGGTCTAGCACTTTTAAGCGCCTTGCCATCAACGGGTAACGCACAAGAAAAGAAAGTGGATCCCTCGGGGACGTGGCGGTGGGATCTCGATATGGACGGTAATGTTATTAAGAACGTGCTGAAGTTGGAGGCTGATAAAGACGGCAAGCTAACCGGGACGCTCGAAGCCAACGATCTATCGCTGAAGGTCGAGGACGGCAAGGTCGAAGGGGATAAAGTATCGTTTTTGATCACGCTGGAACTAGATCAAACCGTCAAGGTGAATTTTGCTGGGAAGCAAGTCGGTGATACGCTCAAGGGAGACATTTCAGCTAAGACCGACGAAGGTAATCGTGATTTTGTTTGGGACGCCAAACGCTCGGTTGATGTGGCCGATGTCGTGGGAGTATGGGAATTACTGATTGAAACTCCCGACGGAAATACGCTCAAACCAGTACTCACCTTGGTTAAGTCTGGAGAGGAACTGAAGGGGAGCTACGAGAACGATGGTAAGAAAATTGATGCTAAGGAGCTGCAGGTCAAGGACAACTATTTGACCTTTGAGATCGACACCGAATTTCAGGGTGGCAAGTTGCATGTTGAGTTCAAGGGACGTCCCTACGGATCGAAACTCAAGGGGACGTTGGAATACAGCATCAATGGCGACACAGGCGAAATCGATTTCACCGGGAATCGCAAGACAAGCAAATAGTCTTGGCGACGTCCATTACGCTGTTGATTGGGTGCGAAAGACTTAAGTCATGGCTGCAATCAATTCACTGGCTAGCGCGCGAGCATTGGCCAGTAGTTGTTGAGGCGGAAGCTTTTCCGATAAACGCCGCACCAAAGCCGAACCGACGATCAGCCCATCGGCTACCGGCGAGAGTAAACGCACATGCTCAACTTGGCTGATGCCAAAGCCGATGCAAATCGGTAACTCTGTCCGCTCTCGCAGCCACGATACTTTGTCGAGTAAATCATGGGGAAGTTCGTTGCGCTCTCCCGTTATGCCCGTGATCGACACGAAGTATAGAAACCCCGTGGAACTTTCCGCGATCCTGAGCATTCGCTCCGGTGGTGTGGTGGGAGTTACCAAGTGGACTAAACTAAAATCGCGTGCCTGACACAATGTTCGCAGGTCGCCGGCCTCTTCCACCAGTAGATCTGGGACGATGGCCCCTGCAAAGCCAGCTGCTTGAGCGTCTGCGATATATTTGGCGGCTCCAATTCGCTGAATGATGGAATAGCTGACCATCGAGGCAAGTGGCATTTTAAGTTCAGACGCAACGCTCTTGACGGTTGCAAATATGTCCACCAGCTTCACGCCGGCGTTGAGCGCGCGAGTGTATGAGGCTTGGATGACGGGGCCATCTGCGATCGGGTCGCTATAGGGAATCCCCACTTCACCGATCGCCGCGCCACATTCGCTGAGCGTCTTCAGAACCTGCGCCGTTAACTCGAGCGATGGGTCGCCAGCGGTGACAAAAGGGATAAAGGCTTTTTTGCCAGCAGCCCGCAGTTCGCGGAATTTATCGTCGATAGCGGACATGGATGGTGGTTTGAGTAAGGAGTAAGGAGTAAGGAATAAGGAATAAGGAATAAGGAATAAGGAATAAGGAATAAGGAATAAGGAGACGTGAATGTCACAGTAGCTGAAGATAGGATGCAATTGAATTTGGAGTCGTTGGTGGGTGTGCTATTCCAGAACGCATTATTTCTTCATTCCCAGATTCCTTCATTCTCCATTCCCCATTTCTTCAATACTCGTGTCCCATGAGGCGGGCTATTTCGGCTGCGTCTTTGTCGCCGCGGCCGCTGAGACAGACTAATACGATCTGGTCGCGCGGCATCGTGGCGGCAATCTGCATGGCTTTGGCGATGGCATGCGAGGACTCGAGCGCGGGCAAGATTCCTTCGGTCTTGGCCACTTTGTCAAACGTTGCCAGCGCCTCGCCATCGCGGCACTCAGTGTACTGGACGCGCTGCGCATCTTTCCAATAACTATGTTCTGGTCCGACGCCCGGATAATCGAGTCCGGCGGAGACTGAGTGCACGGGGGAAGTTTGGCCGTCTTCGTCCTGCATGACGTAGCTGTAGCTGCCGTGCAAGACACCTGGGCGACCATGGGTTAAAGGCGAGGCGTGTTGTCCGGGATCGGCGCTCAAACCGCCGGCCTCAACGCCAAGCAGTTTGACTTCGCTGTCTTCGATGAACGGATAGAACATGCCAGCTGCGTTGGAGCCGCCGCCAACGCAGGCCACCACCGTATTGGGGAGACGCTGGAATTGCTCCAAACATTGCCCGCGGGCTTCGCGTCCGATGACTGATTGGAAATCGCGGACCATCATCGGAAAAGGATGCGGTCCGATTACCGATCCAATGATGTAGTGGGTAGTTTCCACTGAGCTCATCCAATCTCGCATGGCTTCATTGACCGCGTCGCGGAGAGTTTGGGAGCCGCTGGTAACGGGGCGAACTTCCGTTCCCATCAGTTTCATACTAAAAACGTTGGGGCGTTGACGCCTCACATCCTCAGCACCCATATAGACGACACACGGCAGTCCGAAGTGGGCACAAGCGGTCGCGCTGGCCACTCCATGTTGGCCTGCTCCGGTTTCGGCGATGACCCGCGTTTTGCCCATTCGCATGGTTAGCAGTGCTTGACCGAGCGTATTGTTGATTTTGTGAGCCCCCGTATGATTGAGGTCCTCACGCTTAAACCAAATCTGGGCACCTCCGGCCAGGTCACTCAAACGCCGTGCATGATAAATGGGCGATGGACGCCCCACAAAGGATTTTAGCAAGCCATCCAACTCAGCTTGAAATGCAGGGTCTTTTTGGGCCGCGGCGTATTCGGTTTCAAGTTCATCGAGAGCTCGCGTCAGCGTTTCAGGGACAAAACGCCCACCGAACTCTCCAAAGCGTCCGCGACTATCGGGAGTTTGCCGACTTTCAGTACTAGCGCTGGCAACATTCATTTGGGAGTTGTGGCTTTCAGTGTGGCGGTTCGTCAATGTCAGCTGAGGTCAGAGTCAGCAATGATTGTCGATGCGGCCGACGGTATGGTCAAGGACGGCGAGGTTATAGTCGCAGCCACAGGGCCTTCATGTATTCGCTTTCGGGACAATTGCCTGAAATCGGATGGCACACAGCGGCGCCGCTGCGAGCAAGAATTTGCATCTGCCGTGGCACCGGTCGTGGATTGAGCTCACTCGGCAGGAAAGCAGTTCGTGAGGCGGAGCGGACCAAGCGTGTGAACTCGTCCCCTGGCAAAAGGCCCGCGCAGGAACAGGTGAGCATCAAGCCGCCTGGAGTAACCAATTGCATGGCTAGGCGATTGAGGTCAAAGTGCTTCCGCGTCCCCTCCTCTAGCTCGGCGCGATTGCGAATCAGTTTGGGCGGGTCGAGCACGACTACATCGAACTGTTTGCCTGCCCGCAGCATATCTCGCATATAGGCGAAGGCGTCCGCCTGAGTAAACTTCACGCGGACTGAGTTCAATGCGGCGTTTTGCTTCGCCAACTTGAGCGGCGCTTCGTCAAGGTCGATTCCAGTCACTTCGCTGGCCCCTCCCGACTTGGCGGCCATCACGGCAAAACCGCCGGTGTAGCAACACACATCAAGCACTGAGCGGTCGCGGCAATACTCAGCGAGTTGTCTGCGATTATCGCGCTGGTCACAGAAAAACCCTGTCTTGTGGCCAGTCCCAAAATGGACTCGGTACTGCGTCCCTTGTTCCGTTATGGTGACTTGCGTGGGGAGTTCGGAGCTGGAACGCGAGCGTAATGAAAAACCTTCTTGACTTTCCAGATGCGGGCTGGGCTGAATCAGCCAGTGCACTGTACCAAGGCGACAAGCCAAGCGTTCCAGAATCGCTTCGACGCGGGGCGCCATGGCAATGCTAAAGACTTCCGCACTCAAACAATCCCCGTAGCGATCGACGACCAAGCCGGGGAAGCCGTCTGCTTCTGCATGAATGACACGGTAAGCCGTAGTGAGTTGATCCAAACGCAATGTACCAGTGCGTAGGTTGACGGCCCGATCGATCAGTTGGTCCCAAAACGATTCGTCGGGCAGTTCGGATGACCAGCGCACCAAGCGAACCGCCACTTCGCTTTTGGGATTGTAGAGCCCGTAAGCGAAGAGTTCTGGCTCCCCAGATTCGGTTGCTTCGTGATAGACGCCGACCCAATCTCCCGTTTGGGGTTGCCCATCAATCCGCCCAATCCGTTTGCGGAAGATGGTGGGATGGTTAGTGGGTTTGGCCAAAATGAGCGCCGCCAAGTTGGCCGAAGGTGGTGGCGAGAGCGGTGCGGACAGGGGAGGTTCGAAAGGCGAATTGCTTGACGAACGGTTTGACGGACCCGACCGCTTGCCGCCCGCAGCACGGGGGTGGGAGGAAGTTCTAGAGCGGGAGCGTCGTGGCCGTGGAGGCATCCGAGTAAATATCAAATTAAAGGGTGAGCGTTTTTCAAGGCTTTGAGTCGAATGGGGGAGAAACGCCGCGGCGGGTGTCGATCAGCAATCGGGCATCTCGCTAGGATATTCACCTGCCAGTGCTTTTGATAGCCGGTTCCGCTCAGATTATTTTTCAGTTTACTCGCCGCAGGTCGTTCGCCCCAGGTTTTTGCGGTTTGCTTCGAGAACCCGCGTCAGTAATTGATCCAGTATTCGACAGGGTTTTTAGCCGGGTCTCCAGCAGGGGAGGGGAAGTTTGAGTTCCAGGCAATCGCCCTCCGAGCCCAATTCGGTGGTTTCTTGATATCCGGTCGGCTATAATGTGGTTTCGTCTGAGCTAGTCGGTAGGATGCTTGTCACATCACTTTCGAGGAGGATGCGCATGACTCATGGTACTGCCCTAGAATGTAGCGTCTTGATACTGAACCGATTCTACATGGCGGTGCGGGTAGTCAATGTACGACGAGCGTTTACGCTGCTGTATCGGGGATGCGCGGAAGTTATCACGATCGATGAGCATCAGTATTCAAGCTACGATTTCGATACGTGGTGCGAAGTGAGCCAAATTTTTGCCTTGGAAAAGCAGACTGGCGAAGATTATCTGCAAGCGGTGAATTTCGAAATTCAAGTGCCGCGAATCGTACGTCTGACGCGCTACGATAAGCTCCCCAAGAGCACCGTGCGGTTCAACCGCAAGAATCTGTTTGCCCGCGACAATCATCAATGCCAGTATTGTGGGCAAACACGTCCACTTAGCCAGCTTAGCCTGGATCACGTAGTGCCGCGGTCGCTTGGCGGACGGACGACTTGGGAAAACATTGTATGCAGTTGCATGAAATGCAATTCGCGAAAAGGTGGCCGCACTCCCAGCCAAGCTGGGATGGCGTTGCTCAGCAAACCGGTCAAGCCGCGAAGCAATCCATCCATGACCATTCCTCTCAATGATCCACGCTACGAAAGTTGGAAGACGTTCATTCAACCGTCTCAGGCGGCTACCAATTCAGCCTGAACGGAGGGAGTTGGCTCGCGCATGGCGCAAATGAAGCAATGTACGTCTGGCTTTCTTGCCTGACACGCAGCACCACTGGTCTCCAGTTAGGTAGCAAAGCCCGACGTACGGGTGGCCTAGCGGAATTGGTGAGTGAGCGTAGTTTGCCTTAAAAAAACCTTGCGCGCGTGTATCAATTTGACAGTTCGTCGGTACTAACGGTTGGCTAGAGATATCGTTACAGCCTGTTGCAGGTAGTTCATTTCCACCTACATCGTCCCTCCGAGCTTTTATTTGGCTCTAAGTTTGCCTGAACCATCTCATATAATTCGGTCCACGGTGTCTGGTACAGGCGAGCGAAACCCAAGCGAGCATGAGCTGGGTAGGCGATCGGTGCAGGAACCGTCTGGCGGAAAGGCGGTGGCTCGCAAAAATTCGCAACTGGTCGACGACTTGCGTTTGGTGGGTGAATTGCTCACAGGCAGCGACCGAGCGTGGCGCGAATTCGTTACCCGTTACGCGGGATTGGTTCGTTCGCGAGTGGCCCGTGTGGCGGCAGCTTGTGGGCTGGGGATGGACGGCGGTCTCATCGATGATTTAGTGGCCGAAGTGTTTTCAGCTTTGCTCAACAATGATTCGGCTGCCCTCCGGGCTTTTGCAGGTCGCAGTAGTTTGGCCACCTATCTATGCGTGATAGCGACTCGGATTGCGATCCGCAAATCGGTGCGAAATGTTCCCTCTGCATGTGAAGCTGCGACCGGCGAAGTGGTTGACGTGCGTACGGAGACTCCAGCCCAGTTGGTCATTTCTGCCGAGCAGCACGCAGGATTGCATCGCGCAATCGATGCTTTGCCAGACAAACAGCAGGCCATGGTGCGGCTATTTTACTTGGAGGGCTTGACCTATGAACAAATCAGCCGCCAACTCGATATCCCTGTTGGATCAGTAGGGCCCACGCTCAAGCGGGCTGAGGCCAAACTTAGAAGTCAAATCAAATAGTTTTTGTTTAAGACGAAAATCGTGGATCATTTCCAACTACTGCAACTAATTGAGCACGCTCTGCAAGTGAGCCAATTGGACGCCGACAAAGTAAATTTGGCAGCCAATTGCAATGGGAATATCGCGTCTGCGGCCGATGATGTGTCGCGTTTGAAAGCTGCGCTGCGATGGCTCGAACCGAAGTTGCAGCCGTTGAAACGGGTGGTTGGCCCCCCTCCCCTTCCCCTCCCCTCAGCAGAGTGTGTAGCCGCATTTGTCGAACGACATACGAGCCCGCCGGAGAATGCGCAGGTGGTGGCTGCCGCTGTGCACGACGTGGGGATTTTGTTTCAGCTGCTCAGCGCAGCGCAGGCGACCGAAGATGTGGGCTCAGCTGAGGTCGCTGAGAAAACAGCGGCAATCGGCCGAGGAGCGAGTGACGATGCTGCAGTTAGCCCCGAGTTGCTGCGTCGACTGTTGAAGTTATCGAGCCCAGTGGTTCCTGTAGTCCAAGCCGAGTTAGTAGGTCAGGTCCAGCCAAGCATTGGAGGAAACGCTGGCGGTCCCCGATCGGTATCCACCCAGCAAATCGCGGTTGCACTGGCCGGAACCACTCCCGATCGCTCGATGTGGATCGCGGGCTTAGCGGCCGCCGCTGTCGTTCTGATCGGGTTGGGATGGTGGATGATCAAAATACCCAATGCTCCATCTGACGAAGCGCGGAGCGAGCCGCAACTCCCGGCAATGATTCCTGAAGTCGAACTAACTTTACAGCCAACCGATCGCGATTCCGCTGCTCCTCCAGAATTGGACGTCCCGGACCACTTGCGGGGGTCGTACGAATTCATACAGGGGTTGGCCAAAGATAATGACGTTCCGAAGCCGTCCGAGGACGTAACACAAAGTTTGGTGGATGAAGGGCGAACTGATCTTTCGGCCGACAGGCAACGCTTGAGCGAAATACCGAACTTGGCTCCAGTCCCGATGCTCAACCAACTTCCGAAATCTGCAGTCGAGTGGACTGAGATTACCGGCATCTTGGCGGAGGCTAAGAACGCTGAGAGTCAAGCCACTTGGCATAGTGTGGCACTACCGAGAACGGCCTCGCCCAGAACAACGCCTCTTGAGCTTGACCAACCCAGCGATATCGAACAACAGGCGAGCGCTATCGACAGACTACCTACCAAGTGGCTGACGCTTCCATCCAGCTACGCGCGGGGCAAACTAGCTGGGGGCAGCGAAATAGTTGTCGATCAAGATAGTAGTTTTCAGGCGCAAGTTAACTCTCGACAAGAGTTGTCGATCGGATTGTCCTTTGGCTCTGTGGTGTTGTTTGATCTCGACTCGGAAACACTCTTGAAGTTGATTGACGATGACACGACAAGTGATATAGGCCTACAAATTGCGTCGGAGCTGGCTACGCTAGGGTTGCGGCGTCAATCAACCCAGCTGGAGTTGCAGATTTTCGATGGTGTTGTTCTCTTTCAAGGTGAAGAGCTTCCAAACAACACGCTATTGCGGATCGACGCGTTACAGACGATCACTCCCATACCAGTCGCAACTCCGCCAGCATTGCCCAAGTGGGCGATTGAATTTCCAGCAAAATCGACAATTCCACGCGCGGTGCTGGCGAGCCTAGGCAGCTCGGAGAATTTGGCCAAGTCGCTCGATGAGGAGATCGTTCGGTTAGGGTTCAAGCTTAATCCCAAAAATCAATTGTCCTTAAACAGCTTTCAGGATTTGTGTCGCATGCGAGTCGGATTGGCTCGGGAAGATTTTTCGGTGGTACTGACGCATGCACTATGGCCAGTGCGGTTAATGGCATTCGAGCAGCTCCAAGTCGATAACACTCACGCAGCCGCGTCGCGAACGCGTCGAGAAATGGTCCGTCGCCTAGTTGCCCATTTGCAGTCAACCGCCCCGGCTGCAGCCAATGGTCGCACAACAGCTGCTACAAATAACAATCGTATGGCGGACACCACGGCACCCGTTGAACAGGTCTTGGCATGGATGCGCATGACGCAAGGCGGAGCACCTAGTCGGCAGGACGTCGCGGAGTGGTTGAAGATGCTGGTTGACAACGATCCCCTGGTCGCCGCTTTTGGCGATTCCATGTTACGCCGCAAGTTTGCAGGAGGTCCCCTCTTCGATCCCCAAATGCCTGTGTCGGCAAGGACCATCGTTCAGAAAGCTTGGCGCCAAGCCGTGCGTTGAAACGAACCGCTTGCTTTCCTGACTGAATGGATACGCGAACGGATTCCATTTTCGCCTTAGTGTGGGGCTGCGGGGTTTCTGTGAAGCGGGAAGGCCTGGAGGGCCTGGTAGTTGCCGTAATTTCAGGAAGCCACCCCCGCAAACTCTGCGCAGTTTGCTAAGCTTAAGTCCTTTTGGCTGGCGAAGTTCGACACCGCCGGTGATGTGAGACTCTTAATTTGTGTGGTAAACGCTCGATATTGACGATTTTAACGGATCGGCAATTGGGTAGCATTGCGTTGCTACACCGGGGCAATCATGATTGACTCGCAACCAACACCTTGAGGAAGTTCCCGAAGCATGTCTGCAATCTCCACACTGTCGCCACCCCCTAAGGTGGGGTGTGAGTCGGCTGCGTCTGCGCCGATTCAGGAAGTTCGAGTGCGCCCCACTCCGACTTGGAAGCGTTGGTTCGATCTATTGGGCTCGATTTGTCTGCTCATAGCATTTGCACCACTTTTGGCAATCTTGGCGATCTATGTTAAGTGTGTGTCCCGTGGTCCGATTCTGTTCGTGCAGGAGCGAATTGGCGCGGGAGCAAAGCGTTTCAAGATGTATAAGCTACGTACGATGCATGTTTCTACAGCGGGTGATGCGCATCGCGCGTATGTTGCCAGCTTGGTGGGGGTAAACACACCGGCCCAAAAACCCGAATACAAATCCCGCCTGATTCGCGGCGGCGAGCTGTTGCGGAGCCTCTCATTGGATGAACTTCCGCAGTTGATCAATGTGCTCCTTGGAAATATGAGTTTGATCGGTCCTCGTCCCGAGGTGCTACTGCTTGAGGACTACGAACCTTGGCAACTGAGGCGTTTCGAAGTTTTGCCTGGTATCTCTGGATTATGGCAAGTTAGCGGAAAAAACCGTTTAACTTTTAATCAGATGATTAGACTGGATATCCAGTACGTTGACCGTTTGACCTTCGGGCTCGATATGTGGATCGTGCTTAGGACGATTTGGGTGATTGTGCTGCGTCGCAATCACTAACTCGATTTCAACTTGGAAGTTCATTGATGATACGAATTGGCATAGTGGGACTTGGCTATTGGGGGCCAAATTTGGTCCGTTGTTTCTCTGAATTGGACGGCTGCAAGGTAACGGCGGTGTGCGATCAAAGCCATGATCAACTGCTACGGATCACCAGTCGTTTTCCTGGGGTGTATCCGGTCGAGAATTTTAATACATTGCTGGATCGCGACATGGTCGATGCGGTGGTGATCGCGACACCCACGTCGACACACTTTCAATTGGCCAGCAAAGCGCTGGAGCACGACCTGCACGTGTTCGTCGAAAAGCCTTTGGCGCGGACGTCGGATGAGTGTCGAAAGTTGGTTGATTTGGCCAACGAACGCAATCGCGTGTTGTTTGTTGGACATGTCTTTTTACATTCAGCACCCGTGCTAAAATTGCGCGAGTTGGTCCAGTCGGGTGAATTGGGGAACATCAACTACATTAGCTCGAGACGGTTGAATCTCGGTCCGGTACGAAAAGATGTCAGTGCGCTTTACGATTTGGCGCCGCATGATATTTCGATGATGTTATTCCTGTTGGGGCAGAGTCCTGAGAGCGTGACGTGCGCAGGTCTGGCGCATTTGAATGCCGGAGTGCATGACGTCTGCAATTTGACGATGCAATTTGCGGGCAATAAGATTGGAATGATTCACGTCAGTTGGCTGGATCCCCGCAAGGAGCGCGTGTTGACGGTCGTTGGCGACAAGAAGATGGCCGTCTACGATGATTTGGAGCAGGAGAAGATCAAGATCTACGACAAGGGGATCGACACTCCACCGCCGGCGACTGACTTCGCCGAATTTCAGATTTCGTACCGATACGGTGGTAGCTATAGCCCGTGGGTACAAGAGAAAGAGCCGTTAAAGGCTGAGTGTGCAGATTTCATACGCTGCATTCGAGATGGTGATGTGCCTCACACTGATGGTGAGAACGGCTTTCAGGTTACGCAGGTCTTGGAGGCGGCGCACAATTCATTGATGCAGGGTGGTCATCCGGTACGATTGTCTAGCAGACATGTCGAGGCGGTGTCGCAAGAATGATCCACCGCACTGCCCTGGTCGAGACGGAGCACATCGGTGATTCGACCAACGTGTGGGCTTACGCCCATGTTATGCAGGGAGCGAAGATTGGTTCGAACGTCAATATTGGCGATCATGCTTTCGTGGAAGGCGGAGCTGTCGTTGGCAACAACGTGACCCTGAAAAACAGAGTCTGCGTGTGGGAGGGGATTACCATCGAGGACGACGTGTTCGTCGGCCCGTGCGTGACCTTTACCAACGACAAGAACCCCCGCTCACCCCGTATGACGAAAGTTCTCCAGCGATACGCCTCACGCGACGGTTGGCTGGTCCCCACGCTGGTGCGTCGCGGCTGTTCCATTGGCGCGGCAGCCACGATCGTGCCGGGGATTGAACTGGGGGCTTTTTCTATGATCGGCGCTGGCGCAGTCGTTACCAAAACCGTTCCACCTTTTGCCTTGGTGTGTGGTTCGCCTGCCAAACATGTGGCTGATGTGTGCAGTTGTGGCCAGAAGCTCAGTGGGGAGTTTGACTGTGTCACGTGTGTGCAGTGTGGCGAAACGCCCGCAGACCGAATTGCTTTGCTGTCTTAAAAATCGTCGCTCGACTCTCCGAGTCGAGGAGTGAATTGAGGAGCGGTAGGGCGCCCGGGAGTGTCGCGTGCCGATTGGAGATTTGCGATTCTAGAATTGCAATTCTATCCGACGCGGCGCGTCGAGCCACTTTAACAAGATCCTGTTCTAACCTAGTTCGAGTTCATCATGAGTACCCAAATCCAAACACAAGCCATTCCGCTGGTCGATCTTGCTACCCAGTCCGCCCGCATCAAAGAACAAGTCCTGGCCCGTATCGGCCGGGTAATCGACAAAGCGAATTATATATTGGGTGAGGAAGTCGCTGAGTTCGAAGCTGAATTCGCAAGCTATTGTCGCGTCGATCACTGCGTGGGGGTAGCCAATGGAACCGACGCCTTGCATCTGGCCTTGCGGGCTTTGGACATTGGGCCTGGGGATGAAGTGATTACGGCGGGCAATTCGTTCGCAGCCACGGCCTTGGCGATTGTGTACAGCGGTGCTACTCCGGTCTTAGTCGATATTTGCGAGGATGATTTCAATATCGATCCCGAGATGGTCGAACAGGCGATCACGGAGAAAACCAAAGCGATCATACCTGTCCACCTCTATGGCCAGCCGGCGCGGATGGCCGAGATCATGGATATTGCGCAGCGTCACAATTTGAAAGTGATCGAGGACTCAGCTCAAGGACACGGCGGCGAATTGGATGGCACGCGCTGTGGCGCGTTCGGTGATATCGGTTGCTTCAGTTTCTACCCAGGGAAAAACCTGGGAGCCTTTGGAGATGCCGGAGCTTGCGTGACTCAAGATGCCAAGCTGGCAGAGAAATTGCGGCTGCTGCGCAATTATGGTCAGGTCGTGAAGAATCGCCACGATTTGTTGGGATTTAACTGTCGGCTGGATACTATGCAAGCCTGTGTGCTCCTGACCAAGATGCAGTACATCGAAGAATGGACAGAACAGCGGCGGCAGGTGGCGGCCTGGTATGGCGAAGAGTTGTCAGGGAGTGACCTACAGTTGCCGATTCAGAAGCATGGTGCACGCCACGTGTACCACCTATTTGTTGTCCGCCATCCCGAGCGTGAACGACTGATGAAATTCTTGGCAGAGCGACAGATTTACTGTGGCGTCCACTATCCGAACCCGTTGCCGACGGCGAAGCCCTTTGCCGACGTCCGGACATTGCCTTTAGATGTTCCGACTTGTGGAAAGTTATCGCGTGAAATCCTGTCGCTTCCGATGTATCCTGAAATGACGCGTGAGCAAGTGGCTGCAGTGGCCACGGCGATCGAAGAGTTTAGTCGCGAGACTGTGAAAGCATGACCATCCATAAGGCCACTCCAGTTCACCGAATTCATCGTGTAGCGCACGGACCGACGGAGCTGGCTCAGAGTGAATCCAGCCGTGCTACCGAAGCGGTTGGTCGTTTGGCTCGTTCGCGGCAACCCGTTGCGATGGAAAGCCGAGCTTCGTTGCCCGTCGTCAGTTCCGCCACGGGACCAAGCTTGGGGGACTACGTGGAGATACCCTTTCTGTATTGGCGGCTAATCACCGGGTGTCTGGTAGTAAGCATCGTGGCTGGTCTCCTGGCACTAATTGTCTGGCCACGCGCTTACGAATCAGAAGCCAAGTTGATGATCACGGTCGGGCGCGAAAGTATTGGGCTTGATCCTACAGCGACCACTAGCCCCACGTTGATGTTGCAAAAGACTCAAGAAGAGGAAGTCAACTCAGCGCTGGAGATTTTGGCGAGCCGACAGGTAGCGGAGTTGGTGGTCGACAAGTTGACCGTGACGCCCATTCTCGACGGCAATTTACCCACAACTGAAGAAGCTACCAATTCGCCCGGCCTTGTTGCTCACGTTAAAAATGCCATAGCCGGCCTGCGGAATATGCTGGACCAAACTCTGTTGGCGGTGGGTGTTAAAGATCCAGTCAGCGATCGTGAGAAGGCCGTTCGCAAAGTGACGCAGAGTGTCAATATCTACGCTCCCAAGCGCTCGACGGCAATCACAATTCATGCCGAGTCCAAAACGCCTGAGATGGCCCAAGCGCTGGCCGCTGCGGTCACATTTGGCTTTCTTGATCGGCATCAAAGTGTCAACTTCAATCGGGGCTCGCGTGAATTCTTTCAGGTACAAACTCGTGAAGTAGAAACGCAAGTGAACAGTGCGCGGGCCGAGCGCTCCGAATTCATGCAGAAGTCGAAAGTGGTCTCGACTGAGGATCAGCGTCGCATGCTTACCGATCAGATGGGGTCCGCCCAGCGCGATGTGTTGGTGACTCGCGGTGAACTGGAGCAAGCCCAGGCCGAGATCAAAGATTTGACCAGCAAGGCTGGCCAGACGTCGTCCGAAATTGTGGCCAACAAGGAGGAGAAGAGTGATGAAACGTGGAGTGGTATGCGGCAACGCGTCTACGAACTGGAGATTCAGGAGCAAAGTTATGCGACCATGTATTCGGAAGATAATCCCAAACTGCTCAACGCGCGGCAGCAGTTGGAAGGAGCCCGCCAGATCTTAAAGGATCTCGATAGGGATCGTACCAACCGCAGCCTGACCCCCAACCCAGTCAAGCTTCGCATCGAGGAGGATCTGCAGCGACTGCAAACCAAGACGGTAGGCCTGAAATCGATGTTGCTCGAAAAAGAGAAACAGCGCCAGGAGCTCAGTCTGCAAATTGACGAACTGTTGGCCTTCGAATTGAAACTTAATGAGATGGATCGCAATATTGCCGTGTTGGAAAACAGCTTGAGCTCATTGAAAATCAAATTGGAAGAAGCGCGAGTCATTGATGAATTGCAAGCTGAGCACATTTCAAATGTCAGCATCTATCAACCGGCAACTTTGGTCGAACGACCGGTCAGCCCCAGCAAGACGATGGTCATGGCAGCTTTTCCCATGCTGGGTCTGATGGTGGGATTGGGAGTGGCCCTACTACGTGAACTGGGGAGTAAAACATTGCGATCGACGCGTCATGTGGAACAGAGCGTTGGCCGGCAAGTGTTGGTGAGCATTCCCTACCATCCGCAACTCCAGGGAGCACAAGCCGATTTCAACGCGGATGAATCGCTGCTGCCGGCCAGTGAATGCCACGCGATCTTGGCTGAGGCGATGCTGGCGACAACTGGTGAACACGAGTCACGCGGGACGACCATTGGTGTTTTAGGGATCGATGCGCATAGTGGCGCTAGCACGCTGGCTGCCGCACTATCGCAAATCAGCAGTCGCGACCTCGGCTTGCGCACTCTACTGATCGATGGTGCCCCAAAGACGCGTCCCCCGGGTGCCATTGAGTCCGAAGGGAAAGCGATACACGATGAGGGATGGAACGCTGATCGGCTGCAGATTGTTACGGTCGCAGACGAACGGCATCGTCGCTTGCTACGCTTTGATCCTGGTGAGCACAGCCCACTATTGCGAGAGTATCAAGCCGATCACGATTTAGTGGTAATTGATCTACCTCCGGCCAGCCGCCCCGAAGGCCTAAATGCGATTGCACAACACGTCGATTTTATGTTGGTCATCATCGAGTCGGAGAAGACCGAAGCTCCAGCCGTGACGCGCTTGGTGCGTCGCTTAGAAACAAGCAACGTGGTGGTTGGCTTGGTTCTCAATAAATCGCGGCGGCGGACACCACGGATACTGTCCGGGTTTGTGGGGTAGACAGTTTAACCTTATGTTTGCAGTAGCCTCATCTCAGAATGCCGCTACACGCCTGTCGTGGCTGGAGCGGGGGGCCTTGGCGATAGGTATTTGGGAAATCCCACTCCAGTTAGACAAGTACCTCTTCTTTCGCTTGGATGACTCAGAACTGGGGGCGGTGGCAGGTCTCAATATTTCGCTCACCACCGGTGCGCTGGTACTACTCTATGTTCACTGGATGGTAGGGGGGGCGATAGATCGTCAACGCGGAAGCTACCAAGTCATCTGGGGTCTGCCGATGATGGCCTACGTGGCTTTTGTGGGGCTCAGTATGCTGACAGCTAACGTCGTGCCTTTAGCATTCTTCGACTGGTTCATTGTCATTCAAGCCTACGCTTTGTTCTTCTATTTGGCCAATCGATTAAGCTCGCGTTACGACATCGTGTTTTGCGCGGGTGTGTTGGCGGTTATGCTGCTAACGCAAAGCGCGCTGGTCTTCGGATTGGCGGCTCTGGGAGAACGCGGATTTGGGCAACGCTATGAGTACGGTCCCTTGGCAATGGTCGTCTGGGACGATGGCCGTGTCGCGGGGACACTTATCTCTGCCGTAGTATGTGGTGCCGTGATGGCTTTCCTGTGGTTGCCTGTCGTGGCCATGACGTTGACTGTCCTGTCGTCGCGCTGCTGGTGGTGGTTGTCGGCTACTTCTTTGGCGGGATTGCTTGCGGTCATGCTTACCCAAACACGCGGAGCGATTCTCAGCATGTTGGTCGGTGGGGTGATGCTGGGAATCGCTATGTATGCGCGGGGCTGGCTGCCAAAATGGACTATGGGGGCGGCTTTGGTGGCAGCCCTCATAGGAGGCTATCCGCTGGTGGGCGTCGTGCGTGATCGCGTACTGGGTGATGACAACGGTTCAGCGGAATCACGTATGCACTTGTCGCGCATTGCGCTCGAGATGATACAGGATCGACCACTGTTTGGATTCGGCGCCGGCAATAGCCACTTAGCGGCTCTCCCCTACGCCAACCAAAGTATGTACCGCGCCGAGTGGTATTACACGATCCATAGTAAATACTTACTCACCTGGGTTGAAACGGGACTGGGGGGACTGATCGCGTTCTTGTTCGTCTTGGCGACCGCCCTAATGTATGCGCTCAAAGCGTGGAGGAGCGAAGACCGTGTGTTGGCGTCGCTAGGATTGGCCATCGCGGCCAGTCTTGTTGGTAGCATGCTGCATATGTTTGTCGACTTGTTCAACTCGCGAGCACAAGTGCAATTGCTGTGGGTGTTTATCGGACTAGCCGCCGCGCTGTATCGAGTGACGAGCCTAGCGGGAAGTAGCTCACCAGCAACAATTCGCGATGCACGTGTTCGAGCATGGTCGCTTCAACACTCCCCCGTTTTAACGAGAGATGTATAACCCGCGCTCTTAGCCAGCAACCAGAGTCAACGCATCTTCCTCCGGACTGGTGTTGCGGGTTGCGGTAAATACGCTGGCTGGGAGCGTGGCCGTCGGGTTCTGGTTTTCGACCAACGCGCCGGCAGGTTAGTTGCCCCCAATGTGCGGGGTTCATTTTTGAGTAAGTCGAGCCTGGGGCGCCTGCATTGCGGATTTTGACGATTGCGTTGCCAGGTAGGGCATGACCGAAGCGGTTGCGATGTTTCTACGCATGGAACTTTTCCGATTCCCGAGTATGCTAATGGGGTAACCATGGCTATCAATTCCATCCGCCCTTTGGCGGAACAGATGTAGTGGATTTCGATGACACAATTGATGCAAGAAACGCCCCAAGCCGTCAAGCCGATTCACGTACGCGAACCGGTCGATGAAGGGCTGCGAAGTGGGGGGGCATCGACGGCGCCCCTGCATATTCACCGCTTGTCCGCAGAACAGGCTCTGTGGCCGCGTTATGTCGAAGCTTTGTTCAAACGCAAGTTCTTCATTTTGGCGGCAATTGCTAGTTCGATCTTGCTGGCTTGGTTAGCCATGTTGGTTTGGCCCAAGAAATTTGAGTCTGAGGCCAAGCTAATGATACGCGTGGGGCGCGAGAGTGTTGCGCTCGATCCGACGGCCACGACCAGCCAAACATTGATGCTACAGAAGACGCAGGAAGAAGAAGTCAATTCCGCGCTCGACCTACTCCGCAGTCGTCGAGTTGCGGAACGCACCGTCGATAAGCTGGGGGCGGATCGCATCATTGAGGGGGTTGTCACCGACGAGAATGAAGATCGCGGCAACACAATTTCCCAGTATTTGAATTCGCTTCAAAAGTCGGCCAGGCAGTCGCTGATGCCGGTTTTGTTTGCCTCAGGGATCAAAGATGACCTAAGCCCTAAAGAGCTGGCCATCTTGAACCTGCTCAAGACGCTCGAGATCAAAGCCGAACGTCGCTCGGCGGTGGTCTCAATTCACGCCTATTCTAGATCTCCCGAGATGGCGCAAGCCATAGCCCAAACCGTCAGTGAAGAGTTTATCAGTGAGTACCTTGAGGTCACGCATAACTCGGGTTCGTATGAGTTTTTCAGTGGACAAGCGGAAGCTGCCAATGAATCGCGGAGCGACCTGTCAGAACAAAAGAATCGCTTCATGCATGAGCGTCGTTTGGTAACGATCGCGGCCAATCAAGCCATTTTGGTCGACCAACTCGGCACCATCGAGCGCGATGTGATAACGGCTCAAGCGGAACTTGATCAAGCCTTGGCTGAGATCGATGATGTTGCGACAAAGCTTAAGGCCATGCCGATAGAAATCGTATCGGAAAAGGTAGGGAGTTCCGATTCGACTTGGAGTGGCATGCGACAGCAGGTCTATGCGCTTGAATTGGATGAGCGGCAGCTATCTGCCAAATATCCGGATGACAATCCGCTCCTGGTTCAGGCTCGTGAAAAGTTGACTGGTGCCCAGACGATTCTAAGCAAACTTGAAAGCGAACGAGTCGACGAAAGCAAGACGCCCAACCCCGTCCGTTTGCGTTTGGAAGAGGAATTGCAACGCCTGGAAACAAAGGTCGTTGGGTTGCGAGCCAATCTGGAGTTGCGGCAAGCACAGCATGCGGCAGTCGACAAGAAGATCTCGGAGATCCTCGATTCGGAACGAGATCTAGAGCAGATTGAACGCGATATCAAGATGGCTGATACGCGGTTAGATTTATTGCGTCAGAAGCACGAAGAAGCCCGCGTGTTGGCGGAAATGCAAGCCGACCGTATTTCAAACCTGAGTCTCTTTCAACCGGCTACGTTTGTCGAGCGTCCGGCTAGCCCCAACAAGAAATTGTTGTTCCTGGCCTTTGGTATCCTGGGTCTGGCTGGTAGTGCTTCGTTGGTTTTATTCCAAGAGCTAAATTCGAAGCGGATTCGCACAGTGGCCGACGTGGAACGCGGCTTGGGATTGCCGGTTATTGCCAACATCGGCAGAGTCCGCAGCGCCACGGTGCGGACCGATCGCTTGCTGAAATTAATTCGCAAGCGACCCAAGTTGCAGACTGAGTTTCGTGCGATCCTCTCGGATGTAATGCTCACCGCCCACCACTCTCCGCCTGGCAATTTGCGTGGCAAGACCTTGGGGGTGTTGGGTGTCGAATCGGGCGTTGGGACCAGCACTATTGCCGCTGCGCTTGCGCTAGTGGCCACCGAAAAGTGTGGCTTCGAGACGACCCTCATCGACGCCAACTCGGAAAACCCCGCATTATCAAAGTTCTTCAAACTCAACGGCGCTCCAGGGTTGGCCGAACTGGCTAACGGCGATGCCACGCATGCGGAATGCGTTCAGAAGCGATCCGAGGGTAGCTTGAGTTTGATTTCCAGCTCAGCGGCATACAAAGAGCGTCAACGCTTGGATGTGGCCCCCAAGAGCATTAGCGCTGCCATCACGAATTTCCAAGAGACCTCGGATTTGGTCATCGTCGATTTGCCCCCGGCCGTATCGGCCGATCGTGCAGTCGCGCTGAGCCAGTACCTGGACTTTGTTTTGTTGGTGGTGCAGTCCGAAAAGACCGACGTGGCAACCGCCGAGCGAATTGCTCGTAGATTGTCCGGTTCGGACCACCAAGTAGTCGGAGTGGTACTTAATAAATCGCGCCGCTATCTGCCGGTTTGGTTGAGTCGTACGATCGGTCTCAGCTAGATCGCCGAATGCAGCGACTCGGAGAGTCGAACGATTGCTAAACTCGACTCGGAGAGTCGAGCGACTAACTCACGCGACTCGGAGAGTCGAACGACGATACTTTCCGCCGTAGAAACGCCCTTCGATGACTTTCGTCGCATTGCCCAATACCCCAACCTACCACAGCGCCGGTCGCTCTCTGGTGGGCTGGAAATTCTGGCTGCCGACGCTGCTGGTTCTGTTGGCCGTAGTCATCCCGGACTTTGAAACAGTCAATGTACTACAAGCTTCAGGCGTGAACCAAGAGTCGGACTTGATAGCTACGATCGCTACCGAGAATTCGCTGCGAGAGAACTTTTTTCTTCTCAATCTGTTGGCGTTGGGTGGTGTCGGCGGGTTGTTGTTCCTGCTGGGTGGGGAATCGAAAACCAAACGCGGTAGTTTTCAATTGTGGATGATGGTGGCCATGATGGCCGTCGGCATCAGCAGTCTAGCGTGGTCGATGGACGTCGCGCTGACCTTTCGCCGGCTGGTTATCACTATTCTGTTCATCATCGGTTGTTGGGGAATGGGAAAAGCATGGCGCACTATGGACTTGGTGCGCATGGTGCTCTGGCTGTCCGCCGTCTTTGCAGTCACTGGTATAGCTGGAGAGATCGCGTTCGGAACCTTCTTGTCTCCCAATAATTATCGCTTCTCAGGATTTCTGCACCCCAATCGTCAAGCGATCAGTTGCGGTTTATTTGTCTTGGCCGCCCTGACCATGAAGACTCGGACCGGCAACTGGCTTTATTGGGGACTGGCCTTGTTGGCATACACCATGCTCCTACTTACCGGCTCGCGTGGTGGAGCTCTGGCCTGCGCGGCGGCTGCGGCGTTTTATCTCTTATTGGCCACGCCACCGACTTGGCGTATCGCCTGGGTCATGCTGGGGTGCATGGTGCTTGGAGGTGGACTACTGTTTCTGTCGCTGGAGCCGACGAGTGGACGATGGGTGGAGGCGATTGCAAAGTTAGGGCGAAACGATCCACAAGCCGACCCCAGGTCGTTGACCGGTCGATTGCCAATCTGGAATCAGATTGTTTCCGACATTAGCGAACAGCCGGTGCTTGGCTACGGCTACGCCGCTTATTGGACAGCCGAACGCGTGCACCGCATGTCGTACATTCATGATTGGGAGTTTAGCAATGCGCACTCGAGCTACCTGGAGATGATGTTGTCTCTCGGAGTGGTTGGTTTGGGACTGGGCCTGACCACTGTCTTAGCCGTATTTGGGCGCGGTTTGCGATTGTATTCACGCACGCCGGACTTGGGGCTATTGTTTATCTTGTCTGTGTTCGTAATGGCGATCGTCAGCGGATTAGTGGAGTCAATCTTTGTGTCGGTGGGATATGAATTCATTGTCTGGATGACAGGTGCCTTCATGATCGTCTACTTCCCATCCCGACCTGGAGCTAGCCAGCTCGCCGGAGAGTTCGTATGAACCCATCGGCATCGAGTCATGCAAACAATTCGACGTTGTGGCGAATAGTTGGAAATGCGGCTTCACTGTTAACGACCGATTTGCTTAATAAGGCGACGACCTTTGTCATCTATGCGCTGACGGCGAGGTATTTGGGTGCGGAAGCCTTTGGGCAGTTTTCATTGGGCCTGCTGCTGGTCTATGTCTTTCAAGTTTTCGCCAGTGTCGGTCTGCCCAATTTGCTGACTCGGGAAATCGCCCAACGTACTTCGCGCGCACCGCGACTTTTGTCAGGAGGCTTGGTAGTTGCCATTCTGGCTTCTCTGTTGGCGATGCTGGCCATGATCGGCACCGCCGTACTAATGCAATACGATCAGGGCACGACGCTGGTGATCGTGGTATTATCGCTGGGGCTACTTCCCTACGCTGGCTCTCAAGTATTCGAAGCCAGCTTTCGTGGGACACAGCGGATGCACTACATTGCCATCTCGAATGTCGTAGCCAACAGTGTCAAAGTGGTTGGGGCGGTGTGGATGCTTCAGCATGGCTACGGCACGCTGTGGTTGGCAGGACTGTTGGTGTGGGTGCGTGTGTTGATTTTGCTGACTGACGCCTTCCTCTATTTCGGCTGGTCGCAACAACGATTGGCTGCCTGCAATCGCCGCTTTGTCGTTGCCCTAGTTCGTCGCAGTTCGACTTTTCTAGGGATAGATGCAGCCATTGCGGGCTGGAGCGCGGTCGATGCGCTCATCTTGTCTAAGTTCATGGGAGAGTTAGAGGTTGGTTTATACTGTGCCGCGACGCAATTGCTTCAACCCGCCTCGTTGGTCTATATGAGTATTGTGGGAAGCATCTTCCCAGCCATGTGCCGACGGAATCTTCAAGGACAACAGCAACTTTATAAGTTAACGCGCTGGATGGTGGCCTTTTTACTAATGTTGGGTCTTCCTGCCGTGGTCTTGATAGTGGCCTTCGCTGATGTGATTTTGATTGCGACCTATAAGCAACCCGAATTTCTCCGGTCGGTTCCAGTCATGTGCATCGCTTCATTCGCATTGATCGCGCAGTGCTTCACTACCATCCTTGGGCATTCGTTGTGGGCTGCCGATCGTGAATCGGATACGCTGAGAATCGTGGTTACCAATTTGATTGCCAACGTGATCATCAGCAGCATTACCATCAGTACTTGGGGATTGGTCGGCGCGGCGGCGGGCACGCTGTTGGTCAGTTTTCTGAACGTGTTGCAGCACTATTTGGCCTTCTACCGAGTGACTGGTCGTCATGCGATTGATTGGCAGATTGCCACTCCGGTGTTCTCCGCTGTCGTGATGGCGTGTGTTGTGTGGTGCCTGCCGACGTCTTTGGCTACATCGCTGGCCACCGCGGCGATCGAAGGTTTGCCTATTTCGATTCAACAGTGGATCGGCGTCTTTGTCCCAGCCCCGCAACGCTTTGTATTGGGGGGCCTGGGCCTCGTTGCCTATATGTGCATGGTGCTGGGGATTATCTCCATGGCGCACGGTGGACCCAGGAAACTCCGGGACGGATTCTTTGCCCCCTTGGTTAGTTGAACCCGCGCGTGCCAAATAAATTGAAGATCGCCTTTGTGGCGTACGACTTTCCCGAATATTCAATCCGCCACGTCAATGAAATGACGGAGGCCGGCGAGGTGCTATTGATGCTCCCCGAGCAAACGGCGAGCGACTATCTCCACCTGCTCGATCCGCAGGTTCGCTTTAAGGGATTCCATAAACCCCGCTTGCGACAACCGTTCAGCCAAATACGGACGGCGCTTAAAATCGTTAAGAGCCTTCGCAGTTTTCGACCCGATGTCATCCATTTCCAAAATGGCCACATGTATTTCAACCTGGCCCTGCCACTGCTGAAGAGATTTCCGTTGGTGATTACCATTCATGACGCGCGGCAGCACTTGGGAGATAACGAATCGGGGCATACACCGCAGTGGATGATGGATTTTGGTTTTCGTCGCGCCGATCAGGTGATTGTTCACGGTCGCAGTCTGATCAAAACGGTAGTCCAAGAATTGGGCTTCGCCGCCAGGCAAGTGCATCTAATTCCCCATGTGGCGATCGGTGAGACGCAATCGCCAGTGCCGATTACCGACGAGCGTCAGGCGATTCTGTTTTTCGGTCGCATTTGGGAGTACAAGGGACTAGAGTATTTAGTGCGGGCCGCCCCGATGGTGACCGCCAAATTTCCACAGGCGAAATTCATCATCGCTGGACGCGGCGAGGATATGAATCGTTACCGCTCGTTGATGCATGACCCGAGTTGTTTCGAAGTACACAACGATTGGATCAGCGACGACCAGCGGAGTGAACTGTTTGCCGCGTCGAGTCTGGTGGTGCTGCCGTACATCGAAGCTTCGCAAAGTGGGGTGATCCCGATTGCCTACGCCTACGACAAACCTGTGGTGGTAACCAACATCGGTGGCTTGCCTGATATGGTTGATCAAGGCGAAACTGGATTGTTGGTGCCACCCCGGGATGAGAAGGGATTGGCGGCCGCCATGATTGAATTGCTTGGTGATCGCGACCGGCGAATGGAGATGGGGCGGGCTGGGAAACGTAAATTGATCGACGAGTGTTCTCCGCTTGTAGTAGCCAAACAGACTATGGAAGTTTATCGCCAAGCCATCGCGGCGCGCGGGCCCCGTACCTCGCAGTCAACTCCAGAGAAAGTAGCCCAACGGACATGAACGAGTTGAAAGAGGCAGTGCTAAACGAATCTGTATTAAACGATGTCGACCTGAAGATCGCCGCTCTGAGAGGGTCCGCTCTGAAAATTCACTCAGCCATGCAGCGGAGTTTTTCGGACGTTGGCGCAATCATCGGTCCCGATCCAGGCGTAAGATTTAACTATCGCATTTGGCGATTTTTAAAAGGCTACACGCCTTGGGTCGGTTGGCGCGATGGGCTTTATTACCTCCAATGCCAAGGCTATTGGGTGATGGCCAATTGGTTGTTGGCTCAAAGCAATGTTGATCGCTATGCAGAAATCGCGGTGGCGGCCACCGACCAGATCATTCGTCGTCAACGACGCGACGGCGCTTGGGACTACCCAAACCCCGAGTGGAAGGGACGGGTTGCTACGGTCGAAGGGACCTTCGCCTCGTTCGCCCTAACAGAAACCTATCGACGAACCGGCGAACCAAAATATCTGGATGCCGCGTTGAAGTGGCATCATTATTTCAGCCAAAGTATTGGTTTCCAAGTCTATCAGGGGACGACTGCTGTCAATTATTTTGCTGGTCGCCACAGCAATCCTGTCCCCAACAATTCTTCGCTGATTCTTCGCTATCTAGCCAACTTGTCGAAGACTACGGGAGATGATCACTACCTCGAAAAATGCCCGTCCGTCGTCGATTTCCTGCGGAAATTCCAGCAGCCATCGGGGGAACTGCCCTATGTGGTCGATGAGCCGCAAATGCTTCATTTTCAGTGTTTCCAGTATCACTCATTCATTTATCTCGATACTTGGAACTATTATCAAATGACCGGTGACGAGCGAGTAGTGGATGTGCTGCAAGGCGTGTTGCGGTTTCTGGAAGGAGCGTTGGCTCCAAGCGGATATGGCTACTACCAATGTGATCAGCGCTATCGAACCGTCAACTACCACACTGCCGCCATTGCTACCGCGCTCCATACCTCGCACAACATTGGCCTGAGCGACAACAAAGTGGCTGACTATCGTCGTCGATCGCAGTTGGCCTTTGATTATTTGCTAAAACAACAACAGTCCGATGGCAGCTATCCCCATTCACGCGGCGACTACCGAGTTATTTGCGATCATCGCCGCTACCCACGTTACTTGGCCATGATGCTCTATCACTTACTAACCGTAGCGAAGGGGTAGGTTTCAGGTTCCAGGTTTCAGGTTTCAGGTTCCAGGTTCCAGGTTTCAGGTTTCAGGTTTCAGGTTCCAGGTTCCAATTTTCAATTTTCAATTTTCAATTTTCAATTTTCAATTTTCAAATTGCAAATTCTGAGCTTACCCCTTACTCCTTACTCCTTACTCCTTACTCCTTACTCCTACCCCGCTAACCATTTGCACTTAACAGCCCATGTCTGACGCCCGTCACTTACATATCGGTGTTTTTGCTTCGCTCAAGCGTGGCTTCGAACACTTCATTTATCGCGAACTGACTCTGTTGGAAAAGAACGGGGCGAAGATCAGCGTCTTTCCAACCAAAGTTGGTGCTGGGTTATATGGCCCGCGACCGACGTGGAGTTTTTACCCTTGGTCCATTCTGTCGCTGCTGCTGGCGAATTTGCTGGCTTGCCTGACGCGCCCTGGAAAGTACCTGTCGTTGTTGCGCGAGGCAATCCGTTTTAAAGCCGTCGTCGATTTTGCGCTGGCCAACTACTTCGCGCGGCATTTACAAGGAGTCAATGTCCTGTATTCGACTTTCGGCGATCGCAAATTCTTCATCGGTTATTTTTGCAAACGCCTGAGTGGCTTGCCGTTGGTATGTACGATCCACGCCTATGAAATTTATCAAAACCCCAATCCGAAAATGTTTGCCCATGCTCTAAAGCATGTTGACCAGGTCATTACCGTTAGTAAATACAACTTTGGGCAACTCAAGGATCGCTATGGTGTCGAGTCACACGAACTGGAATTAGTACGCTGTTGCATTGATACGCAAGAGTATCGGCCCCAAGAGAAGTTTAAGATTTTGATCGTAGGCTTTTTTGCGGAACGCAAGGGACATGAGGTATTGTTCCAGGCGATCAAGCAGCTTAATCGCGATGATTTCGAAGTCTGGGTGGTTGGCGGCGCCGGAGCGGAGGCCGAGTCAATAGACGTCAAAGGACTCTGTCACCAATATGGATTGGAGTCGCAGGTGGCCTTCTTTGGTCCTTTGTCGGGAACGGCGCTCAAGGCCGTGTATCACGCGTGTGACGTTTTTTGCTTGCCCTGTCACTTTGAGAAAGACGGGCTGGGAGAGGGTTTTCCAGTTGTGCTGATCGAAGCCATGGCCAGCGGCAAACCGGTGATATCGACACGGCATGTTGAAATACCGAATGTAATCAAGCGCTTGTTGGTTGATGAAAAAGATGTCGATGGTCTCGCTCAGGCGCTACTGCAAGTTCACGATTCGGCCGAGTTGCGGGAACAGCTTGCGCAGGAGAGTCGCGAGACGGCTTGCGAATATTTTTCGGCCACGAACGTCGACAAAACTGCGGCGATCATGCGGCGTGTCATTGGCGGAGAGCCTCGAGTGGACGAGAACGAAGTCTTGCAAGAGAGTTTAAGCTCGTGACCAGCATTCTTGGCATTTCAGCTTTCTATCACGATTCGGCGGCGGCTTTGGTCGTCGATGGTCGGATCGTAGCTGCCGCCCAAGAAGAACGCTTTTCGCGCATCAAACATGATGCTGCTTTCCCGCAGGCAGCTATTGACTATTGTCTTGCGGAAGCCGGTCTACAACCCGAAGAGCTAGATTATGTTGGCTTTTACGACAAGCCGCTGACCAAGTTTGAGCGTTTGCTGGAAACATATCTGGCATTCGTGCCTCGCGGTTATCGCTCGTTCCGCCAAGCGCTACCACTGTGGATGCGACAAAAACTGCATCTTCCTCATGAAATGCGGCGTGGCTTGCATGATCGCTATCGAGGTCGCTTTGTCTTCACCGATCATCATCAATCGCATGCGGCCAGTGCATTTTATCCATCTCCGTTTGATGAGTCGGCCATCGTGACACTGGACGGTGTCGGTGAATGGTCAACGACGTGTATCGGCTCTGGGCGGGGTAATAAGATTGAGTTGACACATGAGCTGCGCTTCCCGCATTCTTTAGGGCTGCTCTACTCGGCGTTTACCTACTATGCGGGTTATCGTGTCAACAGTGGCGAATACAAACTGATGGGCCTAGCACCGTACGGCGAGCCAGTCTACAAGTCGTTGATACTCGAGCACTTAATGGACCTTAAGCCGGATGGTTCATTCCGTTTGGACATGAGCTACTTCAACTACTGCCAAGGCTTGACGATGACCGGTCCCAAGCTACATCGTCTGTTGGGTGGTCCACCGCGTCTGCCCGAATCCGAAATCACGCAACGCGAGATGGACTTGGCCGCTTCCATCCAAGCGGTGACTGAGGAGGTGGTTTTGCGCACCGCGCGCACCGCTCATGCGCGAACGGGTATGAAGAATTTGGTGCTGGCCGGTGGCGTCGCGCTCAATTGTGTCGCCAATGGGCGATTGCTGCGCGAAGGACCATTTGAAAAGCTGTGGATTCAACCTGCCGCCGGCGACGCAGGAGGGGCCTTGGGAGTGGCCTTGTTCACTTGGTATCAATTACTCAACAATTCACGCGTCGTCGAGTTGCCGGACAGCCAACAGGGATCGTTGCTGGGACCGAGTTTCAGCGACGAGCAAGCCGCCTCCGCGCTCAAGGCTCAAGGGGCCAAATACTACACTTGCGAGTCGGATAGCGAATTGTGTGAGTTAGTGGCTGATTTGATTGCTGACGAAAATGTGGTTGGTTGGGTACAAGGCCGGATGGAGTTTGGCCCCCGAGCGCTCGGATGTCGTAGTATCCTGGGCGACGCCCGCAGCGAGAAAATGCAAGCCACCATGAACTTGAAGATCAAGTTCCGCGAATCCTTTCGCCCCTTCGCGCCGCTGGTGTTGCGTGAGTACGCCGATCAGGTTTTCGAAATGCGCCCCGATCAAGAGTCCCCCTATATGCTGCTGGTAGCCCCTGTAAGGGAATCTCTACGAAACGAATTAGGAGAAGATTATCGACGGGCCTTCGGTATTGAAAAACTTAGCTATCGTCGCTCAAGTCTGCCTGCCATTACGCATGTGGACTATTCAGCTCGAGTGCAAACGGTTGATCGCATTCGCAATCCTTTGCTCCACGCCTTGATGACCGAATTCCATCGGAAAACGGACTGTCCGGTATTGATTAATACCAGCTTCAATGTGCGTAGCGAGCCGATCGTGTGTACGCCCGATGATGCCTACCGCTGTTTCATGATGACCGAGATGGACGTGTTGGTGGTAGGCCGACATGTGTTACTTAAGAATGAGCAGGATCGAATTGCCCCGTCCGAGCGAGTGCAACACCTAGCCCAGTTTCAATTGGATTAAGACCATAATGAGCCTCGTAACCGCCAATTGGAAACCCACCGTTCGTCAGCTGAGACAGTTCGGGGTGTTGTGTGCCATGGCTCTCCCCTGCCTGGCTTGGCTATGGTCGCTGGGGGGCGTTTGGATCGGTGGATTAGCGATTGTGGGGATCGCGATTGCTGTGCTGGCTTGGTTGGTACCTGCGGCGATAGCTCCGCTATTTATCGGTTTGATGCTGATTACCTTGCCGATAGGCTTGGTGCTGAGCGAATTGGTGTTGATGTTGGTCTACGGGTTGCTGTTTGTGCCGATGGGGATAACCTTTCGCTGCATAGGCCGCGATAGGTTGCACCGCGAAGTGGATCGTGAACGAGACAGCTATTGGGAAGACAAATCGCAACCTCGATCCATGGCCAGTTACTACCGACAATCGTAGCGGAATTCGCCTAGAATTTCGGTGGTGTGGAGCGCTCGATGATTGACACTCGGCCGCAAGTCTCAGCGACTTCCTCTACGACTCAGGTGTAAAGCCTGAAACGCATTGCACGGCTTAAGAGCATAAATCTTAATAAAATAGAAATAGAGTAGGAGTAACAATAGATGACGACCGACAAGCACGATTCGCCCATTCAACCAAATGAATTTGAACAAGCCGGCCAGGAGCAAGAGCTGTCGTTGATTGGTGAATTCTGGATATTCATCAAGGAAAACAAAGCCTGGTGGATGATCCCCATCGTGCTTGTGCTCGGCAGTCTAGGCATCTTGGTCGTGCTCAGTTCCACCGGCGCAGCTCCCTTTATATACACATTGTTTTAGAACTAGAGACTAGAAGCTAGAGACGAGTGGCTAGTGACGAGTGACGAGTGACGAGTGACGAGTGACCTCTGACGCGAAATTTGAAATATGAGATTTGAGCTGCCCGTTGATTGGTACGCCGCGACGGACGGATCCCTCCATCGCCGCAGCGCCCTGTTTTCGTGACCTAAACCTAAACCTAAACCTAAACCTAAACCTAAACCTAAACCTAAACCTAAACCTAAACCTAAACCTAAACCTAAACCTAAACCTAAACCTAAACTTAAACTTAAACTTAAACTTAAACCTAGCCTTACCCCTTACCCCTTACCCCTTACCCCTTAATACATGTGCGGTATCGCTGGGATTTTACAACTTGATCGAACGCTAGCGGCCCCTCCGGATGTGCTGGAGCGAATGCTGCTATCGATTTACCATCGTGGACCTGACGAAGACGGTCGCTTGATTGATGGTGAACTGGCGATGGGGATGCGGCGTCTGAGCATTATCGATTTGGCTGAGGGGCAGCAGCCAATTTTCGACGAAAGTGGTCGTTACGCAGTGGTTTTCAACGGCGAGATTTACAACTATCGCGAGCTACGACAAGATTTGTTGTCACGCGGTCACACGCTCAAGACGCACAGTGACACTGAGGTTATTGTTCATCTCTACGAGGAGCTTGGGCCGGCTTGTTTGGACCAACTCCGCGGCATGTTCGGGATCGCAGTGTGGGACAGTCGAGAACGCTCACTGTTTATCGCCCGCGATCGACTGGGGATCAAACCGCTGTACTACACGTTGAAGAACCAGGCGTTGATTTTTGGATCGGAAGTCAAGGCGCTGCTGGAACATCCGGAGGTCCCTGCCACGCTCGATCTACGCGGACTGGCCAATTATCTCTCGCTCAAATACATTCCGGCCCCAGGGACTCTGTTTGCAGGGATAAAATCGCTCCCACCTGGTCACTATCTAATTGTCAAAGATGGTCGCGTCGAGATCCAGCGTTATTGGAATGTTTCTTACGCCAAGTCGCAGCACCCAAAAAGCGAAGCGGAGTATATCGACGAAGCGTCGGAATTGATCCGCGAATCGGTCAAACTGCGTTTGCGAAGCGACGTGCCCTTCGGCGCGTTTCTCAGCGGCGGAATTGACTCTAGTACAATTGTGGCTTTGATGGCCGAGCAATTGAGTGAGCCCGTGAAGACGTTTTCGGTCGGTTTTGGTGACGGAGATGAGTTGCCGTACGCCAAGCTTGTGGCGGATCGTTTTGGTTGCGACCATCATACGCTGCATATCACTGCGGCCGATTTCATTGAGCATGCCGAAAGTGTCTTGTGGCACATGGATCAACCGATCGCTGACCAAGCCACCGTCGCGACGCACATGGTTGCCAAGCTCGCGCGACAGCATGTGAAGATGGTGCTCACCGGCGAAGGTGGCGATGAGTTATTTGCTGGCTATGCACGCTACGCTGGAGAGCGTTTTTCGCCCTGGACGCGTTGGCTCCCGCAATGGGCTGGTGGCATTGCGCGAGCAGGTGTCCGTCGCCTACCCGGCATGCGACGTGGCAAGATCGCCCTACATGCACTGACCATTGGCAACGAGGCTCAGCGCTTTTCCAATTGGTTTCCGATGTTCAACGATGAGACCAAACGCCAAGTTCTGTCCGACAGTATGAGCGCCTATCGCGCAGGGGCTGCCGCAGTATTTCAAGAACAATTGGACGAATGCGATGCATGCGAGCCGCTGGATCGCATGTTGTATGTTGACAGTAAATTGTGGCTCCCCGATTTTCTACTCTTGCGGGGCGACAAACTGACGATGGCCAACTCACTCGAAGCACGCATTCCTCTGCTCGATCACAAGTTGGTTGAATTCGCTGGGCGTCTGCCGACCGAGTACAAGTTACGCAACGGCGAGCGCAAGTATCTACTCAAGCGTGTGGCCGAAAAGATGATTCCGTCAGAGATCATTTATCGCAAGAAGCAAGGTTTTCCGATCCCCATCGACCGTTGGTTGCGATACGAAGCGCGACCGTTGATGCGCGACATGCTCAGTGAGGAAGTTTTGCGTCGACGTGGTTTGTTCAATCCAGAGTACGTGGAACGGTTGATGGCACAACACGAATCAGGCTATGCAGACAATACTACAGAGCTATGGGGCTTGGTCACCTTCGAGATGTGGATGCGTCGCTTTTGTGACGGCAAGCGGACTGACAATGTAGTGAGCCGTGACGCGTAAGGGCTTGTTGATTTAGTGTTGATTCGACGGCTCTTTGTTTAACCCGCAGCCGTAGGCGAGGATCAATGGGGCGAACCTCGCCTTCGGTTGCGGGTTAAACCCGGATTATTCATGAGCTTGTGAGCCGAAGGGCGTAAGCCCTCGGTTTCCTAAGCGTTTCAGAAGGCCCGGGGGCTCACGCCCCTCGGCTCATGAATAATCCGGGTTAAACGAATAAATCAACAAGCCGTTACGGCCCGCGGCTCACTAAGTGGTTGCATGCCCGGTGCCTTACTGCCCACGGCTCACTAAGTGGTTGTGCGCTTAAATGCTGGCTGCAGTCTGCATTGCAAAA
The DNA here is from genome assembly GCA_041739785.1 of Pirellulaceae bacterium. Taxonomy (GTDB): domain Bacteria; phylum Planctomycetota; class Planctomycetia; order Pirellulales; family Pirellulaceae; genus Aureliella. The sequence continues at coordinate 63,655 of JBGSNE010000041.1, forward strand.
ATTCAGCCCCTAACTAGACTCGAAATTCAAGTTCAGAGATCGCTTGCGCTGTGATGGGTAAATAGGCGGAAACCCGTCAGTTTTGTGCTGTGGATCAGCTATTTTTGCTCCCTGTGGAGATGGGGTTTGTCTCGTTTAGGGGGGGCTGTGAGGCGATGGACATCCAGTGATCCGACTGTGAGCAGTGCATCCTGCGTAGAAAGCAAGAAAATAGATGAAAATTAGTGTTTTTGGTTTGGGCTATGTTGGTAGCGTGTCCGCGGCTTGTTTGGCCAAGGATGGACACGAAGTCATCGGCGTCGATGTGCAGCAAGATAAGGTGGCTGCCATAAATTCAGGGCGGTCCCTGGTATCCGAACCCGGGTTGGCTGAGATGGTGGCGGAGCTATCCAAGCAGGGGCAGTTGCGGGCGACGACGTGCAGTCGCGAGGCGGTGCATGCTAGCGACATGAGTCTGATTTGCGTTGGTACGCCCAGCAACGACAACGGCAGTTTAAAGCTCAATTACGTCGAAGCCGTGGCGCGCGAAATCGGTGCCGCGCTGAAGGACTGTCCCGACTATCACGTGGTTTGCGTGCGAAGTACCGTACTCCCAGGAACGACCGAGGAGTTCGTGGCACCGTTGCTTGAAGAAGCGTCGGGCAAGGTCCGCGGTCGGGATTTCGGATTGTGCATGAATCCAGAATTCCTGCGCGAAGGTGTGGCCATCGCCGACTATCGCGAGCCGAGTCAGATTGTGATGGGAGAGTATGACCAGCGTAGCGGCCAGACCGCGATGGGAATGTACGAAGGGATCGAGGCCACGCGCGTGCACAGCGATATCAAAACGGCAGAATCGGTGAAGTATGTTTGCAATATTTTTCACGCGCTGAAAGTCGCCTTTGCTAACGAGATCGGCAACATCTGCAAGGCGCATGACGTTGATGGCCAGGATGTGATGCGGATTTTCTGCAACGATCGGCGACTGAATATTTCTGACAAATACTTGAGTCCTGGTTTTGCTTTCGGCGGCTCATGCTTGCCCAAAGATTGTCGGGCACTGATTTATCGCGCGAAAGAACGGGATGTCGAGACGCCCTTGTTGCGGTCGATCATGGAAAGCAATCAGTTGCAGATCGAGCGTGGAATTCGCATGATTGAACAATCAGGCAAGAAGCGGATCGGCGTGCTGGGATTGAGTTTCAAGGCGAGTACCGATGATGTGCGTGAAAGCCCGGTGATACCGATGGTTGAGACCTTGGTCGGCCGTGGTTACGACGTATCGATCTACGATCCCTGCGTCGACCCAGAGGAAATCTTTGGGGCCAACGAGCTGTTTTTGCGTGGCGCGCTGCCGCATTTCGCCAAGCTGATGCGCGCCGATCCAAAACAGTTGATTGATGCTGCGGAAGTCGTAGTTATCACCAACGGCAGTGCACAATTCAAAGCTCTGGTCGAATCGGCCGATCACCACAAAGTAGTCGTCGACCTGCATGGCCTGGCCAAACACGAAAATGGACGCAATGGGAACTACCAAGGCATCTGCTGGTAAGCGGATCTTAATGTTGCTGGAAAACAGTTGCTACCCAGGGGACATTCGCGTGCTGCGCGAAGCGGTCTCCTTGGTCGAATTTGGTTACCAAGTGACTGTGATCGCGCCGCGTGGCAAGCGGGAGGCCTGGCGCGAAATTCACCAAGGCGTGCGCGTCTATCGCTACCCACGACCCCAAGAAGGCGAAAGCGGCTTCGGGTACTTATGGGAGTATGGAGTTTCCATTTTCTGGACCTTCTGGTTGACCGCTTGGGTTTTCTTGCGCCGCGGCTTCGACGTGATTCACTCGCACAGTCCCCCCGATCTGTACGTGTTGATCGCCATGTGCTATTGGCCGCTGGGAAAGAAATTCGTGTTTGACCATCATGATATCTCTCCCGAAATGTATATCGCCCGGTTCCAAGGCCAAGGAAATCCTTGGATCGTTAAGGCGCTAACGTTTTTTGAGGGGCTGTCTTGTCGCTTTGCTACGCACGTGATTACGGTCAACGAATCGTACAAGGAATTGGTGATGGAGCGGCATCATATTCCCGAATCAAAGATTACCGTTGTTCGCAACGGGCCTAGCTTTGATCGACTGTATTTGGTCGAGCCAGATGCCCAGATTGTGGCACGTCGGCAAACCATCTTGGGCTATGTGGGAGTGATGGGGTTTCAAGACGGAATTGACTCGCTGATTCGTGCGCTGCACAAACTCAAGACGGAGTTGGGACGCAATGACTTTTATTGCATCCTGATTGGGAAGGGATCGTCGCTTGAGTACCTAAAACAACTCACTCGAGATTTGCAGCTGGAGGAGCACATTCTGTTTACAGGCTTTGTATCGCACGAGGATCTGCTAAAGTATCTTTCGACTACCGATATTTGCATTGCTCCCGATCCGTATAACCCGTTCAACGATCGTTCGACAATGATCAAAGTCATGGAATACATGACCCTCTCCAAACCGATTGTGGCCTATCGTTTAGTTGAGCACCAAGTCACCGCACAAGACGCCGCCTTGTATGCGGACGTAAGCGATGAGCTCGATTTTGCGCGTAAAATTGCAGCACTGATGGATGATCCGGAACTTCGCATAAAGATGGGAGCCTCAGGACGCAAGCGAGTGGAACAGGTCCTGGCCTGGCCACATCAAGAAGGGCATTTACGGACAGTCTATGAAAAAGTGTTTGGCGACCGGTAATTTCTGTAGCGGAAGTCGCCAAGACTTTCAGTGTGTCAGACACTGCTGACTTCAACTTGTCGAGAGGCTTGACGACTTCCGCTACGATAACTCGCGTTTCCCCGGTTTTGCGTTATGCCTCATTTCGATCAACCCAAAAGCAAAGTGGATCGGGCGCTCGATGCGCTGGAGCTGCGATTTGCATTTGCTGGACGTTTGGCAGAAGTGCTTGAACACTTTGTGCGTCAGGATGCCAGCAATTGGAGGCTGTCGTGGAAGTTCCGCTGTTATTACAGACTCAGACCTTGGATTCCCCTCGCGGTCAGGCAGTTTTTGCAGAAGAGTCGCAATCTCAAGTTGCCCGTTGGGGACGCATGGTATTTTCATCACGATTTTCTCCAGCGGTTTGCTGCAGCGTTGCGAATGGAATGTGATTCCTCCCATCACCACGTTGTGCATCCCTGGCCAGACGGATGCGAGCATGCGGCGATTCTCACTCACGATATCGAATCCCGCGAGGGTTTGCCGCGCGTTGACAAACTGGCGCAACTCGAAGAACAATACGGCCTCCGCTCAGCTTGGTATTTTGTCCCGGCCAAATATCAAATCGACTCAGGCATGCTGGCCGATCTACAAGCTCGTGGGCATGAGGTAGCCCTGCATGGATACAATCACGATGGTCAACTGTTCACTTCGCCAGGACTCTTTCGACGAAGAGCTATGGAAATTAACGAAGTAGCTCGTCGCTGGGAAGCAACCGGATTCCGAGCACCGATGATGCATCGTGAGTTGTCGTGGATGCAAGCGTTGGACATCGACTATGATGCCTCTTGTTTTGATATCGATCCGTTTCAAGCGATGCCCGGTGGGACAGGTGGCGTTTGGCCATTTATCGCTGGGCGTTTTGTCGAACTCCCGTGCACGTTGCCGCAGGATCACACTCTGTTTGTCACCTTGCAGCAGCGCACGACCGAAATTTGGTGCAAGAAGTACGAACTACTAAGGCGTCTGCGTGGGATGGCTATGTGCCTGGTACATCCCGACTATCTAGACACTCCTGAGCGCTGGGATCTGTACCGTCAGTTGCTTGAGCAGTTTGCTGCAGCTGAGGGAGCCTGGAAGTGCTTGCCGCGCGAGGTGGCCAAGTGGTGGCGGCAGCGCGATGCTTCGCATGTCGAAGGGGAAACGGTTGTTGGTCCCGCTAGCCAGCGTGGTCGCGCCGTTGGTCTGCAGGAGCTGTTTGCCGACGGAATTGTGTGACGCCCGATGTAGCGGCTTGCTGAAGTCAAGTGTTTGCGGATGGAATTGTTTAACGCCTAGCCGGAGTGGCCTGCTGAAGCGGAGTGAATGTTTACTTGGGCGAACGGCTGGCAGTTAATTGGCGGATAATTTTGATTTGGCCGCAGGCTACGTAGGCGCCGGCTGGGGAGCGTCTGGTCTCGCACGTCGGCACTATTTGCGATGCACTCTGCGCTCTGCACTCTGCCGGCGCCTACGCAGCTTGTTGACCACTCGTGATCGATCTGTTGTTCTTCGAAGATTATCACGCAGTGTGCACAACGGAACGGCTTAAGAACAAGCTGCTTCGGCTATGCGTTAAACGAAGACATGCGGCTGCGCGTTGAACGAATATGATCGGCTACATGGCAATCGCATTAGCACGATGCGCTCGTGTTATTGTGTTCGCGTGGCTGCCAAATGCGCTGCGCACAAAATCCCTGTTGCAATAGCCGCGTTGAGCGATTCGGCGCCGGAGCGATCGGGACCACGTGGTATGCTCAGCCAGCTGTCCAGCCACGCTTGCTGCTCTTCGCGAATACCGTGGCTTTCGTTTCCAATTACCAATAGTGTCTCGGGATGCCAATGGCAACAGAATGCATCCTCTCCATTTTCTATTCGTGTGCCCACAATCGACAATTTAGGATGTGCTGAGCGAATCGCTGACAGAGATTCGGTGCGCACGCAAACACGCAAGAACGCGCCCATGCTGGCTTGGATCGACTTTGCGTTGTAAACATCAACACAATCGTGCGACAAGTAGAGTGCGGAGTGTCCAAACCAATCGGCTACCCGCAAGATAGATCCCAGATTGCCTGGATCGCGAATGCCATCCAAGTACAAGTTGAGTCCTGACAGGGGGACGCTGCGATCTTTGGGGATGTCCAGCACTGCCAGGGCGGCCGGTGGTGTGTCCAGCGAGCTCAATCGATTGAAAGTCGGCACATCACAGCAGTAGATTTGGTTTCCTAGTTGAGCTTGTATCTGGGGCGTTTGTCGCGCGAAATAGTCGGTCGTGCAGACTACATAACGTAACTCGACCGGTGCAGCGGCGAGTACTTCCGCTACGATCGTTTCACCTTCGGCTACAAATTGCTGTTGCTCATGACGGTATTTTCTACCGCGTAGCGCGCGAAGGTGTTTAGCCTGATTGCGAGTTAGCGTTGGAGGAGGCAAGTGGTTTCATTTGCGGTGAGAGATGGAATGAGCTAGCGAAATGCGCCGAGTGTTTCGATGGGCCTGTAGCGGAACTCGCCAAGAGTGTCGGTGGTACCTGCGACGTAGGGCTGTCGAAATTCTTGGCGAATTCCGCTACGGGTCAAGCCTTGAGATTCGCCAAAAATATCTAGGAAAAGCTCTTGACTGCCAACCTTGCTTGTGTACTATGTAACTAGTTCACTAGGTAACTGTGGTTGTGGGGTGGCTTTTACTAACGCACTAAAGGTTGTTCGACCATGTTTTTTACGATCGATGCCAGCAACGGCGTGGCGATCTACGAGCAGATCGTGCGGCAAATTAAATTCGCGATCGCAGAGGAAGCGCTACGACCAGGCCAGTTACTCCCCAGCGCGAGGGTTTTGAGCGTCGATTTGGCGATCAACCCCAATACGGTTGTCCGAGCCTTTCAGCAATTGCAGGCCGAAGGGGTGTTGGAAACCGTCCGTGGACGTGGGCTAGCAGTCTGCCAGGGAGCCCAAGGGATGTGCAAGGATTTGCGGCAGTCGTTGATCGGTGACCGGTTGCGGGCTGCGCTCAGCGAAGCGTTGCATGGCGGGCTCAGCGTTCGCGATATCAAGGCGATGGTGAATCAGCAATTGGATGAGCTTTCTCAAACCGTAACTCCCATGGGAGCCACCGGTGAACCCATTAACCCGTAGCGGAATTCGCCAAGAATTTCGGGGGATGTTTCGTA
>JBGSNE010000081.1:0-76926 GCA_041739785.1 Pirellulaceae bacterium
GGTCGGCAAGCGAGTAATGCGAGCTTTCCGGGGAGGGAAAACAGTTGTTTGCCCTCCCCGCTAGGTTCGTAGAACTCACCTAGCGACCCTCCCGCGAAAACATGCACTCTTGATAGCGAGCTTGGGCGCGCGGGAGGGTAAAAAAGCCCTATCATTACCGGCGATCACCGAGAAGTATCATAATTTTCGCCTAAAGCCATTCTTTTGCCCTGCCATGCCTTTAAAAACCTATCAAACTCGATTCTTCAATCGATTTGACTACCCACTAATTCTTCTGAAGTGCCAATTTTAGGGGTGGCAACTGGCCAAGAAAGCTAAAACTCAAGTAACGGTGCGAGTTGTCCTAGTCGCTCGGTAGCCTCCTCTGCCCAAGGGCTGGCGGGTGACAGTCGCAGAAATTGACGCCAGTGCTCGATGGCTCCGCTGGTTTGCCCTAAGTCTTCGAGCGTGCGGGCCAGATGAAAATGCACGTCAGCGTAGTCGGCATACTGCTCTAGCGTCCCTTCGAAGGCAGCCACCGCTAGTTCTGGCTCACCACACTCGGCTAAAATGCATCCCAAGTTCGCTCGCGCTTCGACGAGACTCGGATCCACCTCCAAGGCCACGAAGTAGCGTTCGCGAGCACCACTAAGATCGCCGGTGCGATAGAGCAACTCCGCCAGCTGAAAGCACACATCCGCGTTGACTCCATGAGCGGCCATGGCAGCGCGGCACCAATCGATGGCCGATGCCAAATCTTCGTTATCCTCCGCTACCAAGGCTTCATTCATCATATCTTGCAAGCTCAGCGGGCCGCTAGCAGCAGATGGGTGAGTTTGCGAACCATGGGAGACAAGTGGAAACAAAGGTTCTTTGTGTTTTTGAAATGGAACCACCGACGCGGTTGGGGCTCGCTCCTCATCACTCGTAGCCTCAAAGCCAAAACGCAGTTGCCCACTAGCCTCGAGGAAATGATCGCCGCTTCGCAACACCAACCGCTTCCCATCGGCGGTGATCGGCAGGTTCTCGATCGACAGCGGTTCGGGAATTAGATCGCCAACCTCAAGCTGTTGCTCGACCCGTTGGCGTAGCAATTGCAGCTGTTGTTGGATCGACTGGACCGTTGCCCCCTGTTGCATCCACCGCGCCAATTGACGCGCCGTAGCCAATTGCGAGAAATCGAAGTAAGGGAGTTGCAGGACCTCGGCCGTCGCTTGTAGTAGTCCCGCGCGATGCCAACGACGAATAACCCGCACGGACAATCCAAGGATCTCCGCCAGCATAGCAGGCGTGTAGAGCTGACCGCCGGCGTAGATGAGAGCTGTATTGGCAGAGTGATCATCCGCGTCATCCCCGCCCCCCGACCGGTAGTGCATGTCGACCGAGGGTAGTTCCGATGGCGGCGTAGGTGGCGGAATAGTCACAGCAATCCAAGCTTGGTCGTTTATTTGTTTGGGCATCTACTAGTCAAAACCATTCCACTGCGGATGGTGAACCGGCGGCACTATTGGCAAAAAAATGAGCCTCAGGCGCTAGTGGAGTGTTGATCGATTCGTTTAACCAGCAGCCGTAGGTCGCGCTAGCGCACCTACGGTTACGTTGTGATCCCGTCGATTTTTACGGTTGCGGGTTAAACAAAAAATCGTCAAATCAACACTCAATAGCGCAGCATGCAATATAGTGCACGCACGCCATCTCGCCAGCCAATCTTTTTCCCTTCGTCAAAGCCCCGACGATCGTAGCGAATAGGTCGTTCATAAAACCTAGCTCGCTTACGAGCCAATTTGATCGTCAATTCAATTTCAATGCCAAACCGATTTTCTTTTAGATTTGGCGCTAACTCCTGTATCAATTCACGGCGAATAACTTTGTAGCACGTTTCTACATCGCTCAAATAGAGTCCTGTCCGCAAGTTGGCCAACCGCGTGATCCAGCGATTGACGAACACATGCCACAGCGGAGGGACTTGTCGATCGTGGTGGCCGTAACGCGTGCCATAGACGACATCGGCTTGGTCTTCAACGATCGGTTGTATTAGAAAGCGGAAATCGTCCGGATCGTATTCTAAGTCGGCGTCTTGCACGACCACTGCAGTGCCAGTGGCATGTTCGAAACCCGTCCGCAGGGCGGCCCCTTTGCCCAGGTTTTTGGGATGCATGATGATCCGCAGATCGCTGGCCTCAGGCAATGCTGTCAATTTCTCGCGCGTGCCATCTTGGCTACCATCATCGACCAAAATAATTTCTAACGGCAATGCGGTACGCCGCACTCGTGCAATGACATCCAGCACTGTATTGACTTCATTGAATACGGGAATTACTACCGTCAATTTAAAGTCTGGTGGAATAGCGAAGATACCGAGGCGTCGACAGACATCATCGGTGAGCACTTTGTCCAAGAGTTTCGCTTGTACGTTGCTGAGATGTAGCTCAGCCTCTGATTGGCTTGAGTTCAAGACCATAACTCGAAAAAAAAATTGCAACAAAAAAACGACGGGCGGTTGGCCGCGCGTTTGTTGGTCGTTACCAAATGAATCGCTAGGATAACATCTGGTACGCGTAGGGTGCGGACCATTGCGAATGAATCAACAAAATTTTTCCCATCGCTTGACAACACGCGAGTACATCCACACAATCGCACTTTCTGAATGCACATCGAGAACTACCGCCCTCTGCCGAATTGAATGACCGTAGAACCTTTTCCACTCGACTCATCACGCTCCACTTGTTCGCAGATTTTCTCTCTCACATGCTGCTCGACGTAATTTTTAAGCCTCAACGTCAGCCACACAGAAACTTTAGTACAACCATTGAATCGGAAGTGAGCCAAAATTTTCGGCCGCCCGATCTTGAGTATTGACGCACCCGCTTCGGCGAGGCAGGGACGATGCACTGGCCAGGGATGGCCATTTATTTTTCAAGCAGATTTACCAGCAAAGAGTGCTGGTGATCGCGGCAGGAGGCCGCACTCTTTTTACCGCTTGATAAACAGTCTACAGCCGTTACGGCTTTTCAAAATCACTCGGGTCGACCCAGCCCGCCGTGGGCTTTTCTCCCGCTAGGTAACGCTCATAGAACCCTTTGCCTCCGCCGTCGGCATAAGGATAGCTGTCGAAGATCGCCCCGTTGCCCGACATACGGGGGTCGTCCTGCTCGCGCAATTCATCTTCCATCTGCTTGGCCATCTTTGCCTTACGAGAGTTCAGCGCGGCATCTCCGGCCAAATTGTTTAAGCAGGCGGGGTCCTCCGCCAAATGGTACAATTCCTCCTGGGGTCGCAGACCGAAACACAACTCCCAAAAGTTGGCACTTCCACCGCCGCGTTTTAGATTCAGGATCTCGGTCTTCGTGGGGCTACCGTCACAATTTAAATAGCCTGTCTCGGGATTGCCGGCCGGCCAGCGTTGCGTTTCATAATTCTTTACGTACAGCCAATCGGCTTGGACCATCCCGCGAATCGGATAGCCTACATCACCTGGGCGTCCGATATCATGTCGCTCTTTACCAATCAACACATGCGAGCGGGCTGGATCCACTTTGCCCTCGGCAAGCGACTGGAAGATGGGAGTCAAGCTGCGACCTGCCGTGCTCTGCAAGCTCGATTGCTGCCAATCCACGGCGGCTACTTCCAAGAACGTCGGCGCGAAGTCAATAAAGCTGACATAGTCGTCGATTTTACGTCCCGGTTGTTTAATTCCGCGCGGCCACATCATGGCCAATGGCAAATGATTTGAAACGCCGTAGGCCTGTCCCTTGCAACGTGGGAAGGGCATGCCATTGTCAGCCGTCACGACCACCAACGTGTTTTCCAGTTCCCCACGAGCTTCCAAGCTCGTCAACATCTTGCTGAGGTGGTCGTCAAAATACTTCAGCTCGAACGCGTAGTCGAGCATATCCGTCCGCACCGTTTCATTGTCAGGCCAATAGGCGGGGACCTGATCAATATCGCTTGGCTTGCGCCAACCATTGCGCAAGCTTACGCCAAATTCATAGGCGCGATGCGGTTCCGTGGAACCGTACCAGAAGCACCACGGTTGATCGTTCGGCGTGGCTGCCAGAAAATCGTCAAAGTTGGCTGCATAATCATTGCCGGAAATAAATTTTGCGGGCGGCTTCAGCGATTGGCGTTCAAACGGCACCCCCACCATCTGTCGTTTCTGGCCCTTGGCATCGAGAGCCACCCCCGGCGACCAATCCTTGCCAGTCTCACCCACAAAGTACCCATGTTCCCCCAACGCTTCACAGTAGCTCTTGAACTCCGCAGGAAAATAACACCAATGGTTCGCGGCTTCCTTCAACTGCCAAGAATTGCGGCCCGTAAGAATGCATGCCCGCGAGGGAGCGCACTTGGCATTGGGAGTAAAGGCATTGTTGAATAACAGTCCCTCGCGGGCCACGCGATCAAAGGCAGGAGTTTCTACCCACTGACAACCATAGGCACCACAGTAGGGCCATGAAGCATCGTCGGCAATGCAAAACAGAATGTTGGGCCGCTCAGCCGACTCCGCAGCCTGCTGCGCAAACACGGTCGACTGTGTAGGCCACATCGCGATCCCAACCAGCCACAATACCATCGTATGTGATATCATGCTTGCTAAGTTGCGTAGCGGAAGTCGCCAAGACTTTCGGCGGTTGGAATCGATCGGACCCACTAGCATCCCAAAAGTCTTGGCGACTTCCGCTACGATGGTAGTAATCTGAACGACACAAGCGAAATGAATCGGCATGGTGTTTCCCTGCGCTTCAATAAAGTTTTCTGCGAGCCAACGCGGCACGCAGGATGTTGATTGCTGACGGTTTCGGCGACGAGCGTTGTACGACTGGATCAACGCCCGCGAGCGCCATCGGCTCACGATTAGTCGAATTCAATATAACATGTTAGCAACTACCAACTCACAAATCGATCTAACCCAGACCATAGTTGCCGTAGGCAGTGGTCTCGCACCGGCGCGGCGGGCCATCGTGCGCATCAGTGGTAACGCGACGCTGGAAATACTCACTAAACTGACGGGGCAAACCCTCGCGGCTCAGCGAGCCAGCTCGTTTTATTGCCAGGCTGATCTCGGTTGGGCCCATCGCTTGTTAGACGTGATTGTACTGCTGTGGCCCGACCAGCGGAGCTACACTGGCGAGCCATGCGCGGAACTACATTTGCTCGGTGCCCTACCTCTGGTCGAATCGCTCGTCGAAAGACTCATTGCCTTGGGTGCCGCGCCGGCGCAGCGCGGGGAATTTACTCTGCGTAGTTTTTTAGCTGGCAAGCTCGATCTACCTCAAGCCGAAGCGGTGCTGGGAGTCATCGAAGCCGACTCGCCCCATCAACTCAGCGAAGCACTGCAACAACTCGGTGGCAATCTATCCCAACCGGTCCGCATGTTGCGCGATCAACTGGTCGAACTCACGGCGCATTTGGAAGCTGGGCTAGATTTCGTGGAAGAAGATATCGAGTTCATCACGGCAGAACAATTGACCAGCGATCTGCAGCGTATCGCAGCCCAGCTTGAAGCGATCAGCCAACAATTGCAATCGCGTTCTGCGCGGTCTCGCGCAGCGTCCATTGTGCTGGTAGGACTTCCCAACTCGGGGAAGAGTTCGCTATTTAATGCGCTGGTTGGTTCGGAGCGAGCCATCGTTTCACCGCAAGCCGGAACCACCCGAGATGCAGTGTCGGCCACGCTGAGATTGGGCGAACTGCCCATTGAATTGGTCGACACGGCTGGCCTGGAGGAGTTGCAGACGGACTCACCACGGGCACTCGCCCAAGGCATGCTCGAAGAGCGATTGCATCGCGCCGATATCGCATTGATGTGCGTCGATCTAAATCAACCTCCCGAAGCGCAGTGGTTGCGGGTTCAACTGGCTCGTTTGCAAGGCGCAGTCGGCCAAGTTTTGCTGGTTGGCACCAAAGCCGATCTTCCATACGATAGCGCTTTGGCCAGTCAATGCATGGCCAGCGTTAGTCCGTTTCAACTCGAGTCGATCGCTCGCTTGCGAACGCAACTGGCAGCCGCACTTCGCGACTCACAGTTGTCTTTGCATTCCAACGCTCTGCATGCTACGGCCGTTCGTTGTCGCGGTTCTATTGAGCCGGCCCAGCAAGCCTTGCAGCGAGCCATCGAGTTGGTTGCCGATGGCGGTGGCGAAGAGCTGGTAGCCACGGAACTGCGAACCGCTATTGACGAACTTTCAGCTGTGATCGGGGAAGTCCACTCAGAAGACATTCTCGGTCAAATCTTTAGCCGCTTTTGCATCGGTAAGTAGATGACTTGGAATTGCCCTCTGTGAGTTATACGTAAGTCAGCAATTATCCCGAATAGGCTGCAAGTTTATGAGCGATTTCCTAAACTTGCACTTCAACTTAAACCTAAACTTCAACTTTCGCTGCGATCAGGCTGGTCGGACGGCAACCACCTTCGGGGTCGAATCGCGCGTTGCTTTTCGTTATCCGATGGTTTCCGCTACGGCAAGAGATCCCTAGCTGCTTTTCTTCCGCCGCGAACGCATTGTGGAATCCCTACACCCGCATAGCCAGCGCCACAGAGTTTAAGCGTTGGAAAGGGTATGAGCGCCTGTTCCAACTTTTTCAGCCGCTCCACATGTCCGATTAGATATTGAGGCATTGCCTCGCGCCAGCGAATAACCCCCTGCCACTCGGGAACGCTCCCCGTCCAACCTAAAATATCGCGCAGCTCTTTAGCGGCCATAACTATTAGCGCGGCGTCCGACAAGTCGACTGTTTGCGGTCGAAGCGCGCCACCTAAAAACACTCGTAACAATATCTGGTCGTCAGGCACGCGCCCCGGATACTTATTGCTGGTGTAGCTAATCGCCAATGCCTGACGACCCTCTTTGCGAGGGACGATCAAACCAAAACCGTCTGTGCGACCCGACAACTCTGAACGCGAGACAACCATCGCCACTACCGCGCTGGAGGCATAGGGGATATTTTCAACAATGCTTGCAGCCTCTGGGACCGAAGTCTGCAACAACGAACCGGTCACCGCAGTCGGGGTGGCACAAATCACGGCATCGTAAGCTTGCGTATCCACATCGGTTTCGATTCGCCAAGTGACATGCTGCGAATTGCGTCCCGAGTTGTCGGTAGTTTGGCTTTCGCACGTCAGCGACTTGACTCGCGTCTGTAGGCGTAGGCAGCCGGGTGGCAAACGAGACGCTAGCGCGCTAACGAGTGAACTCATCCCCGACTTGGGGGCTACGAACTGGTCGTAGCGGGCACCGCTAGCGCGCCGCGCGGCCGCTGCAGCATCTTGCTTGCGCGAGACCAAATGTCCACGAATCAATCCTCCAGCGCGGCGTTCCATTTCGATAAATTGCGGCATCGTGGCTTGCATGCTCAGCGTGGCAGGATCGGCCGTGAAAATACCACTTACAATCGGTTCGACCAGGTTCTCATAAGTTTCGCGCCCCAAGCGACGCACCGAAAAAGACTCCAGTGATTCGTCTTCTTCGCTGTCGCGCGATGGGACCCAAAACTCTCCCAACAAGCGCAACTTGGCCGACCATGACAGCGTTCGCGTGGTCAGAATAGAGCCAATCCGAGTCGGTTGCATCAAACTAAAGCCTGCCGGAATCGGCAGTAGCCGACCTTGATTGAGCACAAACGCTTGTCGATTGGTGGCCACCGGTGAAATTAGTTCTGACTCCAACCCCTGTTCCTGACAGAGTGTCATTGCGTCCGGGATCAGCGTCGCAAAATTGTCGGCGCTGCGTTCAATCAAATACGGACCTTCGTGAATGGTTTCCAAAACGCCACCCACTCGATCGCTGGCCTCGTAGAGCGTCACCTCGGCGGCGTTGTCTGCCGACAGCGTCAGGGCCGCAGCTAGGCCACTGATCCCAGCTCCAATAACGGCAACTCTCTTCACAGTCCTAGTCCCGCTGCTGCTGCGTCGATCTTAGCCGCCAAGATAAAATCGTTTTCGCTTAGCCCCTCGATGGCGTGGGTAGTCAGTTCGATTTTTACGTTGCGGTAGCCTGTCAAATGCAGATCAGGATGATGCTGTTCCTGCTCGGCCAATGCGGCGCTGGCATTGAGCAACTTCATCGCTTGCACAAAGTTCTTCAATTGCCACGTTCGCCAAATCAGTTTGCCGTCGTCCCTCAGCTTCCACTCTGGCAATGCGTGCAATTGCTCGCGACTGTGGGCGATTGCGCACGCATCTACGCCCCCTTCGCAGGGGAGACATTTACGATCGGTCAATTGTGCAGTGGATTGAATTTCCATGTTGTACTCCCGTTGTTCGGTGGCCCAACCAATATTCTAGCCTTGGTCTAAAAATTGCAGCTGATTTATATCATATCAACACGTCGCTTTGATACTGAAAATACAGCTTCAAATAGTGCCCGCCAGCGACTTAGAGAAATTAACGGTTGGATAAAGATGCACGATGATTGATTCACGATCAAGGCTCAAGACTGTGGTTAGCCGAAGTGAAAACAATAAAGTGGCTCGACGCTCCGCGTCGTAAACCCCTTCGTCGCACGACTCTCCGAGTCGTAAATCCTAACAATGAACCCAAATCGTCGCACGACTCTCCGAGTCGTGAATCAACCAGAGTCGTTTTCCGTGGTAAACATAAGGTCTTTACCCCATGGCTTCCCCATCGACGCACAACACAACATCTCCCGCAGGCAAGCGTTTTTCGATCACTCAGGCCAAGTCGCTGGTCAAGGACCTTTCGAAGCCCAATGCAGCCATCTACTGGTGCGATTTTTTGGCGACCATAATTGTCGGTCATGCCGGCTTCGGGTTGTTGCTACGCGCCGCTGAGGTGACTGGCTTGTCAGGTGGCGCGCTGTGGGGATTGAAGCTTGGGTTATTTGCCGTAGTCAGTATTCTCTACATGCGGGCAGCCATGTTCATCCATGAACTCGTGCATCTTCCAACGCGAGGTTACCGCGCTTTTCGCGTGGCTTGGAATGGTTTGTGTGGCATCCCTTTCTTAATACCCTCCTTTCTCTACTATCCACATGTCGATCATCATCGACGCAAACATTACGGGACCGATCACGACGGTGAGTACTTGGACTTGAGCCATCGCCATCCTGCCAATCTACTATTGTTTGTGGGAGCCACCTTGGTTGTTCCCTTCGCTGCGTTCCTTCGCTTTGCGATCATGGCTCCCATTTCATGGATTTTCCCTGGTTTTCGCCGTTGGGTGGAGCAACGGGCCAGCAGTATGGTAGTTGACATTTTTTACCTGCGAGGCGACTTCGGGCCGCGGGCCGCGCGCATCATGCGCCTCCAAGAGGTGGCTTGTTTCCTATGGTGCACGGTGATGCTATTGCGCGCGCCCGTGGTGAGTGGCCAATGGATCGATGGCTTTTTGATTCACGCCTACGCCGTTAGTGTGGCGTTGATTCTCATGAATAATGTACGCACGCTGGGGGCTCATCGTTGGCTGGGTGACGGTCGTGAATTGAGTTTCGAAGAGCAATTGCTCGATAGCGTGAACTATCCGTATCGTCCCTGGATCACTGAGTTGTGGGGACCTATCGGCACGCGTTATCACGCTTTACATCATCTGTTTCCAGGCATCCCCTATCACAATCTGGGGCTCGCCCATCGCCGCTTGGTAGCCGGTCTGCCAGCTGATTCGCTGTATCACGACACCGTGCGTGTCACACTCATTGGCACAATTGCCGAACTGTGGCGACGCGCTGCGCAGCGTCATTCGTCCGTCAAGACATCTACCAACCACCACCGCGCCGCCGCTTAGGCTCGGCCCCGTATACAATGTCCTCTGGAAAAATATCCAATGTGGCACGACGCTCCGCCGTCGTAAGAGTCTCGCGCCCTAGTCCGCTCACGAAAATCAGAACGATCGCGTTCGGATATTGAAAAACTCTAGCTGGATCGCTTTTCTAAACTTATCAGAAACATCATCTCTAACGGCAAGCGATCAATGGAGCGTTCCGGTGAACCGTGAACCATTGTGCTTCTTGAAAGAACCAAGAATGATTTGGTTTTTAGCGTGCATGCCCCTACTCTACATCGTAGCGGTCATTTGGGTGAATCGTCGTCATGCGCCCGAGTCACTAGTAAAATACTCTGTGTCCGAGGATGTACCGACAGGCCAAATACTGAAGCGTGTGCGATTGGTTAGCTGGAATCTGGGTTATGCAGGCTTGGGCTGGGAATCCAATTTCGTGGCGGATGGGGGCAAAGCTTGGCTCCCGAGATCGCAAACTTACGTACGGGCGAACCTGGCTGGAATTCAAAGCACGCTGCGGAGTTTGGAGGCAGACATCTATCTACTGCAGGAGGTGGCATCACCCTGCCTGGTGAATCGTCAAGTCGATGTATTAGCAGGCGTTAAAGAAACGTTGGCCGGTTGCCAATATGTCTATTCACCCGATCTTCGTACACGCTGGATACCACCACCCCTTAACATAAATGTGGGAAATGCCCTGTTTTCAAGCATTCCAATGATTGGTTGTGAAGGGCGATTGTTGACCTCAGAAGCGGGCTATTATGCGGGAGTTCTCAAAACACATTACCGAATGCTGGTCAGCCGTTTTAAAGTGATCGGATCCTCCGCGCAGCTAACAGTTGTAAACATTCATCTGGCCGCATTTGATGAAGACGCCAGTACCCGATTGCAGCAATTAAGGGAAGTCATCACCTTTGCTCAGCATGAATACCAACAAGGGAATTTTGTGGTGGTAGGAGGCGATTGGAACCTGAGGTTAGTGGACACGAACTTTCCGCATGAAACCGAGGAGAGATTTTTGTTTTGGTTGGACGATTTCCCTATGACATGGCTCGCAACAGGGTGGCATTTGGCTGCAGACAAGTCGGTGCCTTCGGTACGTACGCTGCACAAAAAGTATATCGCACGAGACAATTATGTCGGCGTCATTGATGGTTTTCTGTTGTCTCCCAACATCGAAATCGAAAACGTCAATAATATGGACGTCGGCTTCCAATATTCAGATCATCAGCCCGTCGTGTTGGCGATGACCCTGCGCAACGCAGCTAGCTAGCTAGCTTCGAAACTGCGACATTCCGTTAAGAGCTTGCCTGCGAGCCGGTTTCCACTTCGTCTACTATTCGCTACTATCCGTTGACTCAAGCCACGCGGGTGGTGATTCGCCGCGGACTTTGCGAAAGTAGTCGGCGATGGCGGTCTGGGCGTGTTGCTTATCGCGAGCTTCATACAGCATGCGGCCTATGGCGTCGATGTGCAGTCCAAAATCGCTGACGCTGCGGCGTGCGAGTGATTGTGGTCGACCGAGGATGGGTAACAGCGACACACAAACGATAATTCCTAACATGGCTGCCGGCATGGTAATGCCACTTAGCGGCCAGACTGTCAACATCTCCAGTCCTGCGGCGCGATTGTCCTTCTCAGGCACATTGCTGACCATCAACCCGCCTTCATTAAAGGCCAACAGCGCTACGCGCCGCGCCGGCAGGCAGGCATCAATCAATAATTCTCCTATCCGTTGATGCAGTGGTAACACCAACGAGCCATTGAGCAGCGGTGCGCCATTGGTGACGATCAATATTTGACTGTCGTAAAAACGCTCCGAGGTCAATCGAAAAACCAGCGGCTGTCCGTCCTGGCCGGCCAACAAAATTTCGGAGTCGGGAGCTTCGCGCACGGCTGCATCCCACTCTTCCCGCGAGTCGATCTCCTCGGGGTACCACTGACTGAATGCCTCATCCACTTCGTCGTCGTCGGCCATTTGGCTGGCCGGCTTCAACGGATTAGCGGCTTTAGGTTTTCCAAGCCAGGAAGGACGCTTGCGTTTACGACGCGCATCGTCGGGCGGGTAAAGGGCCACGCGGACTGGCCAACTTCCGGGCAAGGAGTTCAACTGTGGCTCGTCCTCAGCCCACATCCCGTCAAACTGATCGACCTCGATCCTGGGCTGGTGTGTGTCGAGATAAAACCAACCGCAAAACGTCGGATCGGAGAGCTGCCGCACGCGCTGGTTCAATTCTTCAGTTTCACGCAGGGCTAACAATTCCGCGCCACGCTGTTGCTTGTCCTGCGGAAGCTCAGGGAGCGTCTGACGACGATAGTAGATATCGGCGTTGAAGTCGCGGCCGAAGTAAATCACCGTCCTTCCGCTATCTGCGGCCAGCCAATCTTCGAGCCACTGCCGCGCGACGCGACCAGGTGGTTCGAACGACTGTCCGACCAACACGATCACGTCCATATCATCGAGTCTAGGTGACAATTTGAGTGGCTTCAGGCACCGAGCTCCATTGGTCTCCCACATTTCGCGATGCAGTCCCAACCCATTGAGGCTGCGGTCCACATCGGGTGAAGTCACCGCTCCAAAGGGCGTCATTTCAGGCAACCAGCTGCTACAGCCGCTGAAATGGATTAACGCTATGACCACACCCAGACTGCGAATCAACAGCCACCATCGTCGCTCGAATCTCCGAGTCGAGTGAGCTCTTAAACGCTGAGGGCCGAGTAGGGACTCGACTCGGAGAGTCGAGCGGCGATGATCGCGACCAAGTTGGCGATGCGCAACGCGAGGTCTAGGGCTCATGCATGGGCCTCCGTTTGTGGCATCGAAACGACTGAGCTGGGTTGCGAACTTTGCAACAGCTGATGAAACTCGTCGACACGCTGCCAGATCGCTAGAAAGTCCTGCCGTGAAATGGGATGCTTGCCGAAATAACAAGCCTCGAAGACCAACACGGCTTGTTGCAAAATATCGCGCAGCGCTGGTTCCCTTCGAAGCTCGCGTAAGTACATGCGATTGGTCTTCCCCTTTTGCAAATGAATTTTTCGCGATTGATCGAGGACCAATAGCAGATAACCATACAGGAACACGATGGCCGCGTCGTAGTTGCCGGCCTGCATCAGACGCTCCGCCTGAGCCAGTGGATGACCATCAACCGCTTCGACTTCGAAGGGCAGATCGACTATGCGGGCCGGATCAATACTGACTGCCGTTGTAGTCTTACTCCGTTGAAAACGTTGGGGCATATAATTGCGAAGTGCGTAGTAAGTCAATATACCAATCACCACCAATAGCATGGCTCCCAATGCCGAAAAGATGAGCGAGGGAAACCATTGCGCCAGCCAAGTAAGATCGGGGAAAGATGGAAACCAATCCCACCAGCGACTGTCCCAGGTAGTGCCCGGGGAAGCCGTTGGAGCTTGAGCGATTCGACCAGTTTGCCGTAGCGGTTCGTCGTCTGCCGGTTTGATCTTCGGGGGGACGAACTGCTCGCTGTGCCGATCGTACCATGAGTTGTTAGGGAACCTGCGCAGCGCTTGTTCGGCATCGGTTTGTCCAACCGCAGAAGCTGGCGCAGCAGTCAACAGGCAAACTGCGAAGCAGATGGCAAGCAGTCGGATAACAATACGTGTAGCAACAACACTCGGCGCAGCGTCAGTCATGGTGCATGTTCCGGGGAGTTGGCGACAAGTTCGGCAAGGGGGGAATTCGATTCACCACCGTTTGAACTGAGGGTTGCCAACGGTTCCTTGGCTTCCGTGGCGACTTGCGCGGGTGGTTCCAATCGCGCCGCCTCAGCCTTGAGACGCAGCTCAATTTCCCAGCCCTCGAGCCGAATACGGCTGTCGAGATAGCTCAGAAAGCGAAAGACGGCCATGAACAGTCCCACTCCCCACAGAGCGAGCGGCAATCCCACATAATCAAACCAAAAATTCCATTGCCAGTAGCCCGTGCTAGCTCCAATAGCAAACATCTGTGCGGCGATAACGGCAAAGAACAGTAAGGTCGCAAACAGTGCTGCTCCCAAGAAACGATTCAAATGTTCTGAAAGCAAATACCGATGAAGACTACGGCTCCGCACACGATAGGTTATTTCGTCTGAACGCTTGCTCTGCAGTGGACACAATTCCAATCCCAGAATCTCGGGCGCGAACGGGCGCGAGACGCGAAACAAGAGCGCACAGCCAGCGGCCACGAAAATAAACCAGAACTCCAAATGACTAAACTCTTGATAGCGGTCTACCAGTGGTTCCATCATTAAGCCAATCAGTCCCAGTCGCACAATCCCCAGCACCAGCAGACAACGACCGGCGATGGGCCATAAGCGAGCGAACAATTTTCGTAACGGCATAGGTTCATAAAAGATCTGATGCCCCAGGAAGATGCTGGTGGGGAGCGAGATCAAGGGGAACTGCATGACAAACAATGCGATCAGATGCGAAGAATGCCGCCAACGCATGGCAGCCAGAGGTTCGTCCAATCGATCAGCCGCCAAGAGCGCATCCTCGCCGAGCATCCAGGCCACTGCCCAGCTGTCAATCAGCAGGAGAGGCCAACCGATAACGGCGCCGGAGACAGCGATGGGTACGATATGCCGCTTGAGCACTTGGAGGCTCAAGTCGAATAGTTCCAGTGCGGAACGAGCGCGGATGGCGATCTGAGTACGATCAAGCTGCACGCGACTGCTCCGCCGGATAGCCTAGGACCACAAAGTAATAAATCATTAAGGTGCTCGAAAACACTGCCCACATGGCTTTGAACAAATAAGGAATCGAAGTGGGAGACAGCAACCCTTCCGTCAAGGCAGCCAAGAAGAAGAGCACACCCGAAACGGCCATCACGGGCACCGCTTCAACGGCCCGCAGTTGCAAAGAAGCGATGCGTGTCAATCCTCCGGTGAATAGCCAACCGATACCGATCCTTAAGCCTGCCGCTGCCGCCAGCGCAATGGCCGTCAATTCAAAGGCGCCGTGCGCGGTTACAAATTCCAGGAAATTCTCTCCACCGTCGGTTCCACCGCGCGACATATAGCCAAACGATGCTCCGAGCATCGTGCCATTGAAGCCGGTCATGTACAAGCCCGGGATGATCAGCGGCCCCATGGAAAAGCACTGTAGGCCGATGCCGGTGTTGTGTTGAATGTAAAAAGCGACCATCGTCAAGTTCTTATCGAGACTTTGCCCATAGGTCTGTGTGTCGAAATCAGCCTCCGAAAAATTGTCTTCCATTTGCTCCATTTGCTCGCGGCCCAAAACACGTTCGGCAAAACCTGGGAAGGCTGCTTCGTTGTGTGCCAAATAGGTGGAAAGCGCAAACAGACCAAAAAACAACACCGCACACACATGTACGCAGCGGTCGCGGAATATCTGTCGCGGAGCATCGTGGAAGGCAATATCCCACCAAGTATGCAATTGAAAACGGCGCGAACGATAGATGGAATTGTGCGCCTTCCCCACCAGTCCATGTAAGTATCCAACTGTCTCAGGCGAGAGGCGGTAGTGATCGGCCATAGCCAAATCGGCGCAGGCGGAACGATAGAGGTCCGACAGCTCCGTTAAAGTGCTTCCATGACAGCCCTTCAGACTCCGCGATCCGAGCTGATCGAGCATCTTCTCTAATCGCAACCAATCGGTTCGACGTTGTTGGACAGTTTCGGCTAGGTTGGGCATCGGTCACATTCCGTTTCGAGCACCGCTGAGGATCGGTCGATCCGGCGAGCGCGGTGCTGCCGAACGGGCGCGCAATTGTTCACGCCCTTGGGATTGTTGCTCGGCCGACAAAAAGATCCTCACATACAAAGCGCACAGCAGTAGATCATAGCTGGTATCCGCCAGCAATTCGAACTTGCGGATCAGTGGTAATGATACATGCTTGGCCACTTCATGCCGTCGAGTGGCACTTAAACGCTGCCGGTTTTCCATGTATAGGCCAACGGCCTGCGCGAGTGAACTGCTAGCTGAGAAAGTCGGCGGAATTAATTCGGCCAGCCCGAAAGCGCGGATGTCGTCGGGCGTGATGTTTAGAGGTGAACTGCGGCGTGCCTCAGAGACCACCATCGTACCTGCAGCCAGATCTCCCAAACGCTGCATCCGCCGAGTCAGTGTCATGACCACCAGGCCCACCAACAGCGTCGGTATTACGTAAGCGGCAGGCGCCTCGGAATCGAACACTTGTAACGGCAACATGACACACATGTCGGCCAGTCGCAACAGATTTCTGAGGGCGGCCTGCGTACCGTTAATCGGGCGGCCATCAACTGAAATCACCCGTAGTTTGAAGAGCATCTTGCCCGGCGTGCGACCGCTGAAGCGCGTTTCGAAAAATATGCCGTAAAACCAACTCAACGCAAAGAACAACAGCAACGCGACGATAAATAATAAGCTGCCAGCGAACGGGAGAAAGGCTGAGAATGTACCCATGACCATCATCACGCCGATAAACACCAGCGTGCGAAGTCCAAAATCAAAGAGAAACGCTGGAAGCCGTTGAAATGGTCCCGCCAGAGTGTACTCGAACTCGATATTCTCAGGCGTGATGACCCGCGCGATGCAGTCGAGCTTGGGGGGGGTATCGTTGGGCATGGCTACCATAATGGCTTTGCATAGGTCGAGCAAACTCTTTTATATATTACCGGCAATCAACCGTCGCGTTAATCGGACCGCCGCACCAATTCTTCGCCGAACGACTTTTCAAGAAAATTGAACAGGTCTCAGTGAATGCTACCCCTAGTTGAAATGGCATGAGGTTAAGGCGTAGCGGAATTCGCCATGAATTTCGGCCTTAGAGCCGAACTAGTCGATTGAGCAATTGGACGGATTATCCATTTTAGCTAAGGCTCACGACCCTTTGCTCTTTCTAATCAACACAGCTTCCGGAAAAGATGAACCTAAAATACCGAATTTAACGCAGACAGCGCTGAGACGCAGAGGGCTGCAGAGAAGAACACATAGCGAATCGAACTTGAATAGTTTGTATCCGGCGCTCATCCTCTCTGCGAGTCTCTGCGCCTTTGCGAGCTCTGCGTGAAAAGTACCTGTGGACACAGCACTTTTTAGGGGCAGGAGCGAACCACCCGCCAACGTGTTATGTCCCCGTATCGCATTTCGCCCGCTCTTGTGCTTGGGCTGGCGAAACTCTCATTGAAGCTCATTTTCAATTCCTGAAAATTGTGCGGCCAGTGAGGAACTCATTGCGAAAACCACTTGACTCGCAATAAGCAGACATTGGTGCTTGTGTTCCATTTTTTCATTCTTCGGGAACGGAGCTTCGCTGAGTAAGAATCTAGTCAACCTCTAGTCAGCCGATAAGCTCGGGCGACCCTTGGGCCACGAGGGATCGGAGGTTTGTGGCCATTCCACACGTTCGCCACTGCTGCGAGTGAATAGCCCGCGCAGTAGCTTGGCGTCGATTTGCCGCGGAAAACTATGGATGGCCCCGTTGAGACTCGCGCAGAAAACTTCATCCGCAAAATGACCGCCGAGCCCAGCATGTGGTTTGTCCAGGTCGATCGCAAACGTTTCGGGGGCGGTCCAAATAACTGCATGTTCGTCATCGACTTCGATGATCGCAATCGTGCTGGCAATGCCATCGCTTACGTCCGTGATTCCCACCCGTTGATCGACGGGCCACATCGTTTCAGCAGCGCTTGGTAGACGGAAATTCGATAGGCCTTCGGTCACATCAAACTTCGACAGGGGGCAGCGAAACACGGCGGGCATCTTAGAAATCAGTTGCTTGTTGTGTGGACTGTCATAGGGTTCATCATGATGAAACTGATTATAAAGCTCCGCTTCTTTCAAATACGGCAGTATCTGAACTCGCCAACCCAGTTGTGTTGGTGACAGCCCCGTGGGCTTGATCTCGGGAAAGTGCTTCCACGACGACTCGTAATTGTGGAGCGCGAGCATCAGTTTTTTAAGATTGTCAAAAGCTGTTCCGCGAAACGATTGCGCAAGGGTCTTGACTAAGTAGGGTGATAGTGCCTCGCCGATTGTCAATTTGTAACTGCAACTTTCGGCGGTTATTTCTGTGGGAACTTTGACGATGGCCGACAAGAAGTTTTGTAGCTCCGGCTCACCAGCGGAACTTGCCGCCAAGGCACCGGCGAGTCCAGCGACGCGCACAGGAACCTGTCGACTGGTCGCTTGATCGGAAGTGTTGATCACCAAACTAGCGGAGAACTGTGGCCGAGCGGAGACTTGCAACTCCACCGAACGGATGCCATCGAGAGTTTCTTTGGTATTGGGTGAACCAAGCCACTTGGGCAATTGCGGGACCATTTCGATCAGTGCTCGCTGCTGGTCGGTCGACAAACGCGCCAACACGCTAAAATCGGCGTCGGCGCTGAGTTGCTTTATGTTCGGCAGATCGACAGTCGGTTTTTCGGAATCAGCTTCTAATCGCTGCAATGTGATTTTCGTGCCAATGACCAGAGAGCCTGCGATGTTTCGCGCGGAGATGTTGGGATTTCCCCAGTGAGTCTGACTATTGTCAATCGCGCGCAGATAGCTCACCCAATCGAGCATCGCGCGGGCTTCGGTCTGCTGGCAATTTGGTACGACACAGAAAAGCGATCCGCGATATTCATCGGCTAGACTAGCGATCAGGTAAAAGCGTTTTACCTTCTGCGACTCTAGAAACTCAGCGGCGGCCTGCCACTTGCGAGATATTAATTTCACTTCTGCCGACAACTCTGGGCAATGCAAAGCGGCTTGGTCAAGTAAACCTTCCAGCCCAGCCCGCTCGGCGCTTGCGGAGACGACGAACACAGTTTGCGAATCCAGAAAGCGCTCCAACGCGAACGTTTCCGTGTCTGAATTCTGCGCGTGACATGTTAGAACGAGGCTGAAACCCGCGAAGCACGCAAGTGCCATTTTGGATACTGACTGGAATAACATATTGCATTTTCCAACTGGAGTGATTGATAAAGTAATTAATGTGAGCGGCAGCAGCGCGAGCTGCCGGGTGTTTTCCGTTTTCTTGGGTACCAACCTGCGGTGTCGCCTACGGCTAGCGCCGGAGGTTCAATTTGCTAGTTTGAATTGCCAAGTTGCGTTTACAAAATTTAACTCTGGGCTGCTCAGCTCGGCGGTGTCGCTCTCGACCTTGTAAATAAACTGCTGACCAGTGCTCGGATCGTTCGGAATAGGCACGAGCTGAACTTGGTTAAGTGTCATTGGTAATTGTCCTCCCTGGTTGGCAGCGTGCATGCGTAGGGCTTCGGCAATCCTCAGCGCGGCTACTCGGCGGGAAACTCGCACCGCTGAAGACATGACCGGTTCCAACGACAGAATGATGTGCCCGGACAGTGGCAGTGGTTCGTGGCCTGAGTCGAAAGCTTGTGTGACAACTTGAATAGCATCTCTGAGTTGGGTACGACTTTGATGAAAGGGCACGTAGGACCACTTAGCCATCTGGTCTCGAAGAATTTGAAACTGACGCAGCGCATCGATCATCATGACCTGCGCAACCGGCATGGTATCGATGGTTTGTGGCGTTAGGCCGCTGTCGACAAGCCGCTGCTTAGCAACGGGGTAACTTCGCATAACGACATAAGTTAATTGCGGCATCGTTTGAGATGATTCCAGTTCTGCGATTTCGCTTAACGTCGTCCATAGGCGTTGCAACTCTTTGGTCCAGAATGCTTGGTCGCCTTCGAGCGATTCGATATCGCGCCACTTCGGTTCGGTAAAGTACAGTGAAAACTGTTCGACTTCAAAGCCTGGCCGCAGGTTGACCAGCGGGTCGGGCAAGCTCGTGAGCGCCCAGTAAAGATTGGGAGAATCGGGCTGCTCGATCATCTCCTCGACGACATCCAGCATCATGTTGGCGATCGCCGCGCCCACCAGTCCAGACACCACGACGGGTGCCTGACAGAGATGTTCTGCCATGGCGAATCCGATTTGTAAAGTCTCAACGGCTTCGTTGATCTGACCATCAGCGATTTGAATGCGCGCTCGAACCGCCAGCAATCTGGCGTAATTTCGCATCTGCTGGACATCGGGAAGTAGAATCAAGAAATAGGGTTGTTCGCGCAACGGAATCTGCCAATCGGCATGCTGACAGCGGGCACCCAGTCGCATGAAGCTGATAGGGGAACTATCGCGAGTCGCCTTGCGCAGGATCTCGTTTCCGGCAACTTCCTTCAGCGACATTTGTGCAGCTTTGTGGATTTCATCCCAGATTTCTCGCGAGGAGAAAAACGCCGTTTGTTCAGCGGGAACTTTTCCGTAGTAGACAACGGCATTGCCAGCTGTACGATCGATCACAGGGGGCAGCAGTCGGTACCTGAGCGCGGGTACCGGTTCGGCAGCAGGATGAAGCGCCAATTGATACAGATCAACCTGCTGCGCTGAAGTCGATTGATCAAATAAGAGTAGGCCTAGTAGCGTGAGTAAAGTGTAGGTGCTGAATCGCATAATTAACTCCAAGATAAGGAACCAGTATTCTACGAGCGTCAAAGTGGCCTGACGCTCCGCCGTCGGCTCTGGCCGTAGCATCAAATCATGACGCGGTGCGTCGAGCCACTTTCAGTCACAGCGATTCGCGAAGCTGATTTCGGTAGTCGGATAGGGTGCGAAGTGTGCTGGGCTCGGTAACACTTGCGTCCGCCGAAAGTTCGCTGATGACCAAAAGTTTCGTTGGTAAATGACGGGCCAATAACTCGTCAAGTTGCTGCTCGTCGGATTTGCTCGGTGAAATTGCAGTCGGAGTCGACGAAAACGAGGGCTCCATGGAGTCAACGCTCGAGGGTGCACCGTCTGCTGTTGATGTACTCACCGTTGGATGGGCGCTTTTTCGGATGGCTAAATCTGCGGTGTTCGACAAGCCTTGAAATGTGGCCCATGCGCTTAGTCCGGCTGCCAGACAGGCCACACTCACGATTGCTTTCCAGCTCGCACTGCGAGCCTCCTGTTGGCCGCGTTTTAAACCGGCTTTAAACATAATCTGGGATTGCCAACTTGCGCTGAGCGTGGGCGCTAAATGGGCGAACTGCAGCTCTAATTGCTTTAACTCTGCCGAAAGTTCGAACGGAGTATCTTCGGCGTCTTCTCTGGCCATGGCGCACCTAGGAGGGTTCTTAGTTGTTGTAGACCTTCTTCATATCGTCGAAATACAGTCGGAATTGAGAGCCCTGTCAGCTCGGCAATTTCGGCGTATGTCAGCTCTCCCCACAATCGCGCACAGATGATTTCGCGCAAATCGTGAGGCAGTTTTTCCAAGCTGTTTGCAGCCGCCTGTTGGTCGAGTTCAATCTCGCTACTTGGTACAAACCACGCCGATTTCTGCTCGCCAAGCGTGCTTTGGTGATGTTTACGACGCGCTCGCGCTCGTCGGTTGTTGAGTGCCAAGTTGCGAACGCAACGATACAACCAAGCTCGAGTGTTTTCAGGTGGAGGATGCTGCTGAAAGAGTTTCAGCAACGCCTCCTGCACCATGTCCTCGGGCTCATCGCAGAGGCTACGAGCGTACAGCACGAGAGCTGGGCTCAAGTCCGCAATGATTCTCGCGAATTCCTCGGGTGCGATGCCTCTCACCTAGTACTCACTTTGCCTGGACTCACTTCAGGGCGACTGTCGTTGATGAGACACCGCAACGCAGGCCATTTTTCAGAAAAAATCGGAAGTTTGCCGACAACTCTAGCTGATCGCCGCTAAAAAAGGATTGATAACACCCTTCGGCGCTTTGGCTAAGACGAGGAAAAACGACGAATTCGCGGGAGCGACCGCGTTAGGCGCAGCACTACAATTAGCACTGCTGAATGAAACATTAGCAGAGCTCTGCGGAGACGCAACTCTTGGCTGACGAAAAGCAGCCGAATTGGCGCCATAGGTAAGCTTTCGTGGTCTGCCAAGATTGTGAGGCGTCGCTTCCAGATTGTACTTTCTGGCGGTTCTTTCACCCCAACTTGGTTCGCCGAAGTGCTGGCTGCGTGTATCGCTTCACGGGCAAGTTGGCTGTCAAAGAAAAGTGAATTCGAATTGCGTAACTGGTTTGCCCAAGAACCGAAGTTGCTGTTAGACTGAACTGCCATGACGGGCCTCCTGAATTGAAAGTTGTACACCGTTTGAGACTAAGCCTCGCGTCGGTAGCAACTCAACCTGGCCGTTGGCACTCAGATTTACTAAAGATAGGACAGGATAGACATGCGACTAAATCCATTCTCGACGGCTCTCGGGCTGCTCCTGATTTTTGCCACCAGCCTTCAGGCAGAGGATTGGCCTCAATGGATGGGGACTCACCGCGATGGTGTCTATCGAGAAGCGGGCATTGTCGATCGCATTCCCGATTCGGGCCTTCCAGTAAAATGGCGTGTCCCCGTAGCCTCCGGATATTCCGGACCCGCCGTGGCTGATGGACGCGTGTTCCTAACCGATTTTGTGGCGGTCAGTGGAACCAGCACCAATAATCCGGGTGGCCGAGACAAGATGGTTGGCACAGAACGCGTTTTGTGCTTCGACGCGAACACCGGACACGAACTGTGGCGACGAGAGGACGAACGCGAATACAACCTGTCGTACGCTAACGGACCGCGGGCAACACCTACGGTGGACGCAGATCGAGTCTATGTGCTGGGTGCCGAAGGAGATTTGCAATGTCTCCAAGTAGCCACTGGGGATCTAGTGTGGAAGAAACAGTTGGCCCAGGAGTTTAAAGCTGAGTCACCGATCTGGGGACACGCTGCACACCCCCTGGTGCATGGCGATTTGTTGTATTGTTTAGCAGGCGGTACCGGGAGCATTGTGGTTGCGCTCGACAAACTAACAGGGGAGAAGCACTGGCAAGCCCTCACCGCATCGGAGATCGGGTACTGCCCACCGACGATTCACAAGTTGGGAGGCCGAGAGCAACTGTTGATTTGGCATGCGGATTCGCTCAATGCCTTAGAACCTCTGACCGGCAAAGTGAATTGGACCTACCCTCTGCAACCGCGATATGGCATGGCCATCGCCGCGCCGCAAATTGCCGGTAATCGTTTGTATGCCTGCGGTATTGGCGAAACGGCAGTCATGCTGGAACTCAAGGAGGATGGCACACCCGGCGAGGCGTTATGGACGGGGAAACCTAAGATCGGTGTCTACAGCGGAAATGCTACCGCGCAGTTTGATGGCCAGAATATTTACGGTGCCGACTGTGGATCGGGAGCGTTTATCGCAGTCAATGCAGTTAATGGCGAGCGACGTTGGGAATCGTTTGCTCTAACCACTGGAGGCGAACGACGCGCATCGCATGGGACGGCGTTTGTGATCAAACACGAAGACAAGTTCATACTGTTTACTGAAACGGGCGACTTGGTCTTCGTTAAATTCAACGACGAAGGCTTCGAGGAACTTGGACGCATGCATCTGCTCGATCCGACGAGCGAAGCGATGGGACGACCTGTCGTGTGGAGCCATCCGGCCATCGCCAACAAGTGCCTGTTCGCACGCAACGATAAAGAATTGATCTGCGTCAACCTGGCCGCTGAGTAACGTCCGCTCGCTTAGGATGCAATCCCTGCCAGTTATCCATAATTTAAACGACGCCGAAGGCGTTAGAGCTATTAGCCGGTGTCGAGCGCAGCGAATACCACCGGATAACTACCCAATGCCGCCGCTTGGCGGTTGAAATAGCGCTGGTTTTACAACTCGCGCGTCGAGCTAAACTTCTGGCCGGCAGAGACGCTAAAATTGGATCAAATATACGGCAAAAGAATTTGGACGATGGACTTTCATGCTTGACCTAGATGAATACCGATTGAACGATCCCGGACAATTGATCACACCGTGTTTGTTGGTCTATCCGCGAATCGTTCGAGCCAATATTAAAGAAATGATTCGCATCGCGGGCTCAACCAGCAAGCTACGGCCGCATGTCAAGACACATAAGACACCGCAAATTGTTGACCTGCTGCGCGAAGCGGGCGTAAGCAAGTTTAAATGCGCTACGCTGTCGGAAGCGCAAATGCTGGGAGGCTGCGGTGCCGAAGATATTTTGATCGCCTATCCGCAAATTGGTCCGGCGATCGCGCGATTAGTCAAGATTGTCAAAGAGTTTCCGCAAACTCGCTTCAGCACGGTGGTCGACAATAGTCAATCGCTGCATGAGCTCGACGAGGCATTCCAGCATGCAGATTCGCAATTGACTGTATTGTTGGATCTGGACACGGGCATGCAGCGCACGGGCATTCCAGTTGGAAAGGCAGCGCTGCAACTCTACCAAGAGCTGTGCCAAGCGAAATCACTGCTGGCCGGCGGCTTGCATGTCTACGATGGGCAGAATCATCAAAGTGATTTGCAGGCACGACAAGAAGCTGTTCAGCAGTTGTGGCAACCGGTGACGCAGTTGGTGACAGAATTGAAAGCTCAGGGCGCCTTGATACCGACGCTGGTCTGCGGTGGCACTCCGACTTTTCCGGTTTTTGCTGGAATCAAATCGTCCGCTACCGATCCTCACCTCGAATGCTCGCCAGGTACGTGTGTCTTGTCCGATTTCAACTACGGTCGTGACTATGCCGACATGTCGGGCTTCCAGCCGGCGGCTGTGCTACTAACGCGAGTGATCTCCAAGCAGCATGTCGATCGCGTGACTGTCGATTTAGGTTATAAGGCGATAGCCTCAGATCCCCCAGCCGGCAGACGTTGTCGTTTTCTGAACTTGCCCGATGCCAAAGAGATTCAGCACAGCGAAGAACATTTAGTGCTGGAGACGCCGGATGCAAACCAATTGAGCCTTGGCGACGTGCTCTATGCCATACCGGCACACGTTTGCCCGACAGTGGCCCTACATAGCCATTTGATCGTTGTCGAAGGCGGTAACATCGTCGATCGTTGGAAAGTCTCAGCTCGCGACCGAATCGTATAACCGGGATTATTCGATTTTCGTTTAACGCCGAGCCGGAGTAGGCTGCTGAATCCTAAGGAACTGAGCTACGAAATAAGATTGCTGATCCGCTCCGCAGTTGACCGGAGCGACCGTGGCAGCCTGCGCAGGCGACGGCTGTTGTGAGGCTAGAATTAATGTGAACGTGAGAGACAGTTTTAAGCCGGCGCCTGCGAAGCCACAAACCTGTGGGCTGGCATCCGGATGTGGGATTCCTGACAGTTGTGGTAGTGAGCCGTTGGCGTAACACCTCGGCTTCTGCGGCTTGGCGTTAAACGAATCGTGGCTTCACAACGATTGCTTGGGGATCAAACGCGTTGACTTATTGGCTCGCGCAGCAACAATCAAAAGAAACCACCAGTTATCGAAGGCCGACTCATGTCAGAAACAACTGCAAGCCCACCGCCAGCCGAACAGCCGGCTGCGCTGCGCGAAGTCGATCTGTACACCGATGGTGCGTGCAGTGGTAATCCAGGTCCGGGTGGCTGGGCCTTTATCCTTCGTGATCGCAAAACGAAAAAGGAGCTGACCGGCGCCGGTGGGGAACGCGACTCAACGAACAATCGCATGGAACTCAAAGCGGTCATCGAGGGACTCAAGTCACTGAAGAAACGCTGCCGGGTGGCTTTGCATTCGGATAGCAAGTACGTGTTGCAGGGCTTGCAGGAGTGGATGGCGGGATGGAAGAAAAAGGGCTGGGTTCGCATGGAAGGTGGCAAGAAGAAGCCGGTCAAGAACGTCGAGCTTTGGCAGGAACTAGATCAGCTCGTGGCCCGACATCAGATTAGCTACCATCATGTCCGCGGACATAGCGGCCACCCAGAAAATGAACGTTGCGATGTCATGGCTGTCGAGGCTAGTCAAAAAGTTTAGCGTCGTAGTGGAAATCGCCAAGACATTCCGTGTGCTGGCTTGGCCACAGGATCACGACTCGGAGAGTCTTGCGACGATGCTACGCTTGTTTTGTGCGGATGCGAATGTTGAAAGCTTCGACCAGCAAGGAAAAGGCCATGGCAAAGTAGATATAGCCCTTATTAATCGGCGTGCCCACCCCTTCAGCGACCAGCATCACGCCAATCAATAGCAGAAAGTTCAAGGCCAGCATCCGCACAGTGGGATGTCGATCGACAAAGTTGCCAACTTGATCGGCAAACACAATCATGACCAAGACCGCCAATACAACGGCACTGATCATCACCCAGAGCTGATTGGCCATACCAACCGCGGTGATGACGCTATCGAGTGAAAAGACCACATCCATCACTGCGATCTGAGTCAGCACGCGCCAGAATTGAACTTGCTTTTCCGGTGTTTGGCTATCATGTGATCCGCCTTCCACTTCGTGATGAATCTCACGAACACTGTTGTAGATTAAGAACAAACCGCCTGCCATCAAAATCAAATCTCGCCACGACACGCCGTCGAATTCATCCCATGCTTCCTGATCAAACACCGCTTTGGGCTCATGGAACTCAAGCGACGAATTTTCTAGTGTGCCATCCGTACCGCTATTTTCGGATGTATTGCCTCCAGCGGCGTGGTTATCAATGTCGGGCGTGACGCGTTCAAGTCCACCGTGGAGTTCACTACGGGGCGACTCAGTAAAATATCCTTTAAGCACTTCGACAGGCAGCCAGTTGGATAGCGTAAATACCGGAGAAGTCAGTTGCGCAATCCAGAAAATGCAACTCAGCAAAAGGATGCGTGTTCCAAGTGCGAGTAACAGACCGAGCTTACGACCAGCGCTCTGCTGCGCGACCGGGAGCTTGGCGGTGAGGATCGAGATAAACACGATGTTGTCGATCCCGAGCACGATCTCCATTAAGCTCAGGGCCACGAGTGCCACAAGCGCTTCGAACATATTTAGCTACCCCACAGCGAGTGAATCCAGGGTTCGAGCAAACTGGTCAGTGCGATGAGCACCAACCCCACTAGTGATAGCCCACGCATCCAGCGATCACCGAGCCAACTGCCCAGCTTTAATCCGAGTATGGAGGTCGGTAGGACCAGCGGCACGGAGAGTAAGCCAACGAGCATCGCTTGAAACACAACACCTCCGAATTTCCACCACAGCAACAGAATCTGCGGAATGAAATTGGTGATGTACATGGCAAACAGAAACGCACGGGCGCGGTTGACTCCATAGTGTTGAGCATGCACCCACAGCACCATCGGAGGCCCACTCATGCCCGATACGCCCTGCAAGATACCACTTCCGCCAAAGACAGTTACCATCCAAAACGGTTTTTTGGCGTTCTTCCATTCAATACCCACCATGGCTTGTATGGCGATCGCCAACAAAATCAATGCTCCCACGAACTGATTAATACTGGTAGCCGACCAGGTCAGTACGACAGTCAGCCCTGCAATGCCAATCGGCAGCGCCGCGATGCGGATCGTGGCTGGCCAAGCCACTTCGCGGAGGTCGATGCTCTTCCGCAATTTCCACACAGCCAGAATGTTCTGCGGCAACATAGCTGTGATGATGAGAACCTGCGATTCCATCAGATCATTGCCAAGCCACAACAACAGCGGCAATCCAAACATGGCCGCTGCGAATCCGACCGTCGCCTGAATCAGCGCAGCGGCGGCAACAACTAGAATCGACCAAAGAGTACGAGTCGAAATCAAATTGTTAGCGAGCGCTTTGTCGCTGATATCAGCCAACAGTTCGCCGCAGGAAAAACCGGCGGGAAAGGGGAATTGGAAATCGACAACCGACCAGGTTGGAGCAAGCAGTGAATCAAGTACGTTGGCGACTTCCAAAACGAATCACTCCAGCTCCTGCACTTCTACCTTGCGAATACTCACCCGACTTCCTGGATCATGCTGCTGAAAAGCGAAATGCCCTTCCTTAAAAGTCTTATCAAAATCGAGGTACTCAAACAGCTCCCGACCATCGACCGTGATCTTGATGCGCGTCATCTCTCGTCCTCGCCACACGTCATCGCGAACTTCCAATTCGTAGGTAAACCAAGCATCTGGTTTTACCAACTGATCATAGACGTGGCACATCCCATACAATGAACCGGTGCGAATCGGGTCGGTGTGTGTGCTGTCGATCTGCGCTTCGTAGCCATCGGAGAAACCAGGTTTGCGAGTGGTTCGGAAATACAATCCCGAATTCCCCTTGTCGTTGATCTTTACTTCTGCGCGATAACGAAAATTCTTATAGGGGCCCTGAGTGCAGACCAACATCGATGCGGGCCCTGAACCAGACAAGGCGCCGTCAATAACTTCCCAATGACTGTCGTCCTTGCCGACTTTCTCCCAGCCATCTAGCGACTTGCCATCAAACAGCGGCACCCAAGCTGTCTCTTGGGCCAAGGCGCTCGGGGATGAAACGATTGCAACGGAAGCGACACATACAGCCAACAGGCTCAGGAACAGTCTCAGAATCATGGTAGGGGGGCTCGCTTGATCGGAGGGTTGAGAGACGTATTTCGAATCGCCATTCTAGTTGGTTTTGTCAACTTTCAATAGCACGGTCAATAACTCGTGCAAACTGCGCATTTGCGATCACCTGTACTTAATTTGACAACGGATATCCTCCGGGTATAGCGCCCAGCCGTAGCAGCCGATTCGCAGCTTGGGATAGTGCGAGAAAGAATGGGTTTTGGAGCTGAATGGCTAAGTTACCGGCCTGATACTTCCAGACTCGGGCGCTGCCGTCGCCTACGCAGGCTGTGACTTAACCTTCGAGAAACTCTCTGTTTCGTAGTGATTTTCGCGATTGGCCCATCGAACTCGGATCGACAGCCTGCTGCGGCTCGGCGTTAAACAAATTCCGCGCCTGGAAGAACGTAGGCGCTATCGACTTACTGGTTTGCAATCTCAGCGAAACGCGTCTTCCAAATCTCCGACTGAGGAGGTTGCGTCGCTAACAGTAACTTAGCCGCCTGCTGGGCTTCGGCTGCTTGGCCTAACAAAAGTTGGTTCTTGCTCAATCGCCACCGCGCGCGCCAATGCAGTTCACTGTCAGCGGGTGTGTTGACGATGACAATTTTTGCAACTTGGGAGCTTTGTTCCAATCGGTTGACTCCAGAATCGGCCAAAGCGTTCGCCCATTCCAATTGCAAATTCCCTCCGCCGCGCCCCGCTTGTTCGGCCAATCGCTGCAATCCGTTTAAGGCGGAGAGTACATCGGTGCTCCACGCCATCAAGCGATATCCGCTGGCGCGGCAGCGCAAGCTGCTGCTTTCCAGTAACTGAGTTTGCCACCGATCATCCAGCTTCACGCGCAACGCCCAATCTGCGTGTTCGTTGGCGGGAGTTTCGTCGATCGCAGTAATCAGTGCGCGGGCCAGTCCTTCGCGGATGGTGACCGGCAATCGCTCGGGCTCCCAGGCAAGTAACTCTGCAGAAATATCTTTGGCTGGCAGACGACTGCGTATAGCGCTCAACCAGCGGAGTGCTTGCCCCACTTCTTTCCAAGGACTAACGTCGAGTGCAGGCTCAAGTCGCGATAGCGTTCGCAACTGCTCGGCTTGCTGCGCTGAAGTTGACCAAGTAGTGATTACTGTTGCTGCTAACTCCACCAGTTCGGCGCGAGCGGCGACACGTGCCAAACGACCAGAGGACCGCGCCGCATTACAAGCCTCGATCTGTTGCGCTACGGACGAAGCGTCGCTAAGTAGGACTACTTCACCTAACCAATTTAGCAGCGAACGCTCAGCGATAGCGACAACTTCGGTGGTTGCGCCTCGTTGCAGAGAGGCTTCAGCCAGCTCCATTCGCCGACCGGCCGCCGTGAGCCAACTCGTTAGCCACTGTTCGGCCTCGTCCGTCGCCGGTGAGTTGGGCCATAATTGTATTTGCGTTGTCAACAAATCTTCATAACGCAATTTCAACGCTTCGTCGTTGGTATCGCCACGCAATGCTTGGGAGACGCTGAAGATGGCTTGCAGATGTGCTTCGGCTGCGCCGGGTGCTTCCTTAAATTTTCGGCACACTTCCAGCGTGGCATCGGCGGCTGGCAACCAAGCTTGTTCGCGTTGCCACAGCGCGGCGGCTTGGCTGGCTACCTTCACCGCGACCGCTCCCCTCCCCGACGCTGCTTCGTGGTCGCGAAACTGAAGCAATTTGTCAATCGCGGCGTGGGCATTGCCTGCCCCTAGCAATTGTCGCACTTCGACCATCAGTAAATCGATCGCGATATTGGAATCGCTGTTGGAGCTACCATTCGTGGCGGCACTTGTTACCGAACCCAACAATAGCGATTCGGCGCGACTTCGCCAGTAGTCGCCATAGGCAACCCCGAGTTGCTTCGATTTGGCGATCAATTCGCTAAGTGCCGCTTCTTTGGCTGGGCCCGTTTGATGTTTCACTTCAGCTAGAGCCAATTGAATTTCGGCCAACTCACTTTCTGGGCCAGCATCATTTCGCTTGAGCACAGTCAACAGTTCCGCTCCGCGCGACAAGCTCGCGGTTACCTGAGAGCTATTGCCCTCGGCCCCAGAAGACAGGAATTCAATAGCCAATGTGGCGGCCCGAATGCGAGCTTGTCGAGTGTTGCCTGTAGCAGACAAGTTTTCGAGCGTTCGTAAGGCTTCAGCAGTCTGGCCTAGATCGAGTCGCGCGGCTGCCTGCGCAACTTGTAATTGTGCTCGCGAGGGCCAATCAGGTTCGGTGCGTTCCAAGATTGTCGCTGCCCGTCGGTCAACGTCCGCGGCTGACGCGATGCGATCGGGAGATCCTTGGGGATACAAACGCATCCGTAACAGTAACGCTTCGCATCGCAGCAGCCCAACATCGACGGCCAGCTGAGCCAATTGTTCGGCCGGTGCTAGTTCATCTCTTGCCAGCCCCTCACGGGCCGACAAGGGTTGCAGGCGTTTGACTTCTGTTTCCAAAGCGTCGAAGTCTGTGAGCATCTCGCGGATTCGAGCCAGCGCCAACTCGCGCGGTTGTGCGTTGGCGGGAGCCGCTAAGTACAGCGCCACGTCGGCTTGGGTATGCAACAAGTCACAGCCTCCGTTTTGCCAATGCAACCAAGGGAGTCGAATATTGCTAGGCTCCGCTGCGATAAACTCATTCAACTCTTGTTCGCACTTTTGCCAATGGGCATCGGCCTCTGACCGGGCATGGAGCGCGGCGAAGGCATGACACTCCATCAACCGCATCGTCCACTTGGCCAACTGGCTTGAATCCTCCGCCACGAGTTCCCGACGCGCTCGAACATATTCAACTGCGGACGAGGTCAAACCGGCTTGGCACATCGCAGCAATAGTGCGATCTTCAGGGTCCTCCTGCGCGAACAGAGGTTGAATCAGCAATAGTCCGAGCACGAGCGCAAACCGGAAAGACGGCTTAGCTCCGATAACGATGGCTTTCTTGCGCGACTTCACTTCGTCATCCATCAGTAGGAACCGCTACCGTCGGTGCGGAAAAATTGTGAGACACGTTAGTCAGTAGTCCCATTTGGCGAGCTGCTTCGTACATAACAATCCCCGCCGCGGTCGACAAATTCAAGCATCGCACGGGACCAGGCATGGGGATGACAATCTGGCTATCGGTATGTCGCGCATGCAACCAATCAGGCAAGCCACTCGATTCGCGACCAAACACCAGCGCGTCGCCACGTTGATAGGTCGCTTCACAGTGGGCTTGCTTGCCGAACTTGGTCACCAGCCAGATGCGCTGAGTGGGGAGACGAGCGATAAGTTGCTCCCAATCGTCGACCATTTCCCAGCTCAAGTCACCCCAGTAGTCGAGTCCCGAGCGACGGATCTGTTTTGAATCGAGGCTGAAACCGGCCGGTCCGACAATCCATAGCTTGGCCCCCAGCGCCACGCAGCTCCGACCGATATTGCCGGTATTTGGAGGAATCTCAGGCTGATAAAGTACGACATGTAGCGGAAAGGCATTGGCTGGCTGGGGATCAACTCCGGGTGTGCTCATCAGAAATCTTTGTGGACCATGTGATAAATTGAGTCTATGAAAGCTTAAATTTGCAATCGACCAGGCTTGTTAGGTCAAAACCCTGCGCGGTAGCGGAAAAAGATTAAGAGTAAGATTATGATCAAGAGTGAGAGGTGATGCGGTTAAACTACCATTACTCGGTTGTTATCATTATCCCTCTCTAAGCGACCTACGTCAGTACGGCTGCGGGCTATTCATTTCGACTTTTTTTCCCAACCACATGGCATATTCATGGCGATAGTAGTCACCTGTCCAAGCTGCCTAAAGCGATTCAGTGTCAGCGATAAGTTCGCGGGTAAGTCGGGGCCTTGTCCGAGTTGCCAGAAGACGATCAAGATTCCTGAAAAAGCGGAAGAGGTGGTTATCCACGCCCCCGACGATGCGGCCCCCAAGGATTGGAAGGGGCGATCGATCCTCAAGCCGATACGCAGGACGGAAGTCAACCTCAGCCTGCCCGTGATCTTAGCTGCCGCGCTATCGACGATCGTCGTGTTTGGTCTCGCCCTTGGATTTGGACTCAGCGGCGGAGCGCCCGCCGCTCTACTTGCCATTGCCGCAGTTGTACTAGCCGCCCCGTTGGTGTTTGTCGGCTACTGGTTCTTGCACGACGATGAGCTCGATATCTTCCGCGGTCGCGAGTTGTTGGTTCGTTGTGGAGTATGTGCCCTGATTTTTGCCGCGGCCTGGGCCGTCTATGTTTTCGTGCCAAGTTACTTGAATGACGGTGATCCCATCAATGGCTTACAGGTTGTCATGCTCATTCCCATCATGATCGCCATCGGCACTGCTGCTTCCGTACTGACGCTTGAGTTGGAAGTACTGCAAGGTGTATTGCACTATGCATTTTACCTGGGCATTACCTTCTTGTTGGCTTGGCTGGCCGGAGCTCCGCTGATGGGGCCTGCTGAGTCATCGGGCCCCAGTCGCGTCTCACCACCCGCAGTAACCCAGCCCGGCCAGACAACTCCCACGCCTACAGCACCTCAAGCTGAGCCCGAAAAGAAAATACCAAGCGTGCTCCAGTAGCGTCGCGGTAAACGGGTCAGGACACCTCGATGCAAGGACTCAATTCAGCTCCATCCGTTCATCCGGATACACAGGTACAGACGATTGGCGTCGTCCGCCGACCGAGTCAGAGATTGAACGAGCAGGAAGCCGAGCGAGCCAAGGCGGGAAACGTCTTTCGTGGGCTCAAGTGGTGACGAAAGTCAGGACCGGAGTTGTCGAGAGATTCACGGCGATGCCGGGGACGAATCGCCATCAACAACAGCGCTGTCGGCGACTTCGGTGCAATCCTCGGTTGGTCGTGTTTTCAGGATTGTCCGCCCCGATTCACGCTGGCGTTTCTGCAGACCAGCAACTAGCCCTTCCAGAGTACCACCAGCGGCAGCTAGCATACGGCGTCGAGTCTCATGCAATTCGTCGAGGATCGTATCAGTCGTCATCGTCTTGTGCTCCAAGGAATTCCGCAGGCGTGCAGATCAATAACTGGCCTAAGCCCTCTTGGTCCAACAATTTGTAAATTCGTGGCAGTTCGTGTGCATTGGCAATGTGGCGACAGTTTAGCGTCAGGAGATATTTTACACCACCAAGTGCAGCTGCGGCAACGTGAACGGAGTCTGCCGCAGCCTTCTGGGGCATTGCATGAGCTTCAATCAATCGTTTCGCGAGTGCAACGACATCCGAGTTGATGTCAATCAGTGGCAGACCGTCAAGCAGTTTGAGGCGGTCTGCTGCGGCCGTCGGATCACCATCTCTAGCTTCGTCAAGGGTAACCTGTGATGTAACGAGTTCGAATTTGTGTCGCTTGTTAGCCCACCAATCCCGTGCCTGCTGTTGTATGCCCGCGATCGTGATATCACGACTCGGCCTTGCAGTAGCGTAGCTGACAACCGAGGTTTCAATGTAAAGTTTGTCCATCGTCCTATTCTATCACGACGAACGGCCGCGTTATCGGAGTCCGTGAGTTTGTGAGATTTGCAAGCTGGACGGCACCGCAAACTTCCGTTCAACGTTTGGTTCGTCGTGTCTTCAGGTTTTACGTGCCACGGAATTTTGACATTGCCAGTGAATCGATTCGGTTGCGAATCGCATCCTGTTGGTCGCGACTTCTGGCCGCACCTTCAAAATCTTGATGGGACACAAACTCGTTCTTGGCCTTCTCGAGCCTTCGCAGTTCGTTGTGGTCGTCCACTAGTTCTGGTTGTTCGATAAGGTACATGCGTGCGATTGCAAACTCCGAATCAAAGTCGCCGTCTTCCATGAGTGTGCAACCACAGTCAGCAATGATTCTCTCGATTTTTTCGAGGTCGGCTTCGATTGGAAACTTGCCGAACTCAACTTCAATGTTTCCGTTGTATATGAGTTTCTCCGGATAATGTTTAATCAGAATTGTTGGTTCATAAACACGTCGACGCCACACGCAGGGGAAATCCCGTATTTCATATGGACCTTGGTGTATGCAAACTGATTCTCTTTCAGCAGTGGCCTGGAGTTGCTTCGCTCGCAGCTGTCGCACTAACCTATCGGGGTCCCATCTAATCGTTGGTGGTAAATGAAAGCGCAAGTTCTAAAGTCTCACGACGAACTATTAATTCTCGACGTATCGGAAACACGGTTTGGCACAGCGTCCGTGGAAGAACCGTGGATAGTGGGAACCACTCAATCGTAACGGATATCGGTTTTCCGAGGCAAGGAAAAATTGGGAAATATTCTGACTTGAGGAAGTCGAGCAGCGATCTGCTATAATCGCTGATGACCAGCAAATAGTATCGCGTCTGACTGGCTGGCGCTGACAAAATATCGTCACACTGAAAGTGCTCTCGTATGCAAAAAAAATCATCCACGCGAACAGGCTGGCTGGGCTGTGCGATCGTCGCGACCAGTCTAGGTTGCAGTCCGACCGCTCCGACAGCCAACGCTCCTGCGGCCCCTGCCACGATAACAGCTCAAAAGGCGGTGGCAGGAGTGGGCAAGCGTGGGCAGAGTTTGAACGATAATACGGGGATAGCCCAAGCCATTAGTGCCGGGCCCGCCACGCTGCTGAACTTTGAACAAAAAGCGGTCTTTGATATCCAAATCCCAAAAGCGCTACAACTGTTCCAAGCCACGGAGGGACGGTTCCCAAAATCGCACGAAGAATTCATGCAAAAAATCGTCGAGGCCAATCGGTTGGCACTGCCTGAATTGCCCGCTGGAGCCGTCTATGTTTTCAATACCGAACAAGGGGAATTGTGGGTCTACCCTGAAGCTGAAGCACCCAAGTAGCTGCTTGTACGTCAGGCTTTCTTGCCTGACAGATGCACTACTGAGGTAGAATTAGAACTGGCGTTCAACCGGTCAGCCTGGTGTGCGGCTGGCGAATTGGTCAGG
The DNA here is from genome assembly GCA_041739785.1 of Pirellulaceae bacterium. Taxonomy (GTDB): domain Bacteria; phylum Planctomycetota; class Planctomycetia; order Pirellulales; family Pirellulaceae; genus Aureliella. Next base: position 34,863 of record JBGSNE010000081.1, read on the forward strand.
CTGGAAAGCCTGACGTACTTTCAAATCAACATGGGAATTCGAAGATGCGCATCGTGCTATTAACTCTGTTCTGGCTAGGTGGCTTCTCGCTGGCGACCGCACAAGAAGCGGCCACTCCGGCGCAACCCATCGCCGAGGCGGCATCGCCGGCACAAAAAGAACTGTATGCCAAGTTCACCAAACTGCTGACCGGCTCCAAGTTTCGTGGACAGTTTACAGTGGATGGCAAACCACTCAATGATCTGCACGAGGAAGCGTACGACATCGAGAAAGTGGAAAAGCTACCCGACGGTGATCTGTGGGCGATTACTTGTCGAATCAAATACGGCGGGCACGATCTGACCGTCCCGATTGCGATCGAAGTCAAATGGGCAGGTAGTACACCGGTCCTGACCATGGACAATTTAGTTATACCAGGACTGGGCACTTTCGGTGCGCGTGTGGTATTGCACAAGGACAAATACGCGGGGACTTGGCAGCACGACGAAGTAGGTGGGCATTTGTTCGGCAAGATTGAATTGGCCAAGTAGCTCGATCGTAGTAGAAAACACCACCGCTAGATTTTGTAGAGGGAGCGAAGTAAGCCTCGAATTGGAAGATGGTGGCGATCAGCGAAAAGAGTCGAAATTCTCAGCGAGTTCCGCTACGTTTTTGCTTTCAGCGCATCGATGGCGCGCAAGATACCTTCAGCTTTGTGCCATGTCTCTTGCTCTTCCAAGTGCGGATCGCTGGCGGCGACGATGCCTCCCCCAACGGGAACTTGCCACCAACCGTCGCAGGCGGTGATGGTGCGAATTAAGATATTGGTATCCATGTCTCCCGCGAAGCTCCAGTAGCCGAGACTACCGCAATAAGGTCCGCGGGCGGTGGGCTCTAGTTCGGCGATAATCTCCATAGCCCGAATCTTGGGAGCGCCCGTGACCGAACCTCCGGGAAACGTAGCCGCCAACAGATCTGCGGCCGTCTGGTTGTTTCCCAAACGAGCGGCAATCACGCTTACCAAATGCCATACGAAAGGATACTGCTCCAATCCACACAACTGAGTGACTTGTAGTGAATCAGGGTCAGCGACACGCGAAAGATCATTGCGCAACAAGTCGACAATCATTACGTTTTCGCTGCGATCCTTTTGACTGTGGAGCAACAGTTCGGCCATCCCTGCGTCCGCCACGGGATCACTCAATCGCGGTCGCGTCCCTTTGATCGGTCGCGTTTCAATCAGTCGATCTTGAACTTGTACGAAACGCTCTGGAGAACAGCTCATGATTTGGGTGCGACCAAAATCTGCGTAACCGGAAAAAGGAGCTGGGTTCTGTTGGCGGAGATGCAAGTAGAGTTGTTCAGCTGGGCAAAAGGCTTGACGTATCAGCCGCTGCGCAAGGTTGACTTGAAAAATATCACCCTCATGAATGTATTCCACACAGCGGGCTACTGCCGCGCGAAATTGCGACGCGGAAAAATTGCTGGTCCAATCGTGGCTCCAGCGCGTGGGGAACTGTGGAGCAAGCTGTGTGGGGCGCAGGTGATATTGCCGGTCCTGGCGAGGCTGCGGGGGAGAATTTTCGAGCGGAGCTTCCAGCAGCTGAAGAAATTGTTGTAACCGGCGATAGGCGTGCCGCGAGCGCCCCAGTGGATCGACAATCGGCCAACCTTGAGAAATGATCCACCCCTGTTGGGTAGCGTGATCCCAGCTGAGCACTACGTCGTAGAGCCCAAGTGCGGCAGCGGGAAGATGGAATTCATTGAAGCGGGCGGTGGGCAAGCGTTCGAAAGTACGCCCCAATTCGTATCCCAGCCACCCCATCCAACCGCCCTGCATAGGAGGCAGGTCAGGGAGACGTGGTTGATAGAATTGCTGCAGCAGTCCGACGACTTGATCGAGGATGGCCCCCACCGGTTCGTCAACGCGAATCTTACTAAATGGGTCGGCGGCCAAATAACTGTAGCGCGAGATACCGCTATTGTTGAGGCTGGTGGAGTGCATGTTGCTATCCAACCAGACGCAGCCCTCCAGTGTAGAAAGTCGTTGAAAACAGTACTCCGCTGTCCACTCGCGCGGCAGCCGACGAACCAAAGGCTGAGCGCTGCTTTCAAGGAGCGGAATGGATGAGAGGTGTTTGTTCAACTTGACTGACGATAGGCCTGAATTATTTTTTTATGCGACTTAGACAAACTCGAATGGCCGAAGCATAGGCGCCATATTTTATCGTGATTCCGAAGAAAAGACACGGCACTCAGTCGAGCTTTTTGCTACTTTGAATAGACAGCTTTTTCTCGTCTGGGTGCAAAAAAGGTACCTGACACTTTGGAAATTGGGCGGTTTCGTCTACCATTCCGTCTTGCCGGAGAGTGTACGTTTCCTTTCTTCTATGCTTCTCTTCGTTTCTCTTCACCAGGTGCCGCCAACATGGTTTACAAATTAACACTTCAGAATCACGTCGAAGGGATCACTCAGAAGCGCTGGGTGTTTACCCCCCCGGCGGTCGCCGGCCGCGAGCCCGATTCGCAGCTATGCATCGAACATGACTCCATCAGTCGCAAGCACTGTCAGTTTTCGCTGAACAGTGAAGGCGCGTTGGTGGTCAAGGACCTGGAGTCCATGAACGGCACCTACGTCGATGACGCCCGCGTGCAGCAGACTACGCTGATGCCCGGACAATTGATCCAAATCGGCGCGCTGCGATTGATGATCGAATTCTCCGGCGACGAAGACGAAACGCACGCCTCACCGGCCAAGCCCAAGGGGAGCGTCTACGCCACTCAGCCCATGGAGACCTTCCGTCCCGTTCCGCTTCCACCCGAAAAAACGTGGTGGCAAAAACTATTGGGACGTTGAACCAGAGAGCTGTATCCATACGTAAGGATTCCGTGTGGATGGCTATTCCAAGTCGGGCCAGCACCTAGCGACGTTTTTTGGGAAGCGACGCGGAGCGTCGAGCCACATTTAGTGTACACTTTTCTCCAAAACATCCTTTCCACTACTGTGCGAGAACAACGATGACCAAAACGCTGAACGTGGCGATGGTGGGATTGGGCTTTGGAGCAGAGTTCATTCCAATCTATCAAAGCTTGCCCGCAACCAATGTGTTGGCGATTTGCCGGCGCAATCCGGAACAATTGCGCAAGACCGGTGACGAATTCGGTATCGAGCGCCGCTACAAGAGCTACGATGAGGTGCTGGCGGATAACGACATCGACTTTGTGCATATCAACAGTCCTATTAACGACCACGCGTGGATGTCGCTAAAGGCCCTGGAAGCGGGCAAACACGTGATGTGCACTGTACCGATGGCCACGACCATTGACGAGTGCCAGCAGATTGTCGAGAAAGTTCGTACCACCGGCCTGAAGTACATGATGGCTGAAACCGTGGTCTACAGTCGCGAATTCCTGTTTATTCGTGAGATGTATTTGAAAGGGGAATTGGGGAAAATTCAGCACTTAGCCGCTTCCCATCCACAAGACATGGATGGCTGGCCAGACTATTGGCAAAAGATGATCCCTATGCACTATGCCACACACGTCGTCAGTCCTTGCTTGGCTCTCGTCGATGGCTTAGCCGAATATGTCAGCTGTTTTGGATCGGGATCGGTTCGCGACGATATTGCCGCCAAATCGGGGAATAAGTTTGCGGTTGAGTCGTGCCATATTAAGATCAAGGACAGTGATCTAACAGCACACGTCTGGCGCTTCCTGTACGACGTGGCTCGACAGTACCGCGAGAGCTTCGATGTTTACGGTACCAAGCGAAGCTTTGAATGGACGCTGGTCGAGCATGAGCCGCATGTGATTCATACGGCTAAGAAACCGGAACCGGAGATTCCTGAAAAAGTGGACGTCCCCGATTTCGCGCAATTGCTCCCGGCTGAAATCCAGCGTTTTACCTTGCCGCAAGAAATTCACGATTCCGAGCACTTGTCGTTCGTACAAGGCGGAGGCCATGGCGGCTCTCACCCACACTTGGTCAATGAATTCGTCAACGCGTTGCTGGAAGATCGCGATCCGCGCCCCAATGCGGTCACCAGCGCCAATTGGACCTGCGTTGGAATCTGTGCTCATGAATCGGCTACGCGCGGGGGCGAGATTGTCCGCTTGCCAAAATTTACTTTGGGTCAATAACGTATGCTTACGAGGCTCTGTTTGAAAAAGCGGCTGACCGAATGCCGTGAAGTTAACAATAATCTCGTAGCGGAATTCGCCAAGTATTTCGCTACGCCTTAACCTCGTGCTATTTCGTTTGTAAAGGGTCAGCGTCTTTTTCAAACAGCTCCCAATAGTCGGAAATTATGAAATCAAAAAACACTCAGCCCACTTCCAATTTATTCGTATATTGCACTTGGCTGGCATTGATGGCCAGCGGTGCGATCCCATGGACAGCCTCGGCTCAGGAGCCACCGGTGGCGGGACCGCCGCCCGAACGCGTGCGTCCGGAAACACCTGAATTAAAGGCAGCCACCGACGAGTTGCGCGAGCACTTAAAAAAGATGCGTGAAGTTCTGGTCCGTTACAACACCAACATTTCGGTAGTTAAGGACAGCGAATATCACCGCCAGTGGCTTGAGTTGGAGCGTGAGGGCGTGCCCATCCACCGACGACTGGTCGAGGCGGCGTTGGCAGAATACCAATCCGATCCGGCTAACAAAACAGCCATCGCTGATATGCTGTGGCGGATCTTGGAACGCAATGTTGAAGACGATCGATACGAAGGGATGCAGCCCGTGGCGCAAGCCCTGATGGCCCACAATTATCCTCAAGAAAAACTGCATGCGACCGCGACCATGACGGCCTTTGCGAATTGCGACTTTGAGGTGCTAAAGCCGTTGCTAAATGAATTGATCATCGATGGAAAAGCTAGCCCGCAGTTACAGGGCTTGCAACAAGACCTGACCCAACTCGAAAAGGATTGGCAGGGAGAGTTGGCGGCTCGTGAACAGGATCTCCAGGGGGAACCCTTGCCGCGAGTGATGATGCATACCAGCAAGGGAGATGTTGAATTCGAGTTGTTCGAAAATCAAGCGCCAGAAACGGTCGCTAATTTTATTAGCTTGATTGAATCGGGCTTCTATGATGGGCTGACGTTCCATCGCGTGCTTGAACATTTCATGGCGCAGACCGGTTGCCCTACCGGTGATGGCACAGGTGGTCCAGGCTATATGATCTACAATGAGACCAACAAACCGGGAGCCAGGAAATTCTTTAGAGGCACATTGGGTTTAGCCCTCGCCCAGGCCCCAGATTCGGGTGGATCGCAGTTCTTTGTCACGTTCCTCCCCACCTATCAGCTCAATGATGGCTTCACTGCTTTTGGACGCGTAGTCTCGGGAATGGAAGTGCTCAGCAATATCGCTCGTATCAACCCCGATGAAGAGAAGGAGGAAGGTGCACCAGCCGTGATGCCAGATGAGATTGTTTCAATCGAAGTCCTCAGCAAACGCGATCACGAATACAAACCCAACAAAGTCCAGCGGTAAAGCTAAACGGATGCCCAATCGACTGAGTCCACCTTCGTCGCTCGACGCTCAGAGTCGAATGGATACAAGCGTGTGTCGTGCCGTAATATTAAATCACGACTCGGAGAGTCGTGCGACGAATTGGGAGAGTCGTGTGACGATCGTCGTGCGTATGCAGTTTTTCTGTTTGTTTCTGCTGGCCTGCTGTGGTTGCGTGCGTCAACCCGAAAATGGGGTTGTGATCTATTCAGCCGCCGATCGCGAGTATGCACAGCCGATTCTGGCCGCCTTCGCCCGACGACACGCTGGGATCGAAGTGCTGCCGCAGTTCGACGTTGAGTCGACCAAAACCGTCGGCTTAGTGACACGCATCGAAAGCGAAAGTGGGCGACCGCGCTGCGACGTATTTTGGAACAACGAAATCCTACACACCTTGCGGTTGGAAGAAGCCGGGTTGCTGCAATCGATCACGTGGGATATTCCCGGCGACTGGCCTGCCAACATGCTCGGTCGAAATCGAACCTGGGTTGGCATGGCCGCTCGTGCGCGGGTGCTGTTGGTCAACCGAGAGTTGCTCCCTGACCCAAGTGCGCGCCCCCAATCGGTTGCTGACTTGGCTGACGCGAAATGGGCGGGCAAGTGTGGGTTGGCGCTACCGTTGTTCGGAACCACGGCCACTCATTTCACCGTGCTCCGCGAATTGTTAGGAGCGGATAAAGCGGATCAGCTGTTTCGGGATATCAAGTCCAATGCAATAGTCTTAGCCGGGAACAAGCAAGTTGCCCAAGCTGTCTCCTCGGGGCAACTTGCGTTCGGTTTAACCGACACCGACGATGCGCTCATTGAAATCGATGCGGGATTGCCAGTGGAAATTATTTATCCTGACCAGCTACCCCATCAGCTCGGCGCGCTGCGGATTCCTAACACGGTAGCTGTCATTGCCGGCGGTCCACATCCACGAACCGCCGCGCAACTGGCGAACTATTTAGTGTCGGAAGATACCGAGGGAAGGCTGGCCATGGGCTCCAGTGGACAATTCCCTATCCGCCCCGAACACCCGCAACCCTCGCGGGCACAGGGCGAGGCGCTAGTACGTTGGATGGAGGTTGATTTCAGACAAGCTGCAGCCGCTTGGGACGCTGCCCAAGCCAAACTGCGGCAAATTTTTCGCAGTGAATAACGCGTAGCGGAACTCGCCAAGAGTTTCGGTTTTCCTAGCAATCAGCGCTATGCCGAAATTCCTGGCGAATTTCGCTACGACTTGAACCAGTGCCGAATTTAGATCACGACTGGTTTACCGCAACTTCTGCGCACGATGACCCATTGGCCACAGTGCATCAACCAGTGTTCACCTTGCATACGGAACATGGCCCCCACGTTGGGCGCATAGTCCACTCCTGAGGGCCCATCCAACTGGTCCGGAGTGGTCTTGGCGAGTGCTTCTAGGGTTGCAGCGCGTTGTTGCTTATACGTCTGCAGCAGTTCGTCTTTGGTGGCAAACTGGCTAGGGTCTTGCGAAGAAGCTGTGTCCTTAGCGTACTTGAGGGCGAAACCGGCAGGGAGTTCGGGCATGGAGCCAGGGACCACTTGGTTGATCATTTGGTGCTCCGAACAAATTAGATGCCCAATCTGCCAATTGATATGATTGCATTCGGGATGGGGTCGATTGAGCAATTCTTGATCGCTCAAATCCCCCAAATAGCTCATCCCAATCATATCCGCCATGTCGAGAGATCCTTTGATAGCTTCGGCTGCGTCCACAGTTCTGTTCCTTTTGAAAAAAATTGTTGTCTAAATCACCAGTCTGGTGACCCGTTTCACGTTGAGTCAGTCCCAGCTATTAGGCATGAAGCTGTCGGGCATGAAAATGTAGTGTAGATACGAAACTACAAGGTTGCGGTTCAAGTTTATAGACAAGGGTGAGCCGCATGCCCTAAGGCTCAGCCAGGTTGCGTTGTCGGCGTTTAACCCGCAGCCGTAGGCGAGGATCAATGGGGCGAACCTCGCCTTCGGCTGCGGGTTAAACCAATAAATCAACAGCTCGTTTACGGCTGCCAGCTCACCACAGGGATATTGTAGCAACTTGAGTGCTAGCAATTGCCGCTGGTTGCTAGCAGGAGAGCGATCTTGTGAGAAAACCAAAATCCCTTACGATTCTGGTGAGGCGGAGTTGTATAGCAAGTCAAATTTCCATCGTTTTCGATTGATTCGAGTGCCGAGCAACCGATACCAATTGAAATTCGCATGTGAATCCACCCCTAACTACAGAGTGCCATGAACGCGCCACTTGTCGAACCCCAAGAAATGACCGAATCGTGCCTAGCTTCGTTGGAATGCGAAATTCGACGCCACCTGCATTTCACATTGGCACATGATCACGACGTCGTTAAACCACGTTATTTGTACCGTGCGCTGGCTATCGCGGTACGCGATCGGTTGATCGATCAATGGCGGGCGACAGAAAAGCGCGCTCGCGCGAGCGGTGGTAAGCGCGTCTTTTACCTGTCGTTGGAGTTTTTGATTGGTCGCTCGCTTACCAACGCAGTGTACAACTTGGAGCTCGATGAATCGGCGCGAACGGCCCTGCACGACTACGGCGTAAGCTTGGAAGAGATCGCCGAGCAAGAGCTGGATGCTGGGCTGGGAAATGGTGGTTTGGGTCGGTTGGCTGCCTGCTTCCTCGATAGCTGCGCCAACCTCGAGTTGCCCGTGGTGGGTTACGGAATCCGCTACGAATACGGAATGTTTCATCAGCGTATCGAGAATGGTCGGCAAATCGAAGACCCCGATCACTGGCTGTTAGATGGCAACCCCTGGGAGATCGAGCGCGCCGAAGACTCGCGCCGTGTTCGTTTTTATGGTCGCTCCGAATTGTATTATGACGAACAAGGCATACACCACAGCCGTTGGGTCGACACCCAAGACGTGCTGGCGGTTCCTTTCGATATGCCGATTCCAGGCTACAGCAATGAAACGGTCAACACGTTGCGGCTGTGGAAGGCCACGGCCACATCCGCGTTTGATCTCAATGAGTTCAATGCGGGCGGATACTCTGAGTCGGTAGCGGCTAAGAACATGGCCGAGCAGATAACGATGGTCCTGTATCCCAACGATAGCAGCGAAAATGGCAAGGAGTTGCGACTGAAACAACAATACTTCTTGGTCTCCTCCAGCCTGCAAGATGTGTTGGCTGAGTGGGTCAAGCAGCATGGTGAGGACTTCACCAAGTTCGGCCAGCTGAACTGTTTTCAGCTCAACGATACACATCCGGCCTGTGCGGTTCCCGAGTTGATGCGAATCTTGCTGGATGAACACAATCTGAGTTGGGAGGAGGCTTGGGCAATCACTTCGCGGTGCATGGCCTATACTAACCATACGCTATTGCCCGAAGCGCTGGAGCGCTGGTCCGTCGCTCTATTTAGTCGTTTGCTTCCTCGACTGACAGAGATCATCTTCGAGCTCAACCGTCGCTTTCTCAAACAAGTCGACGAGAAGTGGCCTGGGGACGTCGACATGCGGCGCAGGTTATCGATTGTCGAGGAAGGGGATAATCCTCATTTTCGTATGGCCTACTTGGCGATCGTCGGCAGCTTTTCCGTCAACGGCGTAGCTCAACTCCATACCGATTTGCTGAAGAGTGGATTGTTCTCCGATTTCTATACTTTGTGGCCCAAGAAATTCAACAATAAAACCAACGGTGTGACCCAGCGAAGATGGTTGGCGCATTGCAATCCGGGCCTACGCGATCTGATTAGTTCGGCGATTGGCGGGAAATGGGAAGCCGACCTGAGTGAGATTGAAAAGCTGGCTCCCTTGGCAGACGATGCGGAATTTCGCAAGCAATGGCAGATGGTCAAGCTTGAGAACAAGCGACGATTGTCCGACTACGTGCTGAAAAATACGGGTGTAGCATTTGGCGGCGATGCGATTTTCGACGTGCAGGTTAAGCGAATTCACGAATACAAGCGTCAATTGCTCAACGTGTTGCATGTGATCCATGTGTACGATCGCATTTGCCGCGGCGATACTCATGGATTGGAGTCGCGTTGCGTGTTGATCGGCGGCAAGGCTGCGCCTGGTTATCATGTGGCCAAATTAATTGTCAAACTGGTCAACAATGTCGCGGCAGTGGTCAACAACGATCCCCGCACTAAGGATCTATTGCGATTAGCCTTCTTCCCCAATTACCGTGTGTCGGCCATGGAGATCATCTGTCCTGGCACCGAACTATCGGAACAGATCTCTACCGCTGGCAAAGAAGCGTCGGGGACCGGGAACATGAAATTCATGATGAACGGGGCGCTTACCATTGGCACTTTGGATGGTGCCAACATTGAGATTCGCGAAAAAGCTGGGGCCGAAAACTTCTTCTTGTTTGGGCTCGATGCTGGACAAGTGCAAAAGGTGCGGCAGAACTACGATCCCAATAAGATCATCGCCGAGGACAAAGACATCCGTCGAGTCATGGAATTGTTCGAAGGTGGTCGATTCAACGCCAGCGAACCGGGGATCTTCGATATCCTCATTGCGGGTCTCCGTAACGGGCAAGACCAATGGTTGACTATCGCGGACCTGCGGAGCTACATTGATGCCCAACAAGAAGTCAATGATCAATACAAAGACCCCAAGGCCTGGAATCGGATGAGCATCATCAACGCAGCCAGTAGTGGCTGGTTCTCAAGTGATCGGACGATTGGCCAATACGCCGCGGAGATCTGGGACGTGCAATCCCTGCGCCCCACCTAATCAAGGAAGTTCTAAGTGAGTCGATTCGATCGCGCCTCCGGTGTGCTGTTGCACATCACTAGTTTGCCTGGCGAATTCGGGGTGGGAGATTTGGGCCCCAACGCCTATCGCTTCGTCGACTTCCTGGCCGCCGCCGGCCAGCGGATCTGGCAGATATTGCCGTTGGGACCCACCGCCTTTGGCGACTCACCCTACAGTTGCTATTCGGCCTTTGCTGGTAACCCGCTGTTGATCTCGCCACGCATTTTGGTGCGCGATGGGCTATTGGCGGAGGCAGACTTGCAGCCTTTCATGCTTGACACGAAAACGCTGGATGCTGGTTGCAACGCCGCCAACTACGACGCGGCGCGGCGTTGCAAGTCCGAGCTGTTGGACATTGCCTTCGCAAATTTTCTCCAGCGCTCGGCCTGCGCGCAATTCGACGAGTTTGAGTCGTTCTGTACTGAGCAACGTTGGTGGTTAGATGATTTTGCGTTGTTTAGCGCACTGATGAAGCACTTTGATACCGCCGATTGGTGCCGCTGGGAAAAAGCCTTAGTCCATCGCGAGGCAACCGCCATGACTGAGTGGCGGAATAAATTGTCCAAGCAAATCGAATACGAACAGTTTGTCCAATTCGTTTTCCGTCGCCAGTGGAATGGTCTAAGAAATTACGCGCAAGCCCACCACGTGAAGTTTTTTGGCGACATGCCCATCTTTGTCGCGCATGGTAGCGCCGATGTATGGGCGCATCAGCGTCTGTTTTGGTTGGAGCCCCTGGGGACGCCAAAGTTCGTGGCGGGCGTCCCTCCCGATTACTTCAGCAAAACCGGACAACTGTGGGGCAATCCACTCTATAACTGGGAGGCCTTATCCAAGACCAATTACCAATGGTGGACGCAACGTTTTCGCAATGCGTTTGAGCTGTATGATCTGTTGCGCATCGATCACTTTCGCGGTTTTGAAGCCTATTGGGAAGTAGCGGCTACCGCCAAGACCGCCATTTCTGGACGCTGGGCTCCTGGTCCGGGTGCTGCGCCGTTTGAAGCGGCCGAGCGCGTGTTGGGCGAACTTCCCATCGTGGCTGAAGACTTGGGAATGATCACTGAAGCGGTCCATGTCTTGCGCGATGAACTCGATTTCCCGGGGATGCGCGTGCTGCAATTCGGCTTTGATGATGAACAAGATGATTTCCATCGCCCTGAAGCCTATCCCATTCACAGCGCGGCCTATACCGGCACGCATGACAATAGCACAATTCTGGGTTGGTATCTCGATCGACAGAAAAATAAGAGCGAAGACGTGCTGGACCGCTACCTTCAAGACCCAATGCAGAGTGGCATGCCGATTCACTGGCAATTGATCTCGATGGTATTGCGCTCCCGCTCTGAGTTGGCCATCATTCCACTGCAAGACATTTTGGGCTTGGACGATCGCGCTCGCATGAACGTGCCGGGACAAGCCAATGGAAATTGGCGCTGGCGGTTTTGCGCGGCAGACTTAAATCCCGACATCATCGATCGTCTTCGAATCATCACTTTGGCCGGCGATCGCTAGGGACAAGATTGGTCCGCTAGTTTTCCGATTTATCACTCCGTCCTTGAACTACCTTGAGTTTTCGCGTGAGATACTCCTTGTGAGGCACGTCGATTTGGAACCCTTGATCGCTCAACGGTTGATGGAGGGCAATACGCATGAGATTGTGCATCAGATAGCGTCCCGTCTGCGTCGACATGTGCAGGCCATCGCGATAGAGTTCCTCGAAGTTCTTAAAGGGAGTTTGGCCCTGCTGAATCTCGTGGTAAATCTGATCCAAGATGTCGATAGCGGATGTGCTGCGAATGGTACGCTGGGGATGCAGTTCCAAAAGTCTTTCGGTCAGCACCTGGAAATACTGCGGCGCATGGACCATCTGCCGGGCTTCGGTCGATGCGTGATACGTGGCTTCGAAATCCGCCGCGCGATTCCAACCTGTGTGCAACACCAGCGTGGCCGTTGGTTGCAACTTGAGCCACTCCGAAATAACCGCCACATCCTCATCCAGCGACGTGCCAAAGTGGGGTTGCACGCTGAGCAGATCATATTGCCCAGACTTCAGTGCCTCGGGCCAGAGCGTCGATGTCTTGACGCACGGTGAACTAGGATTGTCAAAGATGTACTTGAGGTTCTTGCCGCAATCGACGTGCCATTGAACGTCCCCTTCGAGCAGGCCCGGAAGTGTGTCCCACGTTAGCGAATTGCCAATTAGGAAGATTTTGGCCTGTGGAATTGCCTGTGGAATTGCCTGTGGAATAACCAAACTTGGTGCTTGCCCTACACAAACTTGCGTCAGCAGGCACATCGGAAACAGCCATCCGCAGATCAAATAGGTAACAGTTCGCACGAAAAACATAGGGTTGGTCGTCGAGGTAGCTGGGAGAGGGAGTGAGGCGGGAGTGAACACTTGGGGAGGCGATAGCGGCCACGATTAGTTCGTCATCGTATTATACATCGAACAAACCCAAGCCAAATTGTCTATTTGCAAGCATTTGTTAAAATTGAGGCATGCGTAAAGGAATTGCTGTATCCCCCGGAGTGACGATTGGCACCGCTTACTGCATCCATGAAGTTTTTGTGGATCCTGGTAGGGGACTGCTGCAACCGCATGAAGTGGCCGGCGAATTGGCTCGTTTCGAAAATGCCCGCAAGCGATCGATCGATGACTTGCGGCTCCTTCAAAATAAAGTCCAACAGCAGGTTGGCAAGGAAGCGGCAGCAATTTTCTCAGTCCATGAATCGATCCTGCACGATCCGGCGCTCGTCGGCAAGGTGCGGGGCTGGATTCAGGACGAACAGCTGACGGCCCAAGCCGCGCTGGCCCGTTTGATGGACTATTTCAAAGGGCTACTCAATCGATCCCACGATGAATACTTGCAGGAACGCTTGGCCGACATTCGCGACGTGGTTATTCGTCTGACCAGCTATCTCAGCGATGCCCTCAAGAAAGACTCTGGTTTACTGACAGGGCCGACGATTGTAGTCGCTGACGAATTGCTCCCCAGCCAAGTGGTGATGCTCGGTGATAAACCCGTTCATGGCATCGTCACACAGGCTGGCAGCCAGACCAGCCATGCGGCGATCATCGCGCGCAGCCGCGGCATCCCAGCCGTCAGTGGCGTGAGCGGTATTTTGCGACAAACGCAGACCGGCGATACGTTGATTGTGGATGGTCGCGAGGGACATGTGATTGTCAATCCCGATCCCGAAGTGTTGACGGCCTATCGCAAACTGGAACGTGAATTTGTCAATCTGCGCGATCAGCTCGCGCACAATCGTGACAAACCGGCTTTGACGCGAGATGACCAATCGCTCGAGTTGTTAGCAAACATCAATGGTGTCATCGATGCACAAACGGCGACCGCCATGGGGGCTTCGGGAGTGGGTTTATTCCGCACCGAGTACCTCTACTTGACGCATTCCAGTGTCCCAGGTGAGGAAGAGCAGTTGGCCATTTATCGCGATGTGATCGCGGCCAGCCCCAATCGCTCGGTGACCATCCGTACGTTGGATATTGGTGGCGACAAAACAGTCCCCTTTTTAGGTCGCTCGCAACATGAAGCGAATCCCTTTATGGGTTGGCGCAGTATTCGTTTGTCTTTTGAACATCCCCAGTTTTTCTTAACGCAAATCCGAGCGATCCTCCGCGCCGCCAGCACAACCGATCAGGTCGGTAGCCGCGACACGCTCCAGGCAATCGCACCAACCCAATCGACATCAGCTCAAACACCATCAGCTAGGTCGCTCGACAAGTTACTGCACAGCCAGTGCGACAACGGCCAGCCTGGCGCCAGTAAGCAGGACAAAGTGCAGGATACAGTGCAAATGCTGTTTCCGATGGTAACCAACTTGGAAGAGCTCAGGCGTCTACGAGCGTTTGTGCGGCGGGCCGAACAGCAATTGCGCGCAGAGAAAAAGAGCTTCGGCAAGGTAGCCTTCGGCATGATGCTGGAAGTTCCCGCCGCAGCGGTGATGATCGATCAATTAGTTGAGGCGGTCGATTTCGTGTCGATTGGCTCCAACGACTTGGTACAGTATTTGATGGCCGCCGATCGCGATAATCCGAAGGTTAGCCATTTGTGCCAGCCCCTGTCACCAGCCGTGATTCGCGTACTCCAAGCGGTCGTCAGCACTTGCAACAAAGCCCAGCGTCCCGTGACCTTGTGCGGGGAAATGGCAGGCCAACCACAGGCCTTCGTAATTCTCCTCGGCATGGGATTGCGGCGGTTCAGTATGAGCCCAGCCTTCATTCCGACGATCAAAGAATTGGCTAACCATCTGACGATTCCGTTAGCTGAGAGTCTCCTCAAAAAGGCTCTAAAACAGCAGACGACACGTAAGATTCAAAAGATGCTGACAACTGAACTACTAAAAATTGCACCAAATTTAGAACCCGTCTTGATGCAGTAGAGTATGATACCGCTGTTGCAAATTTCTCTGTTGTCATCCCCTACCTCGGAGGTCTAGTTCATGCGTACGCTGACTCTCACTGCGGCCATGCTTTCACTGTTGTTCCTATCCCCGGCCCTTTCCGCACAGGAAAAGGCGAAGAAAAAGGGGGGCAAGAAGAAGGCTGCCCAAAACGAAGCTGGCTTCAAACAAATTTTTAATGGCCAAGACCTCTCCGGTTGGAAAGGAAATCTGGAACTGTGGTCGGTCGAAGACGGTGTGATCACGGGACGCACCACCGCCGAGAAACCACTCACCTTCAATACGTTCTTGATTTGGGAAGAGGCACCTGTCAGCAATTTCGAATTGCGATTGGACTACAAGATCGTAGGCGGCAATTCCGGGATTCAGTATCGCAGCAAAGTCCTTAACGAAGGTGATTTTATCGTCGGCGGCTATCAAGCTGACATTGATACGACCATGAAATATGCCGGGATCAACTATGAAGAGAAGGGTCGTGGCATTCTGACCCAGCGCGGCGAACGCGCGACCATTGCCGCAGACGGCGAGAAGACCATTGAGAACTTCGGCGACGCGGAGGCACTCGGTAAAAAAATCCACTCCGATGAATGGAACAGCTATCGCATCGTGGCCCGCGGAAACAAACTCAGCCACTACATCAATGACGAGCTAATGTCCGAAGTGATTGATGATCAAGAAGGCAAAGCGGCCAGTGAAGGTGTGCTGGCCTTTCAAGTCCACCAAGGGCCACCCATGGTGATTCAGTTCAAGAACATTCGTCTCAAGACACTGAAGACAGCAACACCTTAGTAACCTTTCACTAAGCAGCGTCGGGATGCGTTTGCTTCCAATGCTTCATGGCTGGTTTGATATCGCGCATGGGTAGCCAATGCCCATGCGTTTTGCTGGTACTCGACATCAGCGTATCGGGATGGATATGCCCTTTCTCGATACGCACGAGCAATTCTCGCTCGCAGATGGGACCAACTCTCTTGTGGCGGTAGAAAAAGCCACTACTCATAAAATACCAATCTGCCGACATGGGTCTCTCTCTCCCCTCGAAAAACAGAGGCCACCCGAGGTGCGGGTAGGAGTACGACCGTGTACACAACTTGCTCACAGGCCCAAACGTCGTGTCGCCTACCTATGTTGTCGGAAGTTTCCTGGGCAAATGCAAGCGTTTCAACTGCATTCCCCCCGGAAAACATCAATTAAGTAGCCAGTAGTATGACGTCTCCCTTGTCTGTAACCCCAAGCATGAGGATTTGATTCGGGCCAATTCATGTTACCTGTGCTGGGGCGCGTTTTGATGAAAGCCAGGTTGAAAAACGAACTGAGCGCGAGCTGGAGGAGTCGCTGCCGGGGGAGACGCAGGTTGCGACCGAGTCTGAGGGGGCGATGCGGGGTTTGGGGGGGATAGGGACGTGCCAGTTAAGCTTCCAACTGCCTGGGGGGTGACCACTTGAGCGGTCATGGGCTCGCGTAGGTTGGGAGTTGGCCATGGCGGTACGGCCAGTGGCGCGGATTGTAGGGGCTGAGTGTTAGCGGTCAGGCCTGCTTCCCCTTCCAATGTAACTTGCGAACGCCCCATCTGCGCCCCTCCGACCCAAGCTTCAAGCGGTTGAATTTTGCGAGTCTCATGCTCGACCTCATGCCGCCATGGAGGAGCGGTTCCTTTTGAAATCAAATGGTCCAATGGCGATGGTGGAACGGCCCAGGGAGGCAACTTAGGTTCCCCGAGTCGACCAGCCGAGCTGCTGTCATCTAACAACTCAGTGAAGTTGGTCACGTTAACAGGTAACGGGTCAGAATTTTCGTACGGTAACTGCGCGGAAGCCAAACGCCCGGGGACGCCCGGATAAGCCAGCGGCGATTCGGTAATGCTCTCCGTCAAATCGACTTGGGGCGTCCGGAGAAAAGGTGAAGCCAGCGCGGCACCACCGACAAGGATAAGCATAGCCAAGCCCTGCGGGCCGACCGGAGATCTGTTGTTTTGCATGGCACAGTTACTCAGCGTGAACTGAGTGTGAAGCCCGCCGTGCCACTTCCATGCGATGAGCGGAAATATGAATTGGATGCACTGCGAACCATCAGTCAGTGCCCGGCTAGCGCGACGATCCATTTCGAGGACAATCGCACTTATTCCTTTTCGACTTCCGCACTAGAACTCCTGTAGTTGAATCTCGTGAATGACGGTTGGTCCGACAGCGCAGACTTGAACGAACAGAACTTTTGAACCGACAACGCTAGCAATCTGTTGCTTCTATCGTTTTAGTTTCCAGTTGCGGAATTTGTTTAACACCGAGCCGGAGCAGGCTGTCGATCTGAGTTCGATCAGCCAATCGCGAACATCACGACTCAGGCTAGAGTTTCTCGGAGGTTAGGTCACAGCCTGCGCAGGCGACGGCAGCGTTTGAGCAGTAATTATCAAGCCGGAAAATCTAGCAAGTCGCCCCCTCTACCCATTCTTTCTTGCACAATCCCCAGCCCCAGACTCGCCAGCCCCAGACTCGCCAGCCCCAGACGCACCAGCGGCAGCGTTAGCCGGCGCCTGCGCAGCCTCAATCAATCGATGCAACCAATCCATCGTTAACCAGGCTCAACAAGTCTCGCAATCCGTAATCGCTGCTAATCGGCGGCTACGGCTTGGCGTTAAACAATCCAGTTCTCAGCAGCTACTAAAGTCGGCACTTCGCTACCGCGTTTACCTGGCGACATGTTTTATTGGGACGCTGCACAACCAGTGCTATTTGGTCAGAGCCCAATCAGAATTCAACAATGCCAAGGCCACTGTAGCCAGAGCGTCAGCAGGTTGCGTGTTCTCCAATTGTTCAAACAGCGCGAGCAAGTCGGCTACATCGTCGGACTGAGCTTGACGACTGGTGACGCGAGTAAACATGCGAGCAATCGCTTCTGGTACATCCCCGTTGGTCTCTTGCAAGCTACGTTGTGCCAACCGTTTGGCCAACTCGGTATAGACCTCACTATTGAGTGTCACCAATGCTTGTAGCGGAGTGTTGCTGGCGATGCGTCGTGGGCTGCACACGTCGCGATTGGGAGTATCAAACATCACGAAAGCGGGGTAGGGACTTGTCCGTTTCCAATAGGTGTACAAACCACGGCGGAAGCGATTCTCGCCGCTATCAACCTTCCATTGCGCTCCCGAATAGACTTGCTGCCACACTCCTTCGGGCTGTGGTGGCATAACACTAGGGCCACCGACTGTACTGCACAGTGCGCCAGCAGCCAATAGCGCCTGGTCACGAATCATTTCGGCGGTTAAGCGAGTTCGCGGACCACGCGCCAGTTCGCGATTGCGAGGATCAGCCTCAAATTCCTCCGCTGAGACGCGACTATCTTGCCGATAGGTTGCTGACAAAACCAACGTCTTCAACAACCGCTTTAAGCTCCATCGATACTCGCCCCGCAGGCGGCTAGCCAAGTGGTCCAGCAACTCTGGATGGCTTGGCGGCAACCCACTGACACCAAAGTCTTCCAATGTTTCAACGATACCCAATCCGAACAGCTCGCTCCAGATGCGGTTGACCCACACCCGGGCCGCTAGCGGATTGTCATCGGACACCAACCACTGGGCAAAGGCCAATCGATCGTGCACAGTCAGCTCGCCCCGCAGGCCCTCTTTGGGCTGGAAGACAGCTGGAATTCCGGGTAGTACCAGCTCGCCACGGTCCAGCCAATTGCCACGTATAAATTGACGTGTCGTGCGCGCAGCAGTCGCGGGGCGGTCCTGCATGACTGGCAATGGCGGCCCGGAGACCAATTTGATTTCAGCCGTCAGTCGCTCAATCTCCGCGCGCGTCATAGCCACTTCGTTGAGGTCGCTTAGTCCAGCTAAAATAGCATCAGAGGTGTACTCAATGGCGAAACGTCGAAGATGCGTCGACAATCCACCAGTTACCGATGCGGATTGGAGCAATTCGATCTGCAGCGATTGGTTCGGCATCAATACGAGCGGCTTGGCCAACGTGATCACGACCCAGCGTGGGCCGAATAATTTTGGATAGCCGCCAAATCCATCTTTGTCCTTGTCGAGCACAGCTTCACTGGCGTAGCTCCCCTCGCGAAAATCAGGAATCACCAGATCCAAGGCGACCGGTTCGGTTTGTTTGGGATCGCCTGCCACAACGCTCGTTTTGATTTGTGAAACTACACTCCCTTGCTCGGGCCAACTTTTGGGATCATCGGAGACAGGCAGGATGTGCAGTTTCAACGCCGTGATCGTCGCGGGGTCGTCAAACGTAGCTGTCAGAGTGTAGGTACTCCCCACGGCCACCGTACCATCAACAACTCGCACTTGTCCCCCAACTTCTGCGATCACACCCGCTGTCGATTCGAGTTTACTCAGCGGCAAACGCGACCACGAGGCAACTCGTATCGCCGCGTGGGTTAGTGTGTCGAGTTTTGCTTGCGTGTCGACCAAGTTCCGACGGGTATGCAACCATTTGCTACGTGACTCATCATCCGCTACATAGGGGAGTGTGGGCCAATCATCTTCCAAATCGCTGTCTTGTGAATTGTTGAACAGAGCCAGTCCAGCATAGAATTCGTCGTGCTCAAACGGTTCGTAGGGATGCGCGTGGCATTGCACGCAACCGAAGGTAGTGGCCTGCCACGTAGTCCAGGTGGTATTCAATCGATCGACGACTGCAGCGATGCGATATTCTTCATCATCCGTACCGCCTTCGGTGTTCGTTTGTGTATTGCGGTGAAAAGCGGTGGCCACCAAGTCTTCATAGCTCGGGTTGGCCAACAGGTCGCCGGCCAGTTGTTTGACGGTGAATTGATCGTAGGGCATGTCGTTGTTGAAAGCGTTGATAAGCCAGTCACGATAGGGCCACATGTCGCGATGCGGATCCTTTTCAAAGCCCTTCGAGTCGGCGTAGCGCGCCAAGTCTAACCACATCGTAGCCCAGCGTTCACCAAAGTGTACCGAAGCCAACAAACGCTCGACTTCATTCTCATAGACCATTTCCCGATCGGAGTCATTTGCAGATTGTTTGACTGCCTGCTGAAACGTTTGCAGTTCGTTAAGGCTGGGTGGGAGGCCTGTTAGATCCAAACTCGCCCGACGCAGCCATTGCGACGCATCGGCTTCTTCGTTGGGTTGACGGCTCTGTTGTTGTAGACTGCGCCATACGAAGTGGTCTAGGGATTGCTTGGCCCATGCTTTCGATTCTGCCCATGCCTTTGATTCGGCTGGCAACGCGATCTGCTGATCACTCAAGGGCAAACGCGACCACAGGTCTTCCCACTTGGCACCGCTGGCGATCCAGCGGCGAAAAAGTTCGACCTCATGATCTGCAAGTGGTTGTGTGTGCTCACCGGGAGGAGGCATGCGGTCCTCGGGATCGGTGGCGGTGATGCGTTCCATCAAGATGGATTCATCTGGCTGACCAGGCTCGATGACCCAACCGTCGGGTGGCAATACCGAGCTGGCGTAAACGAATGACAGGTCCCCGGCTTGTTTCACTCCACCGTGGCAGCTCGTGCAAGCTCGCGCCAGAATCGGCTGAATGTCTTTGGAAAAATCGGGGCTCTCTGGTAGTTGGCTCACTTCCCGCATTTCGACGGGTCCCGCCGCCTGCGTTTGCGAGTCTAATTGTTCGATGCAAACTAACGTGACCAGCACCGGAAAAACTAAGCGGCAGTGAAACATGATTGACTCTATACCTTAAGCATGCACGCGACTGGGCTAATTAGACTGGGCTGAATTAATTGTGCAGTAGGATCGTTCATTATATCAACCGGGCGAACCTCGCCTTCGGCTTTTGAAGCCCGCGTTTTTTAGTGCCGAAGGCACGGAATTCGATAGCCTGGGATGTAAATCCCAGGTCATCGAAGCATCCCCGCGTTTTTCCGGCTTGCCAGCCCAACGACAGAGTTTGCGGGAACTTAGCTCGGCGTTCTAGCGTCGTTACTGGCAGGCACGATCCGTTCGAGTGGTCCTATTGGCCAGCCGCGAACAAGAATTATCAACAAAATTGAGAAATATCCCTAACAAGCAGCGTTTTGTGGGTTCTTTCCCTTGAACGAGCATGAAGTGGGCGTGATTCGAAACCGCCAGGCACATCGAACTGAGTTTATGTTGCAACCGTCTCCCCTAGTCAACCAGTCCGATGCTTCGGGCGCGAGCCAACTCACTCTACGAACACTGTTCGAGACCGAGGAAACTCCGCTGCTGCGATACGCGTTTTCGCTGGTGGGTCGCCGTGCAGTGGCCGAGGAGATTGTGCAAGAAGTTTTTCTGCAGCTGCATGCGCATTGGCATGAGGTCGATTGCCCGAAAGCTTGGTTGATGCGCAGTGTCCGCAACAAGGCCTACAACTACAACCGCGACCACAAAAGAGAGACACTTCGCAGCGACGACCACCAGGCGCGAGCTCCGAACTCGCCGGACGAAACGCCCGAAGAAGTGCTGCTAAGAATGGAAGCCATTGCTGCACTGCGACAGTCCTTGGAGGAGCTCGACGAGACCGATCGACAATTGGTGAAACTGAAGTACTTCGATGAACTCAGTTACAAAGCGATGGCCACTCAAACGGGACTCAGTATCAGCAACGTTGGCTATCGCCTGCATCAGATTTTGAAAGAGCTAGGCAGGCAACTGCGCCCACACGGAATCGATAAGACATCATGAACGACCAATCCCACAAGCCTGATATCGAATTTGAGCTGGAAGCCCGCATTGCCGCGTTGGTACTAGGTGAAGCATCGGACCTGGAGCGCGATCAATTGCAGCGACTCATCGAAGAGCGTCCCGAACTGGCTGCACTCAAGGCTCAGTTCGAAGCGGTGAACGGACTGATGCACGATGTGGTGACGGGCGAAGATGTTGCAGCTAATGACGACTGGCAGCTACCCACTGAACGCCGCAACGCGCTGCTATCGGTGATCGATGGCGAATCGAAGATGCATCTTGAGAGATCGAATGTTCCCAGCCATTCGGCTTCGCATCTATCCGTTAAGCAGCGTTCTTGGTGGAAATACTCCAAGGTTGCCGCAGTCTTGTGCGCGGCCGGATGTTTGGGCATGTTAGCGTTGTCTGGCTCCTTCTTCCTCTATTCAAGCACATCCCGCACAGCTTCAGTTGCGTTGGCTCGACGCGATATTGATGCGACCGAAGAATTGGCAAGCCGAGGCTATGTGGGGCCGCAACTGCGCGGTGGTACCGACACGGTATTTGACATGTCAACAGCCGCATTGTTAGACAATTCGGACTCCATGGACACACAGAGCTCAACGTCATCCCTGCTGGCAATTCGCGAAAGCCTAACCTCTGGCCAAACCCTACCGAGTCCCTATTACTTGAATGACGACGTCCAGTACTTCCCAGCCAATGGGAGGAACGCGGAGATGCTACGCGAAAACTCTAACAAGGCCAAAGAAGCGCAAGCCAGTGGCCCCGTTGCGGAGCCAGCCAGTGGCTCGGCCGCGACGTTGGAATCGGCCGGTCGGGAGTTGGACAAGCAGCTTGCCGACCTTCAAGACGCTGAGTTTTCGAAATCCAATGACGCACAACAAAACCAATGGAGTGCTCAAGCGAGTCAACCGTCGAGCGAAGGAACGAACTACCGATACTTGGCCGATCCCAACGATGCCTTGGCGGCTGGTTCGGACGGCGGAATGGCGGGTGCGTCTCGGGGCGTGATCGGTGGTGGTGGATATGGCGGCGGCGGGTATGGTGGTGAAGCTAAGTCGCAGGACTATGGACGCGGATTGGGGCGCTCCGCAGGGCAAAGGCTCAGCGAAGTCGACGAACAGAAGCCGGGTGCTGTCCATGACTTGCGTGTTCCAAGCGAGTCAATGAGTCGGTCTCCGAGTCCCAGCCATGAACCGTTTTCTTCCCTCGAAGATTTCAAAAAGCTGGGTGACTTGGCAGATACCACTTCCGAAAGCGAAGCGCTGTTTGGAGATGTCAGTATCGATTTCGTAGAAGATGTTGATCTCGCGATAGTTCGTAGTCGAGGCGGGCAGGTGACCGGTGCTCCGAAGGAAGAAGCACTCGGCGAGTTCGATCAGGAAGAACGCTTAAAGACTGATGAACAAATCACATCTTTGGTTGAGGCCTACAACGACCTAATGGACAAAGGAAGTTTCTCTGAAGCCGAAGTTGTTGCCGAACAAGTGGGTGCGTTGGATCGTAATTCGACTATCGCTGGCTTGTTGGGTTCCAACGCAAAAAACGCTCGTCGCATTGGCGAATACGAAGCGATCAATGCGGTGAAAGAGAATAGTCTCGTCGATGCTATGCTGGAAGTCGACGAAGCGGCCATTCCTTTCGACGACCGCCAACCGTTGCTGTTCCCGAATGCCAAAGGTTGGGAGGATCTAACCAAGAGTAGGGCCAGCCAACGGTTGCTACCAGGGCAGGACGGACAGGCTGATGGTTCGGAATTCGAACGGACAGCCAAGAACCAGGCCGGAAAACCCTTCGCGGCTGACAATGACTCCAAAGATGGTTTAACTTCTTCAGACGACAGTATTGATTCCTATGGCTTCGGCTTGCAACTGCAGTCAACTCCAAACGCAGGTCAAGGTGAACAAGCGCAGTCACAAACGGAGCGGTTGCCATTCAGCGGTACGCGGCCAATCGAGGCCATTCGCCAAGTGCCTGAGCACCAAGGGAAATCGTCGAGCGGAATTGTGGCCCGCCCAACATTGGCTCCACAAAGCCTCAATGAAACCAATGCCACCGACGAGTCCTTTTCGACTTTCTCACTGCACGTCAGTGATGTGTCTTTCAAACTGGCGCAAGCAGCCCTAGCCGCGGGAAACTGGCCTGAAGCTGCCAAGGTGCGCATTGAAGAATTCGTCAACGCTTTCGACTACGGCGATCCACTGCCGAGCCCCAATGAAAAAGTTTCCTGCCGGGTAGAACAATCCATTCATCCATCCCTGCAACAACGAAACGTATTGCGTGTCTCCTTGCGAACCGCCGCCACGGGTCGGGCGAGCACTACTCCATTGCGGCTCACTTTGCTACTCGATAACTCCGGCTCGATGGAGCGCAGTGACCGTCAGCAAACAGTACGTCGATGTTTTTCGCTGCTGGCACAACAACTAACAGCGCGGGATCAAGTTACGTTGATCAGTTTCGCCCGCCAGCCACGACTGTTGGCCGATAAAGTCAGTGGTGACCAATCGCAGCAACTGGTGGGGCTCATTGAGGACTTGCCCAGTGAAGGGGGGACCAACATCGAAGCCGCCTTGCAATTGGCATTTGAAAAAGCTCGCGAGCAACAGGCCGATGGGGCTCAAAGCCGGATCATCTTACTGACCGACGGCGCGGTCAATTTGGGTGACGCCAATCCGGAAAGCCTATCGCACATGGTCACTACCATCCGCGATGCAGGTATCGCTTTCGATGCGGCCGGAATCAGTGCAGACGGTTTGAATGACGAAGTCCTAGAAGCCCTCACGCGTCAGGGTGACGGTCGCTACTACCTGCTTGATTCCAATGAAGCGGCCGATGACGGTTTCGCTCGTCAAATAGCTGGAGCGCTGCGTCCTTCAGCGAAAAATGTGAAAGTGCAAATCGAATTCAATCCTAAGCGAGTTGGCCGCTACAAACTACTCGGCTTTGAAAAGCACAGGCTGAAGCAAGAGGACTTTCGCAATGATCAGGTGGACGCCGCCGAGATGGCAGCCGCCGAAGCTGGCGTAGCCGTGTACCAATTCGAAGCGAAACCCGATGGTGAAGGGGACGTTGGTTCCGTGTCGGTACGCTTTCGCGATTTGACCTCCGGACAAATGGTTGAGAACCGATGGCCGATTCCGTACGCAGCCGACGCTCCGCGACTAGACCAGGCATCCCCTTCATTACGCCTAGCAACCTCGGCTGCCCTATTGGCTGCGAAACTACGTGGCGAGCCGTTAGGTGAAACAATTGAATTGCAAACGCTGTCCGATTTGATCACGGGGCTTCCCGATCGAGTTCGCAGAACCATACGCGTTGAACAGCTGCAACAAATGATCCAACAAGCCAGGCAGGTGAGCGGGAATTGAGAATGATTCCTAACCATGTGTCACACGACTCATCAGCGAATAGTTCGTTTGATCGGACGCAAAGTCGTTTAACGCCTAGCCGTAATGGCCGGGGCGGGAAGACGTTGATTAATCCTATACGCAGACGATCGACACAACACTAACCCTCAAACAAACCATAGTTCCCGGACATGCAGGCGCCGGCTGGGCAGCCGATTGTTGTCCCGTCAAAAACACTCCACTCCAGCCGGCGCCTACGCTGGCTGCGACTACCCTCCGGGAGAATTGACACGGCACTAAACAACTACCGACGAATCAAATCACGCCACGCCAGCAGCCCGCTGCGGCTAGGCGTTAAACAAAATGCAACTATGTCAATCAAATTCACAACAGCAAGGCGCTCTCGTTTAACGCCTAGCCGTAATGGCCGGGTTGGGCAGCCGTTGATCAATCCTATACGCGGACGCTCGACACAACACTAACCCTCAAACAAACCATAGTTCCCGGACATGCAGGCGCCGGCTGGGCAGCCGATTGTTGTCCCGTCAAAAACACTCCACTCCAGCCGGCGCCGACGCTGGCTGCGACTACCCTCCGGGAGAATTGACACGTCACTAAACAACTAACAACTAATCAAATCACGCCACGCCAGCAGCCCGCTGCGGCTAGGCGTTAAACGAAATACACCTTGTCAAACCACCTCACACCAGGAAGCTACCCTGATGAACATCCAACCACGAACATCCTTGTGTAGCGTAATGCTCCGCGCTCTATTCCTGTGTCCGTTCGCAATTCACAGCTTGCCAACGCTTCCGTCGCAGGCACAGCAGGAGTCCGAACGTCTTGGCGTCGACGGCTCTCTCAGCAACGATGGCACCCGGACCATCATTCTCGAAACTCATGATCGCCTACCAGAACCACCACTATTCTTTACAGCTAGTGCCCAAGCCGATGTTCGAGTCGGTAGGGAACGCGTTGAGCAAGTAATATCGCTTAAAGTGAAAGTGATTCAAGGCAACGCCAAAACGTTGAGCTTGGGATTAAACGGCGATGGGGAAGTAACCGCCGTTCACGAAGGTAAACTTCGGTCATGGTCCGTTCGCCAGCGAGGAACAGAGCGATTTCTCGATCTACATCTAAACGAAGGTGTCACGGAATTAACACCTGAGATCACGATTCACTCACCCAAACTGAAACTACCAACGACCTTAGATTTAACCCACCTAACCCCTGGCGAAGCTGTGGGCTTCGATTCGATCGTAAGTATCAATTACGCGACAGGTATTGAGGGGACTGTCGGCATTGCTGAGGGATTTGCGCCTTTAAGCGCCGGCGATCGAGCGACTCGCTTGCAATCGGTAACCGGAGGTCATATCCAACTCTCGCTGAATCGCAGTGGAGCGTTGCCGGCAGCAGTTGAATTGATCGATACAAAACTCGATGGGGACGTACATTCGAATGGCAATTCAATTCTCTTCCAACTGCGAGGCCAGGTTCGAGTCAGTGAGCCCAACTCGGAAATCACGATACTCACCGGTGAGGCAGCCGTGAGCCAAATCCCAATCGAAGCTAATTATCGATTGCGGCTGGTGATGGACAACGAACGTCCAGCCTACAAGCTCGTGTTCGCGGAAGCGGGTATTTTCCCCGTGGCGCTCGACTTTGTGGTCCCGTTACGTAAAGCTGACGACAACACGCAGAGTATCGATTTCACCATCGCCGCCAGCGCCGTGATTCCGTTGGCACTGCAGGGCCTAGGCTCCGAATTGGAATTTCAGCGAGACCAGCAATCGGTCGTACCACTTCGAGACAACCAAACATGGCTCGGATTCTTGCCTGCTACGGGGCGGGCTAAACTTCAGTGGAAAGCGGCGCGAACAACGGCTGAAGGAAAGCTTTTTTTTACGACCACTGGGCAAATAGAAGCAAAGATTGACGCTGGCCTGTTGCGACAGGAACATCAAATCGCTTACCAAGTGTTGCAAGGCGAACTCAAGGCGCTCAGCATACTTCTACATGGCTCGGGAGAGATTCTTGATGTTCAGGGGAAAAATATAGTTGGCTGGAAAGTTAGTGGAGAGGGAGTAAGTCGCCAATTGGATATCACTCTTAGTCAACCGATCACGGGCACCAGCCACATCAGCGTGCGTAGTCAGACTCCCTTGGATGTTCTGCCGGTGCGTATCGAAGGCATGAGGCTAAATCCGGTCGGAGCAATTCGGCATTCGGGCTACGTGCGGATTTCCAATTTGGGATCGGTACGACTCGAACCGACGGGACTGATTGGCCTGACGCAGTTGGCTCCCGATCAGTTTCCAGGTCAAGCCATCGAAGCGCGTCAAGTTTTCGTGTACCGTTTCCCCGCTGCCGAACACGCATATACCATTGCCGCTGACCGCATTCAGCCGGAAGTCAATGTCTCGCAAGTGGTGCTGTACGAGCTGACTGAAACCGATCGTGTGATCAGGGCGGACATCGAGCTTGATGTTCGCGAAGCACCGATTCGCGAGTGGGATATTGTAATCCCTGCTGACTATTCGGTCGTCTCAGTCACTGGTTCAAGCGTGTCTGACTACATCGTCGCTTCGCAATCTGAGGACAATCGCCGCAACGTGAAAACCATTTTTTCTCAGGACGTATTGGGGCGACAGCTGATCGCGTTGCATTTGGAGAAGAGCGAGCCTGCCACTCAGGGTGGTTGGACTTTGCCACACATCGAATATCCTGTGGCAAAAACCGTGCGCGGCGATATCGGAATTATTGGCGCACCCGGTTTCCGGATTGCTGCGGGAGAGACGGACTTGTTAGTCGAAAAGCCGCTCGCCTACTTCCCCAAAGCGTCGGTCAATCTACAGCAAGCTTTTCGCATCCGAGAGCCAGGTTGGTCGGCGACGATGCTGATCGAACAGTTGGACCGGAGTGTGCAGGCAGATGTTTTTCATCTGATTTCCTTGAGCCAAGAAACGGTGTATGGCAGCGCATTAATCAACTTTTTTGTTACCGGATCGCCTGTTTCGCAGTGGAAGATTTCCGCCCCAGCTGCCCTGGGCAATGTGATGGTCGATGGGCAAGATATCCGCACTTGGCACAGAGAGGACGATACGCTGATCGTAACGCTGCATCAGCCTGTCATGGGAGCCTACACGCTGTTGGTAACCTTCGAAGAGAAACCCGAAAAAGGCAACAGCTTTTTCCAAGCTGGTCAGATTGCCCCTCTCGGCGTACAGGGTGAACGCGGCTACGTTCAAATTGTCAGCTCGACACAAGTGGAGCTCACCACGACTTCGATCTCGCCAGAAATCCTGAAACTCGATCCACTAGAGTTGCCCGCCGAATTTCGCTTACTGAGCACCGCACCCGCATTGGGCACTTGGCAATATACGGCGCGGCCGTTTGATCTCAATTTGCAAGTTGACTGGTTTCAGCCAGGGACTACGGTTGCGCAGATCGTCGAATTTTCTGAAGCCAACAGTCGCGTATCGCCGGACGGTGAATTGGTAACAGACGTTGTCTACTTCGTAAAATCGCGTGGGGAACGAACGTTGAAGATTCAACTTCCCCCTGAGCCGATGCGACTGTGGGCGGTTTCCGTCAACGGACAACCGGTTACAGCGCGACAAGCGGGACAGGCAACGCTGATTCCGCTGCCTGGTGAAACGGACCCCAACATACCGGTCGAAGTCAGTCTGCGATTGGGGAAACCAGCCGTCGATGAATCCAACCCGCAGCTCTCTTTGCCTATCGTATTTGCCCCAGTGCTCAAGACGCAGTGGAGTGTCATCGGTGACGAGAAACACGTCCTAGTACCCAGTGGTGGAACGGTCACACCTCCCATCCCTGTATTGCGACCATCAGGTTTCAACTGGGTAGCCAATCACGCGATCGTGCCACTGTTACTGATCGGCATGTTGATCGGCATCGGCCTGTGGGGGGGCGGCAAATCGAACTTATTGAACATCATGAGTTTGCTCTCTTTGGCAATTGCCATTGGGCTGTCGATCGCAACCGCTGCCACGGCTCTCTCGCAAACAGGATTGCCAACACCTCTACAGCTGAGTTTGCCGGTTCTTTCGACTGGAGAAGCTGTTGAATTGCAAGTGAGAAGCATGCCACTATGGCTGGTCAATCTGTCGCGGCTCGGTCTCATCGTGTTTGTGGCAGGCCTCGCAATCGTCGTCGGCTCGTTGATCACCAAGGCCCGATCGTTAAAAGTGATCTTGCGCTGCGTTGGCATTCTTTTGATCGGCCTGGGTGTATTGCTCCAAGGTGACGGTGCGCCGTGGTTCTTCGCTCTGCTATCGGCCACGATACTGATGCTACTGTTCGTGCCACTTGCCTTGGACTGGATGCATAAAGTTGCTTTAGGGTCGCGTACACCATCAGAACAACTCACTGAGCCAAGCGAAGCTAACGACACTAGTCCGAGCGGAGGACTAGGGCCAGTTACCTCGGCCTTAGTTTTATTCGCCTTGATGTTTTCCACTGCACAATCCAGTTTGGCCGATGTCTCCGATGATTTCGACGCCGCCGATGCGATCACTCAGCAATGGCAGATAACTCATCGCGACGCTCGACTGACAGCCAGAGGCACGATCACTCTCTCCGGAACCCCTGGCGACCAATTTCTATTGCTGCATGCACCCGCCGTGCTGACTCACTTCGAAGGTGAAGGGCTGCGACTGACCAAACGAGCGAGGCCTGGTGGGGATTTGAACTACATCATCAGTATTCCCGCAACAGCGGAAGCGAATGGGGCAGATGAAGAGTCTGAACCGACGGCAGCAGTGGTCTCCTACGAGGCGGCGTTTGAATTTCAACTCGAGGCAGTTAATCCCCTCGCTGGGATCGCCGTACTGACGGGTACTGCCGCCGTGCAGGAAATCAGCCTCAGCTACGATGAAGCTGGTTGGGAAGTCACCAGTTCGAGTGCCGCGCGCATCGAGGCGACTGAGGAATCCGACGCAACAGTCGCTAAAGTACTGCTGGGACCTGGACAAGCGAGTCTATTTCTTAAACCTAAGGCTCGTGACATCAGCACTGAAGAGACGCAATTCTATGTAGAAGCTTCCAACCTATATTTGCCCGGTCCAGGTGTAGTTGATGGTCGACATCGACTTCATATCCGTACTTCTCAGGGACAAGTTCGCGAGTTAAACGTTTTGGTTCCCCCAGGTCTAACTGTCAGTGCGGTGAGTGGGCCAGTTGAAGTTTGGCAATTCGACGCAGATAGCAGCCGCTTGAAATTGCAAATTGAAGCGACGTTTGTGCAAGCCTTTGATATCACGATCGAAACACAACGAGGTCTCGCCCCACTCCCCACCGACGTCACGTTGGCTCCACTGAAAGTTGTCGACGCAGACGGTGAAATTGGACTGCTGGCCATTGCGTTCGAGCCGGAGGCTCAGCCTGAGAGGATGGAGCCACAACAACTTTCGCTCGTCAATTTGGGAGATTTTGATACTAGTTTGATAGTGAACAAGCAAGCCGTATTACATCGCGTATATCGCTATGGTGCCGCTGGTGGTGAATTGGCAGTCCGCGTCGCACCGGTTGCTGCAGAGGTCCGCGTGATCAGCCAACAAGTGTTGTCACTCGGCGAAGAGCGTGTTGTCTTAGCTGTGAATTTTGCAGCCGAAATTGCGCGGGCGGGCTTGTTTCAATTGAGCTTTCCCTTGCCCGCGGGGCTCGAAGTCGAATCGCTCACCGGCTCGGCACTCCATCATTGGGCGGAGTTGACCGAAGGGGATCAACGCAACATCATCCTGCACCTGAACGGTAAGACAATCGGCTCGCAGAGTTTCTCATTGACGCTAGCCGGCGCAGCCCCGTCTGAATTGGGCGATTGGGAAATACCTCGCTTCGACTTGCAGGAAGCCACACGCCAAGCTGGTGAATTGGTCGTCCGACCGACGACGGGCATTCGACTGAGAACTGTTTCGCGTCAGAATGTGTCTGAAATCGATCCCCGAGCGATGGGAGGCGAAGCCCAGGGGGCACTCGCGTTTCGCTTGTTGCAACGCGACTGGAATCTCGTCTTAGGAATCGAGCAACTCGACCCTTGGGTGACGGGTCAAGTGTTGCATGAAGTCACCTTGCGGGAAGGACAAACGCGTACCGCGTTACACGCCAGTTTCTCCGTACAAAACGCTTCAGTCCGCGGCCTGCAAGTTGTTTTGCCAGTGGCCAATGAAGATGAAATCAAAACGCTGCGAGCCAGCGGTGACACTGTAAGCGATTTTGTGCGAACGGCAGCCGATTCTGACATTTGGGAAGTTCAATTCAAACGCCGGGTAATCGGCAACGTGCAATTCCGAATCGAATACGAACGGCGCGGAGATCGCGCGGGTGATAATGAAACACTGCGCCCGGCGGAGTTCCCTCAAGCTCGGCAGATGTCCTACTACTTGGGTATCCGCGCAGGCGGGCGACTTGAATTGGAGCTCGATAACCTGTTGGTCGAGTGGCAGCGAATCGATTGGAGTACCGTGCCTTCGGCACTCCGCGAAACTGCGAATCGAAGCACTCCCACCTTTGTGTTACGGTCAGTTGCACCTGCTAACCCAATTGTTGTTCGCGCTCAACGTCATTCACTGGCCGACGCCCTTAAGTTGCGTGTGGCCCAAGGAGTGTTGACTACCATCCTGTCACCTACTGGCGATCAATTGACTGCCGTCGATGCGACGCTCGAGGTTATCCAACGCAGCGGCCTGAGCGTCACTCTTCCAATGCAAGGGGAACTGTTCAGTATTTTTGTCAACGGCGAAAGCGTTAATTCCATTCGCCTTGGTGGTAACATGAACACTTGGCAGTTCAACATTCTGCCTGGCATCGACGACCGCACCGCGCACGTACGTTTTGTCTATTCAGTCAGCGGAGATCAATTGGGTTCTCTCAAATTGACCAGCCCTGAGCTGAATGTTCCACTGGAGAACATCCAATGGAACGTCATTGCCCCTCAGGGATTTGAATTGCTTGATAGCGACGGCAATTTGGAGCTTATACGAACAACAAAGCAAGAAACATACGATCGTGATTCCTATTTGTCCAAAGCCAAAGGTAAGCGGCAAGTTCAAGCGCAGCAAGCAGCCCAACTCTTAGAACAAGCCAATCAATTGCTGCAAGCTGGCCAGCAGAGTAAGGCGCGCTGGGCACTTAATAGCGTGGCCAACCAATACGCTCTTGACGCCGCCTCCAACGAAGATGCACGCGTGCAATTGGAAAACCTTCAGACGCAGCAGGCGATTGTGGGACTCAATACGCGGCGACAACGACTGTACCTCGACAATAACCGAAACGAACCTTCGGTGTTGGACAATCAACAACTCAGGGAAGCCGCGGCTGACAATCCTGTTCTTCAACAAGATCAATTAAACTTCCTCCCCCAACAACTCAGCCAACTGCTGCGGGGCAATACCACGGAGGATAACGCGATCCTCGGACAGATCGCCGCGCGTTTGGTCCAGCATCAACGCGCCGCCGAGCCGGCACCGCGAGCCATCCTGATCAGTCTACCGGAAGAAGGCGCCGTCTATACCTTCAGCCGCACGGTGCAAGTTGCCGAGAACCAACCGCTGCAACTCGATCTCGACTTTGGATCGCAAGCCAGACTTCGCCCCTGGCAAATAGCAGCCGTATTCACTCTGCTGGTCACCATGGCGATCGGTCTAGCATTTGTTTCAAAAAGATAGGCAAACATTGCGTTTAACTCGCAGCCGGAGGCGAGGATCGGCCTGCCAATGATCAGCGCGGTGGTCCTCGCCTACGGCTGCGGGTTAAACGACTAAATCTTACTCCTGCTGAAGCGCGAACAACACGACATTGATACCGATGCGCGCGGCATCTTCGCGAACGTAGCCACGGCATTGCAACGAATGGCGACTCTCCAATGCACAACTGATATCCAGTGGTGAAAAGACGACTGCGATACGATTGTCTACCCTGCCAACTTCCAATCGAGGAACAATGCGCCTTTGAGCCGCCACGATGCTGTCACCCGACAAATCGGGGTCGATCACATTGACTTGCCGAATGTCAAACCCGTAAAAATCTCGGGTAAGTAGCTGATGGGTTGGCGGTAGATTTGTCATCGGTTCGCCTAGGATCAAGGCCATCTCGCGACGGAAACTC
This sequence comes from Pirellulaceae bacterium, assembly GCA_041739785.1. Lineage (GTDB taxonomy): Bacteria > Planctomycetota > Planctomycetia > Pirellulales > Pirellulaceae > Aureliella. The sequence continues at coordinate 67,616 of JBGSNE010000081.1, forward strand.
TCCGCAAAGGCTTCGTCCGCACAAATGGCATCCGCAAACAGAAATCCGCCATTCTTAAAATATTCGCGAAGGGCATTGCGCTCAAGCTCTGCCAGCCGCAGCTCACCACGACCGTGCATGAAGACAACCACATAGTCTTTCAATTGATCCGATGTGATATCGATCAAGCGCCGTTCGCTGCTGAGCTGAAACGGAATCTCTTTGTCGAGCCAGCCAATCAGGTTCGGGATTGCGCGAGCTGCATCGTCCGAACCAGCGTTGTGCCGCAGCTTGGGAAGGAAGAATACTCCACGATCAGTGGGCAATGTATTGCGAACTTCTTCCAGCACGGTCACGGTATCGAGCTTTTGCTTCAATTCGCGACCGGTTGCGTAGGACACGACGTTCAACCCAATCTTGGTTGAAACATCTAAGTCCTGTTTGACCTCGGATGTAAAATTGGGCTTGATACCGTAGGGTTGATTCAGTTGCCAACGGCAGGAGAGACTGATTGGACAATACACTACCCCTAGTCGACAACAGGTCTGCACGCCATATAGCCAAGCTTCGTCGGGGAGATCCTTGGGGGTCACGCGGCTTTCTGCAAACCAGATTGGATGATCGGGAGATAACTTTTCTAGCGGATTGTCCCACAGCTCAACCACCAGTGCCTGGAAAAAGTTCTCGAAGTCGCGGCCATCACAGCCATTACCATGACAAGCTTCCGCAAAAATAAAGCCACCTTGTTCCACATAGTCATGCAGCAATCGCTTGTGAGCTGCAGTGAGCACCGGAGCATGAGTTCCACTGATGAACAACACCGGCGATTCGAGCAAATCCTTTACGGATGCTTTGTCGAGTTCAATATTCTGCCATGACAGATCGCGCTTCCAAGCTTGTTCGACGTAGGTGGTCAAGTGCTGTATGGCAGCAGGGTGCTTGTTCCAATCATCGTCGATTCCAAAGTGCAGACGATTGATAACCGTTTGTCTTTTCCCTTTGGAGAGAAACAACAAGGCAAAGGCCGTCTCAGTGTATTCGTTGCCGAGTGAGCTGTAATTCCCAACGATGCGTCCTGAGATTTTTTGTTGAATGCCCAGGAGATGCGCTGCACCTTGGCGGTACCAATCCGCACCACCGATGAAGCGACGGCCAGTCATTCGTCCCACGCGTTCCAACGCATAAATGTAGTAGAGCAAATGCGATGTTTCATTAGGATTTCTGGTGACCGAAAAATTATCACCCAGCCATTTTAACGCTCGTTCAATCCGCTGCTGACCAGTTTGGTCCGCACCACAACACTGAATCGTATCCAAGGCAACCGGCTCCAATCCATCCAGCTGGCTCCCAATAATGACCAGCGAAGCGATACCCGCACAAGTCATACTGCCGGTACCTCCTGGGTTTTGCGAGGAATACGAAAAACTGCCATCTTCGTTCTGTAGTGTATACCAATACTTTTGGGCTCTTCCGAATATCGTCCGCCATGTCTCGGCCGGAAAATTGGCGACACCGGAGCGTTGCGCTTCATGCAGGGCCAACAGCGCGAATTGACTGTTCGACGGATCGCCTCCGCCTCCGTTTTTTCGATACGTCCAACCACCATTCTCTAACAGTTGCTCGCGTGCCAGCCACTCCACGTTGCGACGGATCTGAGTAGCATATTTATTGGGGTTGGCCGCGCAAAAGACCATGGTCTGCAAAGATACCGTGTAGGTCACTTCCGATTCGCGACGACTAATGAACTGCAACGCCTTGGCCAGTTCCGGTTTGTCGGGTGAAATGCCGCTATTGAGCAAGGCCAGAGTGCACAAGTTACTAACACCATCGGGGAACATGGCGTTGTACTCGGGCCAGCCTCCGTCCTCAAGTTGACGCGAGATGAGAAACCGCGTGGCTAGCTGAATTCCCTGCTCGACCTGTTGTGCGTTTAGCTCCTGCGCGGGCTGGCCTTTGGCGGGTTGAGGGCAATTAATCGTCAAAAACACTAGAATCGACAGACAACATCCGATTCCAGCTCGCAGCCATTTCATGGTGAGTCCCCGTGCGGTGGTTCGTCAGTGACAATACACTACATATGCGTCCAACAACTAATGCTCGCAGGCCACAACTTTGATTATAGCCACTCTCTAGGATCTGTCGCTCGTGTCGAATAAACCCAAGAATGTCGGAGACTTGTTGCGTGAGTTTCGTGAGCACCGCGATACCATGCGGCAGGAGCTGGCCAAAGTCATCATTGGTCAAGACGAAGTGATCGAACAATTGCTGGCAGCCATCTTCACCCGCGGCCACTGCTTGTTGGAGGGGGTGCCTGGGTTGGCCAAGACCCTAATGGTCAGCTCGTTGGCTCGGATCGTCGACGTCTCTTTCAATCGCATTCAATTCACTCCCGACCTCATGCCTTCAGACATTACCGGGACTAACGTGCTCGACGAAGACGAACATGGCAAGCACCAGTTTCGTTTTGTCGAAGGGCCGATCTTTACCAACATTTTGCTGGCGGACGAAATTAACCGCACGCCTCCCAAGACGCAAGCCGCACTGTTACAAGCCATGCAGGAGCGCGAGGTGTCGGTGGGGCGGACCACTTATGAACTCCCCGATCCGTTCTTTACCATCGCTACGCAAAATCCGATCGAGCAGGAGGGGACCTACCCGCTTCCCGAAGCCCAGCTCGACCGTTTCATGTTCAACATCATTGTCGGCTATCCCACGGCGGACGAAGAAGAACGCATTCTGCTGGCGACCACGCGCAATGAAAAACCAGAAGTCAACAAGATTCTCTCAGCTCGGGCCATCATCAATATTCAGAAGTTAGTGCAAAGCGTGGCGGTCAGTCCGTTTGTAGTCAAATACGTAGCCCACCTGGTTCGCGCCACCCGCCCGGCCGATGAGCGCGCGCCACAGTTCATCAAGGAGTTGGTCGACTGGGGTGCCGGGCCTCGCGCTGGTCAATTCTTGATCAACGGTGGCAAGGCCATCGCCGCCATGGATGGTCGCTTCAGTATTGCCATTGAGGACATTCGTCGCGTGGCCATTCCCGTTTTGCGTCACCGCGTGAGTACCAATTTTCAAGCACAAGCGGAAGGGATGACCAGTGAGAAGATCGTTCAACGACTGTTGAAGGAGATTCCCGAGCCCGATGTTCCGAAATTCGGGGGTGGCGGCAGCGCAGCTTCACCTCCGCCTCCACCAGTGCAAGCAAAGTAGTCCAGCATGGTCGCCACCGAGAATTCTAAAAAACCCGAGCAATATCTAAAACCCGAGCTGGCGGCACAAATCAAGCGTTTGGATTTGCGCGCCAAGATGGTAGTGCGCGGTTTTCTACAGGGCCTGCATGCCAGTCCCTTCCATGGCTTCAGCGTCGAATTCAGCGAACATCGTCGCTACTCACCCGGTGACGACCCGAAGGATATCGACTGGGTCGCCTACGCCAAGACCGGTAAGTATTACGTCAAGAAGTTCGAATCCGAAACGAACTTAACTGGCTACTTGGCCATCGATCTCAGTGCCTCCATGAACTACACCTATCGTCAGTCGTTGACCAAACTCGACTACTGTATCTGTCTGGCCGCCGCGCTGAGCTACCTGATGATTCAGCAACAAGACCCGGTGGGTTTGGTGACCTTCGACACCAAGCTCGGCGCGAGTGTTCCTCCGCGCAGCCGCCGCAGCCAACTCCCCACCATCCTGAGCCACCTGACGAAATTGCAAGTGGCCGGCAAGACCGACTTGGCCGGTAGCGTCACGCAGTTGGCCGCCATGCTGCGGCATCGCAGCCTGGTCATGTTGTTCAGCGATTTGCTCACCGAGGAAGAGCCCATGTTTCGGGCCTTGCGAAGTCTGCGGCATTCGGGGCATGATGTAATTGTGTTCCATGTCTTGGATGAAGCCGAAGTAACCTTCCCATTTCAAGGGACGGTGCAGTTACGCGATCCCGAGACCGGTGCCACCGAACCAGTACGGGCCGCCGATGCCGCGGATGACTACCGCAAGTCGATTGAAGCCTTCCGTCAGCGACTAGATCGTGAACTCAGCGAGAGCCGTATCGATTACGTACCACTCGATACCAGCCAACCTTATGACAAAGCTTTGATGGAATATTTATTGCGCCGTCGCAATCGTTTTTGACCGCAATTAAAAGAATCGTTCCACAGTCGCGAAGCGACGACAGGCGATAGCCTGGGATGCAAATCCCAGGGGGAGACAAAAGTACGTTCCACAGTCGCAACGTTTGTCTATTCAGCTGGGATTGGCATCCCAGGCTACCGCCTAATGTGCCTTCGGCACAAAATGCATCACAACACATCAACGCTATACCGAAATCTCTCTACCCTAGGTTGGCATTAAATTAACTGCAATTGATTGACTTTGTAACCTTTATGAGTTTTCTTCACTTATCACTACTGGCCGGATTGGGGGTGATCTCGATCCCGATCATGCTGCATCTGTTTGGCAGAAGCCAGCCGCAGTTGGTCGACTTTCCGGCACTACGGTTTGTGAAGGAGACGACGCAGGAACAGAGCATGAGTTGGCAACTGCGGCACATGCTGTTGTTGCTACTGCGGGTGCTATTGTTAGCCGCACTCGCTTTGGCGCTGGCTCGACCGCGAGTGCACAGCGCGATGCTCGGAAGCGTGCTTACCGGTTCGGCCATTGGCCTGTGCGCTGTCTTGGCGACGCTCGTAGCAGTAGTCGGCTTTGTCTCGCGTCGTCCCAAGCGCGTGTGGCTGACGGCTGCCGTCATCGCCGCCGCACTGTGGATGGGCGCGGCGGCTTGGAGCCTACAATCACTCGCTTCCGGGCCCAGTGTCCCCAGCGCTGATCAAACGGCGCCCGTAGCTGCGGTGCTGATTGTCGACAACGGTCCCAGCATGCTCTATCGCGCCGACAATACCACTCGGCTCGATGCTGCACGGGAAATGGGGAAGTGGATTCTGGAGCAATTGCCCGTCGAGAGTCGCGTAGCCATCCTGACCGAGGCGCCCGTAGCCGTGTTGGCTCTCGATCCCTCCACCGCCAAATCGCAACTGAAAATCATCGAAGCTCGCGGCGCGCACATCGACCTCCCGTCCCGCATTCGCACCGCGCTCGATCTAGTACTGGCAAGCGAATTGGAACGCAAGGAGATCTATGTCATTACCGATCTCATGGCCAGTTCATGGACGACCCAACACAGCGAATTAACCACTCTGCTCAGCTCGCACGCTGAAGAAGTATTGCTGCAAGTGATCGATGTGGGGGATGAAGATCGCGCCAACTACCGTTTGGGGGATGCTGCGGCCGATTTTACGACTGTCTCCGTCGGGGGCGAGGTAGCCATCGAAGTCGACGTGCACCGCGCGCGGGGAGCGAGCAGTCAGGAGCCAACCAGTGGCGCTGTATCTGTGGAGCTGATGCAGGAGCGGATCGATCCACGTTTTCCGCTGATTCGTGACGGCAAGCTGGAAGTTGCCCCCCGTAAAGTCATCGATCGACAGGTAGCCGAATTTTCCGGTGGCGATACAGCCCACGTCACGCTCCACGCCCGCGACTTGCAGGCCGGCTCACACAATTTCACAATTGCACTCGATCAAGCCGATCCGCTGGCGATCGACAACACGCGATACGTGACCGTGCTGGCGCGTTCGCAACAACCCACGTTGATTGTGGCTGACGACGCGGCAATTGGGCAGAATTTGCAAGCCATCGTTGACCCTAGCTCACTATCGATAGCAGGCCCCGGAGAAACGAATGTTGATCAAGTTCGTTACGTACAGTTAAACAATGTGCCACTTGAAAAATACGCTGTCGTCTGCCTCTACGACCCTCCACCTCTTACCGCGCAGTTCGTAACGACGCTTGAAGAACATGTGAAAAGGGGTGGAGGCCTGCTGCTGATTTTGGGACCAAGCTTGGGGACGCTGGAAACGGTGCTTGGCAATCCCATCACACAACTCCTCCCTGGATCTCTCTCGGCTATTGCCAGTCGCCCCACGAATGGACCGGCCGTCTTTCCAGAGCCGGTAGCGCTATCCCATCCGGTCTTTTTTGCGCTGGGAGAGTCGCCCACTGACATATTGTGGAACGTTTTTCCAGTTTTCAAAAACTGGACCTTCTCTGCGCTGTCCGACGACAGCCTCACGCTGATGCGACTCAGCGATGGCTCGGCACCGTTGCTCACTTCGCAAAGTCGCGGACGTGGTCAAATTTTGACACTCACCACGCCGATTCCCGAATTCAATACGCGGCAGCGCGAATTGTGGAATTTATTGTGGGGGAGTGATCCGCTCCCCGCCTTCGCCGTGTTGCTCGGTTCGTTTCGCAGCTTGAGTGGCGCTTATCAAGAACAATTGAATTACCAAGTCGGACAGCCGGCCACGCTCAGTAATGATGCCTTGACCTGGCCCAGTCGCTACGATTTGATCACGCCCGATGCCAAGCTAAGGAGAGCCAGTGCAGCAGACGGAGTGCTGGCTTTAGGTGATTTTGATATCAGTGGTATTTATCACTTGCGTGGTCAACGCGATGAGGCGGTAGTCCGTTCGCTGAGCGTCAATGTAGCTAGCCAGGATACGGTTTTGCAGCGCATGGAACCGGCGAGTTTGGACGAACAATTAGGACACGACAATTATCGTCTCGCCCGTGACCAGAGTGAAGTTGAAAGCAGCGTCGGACAAGCTCGCTTTGGTCGCGAGTTGTATCCGCTGTTGATGCTGTTAGTAGCTGGTTTGTTTTTAGCGGAACAAGCCATGTCCAATCGTTTTTATCAAATCAAGTTTCGACGTTGATGCAATTTCTCAAGCCATGACATTCCTGTCCATCCATACTCACGACTTGCTTGCGCAGCTCAGTGTCGAACCGGTTTTCGGTTGGGTTGCGCTCGTTCCATTGGCGATTGTGATGTTGGCTAGTCTGTGGCTGACGCTGTCGTCGACTGGATTGTCGTGGAAGGCTCGCTGGCTGCTGAGCTTGTTGCGTTTTCTGGCAATGTTGGTGCTGCTAATCGGATGGCTGCGGCCCGCCATGATCTCCAATCGCGAGAACGAAAGTGCAGGGGCCATCGCGGTGCTCATCGATCGATCGCAGAGCATGGTCTTGCCCAGCGACGTCAGCGATCGCACGCGCTGGGAAATCGAGCGTGAGGTGTGGGGAGCCATCCAATCGTCCACAGATATGAAGATTGGTCAAACGGTGTTGGTACCGTATTTTTACGACGGCGAACTCTCGGCGGCGGCCAGCGATGATCTGCCAGGACTATCCAGCGTGTTTGACAAACCTCCCTTCGGTCGTATCACCGATCTAGGTGGCGCACTGTCCAAGATCGGGCGTTTGCAACTCGATCCACCCTTGCGTGGGGCAATTGTGTTGGGGGATGGCATGCAGACGCTGATTCCTGCCCCAGTAGATGCCAGTGTGGCGGCGCGACAAATGGCCCAACTTGATCAACCCATTTTGATGGTCGGCATCGGTCCCCGCGGTGAACAGGGACAGATCAAAGACGTAGCCATTGAAGGCATTCCTGAGCAGATGACCGCCTTCGTAAAAAAAGAACTGACCGTTCCGTTGGTCGTCAATGCGCAGGGTATGCAGAATGTCCCCGTCAATATTGAATTGACGCTACGGGCTAGTGGTAAACCAAACCGCACGGTCGGCAAACGAGAGGTACTAGCCACCAAACCCAGTGAGAAGCTGGCGCTCGAGTTCACGATAATCGTCCCGGACGAAGGCGAGTATTTGTTGGAAGCCACCGCCACCGTCAACGCGCGCGAACAAAACAAGGCGAACAATCAACTGATGAGCTTTGTCACGGTTCGTGAAGGCGGCGTTCGGATTTTGTATTTGGCGGGACAACCTCTCCCGGAACAAAAGTTTTTGAGGCGGTCGTTGGAGGAATCGCGCGACTTTGCTACGGAATACCTTTTGTGGCCCGAGCGCGAGCGGCGCAAATGGCCTTTGGATTTGGAAGTTGATCTTCAGCAGTTTGATGTGATCATTATCGATGACATTGCCGCCATAGCTTTGTCGAACACTGCCAGCCAAGAGATTGTCAGTCGCGTCAAACGCGGGGCAGGAATTCTCTTCATGGGTGGCTATCGCAGCTACGATGCAGGTGGTTACGGTCGCAGCCCGCTAGCCGCGTTGATCCCCATGCAGCTCAGCAATAAAGCTTATGTGTGGGGTGCGCCCGTCGATCCCGATCTGCAACTCATGGGCGATATGCAACTGCGTCCCACCCTGCCACATCCTATTACAACGCTGGCACCGGAACCAGACAATACTCGCATTTGGCGACAGCTAAAACCGTTGCAGGGAATGAACCGCTTTGGAGAGCTGAGCCGCAGTCCGGGCGTGCTAGTGCTGCTAGAAGGGCCTAATCGTGAGCCCGCGTTGGTAACTGGCGAAGTCGGAAGTGGTCGCGTATTGGCTTTCGCCGGCGATAGCACCTGGCGCTGGCATTTGGCTGGACAAACCAAAGTGCATCAACAGTTTTGGCGGCAAGCGTTGCTGTGGTTGGTGCGCCGCGATAGCCTCACCAAAGGCTTTCGATTGGAGCTTGATCGCCGTCGGTTGTTGCTTGATGAACAACCCGTTCTGATGATTGAGTGGTTTGGTGGCAGTGAAAACGAACCGATGCCCAGCGACCTAAAGCTGGAATTGTCGCGTGACGGAGACCGGTTACAAGCTCTGAGCACTACGCAAGTTTCCGATACTTCTCGCAAGTCGATCATCGCTGGGCTCGATACACCTGGCCTCTACCGCGCGGCGCTGTCCGCAACGAGTGCGAGTGGCGAAACGTATCAAACCGAAACCGCTTTCATTGTGCGCGACGAATCGCGCGAACTCGCTCAATCGGCCGCCGATTGGCGGATGATGAACAATATCGTTTCCGCAAATCAAGCCGCCGGTGGACAGCTGATCCTGCCTGAAGAGATCGGAGTCGCGATTGATTGGCTTCGCGATCGACAAGATGCTACTAAGGTCATTACCGTCGAAAAACGCCGTTTAGGCGACGCGGCTTGGGATGCCTGGCTGTACTTGGTGCTGTTCTGCTTATTGATGAGTATCGAATGGGGATTGCGCAAAAGTTGGCAGCTGCCTTAGCTCCTTGGAGTGCTGGGATTTATCACAGCTTTCTCTTTCCCTGTGGCTCACATCGCATGGAAACTCAACGTCCCACCGTCGGCTAACGCAACAGTCGACTTGCAGTGGCCCTGGGCATACCGATGGCAAGGGTCCTCACTCCCACGGCTGTGTCCTCCGACGCCCCAACTGTAACTTCCGCCGCAGGGGAAACATGAAATCTCCGTCTCCTGCCAACTCGTCTGAAACTGAAAGCTCCGAGAACTCGG
>JBGSNE010000082.1:0-14779 GCA_041739785.1 Pirellulaceae bacterium
ACCGATTTCGCGGACGCTCGCTGGCGAACCGGAAAAACACGGGGATGCTTCGAAGACCTGGGATTTGCATCCCAGGCTATCGAATTCCGTGCCTTCGGCACTAAAAATCGCGGGCTTCAAATCATACGCCTGCCAGTTAAACGACAAACATGCAATCCAAATCTGACTCAACAAGCCGTTACGGCTCATGTTCTAACTCAAACATGTTTTTATTGGAAATGTCGCTATGAAACGTCGACCCAAAAGTAACTATGGAAAACTCATGCGCGCCAAGCGCGTGCTCACTTGCCAACCGCTAGAAGACAGACGCGTACTGGCGGCCAGTTTAGGTTGGGATGGGCCAGGACTTGGAAGCACGCAGTTAACTTATAACATCGCAAATTCCCCCAGCTTGCTGACTGCAGCGCAAACGGAGGCAGCCATCGAGACTGCATTGGCAGCTTGGTCGAGCGTAGCTGACATTACGTTTACCCCCACCAATCAACGCGGCCTACGCGATTCGATCGATATTTCTTTTACTCGCATCGATGGAGCAGGCGGTACTCTTGCGCAGGCCTACTTCCCTGATGACGTGAATCCAGCTCGGATTGCCGGCGATGTGCAATTCGACTCTTCCGAAGCTTGGGAAGTTGGGAACTCATTGGGGAGTGCGGCCTTTGATTTGGTTTGGGTTGCCGTGCATGAAATCGGTCACTCATTGGGACTCGATCATCTCAATGCGTCTGCCGCATCGGTGCTGGCGCCCTTCGTGTCGCCCAACCAAGCCTTTGTTAGCTTGGCAGAAATCGATATTGCTGCCATCCAGAGTCTGTATGCGTCCGCGGTTAGCGTTGTGTCGACGACACCAGAGTCTGAGTCAACGGACGTTGATGTTGTCGATGAATTTCCGGAAGAGACGGAAGAGTCGGAATCTGACGACGATACAATCACCATTGAAGACAGTGACACTCCCGTCGACAACGGTGGCTTGCCTACGGACGATGCGGCTGGCGACGATGATAGTAATTGCCAACAAGAACTTGGCGATCGTAGGCGTAACAATTCGGGCTTGCGAAGTTTGCTTGGCCCAACGGCGGAGCAACTAGTCACGCGTTTCGATACCGACGGAGACGGCAACCTCATTGAGGATGAAGTACCGGCACGGCTTTGGGAAAAATTCACAGAACAAGGCATCGACGCTGACTCAGACGGTTTGATTACGCTGGCTGAGTTGGAAGCTGAAAAGGAGGCGGCCCGCGCGGCATTCTTTGCTGAGAAAGATCTTGACTCGGACGGATTGCTGGTTGAAACGGAATTGAACGCACATCTCTGGACTAAGTTGTCATTAGCTGACACCGATGCCGATTCGGCTGTTTCGCTGGCGGAGTTCGACAGTTGGATTGTCGAGCAGCAGACCAATCAGCCTGAACGGGGTATTCGGAACGGTTTGGGCCATGGGCATCACCGCGAGCGCGTGGACGCGGCTTTTGCGCAATTCGGGGGTAGAATACGGCGTAGGTAGTAATTCGTATGTCTGGAAAAAGGTGTCGGACACCAAAAGCCGGAACGGCCCTGCGGGTGCTTCGCACTTTTGGTATCCGATACCTTTTCCCGAACCGTAGCGGAAGTCGCCAAGACTTTCGGCGAACGAAACGATTGAAGCATCACGACTCGGAGAGTCGTGCGACGATTAGGCAGGAGAGTTGCGCGACGATAACGTGCTGAACTGGCCCAGACTTGCGATGGCCCAGCCTGGCGATGAATGAAACCTACATCACGGCCAAATTGTCTAGGCTGATGCTAAATTAAAAATTTTGCGAGGCGGTTTTCAATTCCATAAGCAACTATTGTTAATAGAAGGAGTTTCTTCGAAGTTCCCGTGGATTTCATGGAAAAACCAGTGATTGCAGCCAAATCAACGAGTTCCGCCAGTCATGCCAGTCAGCATGGTAGAGAGGCGGAATTCCAAAACTTACTCCAAGCTGCTAGGGATGGGGACGCTCAGGCCCTGGGGAAGCTCCTGGAGTGGTATCTCAATTATTTAAATATTCTGGCAGCCACCGGGTTGGATCGCAGGATTCAACGCCGTGTTAGCCCGAGTGACCTAGTGCAAGAGGCCATGTTGGCTGCTCACCGGGATTTTGGCGATTTTCGAGGGCGAAGCCAAGGCGAATTGCTGTGTTGGCTGCGTCAGATTCTGATCAATACGTTGCACCGTGCCGTCGCGCGGCATGTCAAAGCTGGCAAGCGTGATATCCGACGGGAAGTCTCACTCGACCGGGTCACGCAGCAGTTGGAAGAATCGGCCTGCAACTTGGCGAAACTAGTACCCTCCCCTGGCGACTCGCCTAGCGCAGCCATGCAGGCGCGTGAGGATGCCGTCGAGCTGGCAAATCAGCTGAGCAGTTTACCTGCGCAGTACCGCGACGTGATCATTTTTCGTATCCTGCAAGGTCTGTCGTTTGAGGAAATCGGCGAGCGCATGGGACGCTCTGCGGGCGCTACTCGAATGTTGTGGCTGCGGGCGCTTCAGGCCTTTAAGCCTATAGCCGAAAAGTAGCGTGGACTCATACTTTAGGTAAAAGATGATTGAACAACTCGACATCGATGAAAGCCTCGAACCGGCTGAGCTTATGGCTCTGACCGAGGAGCAGCAAGCTCGCCTGGCCAGCGTTCTAGACCAATATCTGAGTCACATGGAGCAAAGCGAGCCGGTCGATGTTGAAGCACTCAAAACTCAACACCCTGATCTAGCCGAAGTCTTGACGCTGTATCTTGAGAAATTGAATTTTCTGGTCAAATTACCGCGAACTTTGGACGAGGGAGTAGAGCCACTTATATCGGAGGGAGCCCATCAACAACTTGGCGACTTTAAGTTGCTGGGTGAAATTGGCCGCAGAGGTATGGGGGTCGTCTATGAGGCCCACCAAACGTCATTGAATCGCAGAGTCGCTATCAAGCTATTGCCGCTTGCTTCGATGCTCGACTCCCATCAAATTGCGCGTTTTCACAACGAAGCCCGAGCGGCAGGTTTGTTGCAACATGACCACATCGTTCCCGTCTACAGCGTAGGGGTCGAGCGCGGCATCAACTACTTTGCCATGCAATTCATCGACGGCATATCGATGGACGCTTGGATCGAAGGTCAACGCCACCTCACTCACGTAGGACAGACTCTAGGTGATTCTCAAGAGTATCATTCGCATGTCCCCGCAGATTTAGGAGGCTTGAGTGGCAGCCAGAGTCCACGTCTCGGAGAGGCGCTACTGCGTGAAAAGACGCAGGTTCGCGAGAAATGGCAGACGGTGGTTTCGTGGGTCTTGCAGATAGCAGAAGCGCTGCACACGGCCCATGAAGCGGGTGTTGTGCATCGCGACGTCAAACCATCGAATATCATGTTTGACAAAACTGGGAAGATCTGGATCACCGATTTTGGATTGGCTCGCTGCCAGACCGAGATGTCGTTGACACGTTCGGGAGACGTCATCGGCACCATGCGTTACATGAGTCCCGAACAAGCCCGCGGGCAGTCCGCACTGGTTGACGGAAGAACCGACATCTACTCGCTGGCGGCGACTCTCTTTGAAATGTTGACGCTCCGTCCAGCTCACGCTGGCGACGATGCGCCAACCATTCTACAGAAGATTGATAAGCAAGAAATCACACCCCTGCGCATGCTTCGCCCCGACTTACCTCGCGATTTGGAAACGGTAATTGCCAAAGCGATGTCCAAGAATCGTGAAGCACGGTATGAAACCGCTTTAGAGTTTGCGGCTGATCTGACCCGCGTCCTGAACGGTGAAGCCACACTCGCACGTCCGGCCACGCTCGCCGATCGACTCAGTCGCTTCGCTTCCAAGCATCGTAGCGTGGTACTCACCGGCGCGACGATTGTAGTGCTCGGCTTTGTGGGACTGGCCGTCGCCAGCGCCAAACTGGCGATTGCAAAACAAGTTTCCGAAGCCAATGCCTCCCAAGCAATTCTCGGGGAAACACTCGCTCGTGATGCGGTCGATCAATTGGTGCAGAAGGCTGAGTTGTTAAACGGCATTCCTGCGGCCGACCCCATTCGTCGTCAATTGCTCAGCGAAGCCCTGGGTTATTATGAGCGGTTCGCCGTCGCCTTCAACAATGATCCTGGGCTGCGCGAAGATCTGGCCATCGCCTTAGGCAAAATGGGTTCGCTACAATCCGAACTGGGGGACAGCGAAAAAGCCATTGAATCACTGACACGCAGCGAAGCGATCTATGCGGAACTGGTCAACCAGCCAATGGCAGGCGATGCCGTCTCGTTGCACTGGGCGACCAGTCAAAACAATCTGGCGCAAGCCTACGTACGGATCGGGAAACTCGAAGACGCGGCCCGCATCTTCACTCGCGCTATCGTGACCCAAGAGAGTGTCGTCCAGCGATGTGTGGAGGGGGATGAAAAACAAGCGGCAAATCTTGGCTTAGCAACCACGCTCAATAATCTCGGCTTGCTGCTCACCCAGACCGATGCATTGAACGAGGCGGAGCAAACCTATCAACAAGCAATTGTCTTATTGACGGAAGAAGGCCGCCAACCCGACATAGCCATGCAACAACGGCAGCTCGCCGCAGTGCGAACCAATCTCAGTGGGCTCATTACAAACACATCGCCGCAGCGGGCCGTTGAAACCGCCTTGCAAGCACTGGCCTGGCAACTGGATGCACTTGAGTCCGATCGTGGCAATGCCAAGCTGGCCACCCAAACAATTGTTACTCTAAACACGCTCGGTGCAGCTCAATCGGCCGCTGGTCAAAACACTGCCGCTATCGAAACCTTCCATCGCGCTATCGAGATCGGTAAGCAACTGCTCGCTCGTTGGCCTGATCAACCCACCTATCGACGCGACCTGGTCCTGTGTTTCAATCATCTGGGCTTGTCATTCTCCAAGTCTGGAGAACTTACAGAGGCCTGTGCCGCATTCGATGAGGCACTTGCACAAGGTCGCCCTTTAGCGGCTTTGTTCGCCAGCGACGCCGAAACGCAAAGTATGCTGGGAGGTGTGCTCAATAATCTGGGATTTCTGCGACAACAGCTCGGAGACCAGCAGAAGGCTGCCGACGCATATTACGAAGCCATCGAACATCAGACTGCGGCTGTCGAATTAGCTCCCGAAGTAAAACGCTATCGCGAGTATCTAAAAAAACATCAAGAGAACTACGATAATCTCGTTACAACAACCGTGAACAAACGAAGGGTTGAATCATGAGTGACCCAATCGGCTCTCGAGCACTGCTGCTCGAACAACTCGAATCTCGCTGCTTGCTGGCGGGTGGGATTTTCTGGCAAACAGCGTCGCATGACAATGGTCCTGCCCATCGTTCCACTGCCGGAGATCACGCTGATCGGCCGGCGATGGTGGCAAGTCGACAGGCTGAGGCAAGTCAGCAACCTCAATCGCGAATTGAAGTGCCGACGATGGAGGATCAGGCCATTTTTTCGCCACGATGGGAGATGCGCGGAACTGGTTCGTCAGGATTTGATTCGCATCTAATCAATCGACCTCGTCCGGAATCCCTGGGGAGTATGCCCAATCAGCCTGAACCAATCAATCAACAAATCATCCTTTTGCTTCCGTTAAACGGCGGCTCGGGAAACAGCATTAGCATTGGTCTGGAGACAAACGACAGCGCTACTCGACCGGGAAGAGCGGTGGCAGTTGGTAGTCCAGCCGGTGGCACTTCGACCCTAGGCGCTGTGACAGCTCAAAATTCGACAGCTGTCGATACGACATTTGCATCGTTGTCACCAGATTCCGAAACTCACAAAAGTGAATCTGCCGTATCTGCACAACCGGAGCGTTCGAGTAACTCAGTCGTACAACTGGGTGTGTCAGCCCGCGAATTGACCGATGTTGGCATCGTATCGAACGCGTCGACGAGAGCGGATCTATCGATACAACCCTCCCACGCGGCCACCTTCTCCCAGGGCCAAGATGACCAAATCGCCGGAGGTATCGTCGAGCTTGGACCACGAGCGTGGCATGAATTCGAACATGCGGAAAGTTCACCTCCGGAAGAAGCTTGGGAGCTGGATATCAGTTCGTTGTATGAACTTCGCAAAGTTGCAGACAGTGCGAACGTTGACGACACTGGGTTCGATCAAGCCGCGTTTGACTTGGCGATCTCAAATTGGTTTGGACAACCGACGGGGCTCATTGACGACATTCAATGCCAGAGTGGTCTCCCCGCAATTCTACACGACGTATCACCTACGATCGTCGACGTTGTGCTGGACGCTACGGTCGGTCTGCACCGTAGTTTTGGCTTGATTGCACAGTCGGAAACGGAGACGCAACCGAACGCAATTCGCGATGCAATTTTAGCCGCGATCGCAGCGGAACGCCCGTCTCTCATCGAGCCGCTTCCTGAGCAGACGTCTGCGCGCTTTTCTGGTCTGGGCTATCCGGGCATAGCCGTCGTCGCCACGTCCCTGGCCATCGCCGACCGTCGTCGAAGAAACAACAAGCTGGAGTCCACTAGAACACGCTAGTGCTCCGCTACAGCTAAATTTACGGGTTGTCCGGGAAAAGGTGTCCGACACCAAAACCCGGAACGGCCCTGCGGGTGCTTCGCACTTTTGGTGTCGGACGCCTTTTCCCGACGCTCGCTAAACCTTTATTCTTAGTAGAAATGAAGCACTAGGTTCACGCCTGACTTGAGATGGACCGGCGCGATTCTTTGTTACAGAAAGTTCATTGTCGCGTTCCACCATTGTTGTTGCTCCAGCTGCCGTAGGTTGTGGGCCCGCGCTATTTGAACCGCAAAGCGGTGGCATTTGATAGCCTGGGGTGCAAACCCTGTGAGTTATACAAAAGTCTAACTACGCCGAAGGCGTTAAAGCTATTAGCCGGTGGTCGAGCGCAGCGAATACCACTGGATAACTTAAACATAAACCTAAACTCGAACTATCGCGGCGAAAGTTGAAGTTTAGGTTTAAGTTGAAGTGCAAGTTTTGGAAAGCGCTCATAAACTCACAGGTTGCAAACCCCAGGAGCAATATCTCCCGACAACCTCCCCCATGTGCCAGCTATTTGCGAATCTCGAACCAGGGTTCAAGCTCGTTGTTTTCATTCACACGAAATGCCATTCGCGCACGCGGGTCGACGACAACTGGTCGGTCGTCGAGTAAGGCCAATCCAACGGGGTTTTGCAACGGAGCACCTGACACGATCATTTGTGGCGGGCTACCACGCACAACTTTCCAGATTGCCTGTTTATATCCGTCGGAAACAAAAGCCTCGCCCGCTGAATTGACGACCACCTGATGAGGAAAATCGAACACTCGGTGATCAACGATGACTTCGACTTGGCCGTCATCGGCAACGATCTGAAGTTGCTGATCGTCCTGTGAAATCACCCAAACTTGATCCTTCGAATCGACGAACAGCCCGCGCGGATTGACCGCTGCGACTTGCTCGACATCCGACGTACCGGCGGGAATTCGCAATAGCATGCGCAATTCAAGGTCGGCCACATAAATTGTGCCATCCGATTTGACACCCAGGTCCATGGGGATTCCAATTTTGCCCCCCGTGATTGGCTCTGGCTGACCGTCTGTGTTGAAGCGGTAGATGTCGCGTGTCGACGTATCTCCCACCAACAATCGACCTTGCTGGTCAAAGGCCAAGCAACGCGGGGCATTGAGCGGCGTGCGGAACTTGGTAGACGCTGCGAAGAAAACCGACAGCTGTTTTTCTTTCCACTGCCAGACGCCAGGTAAATTCCGGTCTACGACATAGGCCAGCCCCTGATCATTGACACACAGGTCGAGTGGATAGAGTGGTAGCCCCTGCCGAGGTGCGGTTTCTTGAGCAGGTTCCTGAGAGCTGGCCGCGGTGCCGAATCCGAGCTGTAAGATGAAAATCAAGCTCGCAAGGATAGTGCAGCGACTTAATATTTTCCAAGATCTGCCAGAGTTTTTCAGTTGCATGTCGCGTCCGTAGTTTGATTTCCAATTAAGCGAATCAAATCTCAATTGTAGCCAATCACCTTCAGGCGGTGCACTCCCTGTCGAGCGATTCAGGGTAGACTAGGCTTTGTCTCAAAAGGTGTCTGACACTTTGGAGGGCAAGCCAAGTTGCTTAAATTAATCTTGCCCGGAGAGTGTCAGACACCTTTTGAGACAAAGCCAAATGCTTTGTCAAACCGAAACACTAGGGTACAACGCGGGCCGGGAAAAGGTGTCGGGCACCAAAAGTGCGAAGCACCCGCAGGGCCGTTCCGGCTTTTGGTGTCCGACACCTTTTCCCAGACAATTACTTGAGTCAAGCGCTGATGAGAGAACGAACGACAATCTATCTCGTAGCGCTGAGTGCCAGTTGCATGGGCCTATGTTTTTTTGTTAGTAGCTTTTTGAGTGCGACCGATCCGGACACTACCCACGCGTCCTGGGAGACTTCCGCGCTCACGGAGCACGCCTCCCCAGCGGAAGAAACGGCTGGCCACGAGCATTCTTCTGCGGCCAAGTCTCTCATCGCTAGTCTCAGTGCCCAAGAGCTTGAACAAGGCTTTAAGATCATCGCTGACCCCGCCGGCGATTCGAGCTTAATCGTTCATCCCAACTCGCCCTGTTGGATAGAGCTTCCGCAAACGCAGGACGCGATGTTCACAGAGCCAAGCCAACTGACGACAGACTTTCTAGGTGCGGAATCTTGCATGCCCTGCCACAAGGAAAATTACGCCACTTTTATTTCCACGTCACATTATCGAGCCTCTCAAGCGGCTTCATCGAAGTCGATTCTAGGCTCATTCGCCGCAGGCGAGAACCGGCTCGAAACCAATCATCCAGATTTATCGTTTACGATGACCGAAGCCGACAATGGTGCGTTCTACCAAAATGTCCATTTGCGGTCGCTGACGCGCCGCGTGCGGTTCGATATTGTGACCGGCTCGGGAAACTTGGCTCAGACCTATTTGTTCTGGGATGGAGATCGGTTGTTCCAGATGCATGTGTCGTACTACACTCAACTCAAGCATTGGATCAATAGTCCTGGCTATCATGACGGTACGGCGTGGTACGCGCGCGAAACGATTCCCAAGTGCGCCGAATGCCACATGACCTACATGGAGCCAATCCCTGATTCTCGCAACCGTTTTCAACGCTCCCAGGTGATTTTTGGAGTTACCTGTGAGCGTTGCCATGGACCGGGAAGGGAGCACGTAGAGCACCATCGTAAATATCCAGGAGACCGTAAGTCGCGGTTTATTACGAACCCGTCCCATCTTTCTCAGCAGGCTATGAACGATGTATGCGCTCAATGCCATCTGGGTTCTGCTGAGCCTCTGCAGCAGCCTTTTTCCTTTCGCCCCGGTGACAGGGTCCAAGATTTTTGGAAGGTGGCTGAAAGTGAAGGTAGCCAACAGGGAAACGTACATAGCTCAAATCAATTACAGCGGCTGACGATGAGTAAGTGCTTTGCGGGAAGCCAAATGACTTGTGGTGATTGCCACGATCCGCATCGCAACGAAAGGGGCGACCTAGCTCTGTTTTCGCAACGCTGTATTCGCTGTCATCCGCCCGCAGACTGCCATACCGCAACAGGCTTGGGCGCACCGGCAGTCAAAAATTGCATCGATTGTCATATGGGTATGGGATACGACGATCATATTCAGATGGAAACCACCGAGACAATTCATATGCCCTTGTTGCGAGATCACAATGTTCGTGTCTTGCCTGAAGCGACGCAGCGATTTATGAAGCAGTTGAATCGCTAGCACACCGCGCAGAGCGTGCTGTCGCAAACTGCCCTACCCCGTCCGACGCGTAACTCATCAACGCGCTAGGGCTATCGTCGAGAAACTACGCGACGGTCGCTTCGGGCTTAACCTGCTCGACAGTGGCTTTCGGTCCCTTAAGTGTAAAGAATAGGGCGCAAGCCATACTGATGGCGCCAATGCCATAACAGACCAATCGCGTTCGTGGAAACTCAGGAATAATCCTGCCCGGCCAATCTGAGGGAAACGCAATCGTTGCGATCAGCGGATAGATCAGTAGAGTGCTTAGCGTTGCGACCAAGCTCATTTGAAGCGCTTTACCGGTCAAGTCCGTGCGTCCGATCAGCCATATCGACGTGAGGCTGGTGATCACGCCAAGTAGACCCCAGAGCGGAGCGAAGATTACCATTGCCATCAGAATACTCTCGATATTCATGGGCTGTAGTGTTTTGGTAAGGAAGTAGCCCGCGACACCCGCTAATGCGCCCACAATCAATCCGGCAGCAGAGCCCAACACAAAGCCCAGCATGGCGCGGCCGGGGCCTGCCAATCCGGCGGTAATCATCGTTAACAGACCGCACGTTACTGCGCCGAGAAAACCGTAGCAAATCGAGTGATTGTAGATATTATTCCACATGATTTCCCGAAGCAACTCTGGTGGAAAGGGTGGGAGGCCCTCTGGAGTAAAGAAGCGCTCCTTATTGGCATTGGTACAGACCTCACTCAGAATGGCGGCGCCGATCGCGACTCCAATCATGACCGGTAGATACCAGCCAGGTAGGCGGATGTTCGACGTAGCTTGGGATGCTTCTTTCATGGGGAACAACTTTCCTAAATAATAAGAGCCAAAAAAGGTAGTGGACACTTAATTCTGCGACGGTTGAAACATGTCAGTATACACGCGCAGACCGACCTTGTTGGTCGTCAGCCTATCGATGGCCGCTTGCGAAACCTTGGTGTTGGCAATATGCAGAGTTCGCAATGCAGGCAGTTGTCCCAACTTTTGCAAACTATTGTCACTCAGGTTTGCATTGTCCAATCGGAGTAGCGTGAGTTGCTTCCAGGGTGCAGTCAACAATATATCAATACCTACATCAGTCAGGTTGTTGTTGGGCATCATTAGCCACTGCAATTCGGTCAGCGGTAGCAACTCTTGCATGTCTGCATCGGTAACTCGCAGTGGGCTCAAATTGAGCGACGTCATTGCGCCCTGTGGATTCAATTGCGTTTCGAATACCACGCCCAAAGCATCTTCCCAGCCGCGCGATTGCCGCTGGACAAACAGCTCTCTAATACCGCGCAGCGAACATTTGCACTGAGTGAGATCTAGTGAGTTCAATTGGCTGCAGTCCGCCAGTTTTTGCAAACCTATGTCGGTGACCGACGTGTAGGCCAGGGATAGTTTCTCCAAGTGCTTCCAGGCTGGCGCCGCAGTCAGTGCCGCATCGGTAATCAGCGTGCCATCCAAGGTGAGTTGCTCCAGCTGTGTGAGCTGGCCGAGTCGCGCCATGCCGGCGTCAGTGACAGGTGTCATACGCAGCGACAAGACTTGCAATCGAGAGAGATCTTCAAAAGCTCGCAACGCACGCTCATCAACGGGCAAACGGTCGACGTGCAGCTCCTCCAGCGTAGTGGTTTGAGCCAGCCGACATAGTCCATCCGCCGAAATATAGGGACTTCCCAGGCTCAGGAATTTCAGTTGAGGCAAGGTGGAGACATGTGCCAACCCTGCGTCCGTCGTAGCCGTTCCTTCGATTGCTAGGTGCGTTAGAGACTTGCAATCGGCCAAGCTCTGCAGGCTACGGTCGGTTAACTGCGTGCGGCCGAGCCACAGTCGTTGCAAATTTGGCAGTGTTGCAAGTTGTTCCATAGCTTGGTCCGTGACCGCTGTTCCGCTGAGTGCTAGCCATGTGAGTTGTGGCAATTGCAACAAAGGGGCGATCTGCGCGTCTCCGATTTCGCTGCGAATGGCAACTTGTCGATCCTTGGGGACACCGTCGAATTGTGCGAACGTGATATAGAAGACATCATGAAACCAATCGTCACCAAAGAAAGCAGCGAGTGGGTGTTTGCGAATGGATGGGCTGTCTTTATCCGCCAAATTCTCTTCCGGCGAATCGGCCTGCAACAATTGATAGTCGTAGTAATAATGACCGTCGAGCTCGTCGACCAGCAGCTTCACTTGGTGTTGTACAACCACAGTAGATCGTCGTGCGACAAACCATCCACCCGCTCTGGCCAGCAGGAAGACGATCACGACCAGCGATAGCAGTCCGAAAAATTGTCGTATTGGTTTCGAGCGCAGTCCGCCAATCATTTTCTATTTTTCACTAGGGTGCGGGAGACGCCGGGAAATTTCTTAATAGTCAATAGCCTCAGGGATTATATCAATGCAGGGTGACCAGTATTGGCATTTAAGCTGAGTAGAACGCAACACTCGGAGAAAATGTAACCGATCACGGTTTTAGAAGTGGCTGTGCGTTAGTAATGCTGGATGCGTTCCCGTCCAGCGATGTTACCTAGTCAGCTGGCTCCATCGTAACTCCCCACGCAAACCGCTAGCCAACCTTACCTGATGATCTTCGGTATGCTGACTGTTCAGCGCCAGGTTCGGCTACAATACCAGCTGGAGACGATAACCATGGGCTCCTTGGTTTGTTACGATTCCGCACGAGCCCGACAAACAAACGGCGACCCACTCGCTGGCGCGTCGAGCTAGTATTGCTGCTGGTTGTTACGCCAGCGCCCCAAAATCATTGGTTAATTGGCCAACCGTATTATCGAGTTTGAATTTGGATATTCCAGTGCTTTCCCGCTCACGTTCCCGGAGCTCAGTTTTGCGATTGGCGTGTGGTATACAACAGCTAGGCGTCTTAGCATTTGGGTTTGTTGGCTGTCTGGGCTGTGGGGTGGGAAAACCTGATACGGGTTTAAAACAAATGGCGGCTGCAAGTATTCCCGCCGAGCGACTGGACCTTTTCATTGCACGTCCGATCGGCGAAGCCTTTACAGCTCCGCCGAAAATTTCATTTGTTAAGATCCACGATCTGGATAATGATGGACTGCTGGATGTGCTGGTTTGCGATTGCACCAAAAATGCCATCTGCTGGATCCGGCAAGTCGAACGTGGGAAATTCGAGGAGCAAGTGCTTGCCGAGCAGATCGTCGCACCCGCTCGACTAGCCCTTGCGGACCTGGATGGCGACGGTGACACCGATCTGATAATTGCCGTGTTGGGACAACTCTTTCCAACCAACGAACCCGTGGGCTCGCTGGTCATCCTCGAGAACGACGGCCACGCGCAATTCGAGCGACGGGTTGTGCTCGACCAAGTGGCCAGAGTTGCGGATGTACGGCCAGGAGATTTGGACGAAGATGGCGACTTAGATCTTGTCGTGACTCAATTTGGCTACTACGACGGCGGAATTCAATGGTTGGAGAATCGCGGCCAATGGCAATTCGTCAGCCACCAACTTCAAGACTTGGCAGGTGGCATCCATGGAGTGGTTGCCGACCTTGACCAGGATGGGCACGCCGATATCGCGGCGTTGGTAAGTCAAGAGATCGAATCTGTCTTCGCATTTTATGGTGACGGCTCTGGGGCATTTCGTGAGAGCAAACTCTTCACTGCTGACAATCCCGACTTCGGATCCGCGGGTATTTCGCTGTTTGACTTGGATGTTGATGGCGACTTGGATATCCTGCATTGCAATGGTGATGCTTTTGATTACTCGCCGCCCCGTCCCTGGCCATGGCATGGTTTTCAGTGGCTAGAAAACTTGGGCCGCGATAAATTTAAAATTCATCGCTTGCTCGATTTAGGCGGCGCGGTAAACGCGCAAGCCGTCGATTTTGACGAGGACAGCGATGTCGATGTTTTTGTTACCAGTACGTTCAATGACTGGGAATCTCCTGAGTCGCAAAGCTTGATACTTCTAAAAAATACTGGTAACATGAGCTTCACAAGTCACCCACTCGCCAATGCACCTACCCACATTCAAGCGCTTGACATCGGCGACTTGGACGGTGATGGGCGATTGGATTTGGTAACGGGAGGAATGCATGTTTCCGCTCCCTATGACCGAGTGGAGCGAATTGTCTGGTGGCAAAACGATTCACCGAATCCAATTGCTCTGAGCCAATAGTTTTTTTGCAACGGCTTGTCGTCGATTGTCGTTAGCCCCTTCAGAACGGAGGGCTGAGTTTCACGTCTTTTTATGGGAAAAATGCTATGCTACGAATTGCAGAGTTCACTCCACGAAATGTGTTGTTTACAGGTTATGCGCTGAGTCTGTGCATGCTGGTTGCTGGCTGCGGCGATCCCGGCATCGGGGCCATTCCCGTCGAGGGGACTGTGCTTGTGGACGGTGAGCCGATGGAAGGTGTGATGGTGACTTTCCATCCCGATTCTGCGGGCGGTCGAGCAGCCTCCGGTAGGACGGATGCAAGCGGAAATTACAAACTAACCACGGAGATCAATGGAGATGGAGCTCTAGCAGGATCCTATAAAATCTCGGTCAGCAAACACGTCAATGCAGAGGACGATTTGCCTGCAGAAGTCGATCCTAATGACGAGAAGTCGCTCGATGCGATTTACTCCAAAGTTGACTCCAGGAAAAAGCAAGCGTCCAAGAATTTCATCGGTCCTCGATACGAGAATCACATGGGTTCCGGCCTAACCGCCACTGTCGAGAGTGGGAAGGAAAACAAGTTTGATTTCGAGGTGAAGGGCAAGTAGGGATGTTTTCCCGACGGCCCATGAGGTTGTGATTTAAACTTGAACTTGAATTTGAATTTGAATTTGAATTTAAACTTGAATTTAAACGACACTTCTCGCTGAACGCCGGTACTAAGGTTGATTTCACCCTCCCGCGCATTGGAGAAAACGAGGAAATCGACGAGTTCGCGGGAGGGTCGGCAAGCGAGTGATGCGAGCTTTCCGGGGAGGGAAAACAGTTGTTTGCCCTCCCCGCTAGGTTCGTAGAACTCACCTAGCGACCCTCCCGCGAAAACATGCACTCTTGATAGCGAGCTTGGGCGCGCGGGAGGGTAAAAA
>JBGSNE010000088.1:0-64575 GCA_041739785.1 Pirellulaceae bacterium
AGGCCAACCACGCCCTCCTCCCAACACGACTGCCTGATAACTCGCGCCTTGGTACTTCCAACCGCACTACTTCGGTCAAAAATTGCGTCGCGTAGGCAGATCGCAGTGGCTGGCTAAACCCAATTTGCTTCAAGCCGCTTGCCTCGCTCGGCCATCCACTACAATCTGCCTACTCTTTGCAATTTTGTGGGTTCGTTGGTACGTTTATTTTGTCCCGCTGCCTTACAGGAGCCAACTGAGAGAACGGAGTGTTGGCAATGAGCCGCATTGATTGACTCTGTTCCCTCGGTTTCCTCCTGTTAATCCAGTTGACTCAATGAGCTCAACGGAGACAAAACACAACATGAACCGTACCTACGACCACGATGAACGCATGGCGAACATGACGTTTGCTTCCGTCTACCCACACTATCTTGCAAAGGTCGAAAAGAAAGGCCGGACCAAAGAAGAGTTGCATCAAGTAATCAGCTGGCTAACGGGCTTCAAAGAAAAGTCGCTGCAGAAGCAAATTAAAGACCAAGTGACTTTTGAACAATTCTTTCAGCATGCCAAGTTGAATCGAAATGCACACCTGATCACCGGTGTCATCTGCGGCTATCGGGTTGAGGAGATTGAGAATCCATTAACGCAACAGGTCAGATACTTGGTCAAGTTAGTGGATGAATTGGCGAAAGGGCGAAAGATGGAAAAGATATTGCGTACAGGATGAACATCCACGTAAACCGACGAGCTAGGGTGAACCGTTCCTGGCTTCCCTGTTTTCCAAAAGTTGAACCGTAGAAGCTGTGATAATTTTTGGCGCAAGCTAAGAGCTGC
This sequence comes from Pirellulaceae bacterium, assembly GCA_041739785.1. Taxonomy (GTDB): domain Bacteria; phylum Planctomycetota; class Planctomycetia; order Pirellulales; family Pirellulaceae; genus Aureliella. The sequence continues at coordinate 817 of JBGSNE010000088.1, forward strand.
TAAACACCAGGGGTTAACGAAACGATGGATATCACTCTCGCGATTTTTCAGCTGATCGAAGATGACGACGTAGCGGGTATCACCGCATTGCTGGATGAGCATCCGGGGCTGGTCCATTGCAACGGCACAAACGGAGATGACCGTCGCTCGGCGCTTCAGGCCGCGGCGGCTCGAGGAAATCTTGAATTGTGTCGTTTGTTGATCGAACGCGGCGCCGAAGTCTATCCGAACCCTATGAATCAGTATCCGCCAATCATTGAGGCGGCCTGGAATGAACATCAACAGATCGTCGACTACTTCCTCCACGAAATCCCGCATTTGGCGGACGGGACGAATCGGCTTGGGGTAACGATTAATTTGGCGGGACGACAAGGCTGGATCGACGTTGTACGTCAGCACTTGGATCGTGATCGACTGAGCGTCCATTATCGCGGCTGGATTGGTGACACCCCATTGCATTGGCCCGCTCACAACAACCATGCGGAAATCGTCGCCATGTTGATCGATGCCGGTGCGGACGTTGAGGCAGACGAAATCAATTGGATCGGAGGCAAACCTTTGCACTGGGCGAGCGAGCATGCGCCCGATTGCGTGCGTTTGCTGCTTGCCGCGGGCGCTGATGTAAACAGCCGAAACGTGCAGCCTGACTCCGACTTCTTTCAAGTAACGCCTTTGATCATGAACGCCACCCAGCGGGATGACTGCGTCGAGGTGACCGAACAGTTGCTTGCAGCCGGAGCAGATTTCAATGCAAGGGATGCCAGGGGCATGACTGCTCTACAACATGCTGAGCAGCGGGGCCTGAAACGCATTTCGGCCGCTCTTCGTTCGGCCAGCGGCTAATGGGGTGAGCCTCGGGTTGCTGTGCAACACCTCTACAACCGAGGGCTCACGCCCAATGGCTCACAAGGCCGCGAGCAATTTGAGCTTAACTTGCCCGAGTCACACCAATGGAGGGGTTTTGTCGCACCTATTGACGATTCTGAGAAAAAAGCTTTAAATTTTCGGGTTCCCAACTTTGCCCTCTTCGTGGCACAATAAATGCCTCGCGGTGGCGAACCCTAGCTCATCGGCTGTAGCTAGGTGTACTCCGTGAGTGGGGTATGGGTTGCCAGCGTAGCTTCAATTGGCAGAGCACCGCATTCGTAATGCGGGGGTTGCGGGTTCGACTCCCGCCGCTGGCTCTACGGTACGGACAAGCACTTTGGCTGAAACATGCCTGGTTGCCTTGAGTGCTCGCCGAATGGAGCTTGCACTTCTACCCACTGAACTTGCCACTTTTAATAGCCACAACGATAAGAAATAGCCACGAACACTCAGGAGTGATTCTAGGATGGCGGACGCAGCAGTACTTGATATGCGCGATATGGTGGTTTCCAACCACTCATTCGGCCCTAGTGAGATTCGGCAGATCTGCAATACGATTTCCGAGGATTACAGCCAGCTTGGTATTCTACGGGATGCCGTGGGAGAGTTGTCCCAGATGCCCGAGCGGAGCCCGGCCCAAGCGGTTCGGTTGGGTGTGAGTCAATATTTGCTGGGCAAATTCAGCGAATCGCTGGAGACATTATCGCACGCCGATGGTGGCGCGCTGGCTTTGTTTTATTTGGCGGAAACCAAATTTCAGCTTGGCCAGTATGATGACGCCTTAGCACAATTTGCATCTGCCAAGGCAGCCGGATATGACGCCGATCAATGCCAGGTCGCCTCGGCAGAGGTCTTGCGCTACCAAGGTAAGCTGCAAGAGGCAATGGATATCCTGGACAACATCTTCGGCCCAGCCGAGCAGACCGCCGAATATAACTATCAGCGTGGGGCTACGGTGGCGGTGCGCGATGGGCATACGGAGGAAGTATCGAGATTGTACAACAGGGCTTTGCAATACGACGATCGTCATCCCGGCGCGCTGTTCGGATTGGCCTTGGAAAGTGACCGTCGCGGCAGTGATGATCAAGCTCTGCAGATGTACGAACGGGCCGCATCGTGTTTCCCTGCACATGTAGGCACGCTCATCAATTTGGGTGTGGTCTATGAAGATCGCAACGAATTTTCCAAGGCGCAGGCTTGTTACAAGCGAGTGTTGGATGTCTTCCCGGATCATCCTCGCGCACGGTTGTACATGAAAGATGCTTCGGCTTCAGGGAATGTCTTCTACGACGAAGACTCAGCGCGGCAAACGGAACGCCTTAGCCAATTGCTCAGTATTTCAGTAAACGATTTCGAACTGTCCGTTCGCAGCCGCAACTGTCTACAGAAGATGGGTGTTCAAACCTTGGGCGACTTGGTGCGGACTAGTGAGCAGCAGTTGCTGGCCAGCAAGAACTTCGGCGAAACGAGCTTGTTGGAAATACGCGAAATGTTATCTTCCAAGGGCTTGGGCTTGGGGCAGTTCGCCGACCAACAACGCGAGCCCGATCCGCCACTCGATACATCGGGTTTGACTCCCGATCAACAGGCGATTCTCGATCGCCCCATCTCCGATTTGAATCTGTCTGTTCGCGCTCGCAAGTGTATGGTGCGTTTGGGGATCAATACGATTTCGGAACTAATGCGCAAGACCGCCGATGATTTGCTGGAGTCCAAGAATTTTGGCGTGACGAGCTTGAATGAAGTTCGCGCCAAGCTGGAAGGGATGTCCCTCAAGCTGCGTGGTGATTAAATCGAAGTGCTCGAAAAAAGTCGCTCGACTCACTGAGTCGAGTTTAGGCAGTGCAATATGAGCCTGCGTTGGTTCTCGCTTCGTGAGGCGAGCTTCAAGCGTGGACTCTGACTTTTGGAGCATCGATGGCCAGCGGTTTTGGTTTTGAGTTACTTGCTTGCGATTCCAAAACGGCTGCGCGTCTGGGACGCTTGACGACTCCACATGGGACCGTGGACACCCCGGTTTTTATGCCCGTGGGAACACAGGCTACGGTCAAGGGGTTGACTGTTGATCAAGTCTGTTCGACCGGAGCACGGTTAATTCTGGGCAATACCTATCACCTGGCGTTGCGGCCTGGGAGCGAAAGAATCGAGCAGCTGGGTGGCTTACACGGCTTCATGGGTTGGAATGGCCCGATCTTGACCGACAGTGGTGGCTTTCAGATCTTTTCTTTGGCTGAACGAGCCACGATTACGGAGCACAGCGCCAAGTTCCGCTCGCATATCGACGGCAGCCTGCTCGATTTGACCCCCGAAGAATCGATTCGCATTCAAGAGCGTCTGGGGAGCGACATCGCCATGGTACTAGATCACGTGGTTGGTCTCCCTTGTGAGCGCAGTTTAGTTGAGTTGGCCATGCAACGTTCGACGCGGTGGGCTGCCCGCTGCCTGGAAGCAGCCACGCGTGATGTGCAGGCGAAGTTCGCGATCGTCCAGGGTGGTCTTGATCTGGAATTGCGCGCTGCCAGTGCGGCTGGTTTGACGGCGCTACCCTTTGATGGTTTCGCCGTGGGGGGGCTGAGCGTGGGGGAACCGCCGAGTGAGATGGTCCGCGTAATCCACGGCACCACGCCGCATCTGCCCACCAACAAACCGCGATATCTCATGGGCGTCGGGCGACCCATCGATCTGCTGGAAGGGATTGCGGGAGGTATCGACATGTTCGATTGCGTAATGCCAACTCGCAACGGTCGCAATGCACTAGCATTCACTTGGCAAGGACCACTGCGGTTGCGAAATGCCAGCCATGCCGACGACCCCAACCCGATCGACGCGACCTGCCCCTGCTTAGCCTGCCGGCATAGCCGCGCGTACATCCGACATTTGTTTATGGCTAAGGAAATGCTCGGACCGATCCTACTAACGCATCATAATTTGACTTTCTATCAGCAACTGATGGCGGAAGCCCGACGGCAATTGCTCGACGGGACTTACGCCGCCTGGTTATCTCAGCAGCGATTGATTCTGGGAGAGCAGTGTGCTGTGCAGGAGTAGCGGAAGTCGCCATGACTATTCGTGTTTCAATGCTCTGCCACGGGCCTACTCAGAGTCGTGCGACTTTGGAAAGGACCACTAGACCGGGGCGACTTTTCATAGGATGCTAGAACAAACCTCTGATCTTCCTTTTTTTCCTGGTGTCTATAAATCACAACCATGTTTGAAACACTGGCTTCCGCCCCCCCCGATCCCATTCTGGGACTGACCGATGCGTTTCAGCAAGATTCGCGGGCCGACAAGATCAATTTGACAATTGGGGTCTATCGCAATGAAGCGGGCCAAACTCCGATTCTTGAGTGTGTGAAACAAGCCGAGCGTCGTTTGCTGGAGACCGAGGCCAGTAAGGGTTATCTAGGCATTGATGGCTTAGTTGAGTTTCGCCGATTGGCTAGTGAGTTAACACTGGGTGACTTGGTTCCGGGTGAGCGAGTCGCCGCCTGTCAGACACCTGGGGGCACAGGTGCCTTGCGTGTCGCAGCCGATTTTCTCGCCAAGCAAAACGCGCGGGCCCGAGTCTGGTGTAGCACCCCAACATGGCCCAATCACAATTCGATTTTCGAATCCGCGGGCCTAGAAACCAAAGCTTATCCCTACTTGTCCGCCGATCGCAAATCGCTCGATTTCGCCGCCTGGCTTGATCAACTGGAGCGCGAGGGACGACCTGGGGATGTGTTATTGGTGCATGCTTGCTGTCACAATCCAACCGGTATCGATCCCAATCGCGAGCAATGGTCGGAGATTTCGGAGTTGGCCGCACAGCGCGGCATGCTGCCACTGGTCGACTTTGCCTATCATGGTTTTGGCGATGGGTTGGAAGAGGATCGCGTGGCGCTGGCGGAGATTTCTCAACACCACGCGGAGTTTCTAGTTTGCAGTTCCTATTCCAAGAATTTTGGACTGTACAGCGAACGCGTGGGAGCTCTACTGGCCGTCTGCTCGACGGCTGACGTAGCCAGCAAGGCGGCCAGTAATGTGAAGGTCGCCGTGCGAAGCAATTATTCCAATCCGCCACGTCATGGTGGAGCCATTGTGGCTACGATCCTGGATGATCCCCAGTTGCGGCAACAGTGGCTGGGTGAACTCGCGCAGATGCGTGAGCGTATTCATTCGGTGCGGAATCAGTTCGTCGAAGCGATGAAGCGAACCAGCAGTCCTGTCGATTTTTCGTTCTTGTTGAGCCAGCGGGGAATGTTCTCGTACAGCGGACTGTCCCCGATGCAAGTCGATTGGTTGCGATCCAATAAAGGGATTTACATGGTGGGGAGCGGGCGCATCAATGTGGCGGGGATTACGTCAGCGAATATTGATCGCTTGACCGCAGCCGTCGCCGAAGCGTTGCGGGCTTAGAGGGCTATACAATGTTTAACGCCGAGCCGGAGCAGCCTGCTGAGGCGGATGAGTTTGTTTGCCCCCCCACCGCCAAAGCCAGGCAATTGCCGACCGGAGCAATATGTAGCAGGCTGTGCAGGCGACGGTCTAAGTAGTTCGCAAAGTAGCCCTGCGGCACCGGGCACAACTCGTGCCGGCGCCGACGTAGCCTAAATCTTCGCCTAGACATTGATCAACCTAGTATCGAAGGCCAACGTAAAGTCATCTACCCAAGCTACGCGAAGGCTACTTTGGCTGGGCGTTAAACGACTTAGCTCAGGCCGCTCTACCTATCATCGAGCACGTCGCAATCCAAAGAAAGAAACATGCGAACTCTAATTACTGGCGGTTGTGGCTTTATTGGTTCGCATTTGGCTGAGACTCTGCTGACTCAGGGGCATCAGGTAACGGTGCTGGACGATCTGTCGACGGGCAAGATCCAGAACCTAGCAGGCCTTGAAGGGAATCAATCGCTTACCACGCTCATCGGCTCGGTTACGGACGAAGATTTAGTCCACGAGGCGGTGCGCGGCAGTGATCAAATTTATCATTTGGCTTCAGCCGTTGGCGTGCGTCTGATCATGGACAAACCCGTCGAGACGATCGACACCATTGTGACCGGTACGCAGTTTGTACTTAAGCATGCCAATCGCTATCGCAAGCCGGTATTGCTCACCTCCACATCCGAAGTCTACGGTAAATCGACAGCGGTTCCGTTTGACGAAGATGGAGATCGCCTGTCAGGTCCGACCACTAAGCATCGTTGGGCCTATGCTTGCGCCAAGGCCTTGGACGAATTCATGGCCATGGCGTATTGGAAAGCCACACGTTTGCCGGTCATCGTGGTTCGGCTGTTCAATACCGTTGGGCCCCGACAGACCGGTCAATATGGTATGGTCGTCCCCAATTTCGTGCGACAAGCACTGGCCGGGGAGCCACTACAGGTGCATGGTGATGGGAGTCAGTCGCGTTGTTTTTGTCACGTCGCCGATGTAGTTCGCGGACTGGTGGCAGCCATGGAGTGCGGCGCAGCACGCGGACAAGTGATTAACTTGGGGGCCACGGAAGAGATCACGATTCTGGAGTTGGCTCGTAAAATCGTGTCCGAAACAAAGAGCAGTTCGAAGATACGTTTGATCCCCTACACAGAGGTCTTCGGCGACGGGTTTGAGGACATGCAAAGACGCGTGCCGTCGATTTCAAAAGCGGGGAGACTACTAAATTGGCAACCTGAGCGAAGCCTGACCGAGATCATCGTCGACGTGGCTGGGAGTCAAGTGTAGCTGAGAAGCTCCGGCAGTTTCCGACATTCTTTTTGTCTCGTCGCGAATATCGCCAAGACTCTGAAAAGCGATGGTTGAGTTTATTTGTGCTAGCCGCCGAAAGACTTGGCGACTTCCGCTACGATCCGACTTGATCACTGGTCGATTGGCTCGCCATCATTGTCACCGATAATCGAGGCCAAGTCGGTGTCGCCGGGTCGCAGATAGGCCATGTTTTCGTGCTGTAGCGAGATGGTCGATGCAATTTGGCTAGCGGGGACGAAGAAGGGGGGAACCCAACTGTTGTCCGCGAAATTGCAATCGATGGTCACGCTGACACTTTCAGTCAGACTATTGATCACCGCCGGCGTGATGTTCATTGTATAAACGTTGACGCCGGTGGCTGCCATGAGCTCGTCCCCCCGGGCTTGTACATCCTCAACTGTCGCTCCAGGGATAACTCCGGCTCGAGCAGCTTCGTAGGCAGACATTTGCACCGATTGCTGGACGTACAAGAAGCGGGTGATTTCTAACATGCCGAAGATGAACATAAAAAAGATCGATGCGCACAGTGCGAACTCGACGGTCACAGCACCGCGACGGATTTCCCCGTTGTGCTTGGAGCGATTCAATGAACCGTGTGGTTGAGGTTGTGGCATGATCAATGCTCGCAGGGGCGAATGGAGATTTGTACTGTGGAGATCGTTTTTTAGAAGTATCCGCTGGTGACTACTGAATCAACATCGCGGGAAGTGTTTCAGCTAGCGTTGCAAAAATGGTGATCAAAGCGGCAGCGTCGGGAGCGTGATAGTGAGAACCACCCCCCGCTGTCGCCACTTGTAGCATCAGCTCTTGATCGGCCTGATCGCTGAACGTGATCGTATGCACCTTGATATTTTGTGTTAACGCCACGGCGGCCAGCGCGACGGGGTCGTCTCCTTGCGTCATCTTACCATCGGTCAGTAGCACGATATTATGAGTTGCATGGGGACGGCTGGTCCCTTCGGCAGCCAACGTATTGATCCCGTCCCGCAAACCAGCAGCAATGTTTGTGTTACCGATCAGCGGACGACTAGCGATCGTAGCGAGGTGCGTGCGAATGGAATCGAAGTCGATGGTCAGCGATTGATCGATCGAGGATACGGTCGAAGTGAATAGTCCGAACTCGAAATTGCTGGCGTAGGAAACTAGGGAAACGCGTGGCTGATAGGGATTCTGGTCCAATACCGTCAGGAACGTATCAATAGCGGTGGAGAGTGCGGCCCAACGGCTCAATGTGGCATGTGGCGGCAGAAAGTAGTTTTGAATAATCGAGTGGCCATTCAATTCACCGGGATACGAGTAAGCATCGTCGGTTAGATCCCAAGCCATCGAACCCGAGCGATCGACTACTAGACAGATATCGTTGTCCACGCGAGTCGCAATGGAATACTCCTCTAAGACGAACTCTTCTCTACCCAGAAACTGACCCAAGGCGGGTAGCGCGGCCACTTCACCGTCACGCCGCACGAAGCTAGTGTGGACTTGCGTCGAGTTAGACGGCTGGCCACCCACAACAAATTCATAGCGGCCTGAAGGAGTTGGGTTGGCGCGGCCAAACTGAACGTCAATATTGCGGATCTGCAGCGGTGCTCCCGCCACATCGTGTTTCTGGCAAATCTGACGAGCTCGCAATCGGGATGCCTCCATGTCTCCGGTCATACCGTAGTGGATCGAGGCAGCTTTTGCAGCCGCGTCGCTGGCCAGCCGCATCTCAGTTTTGGCCAGAGAAATATAGGCCGTATTCATGCATAAGGCGGCGATAACGCTGAGCATCGCCAGCATGAAGGCCGACAGCACCATGATGGTGCCTTTTCGGTTTGAATGGTTACGATTCATGGTTCTACCCACTGGTTGAAATAGTTCTAGTTGCGAAATCATGGATATATAGCCGATTCAAATCGAAGTCACCGCGCAGGCTATTCGCGCAGCATATACGCCTTTACCGTGAACGAACCACCACTATCCCCAATCACGTAATTGGAAATCGTATTCTGTGACCAAGGGACGATGATCCGGATTCGAATCTCATCACCCGTGGCGATATCGTCCAAATCATTCCTGCCTTGAGTCATGTTCCTGATCTGAATCGACGTCCACTGAACATTCTGTTGAGTGAGCAAGGCTTCACAGCGAGCTTGTACGCTGGCGGTATCGCCAATCGGACGCGTGGCAACCCGACACGACTCGTACGCAGCAACTAACGTCGATTGCTTGACATGCAGTCGTTGGCAGATTTCGATCGAGCCAAAGACCAGCGCGATAAAAGCCGGGAGTACGAACGCCAGTTCGACGGTGGCCACGCCTCGTCTTTCTTTTCGAGTTGTTCTTTTCGAGCGGATCATGAAATCATTCGCGGCGAGTTTAGTTAGGATCAAATCTACTGAGTGCCATACAGCGAGTGCTGATGAACGTTGTTCACTCACGCGCTGCTCTAGTTAGGCAGCGTACTCTCGTCGTCTTCGTCCAAGTCATCTGCGTTGGTCTGACCAATGTCGACGACAAACAATGCATCGTTGTAGTCCAAGTCACCACCACCGATGATGTCTTCGAAACCGAGTAACACGTAGGGAGTGCCTGGTAGCAGAAATGCCACTACGTGTTGCAACGAATCTGAGTTTTCCGTAGGGTCGTTCCACAGCCACTGAGTCCCACCGTTGACCGCGTTGGAGATCAAGAAGAAGTCGAGCTGAAATCCTCGGTCACCCGCTCCAATTTCGATGAAGTCGCCGCGTTTGAGTGGCTCCCAGGTAGTCCGGGTTGATCCGCTCTTAATCGACGCATCGGGAAACAGTACGGTAGGAGCGCCGCGGCCCTGCGAACCGGCCGGCGTCCATGCAAAACCAACGGTGTTATGGTATCCGGCACCTTCGGCAAGAAAGTAAATACGGATGGGTTTATCTGACATGCTTCGCAAAAACAATCGCGAAGCATCCAATTTGAAACCCGAGACCCCTTCGAATACTACTGACTCTGCCAGCTGTTCTTCGATGATTTCTAGGAAGGCAGGCATGTAGTTGACATAGAAGTCTTGGCTACGCGCATCGGATGCGTATTGCATGACTGGTCCGTGGACAGGCAAGCCCAACGGACGTGCCGGTGATTGAACCGGTGCAACGGTTTGCCCAAGCACAGCGGCTGAACCGATGGGGCAGACCGCCAGAATCGCTACGAATGCTAATTGTTTCAGTCGCATGTTTGTTACCTCCGCCGCCTCACGTTGCTGACGGCTATACAAGTTGCAGGTCTATGAAGTCGCCAAGCATCGAGGCCTGAATCCGACTTGGTAAAGTGGACAGCTAGTACTGACCTATTCAAAACCTAGGTCACAAATCCTAGGCAGGTGGCCATGAAAACCAATTTTCCGTAAAAATACGCGGCCATTTAGACTTGCTGCGCAACGTCGAGCACCATTCCCCCTGCCCTCGAAAAAACAGAGGTTTGAGTTAGAATCTGGAGATATTTCTAACGCAAACCCACCCATTTCCAGGAGTTCGGCCATGTCGACCGTCGCAAACGCCACCGAAGCCATTTTGATTAACGGACAGTGGCAATCGTCCTCGGCCTCACAATCCTTCCAAGTGGCCAATCCATCCACGGGCGAATCCTTACCAGCCGCCTACCCTGTCAGTTCGTGGGAGGATTGCGAGCGAGCGCTGGACGCGGCTTCCGAAGCGGCCGAGATACTCCGCAGTCTCCCGTCAGAAAAAATCGCCGCATTTCTTGAGGCCTTTGCGACGCAGTTGGAAGCCCACGCCGATTCCTTAGTGGAGATCGCACATATCGAAACCGGGCTGCCAGTCAAACCACGACTGGCAGATGTCGAATTGCCTCGTACGACGGGACAGCTACGCCAAGCGGCCGAGGCTGCGAGAAACGGTTCCTGGGCGCAAGCTGTCATCGATACAAAACTGGGAATTCGTTCGTGCTACGAACCCATTGGACCAGTGTGCGTCTTCGGTCCCAATAACTTCCCGTTTGCTTTCAACAGCGTAGCCGGAGGCGATTTTGCTGCGGCCATTGCTGCTGGCAATCCAGTGATCGGCAAGGCCAACACCTCGCACCCTGGCACGACTAAGAAACTTGCCGAACTGGCCCTGGCTGCTATCGAACAAACGGGATTGCCACCGGCTACCGTGCAATTACTCTACCGCACTTCGCACGAAGATGGTGCCCGTTTGGTGGCTGATTCTCGAGTTGGTGCGGTGGGTTACACCGGTAGCCGACATGCGGGACTGGTTCTCAAGCGAGCCGCAGATGCAGTTGGCAATCCGATCTATTTAGAACTCTCCAGCATCAATCCAGTAGTCATCCTGCCTGGCGCTCTAGCGGAGCGGGGCGACGAGATCGTGGGCGAGTACGTGACCAGCGGCCTGATGGGGACGGGTCAGTTTTGTACCAATCCAGGCTTGATCTTGCTGGTCAAAGGTGCTGATGGCGAGCGATTTATTAGTGAGGTGACCGCCAAATACGCGGCGGCAGCACCCGGAACACTTCTCTCCCCTGCGGTTCGCAAATCGTTGACTGCCGCCATTGAAACCATCACCGCAGCCGGGGCTGAACTGCTGTGTGGCGGTCAAGCGGTAACGGGCAAATGCAGTGTCTCCAATACGCTCCTTAAAGTTTCTGCGAGTCAATTTATTGCCGATCCGGAAGTGTTTCAGACCGAAGCCTTTGGCAATGCGGCGTTAGTGGTCGTCGCCAGTGATGTCGATGAATTGGGCCGTGCGTTGTGCGCCCTAGAAGGGAATCTTACCGGTTGTATCTACTCAGCCAAACAAGGAGCCGATGAAACCGCCTATGGCCAACTGGCCCCGCTGTTGGCGCGTCGCGTGGGTCGATTGCTGAATGACAAGATGCCCACGGGCGTGGCAGTTAGCCCTGCAATGAATCATGGCGGTCCATTTCCGGCCACGGGTCACCCCGGCTTTACCGCTGTTGGAATTCCAACCAGTCTCTTTCGGTTCGCCAAATTGACTTGTTACGATGGAGTACGACCAGCGCGTTTGCCAAAGCTATTGCAAGACAAAAATCCGACGGGCAAAACGTGGCGTAACATTGATCAAAACTGGACGACCTCGGATGTGGGATAGGGTGCGTTGGTTGAGGTATAAGTTAGCGCTAGTGCTTGTGCGGACAGGCGTGATGTGCGTCGTGTTGAGCAATAGTGCTTTCCCTCAGCTCCCCAATGAACCGGTGCTCTCGACAGCCACAGTCCCCGTGGCTGGCTCCCGTGCCAGTCCGCGCGACCAAGTTGATATGGCCGTAACCCGCGGTATCGAATTTCTCGTCACACGACAGCGCCCCGATGGGGCGATCACCGAACGGGATTACGACACCACTCTGACGTCGCTGGCCATCATGGCGTTGGCTAGTACCGGTGTGACCCCCAGTTCGCCCGGTTCCCACGGGGACGCCATCCGCAACGGGCTGAACTTCGTATTGCGCGATGATCGCCAAGACAAGGAAGGCTACTTTGGCAATCGCGATGGTTCGCGAATGTATGGACATGGCATCACGACTCTCATGCTGACTGAGATGCTGGGCATGGGGAGTGATGCGTCGCAAGACCGGCTGATTCAAGCCCGTTGTCAGGCCGGCATCGATCTAATCCTTAGCGCCCAGCAGGCCCAAAAACCGCCGCAGTATCGTGGCGGTTGGCGCTACACACCCAATTCGACTGATTCGGATCTGTCGGTTAGCGTCTGGCATTTGATGGCACTACGCTCCGCCAAGAACGATGGATTGCCAGTTCCGGCTGAAAGCATTGATCAGGCAATCGCTTATTTGCAGCGCTCGTATACTTCACGGCTCGATGCGCGCGGTGTGCCTACGGAAGCGGTGGCGGGCTTTAGCTACTTGCCTGACAACGGCAACCCGAGTTTCGCCATGACCGCCGCTGGATTGTTGGCATTGCAAGTGTGTGGAGACTATGAGTCACCGCTGGTGATCGGGGCCGCGGATTGGTTGCTAGAAAATCCTCCCAAATGGAAAGACCGCTTCTTCTTCTATGGAACCTACTATTACGCGCAGGGGATGTATCAACGCGGCGGCTCACACGCCGAAAAAGCACAAGAGTTAGTGCGAGAATTGCTACTCCAACGGCAAGAATCAGATGGTTCCTGGTCCGCACCCGGGGGAGAAGAACTGGGCGCAGGACGAACCTATGCTACCAGCTTGGCCATCTTAAGTTTATCAGTCAAATATCACTACCTGCCCATCTATCAGCGGTAGAAGTTCGTACTGATCGAAAACAGAGGTTGCACAGACGCAGGGGACGCGAAGCAGATCATGAATTCGCGGCTAACTCCCAAATTGGAACCAGGAAGATGGTGGCGATCAGCGGGAAGAGTCGAAATTCTTGGCGAATTCCGCTACGAGGAAATTCATAACGTCGCGGCATGCGTGTCGGACACTTTCTCTGTTTGACTTCGGACCGGCATTAACCCTCGCGCAATATCTGACTCAGCAACTGCGCGACCTCTGCCTCGCCTAGCTGAGGGAGTTGTTCTAACAATTCTGCAGCGAGCTTTTCAGTAATGGCTGGCTTTTCGGTAACAGTTGAATCGTTACCCGCCGCGATTGGTTCCACTCGGGAAGTGGCGGATACCGCGATGGCTGCGATCAGGGTGTCGATCAACTGCCCGAAGCTCTCGCTGCGCATCAATGACGAAATGGGCAAATTGATTTCCAATTGTCCCTCGATCCAATTCCGCAGTTCGACGGCCATGAGGCTGTCGAGTCCCATTTCGAGCAGCCCACGATCGGCGGGGATTTTTTCGGGAGCAATGCCCAATAGACTTCCGGCTTTGTCTCGCAATATGCGTGCGACGACTTCTCCCAAGCGTTTCGCAGGGAGTGCCCTCAGGCTACTGGCCGAAGGCGTCTCTCCCTCACCCTGCCAATCGGACTGCGCCGTATTCTGTAGCAGATGTGCGAACCGCGGTGAAACACGATGGGTGATCCCCAAACCTCGCCACAGCCGCCAGTCGATTCGCAACACACTCAACTGCAGCGATTTATTCTGCAGCGCATATTCCAAACAATCGGTGGCCTGCTTGACCGTGAAACTCAACACACCTTGTCGCTTAAGCCGCTGGCCTAATTGCTCGCGTTGGGCCAAATAGCCAACCTCTCCTAAGTGTCCCCAGTTGATAACTGTGGCAGGCAAGCCCTGCGATCGGCGGTAGTAGGCCAGGCTATCGAGCGCGGCGTTGGCTGCCGAGTAGTTGGCTTGTCCCGCATGGCCAAAGATGCTCGACAGCGACGAGAACAGCACGAAACAGTCCAAATCCATTCCTAGTGTCTCACGGTGCAGATTCCAGCCGCCGAGTACCTTGGGACGCAATACGCGCTCGAGCGTCTGCGGATCTAGGTCTACTAACAGCTTGTCTTCCAACACCATCGCCGAGTGAAAGACGCCGCGCAGTGGTGGTAATTCCTTTGCGATGGTCTCAAGCACATACCGTACATCGCTGGCTAGTGTAATGTCACAAGGGAGTATGGTGATACGCACGCCCGACTGTTCTAATTCGTCGATTAGCTGTTGGGCGGCGGGTTTTTGGGCCGCGGGCCGCGGCGCTGCACTGCGCCCACTGAGTACCAAAGACTTGACCCCACGCTGGGCCAGCCACCGCGCGACCTCCAAGCCAAATCCACCCAATCCACCGGCCAGCCAGAATGTGCCGGTACCATCAAAGTGCAGTCTCCCCGTCGCGCCGACTTGGATATCGCTTGGCCGCTGTTGGTAGTCCACAACCACCTTGCCAATATGCTTGCCTTGCTGCATGTAGCGAAACGCGGATCTCGTTTCGTCGGCAGCGAAGACTTTGATCGGCAACGGCTGCAATTCACCGCGTTCAAAACGCTCCACCAATCGCTCGAGCATGTGGCCCATGCGACGCGGTTGTTGTTTGAAGAGTTGATCCAGATCGATCGCAAACAGTGCTAGATTATTCCGGAAGGGATACATTCCCAAAGCAGCATCGTCGTAGATGTCTCGTTTGCCGATTTCCAAAAAGCGGCCACCTGGCTTAAGTGCTGACAAACCGGCTGAGATCGCTTCACCTGGGAGCGAATTGAGCACGGCATCGACTCCTTGGCCATCGGTCGCGTCGAGTGTTTGTTGGGCAAATGCCAGCGAACGTGAATCCATCACCACAGCGGCTCCAGCCTCACGGGCCGCGCGACGCTTTTCATCGTTACCGGCGGTAGCCAAAATTCGCACTCCCGCCAGTTTCGCAAGCTGCATCGCCGCCAGTCCTACTCCACCACTGGCCGCATGGATCAAAATCGTATCGCCGTTGCGCAAACGTCCGCACTCGTTGAGTGCATAGTCGGCTGTCAGGAAGGCGATGGGTAGCGCAGCAGCCTGTTGGTGAGACAAGCGCCGCGGTTTGTTCGCCACCAACGCTTCGTTTACGATGACATGCGTTGCAAACGAACCTGGCGCGATCGCGATTACTTCATCCCCAACCTGCCAGCGAGTGGCAGACACTTTTTTCAATTGGCTCGTGGGGCCAACGCGGGTGATTCGGCCTGAACACTCGGCTCCCAAATCGATTGGGCCATCGGCCAGCCCAGGGTACAGATCGAGCGCCTTCATTACGTCACTAAAATTCAGACCGGTGGCGAGTACCTCGATCTCAATTTCTCCCTCCTCTAGTTTGCGGGCGGTTTTGGTCTGGTAATGCAATTCCTCGATCGCCGATGACTTGCCAATACGCAGCTGGCAAGGCAAGGAAGTCGCTGCTTCGACCGAGGCTGGTTTGCCGGTTTGAGGACCAAAGCGATGCACCCAACGTTGACCTTCGCGCCATAGAACTTCGTCCTCATCATCCGTGGTGAGCAGTTCTTCCACTAGGCAATCGATATCTGCGGCTGCGGTTGGAGAAGGGATGTCAATGAGCTTTGTTCGCAACCGGGCTGTTTCGCTAGCGATCACGCGTCCTAAGCCGACCAGGGGCGCCTGAGCTAACTCTGTCGCCTCGGGCCGACCGTCGGTCGACTGCGCACCCGCCGTGACAATGCTCAAGTGTGCCGAGTTCGACCCTTCCCGTCGCTCCCAGGCCTGCACCAAACGGAGTGGCACCAGAGTTGTCAGTTGGGTACTGAGTTGTAGGCTTTCCGTAGTCAGTGACTCGACTCTGGGCGCGTCGAGTCCCCATAGGTAAACAATGTCATCGACACTTTGTTGCAAGTCCTGCACTGCGGCGGCCAGCGCGACCTGAACGCCATGGGGAGAAACTACTGAGGCCTGATGGAAATGACTGTCAAAGGCTTGTGGCACATGGGAATCGTCGCGATAAATCTCAACGACTTGGTCGCCTCGGCGGACGAGTCGCGCGGCAAGTTCACGACCCACACCCCCTTCATCCATGAAGAGGATCCACTTCGAGCCAACTAACAATGGCAATTGACGCGTTGGCGAAAGAGTACTGTCGTCGCATAGCACTTCCTGGCAGACCGTGTCACTCACTTTTTTGACTTCGACAGCCTGAAGGGCCGTCAGCGGTTGTTTTACCCAAGAATAACTGTAAATCAGATCCTCGGTCGACTCGGCGCTTACGCCACCACTGATTCGACGGCTTTCGAAACCACGTAACGTCATGCACAACCTACCTACATCGTCGTAGATATCCAAATCGCACCGCATCAGCTGTTTCGATTTATAGGGACAGCGCACAATGGCTGTGATCCGCTGAGTGGGCCGGCGATAGTAAGCGACTTGGCGAATCTCCGACGGGAGGTAGAGGCCATCCACGGTGTGGTCGAAGTTAGGATCGGCAGCGATCATGCCATGAAAGCAACTGTCCAGCAGCGCCGGGTGGATTAAATAGGATTCATTCCGATCATCGTCAGCCACCAAGTTCTCAGTCAGTACAATATCCAGAATTGCTTCACCTGCGCGTCGTTGTCCAGCCACGACACCGCGGAAATCGCGACCGTAGTGCAATCCAATTTGGCGACAATGTTCGTACAATCGATGTGCATCGAAGTGATCCGTGCAGCGCTCACGAACGTCTTTGGCCTGTTGCTCAAATCGCTTCTCTAAGTGTTCGCGATCTTGCTCAGTGGGTTGAGAACTGACATCCATCGTAACCAGTGGACTCCACAACTGCTCGTCACACTCACGAAAGGCGAGTGTCAGTTGGCGGCGGTCAAGATCGTAGCTGGTCTGTATCCACTGAGGACGATCGTCGGCTACGACACAAGGAGTATGCAGTCGTACGCGTCGTAGCACGATCGTCGGATTCGTAGCCGCATCGGTGTCACGCATAGTGCGAACTGCAGCCAAAGCGGACTCGAGCATGGCTGCTGCTGGGTAGACCGATACACCGCGCACACAGTGATCGCGTAGATAGGTTTGCAGCTTCAGGTCGATTCGCTGCTGCCACTGCGGTCGCGGAGCGAGCATTGATGAGCCGAGAAGTGGGTGAGCTTCGCCATGGGTGCGACTGACGTGCGATTCGAGCGACTCGGACCAGCATCGCTGCGACTGAAATGGGTAGAGCGGCAAGTCGAGTCGGCGCTCGGGATGGTTGTAAAACCCGGACCAACGAATATCAAATCCCAGCGCGTAAACATGCCCCAGTGATTTGGTGATGCATAGCAAATCATCCTGTTGGCGATTGAGCGAAGGGACTGTTCGCACAGCGCGTCCGGCCGCCTGAAAACACTCGTTGATGGCATAGGCCAACACGGGATGTGGACCAACTTCAACAGCCAGTCCGTAACCCATCTCGGCCAAGCAATTCATCGCATCGCTAAAACGTACGCTCTGTCTGACGTTGCGCCACCAGTAGTCGGCACCGAGCTCGGTGCCTTCAATCAGTTTTCCAGTCACTGTAGAAATCAGAGGCGTGTGCGTGCGTTGCGGTTGAATGCGAGCCAAGGCGTTCATCAGCTCATCGTGAACAGGCTCCATTTGAGGGCTGTGAAACGCGTATTCCACGGCCAAGCGACGACAGAAGACTCCGGCCTCTTCTAGTCGCTGAACCAAATCCTCAATCGCCCCACGAGCACCCGAGATTGTCAGTGACGCTGGACCATTGATGGCTGCGATGGACACTTCGGATTCGAGGCCCGCTATCCATTGAGCAACTTCATGGGGCGCGAGACCAGCGGCCACCATGGCTCCCTGCGATGAAGCCAGATCCATCGTTTGACCGCGATGAAAGGCGACGCAGGCTGCATCCTCAAAACTAAGTGCGCCGGCTAAATACGCAGCAGCAATTTCTCCAACGCTGTGCCCCACAATGGCCGTTGGTTTTACACCCCAACTTTCCCATACCGCGGCCAATGCCACCTGGATTGCAAAGATACTGGGCTGAGCGATGGCAGTCCGCTGCATCTGCGATTGAGTTTCCGTGCGCATCAGCTCCTTTAGTAGCGACCAATCAGCGTACTTGGAAAACTCCGTGTCGCAACGTTTAATCACCGAACGAAAAGCGGGGGAGTACTTTAAGAGACCACGTCCCATGCCCCACCACTGCGGCCCTTGGCCCGAGCATACGAAGGCGGCCCCCTGTGACAGTTTGGTGGTATTGAATTCTGCGACCAGCTCCTCGGGTGCGCTGGCCGACAGTAGCTGTAATTCTTCGATCATCTCTGGCAGCGTGGTAGCCGTCGCTGTTGTGCGACAATCATGATGACTCCGACGATGAGCAAGAAAGCCGGCGACTTCGGCCAATTGAAAATCATCGCTATGTGCCTGCAGCCACTCTAGGGTTTGAGTGGCTATAGCCACCAACGCCGAGGGCGAACGAGCGGAGAGTGGTAACAGCACTGGCGCAGAGAAGTGCTCCTGGGCACCTGATGAACGGACGTTCCAATCACTGTTATTCAGTTGGCCTAACTCTTTGGAATCGACAATTCTGGCGGTTGACGTCGCGCGACTACGATCGTTGCACTTCGAATGCGGGAGGGTGTAAGTGGATGTCCCATGAGGCGCTTGTTCAACAATTATGTGTGCGTTGGCGCCGCCATAACCGAATCCATTGATTCCCGCTAAGCGACTGACAGTAGATTCCCATTCGCACGTCTCACTCGGAATGCGCAAATTGAGCCGATCGAAATCAATGGCCGGATTGGCCTGCTGAAAGTGCAAATGGGCTGGGATACGGCGATGGTGCATGGCCAGTGCCACTTTGATCAAGCTGGCGATGCCGGCACCCGCCTCCAGGTGACCGATGTTCGTCTTAACTGAGCCAATCCAGCAAGGTTGCCGTGTCGCGCGGCTTTGGCCTACCACGGTTCCTATCGCGGCTGCTTCGATAGGATCACCGACAGGAGTACCTGTGCCATGGGCCTCGACGTACTGTATTTCACTCGGACTTACGGCAGCTTTCTCACAGGCGGTGCGGATCAATAGCTCTTGGGCTGCTTGACTGGGAACAGTCATCCCGGGGGTACGTCCATCTTGATTGAGCGTTGTAGCGCGGATCACTGCGTAGACAGGATCTTTGTCGCGGAGCGCGGCCGATAGCGGCTTGAGTAGTACCATCCCCGCACCCTCGCTGCGAACATAGCCGTTCGCTCGGGAGTCAAACGATTTGCAGCGACCATCGGGCGAAAGAACCCCCAATTGACTGAAGGCCACATAAAAATCGGGGAGTAGCAAGGCATTGACACCACCGGCCAAAGCCAGCGGCGCGTCACCTCGCCAAATGCTCTCGCAGGCCATGTGGACAGCCACCAATGACGATGAGCAGGCTGTATCCACCGCCACGCTCGGTCCACGCAAATCGAAACAGAACGAAATCCGATTGGCCGCGATGCTCGATGATCCGCCCGTATTGCTATAGGCATCGATCACGCCACGATCTTGAAAGCTCAGTCCAGATACCGCATAGTCGAAGCTTGATATACCAACAAACACCGAGACCGATTGTCCGGCCACGCGCTCCTGTGGTTGTCCAGCGTCCTCGAGCGCCCGAAAGGCAACCTCCAACAGCAAGCGCTGTTGGGGGTCCATGCTCGCCGCTTCTCGCGGCGAAATACCAAACAGTTGCGGATCGAAGCCATCGATTCCGCTAACATAACCACCCCATTTGCTTTGTGTTTTGCCCGGCTTGGCTGCCTGTCGCGTGTAGAACTTTTGTAGGTTCCAACGCTCCGGCGGCGTTTCGGAGATCGCATCTTCGCCACTTTCCAGTAGCCTCCAATAGCTCCGCCAATCGTTGGCATCGCCAGGAAAACGACAGCCAAGACCGATGATCGCGATCGGCTCGTTGTGATGATGTGGTTGAACCATGATGAAAGTCTCTTGGAATTTTTCGATGGCTGGCGTGTGGTTTACTGTTCCCTGAATGCTTCGGTCGGAAGCATGTGTGCCGCCCGCCAGGCGGGGAGTAGTGCACCCAGCAGACCAATCCCCAACGCAAGCACAAAACCTTGAACAATAATTGGTGTGTCTATCGAAGGGCTAAGTATCCCTTTCGCTGCTGGTGCCTGGGCTAGGCCCCAAGTTAACAGCATGGCCAGCCCAATTCCCAACACGCTTGCCAGCATCGCTAGGCCGCATGATTCCAGCAAAATCATGCTCACTACGCGTCGCTTGGGCCAACCAATTGCACGTAGGATGCCAATCTCCTTCGTCCGCTCCATGACACTGGTCAACATCGTGTTCAACGTGCCAATGGATCCGATGATCAAGGCGATCGCCGATGTCATCCACGCCATGGCACCTGCCAATTGCATGCGCGTATCGGTTTCCACAAAATCTTCCGTGGCCAGCGGTAGTAATTTGGCATCCAACTCCGTGATAGCCTCAATCGCTCGCTGGGCTCGCTCGCCAGGAGCAAGTTTGGAGGCCACCATGGGCTCAAGCACGACGTTGATATAGGTGGCTTGCCCCACGCGATCCGTCAGTCGTTGCAATTCGTCGAGCGGAAAAATCATCGACCCATTTTCCCAAGTGCTCGGGCTCTTAAAGATGGCAGTGACCTGGTACGCTTCGTCGAACAGACTAATTATTCCCCCCGCACGGACTCCCAGTCGCTCAGCCAGGTGGATGCCCAACCAGACCGTTTGGGTTTCATCACTTAAGGGCGGGGGCTCGCCGGCAATCATCAATTCGCTGGCTAGCGGATCAACTTGAATGCTTTGGTTGTCAATTTGACTTGTTTCAATTTCATAGTCGTCGCGGAGCCAGGAATCGGTGGCCATGCCCATGCTGGGGATGCCATAGACCCCGTCGTCTTCCAAGGACAGAGTCTCCAGTAGGACGGCTGAGGTGCGGTTAACTTCGGGCAATTCCACAATTTTCTTGGCAAAGTCTTGATCAATGGAGCTACTCAGGCGATCGGCGGAGCCCTGGCGGGTCACAACGATGTCGATCGCGTGAGCCGCATAAACATCGCTAAAGGATCGCGTAAATCCCTGGCTGATACCCAGTAACGCCACCACTGCGGCGATGGCGGTGGCTAACGCAAGCAATGTGAGTGCCGAACGCAACGGGCGGCGAACTAAGTTCTTCCAAATTAGTGACGTGAATCGCATGCTGTTTGCTCTGACCTAACTCTTTACCCAATGCCCTAAACTTAACCAGAGTTACAAAAAGGTGTCGGACACCTTTTTACTAAGTTAGGTGGTTTGTGGGCTTAGGGTAACCCGGTGTAACCCTACCAAGCCAACAATCTACGCGAGATTCTGGGCGCCCGCCGAGCCGATGGAAAGAGAAAACGTTTGCACAATCAATCAACCCGGCTTGAACCTCACCGATTGCCTAAGCATTTTCATCGGCCTCCATCGTCTACATCAGCCTCCATCGTCGCCCGGCTCTCCGAGCCGTTACCAAAAACGTTCCGTTCTTCGTCGCACTGTAATCCGACTCGTGACCAGAATCGAACCCGTTCGTCATCACCAATATTTTCTTCGGCAGCACAGGTCAACGGTCATGATCCGCTTTTTTCTTTTGATCGCGCTGCTCGTTGGCCTCCCGGCTTGTCGCTTGGCTCACCCCATTGAGACCATCATGCGGGGTGCCATGACGATGGATGGCGACATGACGATGGACGGTGATATGAATATGAAGGGTGCGTTGTCGACGATCGTCCGGAGTGATAACACCGCCTCGCGACTTGCGAGCGTGCCCGTTTATGCCTCAACTAAGGGAGGCATGGGAACAGGGAAAATTGCCGTGATCGACGTCGATGGTTTACTAGTCAACAAGAACATCGGCGGCTTCGGCGCCTTGGGCGAAAATCCAGTAGCACTCTTTCGAGAAAAGCTCGACATGGTCGCCGCTGATCCATCGATCGCGGCTATCGTATTGCGGATCAATTCTCCGGGTGGAGGTGTGACTGCCGCGGACATCATGGCGCGAGATTTAGTGCAGGTCAAACAGAGTCGTAACTTGCCCGTGGTCGCTTGTCTGATGGATGTCGGGACAGGAGCGGGCTACTATTTGGCGTGCACCGCGGACACGATTGTGGCTCATCCCACATCGATTGTGGGTGGGATCGGCGTGATCATGAACGCCTACAACATGGAAGTTGCCATCGAGCAATTCAGTATTGCATCGATTCCGATCAAAGCCGGCGAGCGGATCGACATCGCCTCGCCCGAGCGTGAAATGGAATTTGAGGAGCGCGCCATGCTTCAAGCCATGGCCGATGAATTCCATCAGCGGTTCATTGCCCACGTCCGACACGCTCGCCCGGGCGTCCAGGACAAAGAGATATTCGATGGACGCGTAGTGACCGGCAATCGCGCACGAGCTCTGGCGCTGGTCGACAACGTGGGCTATCTTGACGATGCAGTCGTTCAAGCCCGAGAATTGTCGCGACTACCCGCCGACGCACCGTTGATCATGTTGCGACGGGATAACGATCGCGCCCACACGCTGCTCGACGTCACACCGATTGCGCCAACCATGAGCTCGCTCATTCCGCTTAAGCTTCCGGGGCTCGATCGCAGTAGCCTACCCACCTACATGTATCTCTGGCAACCCGAGCCCAGCCTGGTCACCGCCTCCGGTGGCTAAGCCCAATCAAGTTCGCGTTGCGGGCAGTGAACCGACGGCGATTTTCCAGTAGCTCCATTTGGCCCTAGTTACCTATTCTCTAAAAAAGGTGTCGGACACCTTTTCTATCGCACGATTAGGGTGTCACCGGGTTGGACCAGCACGCCGTTGGGATTGGCCAGGACGTGTGAAAGTGGCAGAGTAACAGTTGGACCTGTGCGACTGAGAACAGTCAGTTGATGAGGGGGCAGGAGCCCTTGTTGACGAACTCCGCCCGCGGCCGCGATGGCTTGCAGAGCGTTGAATCCACCGCTGAAGGGTAACGAGTATTGCCCGCCGGCTACCAAGCCACCGGTGAAGTAATAGTGCCGTGGTGGCGAACGCATTTCTACCACGGCACCATCCGATAGACGGCTGGTGTGGTTTGCGGCTTGGCCACCGGCGGTGATGCCGCTACCGGGCGAGAGCACGCGTACGGAGGAATGGCGATCGAAGGTACCGGCTTCGGCCACGGCTCCCAACAGCGTCGCCTGATCGGCGGATAGTTTTACTTTGTCGATGGACGCGTGTCCGCGGTAAGGGGCATTGTGGATGACCGTGACGTGAATTTGTCGTTTGCGCATCAGCGTCAGAGCTACCATGTTTGGTCTGGTTTGAACGTCAGCCTCCATGTACGCAGCTGAGACGAAGCGTTGTGCCTCGGCTACTGTCATCCCGTTAACATCGATCGGCTCGACGAGTGGTAGATGCAGGTGACCATCGTCGAGCACCGGATAGGGAAAGCCCATGACGGGAGAAAAGTCTTCGCCCTCTTTAGGGAAATGAACCGGAGCCTTACCAAACTTCCCCACTACGCCATGCACAATCACGGCGACCATATCACCAGCCCCAAGTCGGTAGGCCTCAGCCGCTCGGCAGGTTGTTAGGACAGGGAACAAGTGGTGCGGGAGAATGGATTGAATCCAAATCCACATTGTCAGGCAAAAAAGTAGCCAGTGAGACATCGCGCATTCTCCGACGGCTTGTCGACTCTCCGAGTCGAGAAACGTATCTAATGTCGCACGACTCTCCGTGTCGTGACCAAGGTTAAAACGAGTTTATCACCCCAACTCGACTCGGAGAGTCGAGCGACTATGCAATCAAACTTGTTGATTGTTAAGCACAACCACCAGCGCAACGATCAGCGCGATCATCACCACAGAAAGAATTGCAATCATGATGGTATAGTTGCGTCGACGGCGATGCTTACGCCCGAGGCGATTACGATCGCTGAGTGATGTGGGCTGTGTTGACTCGGCAAGGTTTGGATTCTGCTTGTCGCTAACATCAGAGCTGTCGGAGGCGGCAATCGCCGACAAACTTGACGGCGCGGATTCGAGACTTTCGTCAGCTGGGCTACTGGCAAAAAAATCGTCGAACACCTCGTCTGCTACTAGCCATTCTGGCCAGCCGTCACACCACACCAAAGAATCTCGACCGATGCGATTTTCACCTAGCCATTGCCACATCGATTCGCTCGGCGCGGGGCCGTATTGGCCACCGGAGGTTGGTCTCACGAACCACTTCGCTTGCGGGGTGTCGATCAATGCGCGCGGCTTCGCCGGACGTGACGGCGGCTTGGAAGGAGGGGCCGATGAGGACTCGGTGATCGACTGGTCTCGAGCCGCTTGTTTCTCAATCGTTAGGGTGGTTACTTGGGATGTCGTGGCCGCGTTGGTAGCAGGGGCGACTGGTCCGGCATCCGCGACCGAGTCGTCGGCCTCTAGCGAATGTTCAGCGTCGCTGAGTGGGACCCGAAACTTTCCCTTGCATTCCGGGCAACGCCCGCGCTTGCCGCCTTGAAAATCCTTCACATGCAGCTCGGTTTCGCAGTGATGGCAACGAAAACGAATTCCCACGCTGCTTCCCCAAAAAAAACGAATCAAACGGTTAACAAACTGCTGTAGCGGACGTCGCCACGACTATCGGAAACTATCATGGCAGTTTGTGCAAGCCTGCCCAACTTGAGCTGCCGCTTTGCGAGCCAATTCGGCATTGTTGGTTTTGACCGCCAAGACTACCTGTCCAGCTTGCTCGATCATCGCTTGGGCCAGTGTGCGGTAATCCTCATCGCTGGCATCGGGCATTTCTTCTGCCAACGCGACCTGACCGAGTACAGCGACCAATTCGGCGTAACGTTGCACCGCTTCGCTGTTATCCTTGAAATCTGTCTCATTAGCTACTAGCTTAGTCACATTTTCCTCGTGAGCCCACTCCAGCAACTGCATCAAGGGGACCCGATCGATCAAATTCGACCAATCAACATCTTCGGCAGAGCCATCGTTCTGAGGTGCCAAAGGCGTGCCACCGATCAAATCCCCCAGATCGAGCAAACGAGCCTTGGCTTCGGTAAAGACGTGATCTGAACCGATTTTGGTATTGGCCGCCACGCGCGTGAACCTTTGTCGGGCGACTGTTGCGCTATTCTTCCAACGCACATCTCCAGGGTAAGTTTCAATAATGGCGAACAACAGTGCTTGCAGTGAGAATTCAGTGCGTGCTTCACTAAACCCGCCCCCTTTGAAAGTGGTTGGAGTTGTGACAATTTTATCCAATCGCAGCTTGCCACCTTTCACCAAGTCCTCGAGCGAAGTGGGGTCAATTAACTTTTTCCATCCCAGCGGATCGTCCGAATTTGAGTTGTTCGCGATAGTTGAGGGAGAATTGACGGTAGCGTGCGAAGCGTTTTCGGAGGACTGAGATGTTGCCGCTGTTGGCATTTCGCCTTGAAGTTGAGCAGCGGGATCGGCAAAAAAAATTCCTTCGAATTCTCCGGGATGAAAAGTGGGCGCCACGGCACGCCGTGGCTTGACGGCCTGAGCCATGGTCACCGTACACGCCATTAGAGTCATTCCAGCCCAAGCGGTAAGAATTGCGGGGCGTCGAAAGCACTTGGAGTTATTCATTGATCGTTGATCGATAGCAGTACGTCGACATCACTTAAGCGAGTTACTTCGGCAAACCTCGCCTTCGGCTTTTGAAGTCCGTGCTTTTTAAAACCGCGAAGCGGTGACATAGGCTAGCCTGGGGGGCAACCCCAGGGGGAAAGGTCCCCCGACAACCACCGGCTCGCTAGCGACCGCGAATGCGGTCGATCGCTGGCGAGCCGGAAAAACACGGGGATGCTTCGATGACCTGGGATTTGCATCCCAGGCTATCGAATTCCGTGCCTTCGGCACTAGGAAGCGCGGACTTCAAAACCTTCGGCTGCGGGTTCAGCGCAAAATCAACGGATTTGTGCTTAGGCCTCAGTTTTCTATTGTAGCACGAGCTGGCGTTATATGCTGCAAAGGCGAGGCGCGCATTCGTCAGGCAGGAAAGCCCGATGTACTATGAGAAGAGGCGATCGACGTTATTCTAGCCCCTTGAGCAGATTGAGTAACAGCGCGGCAGGTTGGCTCAACTGGGGTTCTGAGGCGGTGGTCAAATCCCACGCAGTTAACCATTGATGGTTCGTTTTGCGGAGTCCAAAATCTTCGACTAGGTGCTGCTCAAAATCGCTGAGGTGCGCGGCACCATAAAAAATGCCAATCTTCTTCTTGCCAGCCGCGATCTGTTTCTGAAGCACCTTTAGCGCTGCCGCGTTGCGGTCGACGATCAGCAGTTGGTTGAGTGAGCCGCCGAGAGCTTGATCAAGCGAACCGGTCTGCACGAATTGCGCGGCCAAAGCCCGCTTCATCTTGAGCGGGTTACCGAGCATGTCCGCCAGCCCCAGTTCCTCCAATTCACTGGCCAAGGCTTGGGGTGCGCCGTTTCTCACGGCTAGATTTTGCTGCCGCATCGCCTCGGCAAACGAATTCAAGGCCAGGGTGAACACCGTCTCCCCCCGTTCAGCCATTTTGTCAGCCATCTGCGAGGGCGTCATGTCAGCGCGAACGAAGTGTGGTTTGGTATAGTCGATCAATTCAAGTTGCGATTCAAGTCCCAACATGTTTTTGGCGGAATCTTGCAACATGGCTACTGGGTTGAAGCCACTTGCTTCGCGTTTGCCACCGCGCGGAATGACGGTTCCCTCGGGAGCCACCAATTCGTACAGCAGCACATCGTAGCGATCGAATAAACGATTTAGTTCGTGGTAATAGCTCGCTTCGCCAATGTGCACGGCGCCAATTAAATCGATAGAAACCCCAGCGGCTGCGGCGCCCCCTGCACTAGCAGCGACTTCGTAGGATACCAGGGCAGTTTCTAGTGCCAACGGCCCGGGGCGTTCCTCGCCCTTGGTTTCTGAAACGCGCATCCGCAAAAACTCAGTTTCAGCCGCGGCGGTAGGAGTGTTTGCGATACCCGACCCTTGCGCCAGTAGTCGCCTGCCCAAGCTCGGGCCCATAGCTGGCCCTAGGTCTGAGAAAAAACTTCCGAGGCAAGTCAGCAGAAACAGAGTACGGGTGACGGGACGTGTCATGGAAATATGTCTTTACAATAGGTTTCAAAACAATCAGCGAATCTGGCTCTTAGTTTACCTAGCCGTTACCTCGAACAACCCCTGAGTTCGCACACAAAGCCCGGATCTTGGATTTAATTCGCTATTGATTTGTTCGGAGAGATTCCCCAGGATGGTACACTGAGATATGCCTCCAATAGGTAACTGGCACTCAAGGGCTAGACAAAAATGGGAGCAAGGCAGCTTGCCCGCCAAAGTATCGGACACCGTTCGAGACAAAGCACAGGATCACCCAGTATTGAGCATCGATATTGAGCATCGATATTGAACATAGATCAAGGACACGTTCTCCATGCCAACGCAAACTCGGGTCAATGCTCACCTGTGGATCAGAGCTGGGCTGTGCGCAATCATTGCTGGGGGACTGTGCGCACCGATGCTTGCAAGCATGGCCGCTGATCCCGAAGCGGTCGGCTTAGCTCCACGCACCGCGCGCGTGGATACAATCGTCGTCCGCCCGGCCGCCTGGGGATCGGCACTGACGGAATGGAAAGCGTATCGTCAGGCACAGGGACACCAGATCGCGGAGATTGATTCGTCACCGGATAGTCGAACGATTCGGAGAGCTATTGCCGAGCTATGCGCGGGGCCGGCGGAGCAGCCACGTTACGTTTTACTGGCTGGTGACGTCACCGCGCATGCCGATTCAACCGTCCCTACTTTCTATCATGATAGTACGGCCATGAGTCAGTTCGGTGGCGATGCAAAAATCGCTTCGGACAATCCCTTTGGCGATCTGGACGATGATAGCGTACCCGAACTGGCGGTCGGTCGAGTTCCCGCCGATTCGGCCGAACAACTCCGCGCTGCATTGGCGCGCGTGATTACTTTCGAACAGCACCAAGACTATTCGACTTGGCGACGCGATGTGCATGTGGTGGCTGGCGTAGGAGGTTTTGGACCGATCGCCGATTCGGTAATTGAAATGACGACTCGGCGTTTTCTGGCCGATCGTGTTCCTGGGTGGTCGGACATGTCGATGACGCAGGCGAGTACCAAGAGCCACTATTGTCCCGACCCGTGGCGGTTCAGCGAAGCGTGCATTGGACGGATGAATCAAGGCGGAATGTTCTGGGTCTACATTGGACACGGTCACGTCAAATCGCTCGATTACGTCCGTGCAGGCGAGGAGTGGTTGCCGATCATGACCCACGAACATGTTCCGTCGGTCAACGTGGGAACACATCCACCGATTGCCATCTTCTTAGCGTGTTACACCGGGGCCTTCGACGCCATCGAGGACTCGTTGGCGGAGGAATTGATACTCAGTGAGACAGGGCCTATCGCCGCCTTGGCCGCATCGCGCGTGTCGGGCCCCTATGGATTGGCAATGCTCTCGGATGAGTTGTTATCAAGCTGTTTTGATCGGCAAACGGAAACGCTCGGGGAAATGATACGGCATGCCAAACAGCGATTGCTCAAGCCTCAGGCTAGCCACGATGATGCAGGCCGCCATGCGCAGTTGCAAATGATCGGCGCGATCGCTGGCGCACTTTGTCCCGAAGGGTATGACTTGGAAGCTGAGCGCCGCGAGCACGTATGGGAAATGAATCTGCTGGGAGACCCGCTATTGCGACTGAGTCATCCTGGAGCGTTGACACTGAATGTTGCCGACCGCGCGGCGTCGGGAGAGACGCTTTTTGTTTCCGGACACAGCGACATCGCAGGGAGGCTCAGAATCGAATTGGTCTTTCGCCGCGAACAAGTGCGCAAGGATTTGGATCAGATTGGTGTAGCCCTCGATAGTGCTGATGGTCGCGACGCGTTTCAGCAACGGTATCATTCGGCCAACGAACGCGTATTGGTTGAGCGAAAATTGCTGATGAAAGGGCCGGGCGATTTTCAGATTGAACTGCAGATTCCCGCCGACTTGCCACGCGGCAAGTACGCGATTCGCGGATATCAGGAGGGGCAATCCGCCTGGTGCGTAGGCTACCAAGAAATCACCATTCGGCCCAACGAATAAATCAAACCACGATGCTACAGAGTAAACAGTGCTACACCAAACCTGGGCCTACTGGTAGATAGGGGGATTCACACGCTGGCGGAGTGTTCGACGATGTTCGAACTTTGTCCCGTTTTAGTTCCCGTTACGTCGCCAGCGCTCCAATTGGCACAGCCGCTACCAGCCAACCAGCCTGCCTGAAGTGACAGTTTTCCGTATTTTAACTAGGCGGAAAGCTCAACTGGGCTGCACGAAACTCAATGTGTGTGGTATTTGTTAGCGGCTAGTAGTATTGCAAGAAGTCCTTGCACCCCTGGTTTTGACGGGGATACCGATGCGCGGCCAGCAGTTGCCACATGGAACCTTCCTCGTTCCGTCGGCTGCGATTTAATACGGTCTAGTTGACGGAGTTCGTGTTAGTTATGTTACTCGCAAGCATTATTTTGCTGTTCGTCGTGGGCTATATCGTCATTGCCCTGGAACATCCGCTACACATCGATAAAGCGGCGACGGCTTTGTTCATTGGTGCCGGTTGCTGGGCACTGTACATCATGGGGCTCGATACGCTGCTGACCCCGGACCGAATTCCCGATCTGTTCCGCGCTGAAATGGCGGCTGCCGGAGGACATGCGGAGGGTCATGAATTGGCCCTGCATTACGCCATCGAAGGCCAGTTCCTGCCGCTGATAGGCGAGATCGCTTATATCCTGTTCTTCCTGATGGGGGCGATGACGATCGTCGAACTGGTCGACGCCTACGAAGGCTTCTCGATCATTACCGATCGTATTAAATCGCTCAACAAAGTTAAACTGTTGTGGACCGTCTGCTTCCTAACATTTTTCCTGTCGGCGGTACTGGACAATTTGACCACTACCATCGTCATGGTCTCGCTGATGAAAAAGCTGGTCAGGGATCGCGAAACGCGACTCTTTTTCTGCGGCATGATCGTGATCTCGGCCAATGCTGGTGGAGCTTGGACAGTCATCGGTGACGTGACCACCACGATGCTGTGGATCGGTGACAAGATCTCGACCGTCGAAGTGATGAAATCGCTGATTCTCCCAAGCCTGGCGTGTATGATCATCCCACTCACGATCGCTTCCTTGATCCTTAAGGGAGACGTCGAACGCCCCGAGAAGAGTGTGGGTCATCACGACAAGACCCTCAAGGCATGGCATTCGAACCTGTTCCTGGCACTTGGTTTTGCCGGTCTAATCTTTGTGCCAGTCTTTAAGTCGGTGACACACTTGCCACCCTTCATGGGCATGATGTTCAGCTTGAGCGTGATCTGGATCATCTCCGAATTTGTCAAACACGATTTAGATGAAGCCACACGATCGAGCACGAATGTAGTGGGTGTGTTGAAGAAGATTGACACAGCCAGCATCTTGTTCTTCCTAGGAATCCTATTGGCCGTGGGTACCTTGCAATCTTCGGGTGTGCTGCGGCATGTGGCTGGTTGGTTATCGGACAATGTGGGGAACATGCAAGTCGTGGCGTTGATCATCGGATTACTGTCAGCCGTCGTTGACAACGTGCCGTTGGTGGCTGCCGGTATTGGCATGTACGACTATCCACGCGATGACACCTTTTGGTTGTTCCTGGCCTATTGTGCTGGAACTGGCGGAAGTTGCTTGATCATCGGCTCGGCGGCTGGTGTCGCAGCGATGGGGCTGGAGAAGATCGACTTCATTTGGTACATCAAACGCGTTTCGCTATGGGCTTTTGTTGGCTACTTGGGTGGTGCAGGCGTCTTTATCATTCAAGAGAAAATATTCCCGCACGCTAGCTCGCCCACGCCCGAGCATGTCGAGCATGTGGAGCCAACCAGTCATGTGGCGGTACCAGTACTGAACCACGACGATCAGGTTTAGAATCAACGCATTTGAGTCCCTGAAACGCGCTGCGACCTAACTAAAAAAAAGCTTCCATCGCCGCTAGGAACTTAGTTCTTAGCGGCGAATCTTATTGGTGGTAAATGAGGCACACAAAAAAGGTGTCCGACACAAATGGCACAAGGTTAACGGGTAGCGGAATTCGCCAAGAATTTCGGCCCCAGCAGTTTTCCCTTGAAAGGTCGCTAAGACGCAAAGGAGGCGAAGGAAATAATGAATTCGCGCCCAATTCCTAAATTGGAACCGGGAAGATGGTGGCGATCAGCGAGAAGAGTCGAAATTCTTGGCGAATTCCGCTACGATGGCAGTTGCTTAGGTGATGCTAACTCTAACCCATCCAAAAGGAACATCCTATGTTTCCGTTTGCGTTCCAGCCACTATGGCCTCTTCGATGCGCTCAGGATGGTCTGTCGCAGCAGTTGGCAGCATCGCGCCGTCTGATGTTCACGATGGGCGTCGTGCTTCTTGGGCTTGGTTGTGGCTGGCAGACCAGGGCTGCCGAAGATTCGTCGCGTCCCAATGTGGTTTATATCATGTCCGACGAATTGGCCTATTACGAAGTGTCGCATATGGGGAACCCGAAGATTCGCACGCCACATATCGATCGCTTCGCACAAGAGGGACTACGGTTTACTCAGGCACTCGCGGCCGCTCCGGTGTGCGCGCCGCTCCGGTGCGCGTTGATGACTGGAAAGCACATGGGGCACGCCTCGGTGCGCGCTAACGGCGGCGGAACACCACTCCGTACGGAGGAGCCGACGATCGCTTCCATGCTAAAGCAACGCGGCTATGCGACAGGTGGTTTTGGCAAGTGGGGAGCTGGCGGACGCGGCTCGACAGGCGTTCCAGAACAGCACGGCTTCGATACTTTTTTTGGTTACTACGATCAAGTCCATGCTCACAGTTTCTACCCTCCGTACTTGATTCATAATAGCACCGAAGTGCCGCTGGCTGGCAACGATGGCGGACGCAGCGGAGAAACCTACTCGCACTACGAAATCATCAATCGCGGTTTGGATTTCATTCGACAGAACCGCGACAAACCTTTCTTCTGTTACTTTCCTATCACCCCTCCCCACGGCATGTACGATATTCCCGCCGACGATCCTGCCTGGGAGGCGTATCAGGACGACGATTGGATGCAGGATGAGTCGGTATCGCAAGACGCAAAGAACTACGCCGCTATGGTCACGATGGTCGACAATAATCTAGCACAAGTCCTGTCGCTGCTCGAAGAACTCAAATTGAGCGATAACACGATCGTCTTTTTCACGGGCGATAATGGAGGACAAGATCGCTTTGCCGACAAACAATTCCCGCGCGGTTACTTTGGCCCCAATGTCAACCCGCGCACGGGTGTCGAATTCCGAGGAGGCAAGGGAAATCTGTACGAAGGCGGGCTGCGCATACCGTTTCTAGTCCGTTGGCCAGGGAAAATCGAAGCTGGTCGCGTAAGTGAACTGCTGTGCAATCAATGCGACGTACTACCCACCTTGGGCGAGTTGTGCGGCGCTCAGGTCCCTGACGGGATCGATGGCCTGTCGATTTTGCCTGAGATCTTGGGAGAACAAGCCACTGGACATTCGCAAGCCCAACACGATTTTTTGTACTGGGAATATGTCAATCAGACGGCGGTGCGGATTGGGGACTGGAAAGGGATTCGCCCCAAGCCGAATGCGGCTTGGGAATTGTACGACCTTGCACAAGATATCAGTGAAGCGCACAACCTTGCGGACAAACATCCTGGGATCGTCGCCCGTATGGAACGGATTGCGGAGCAAGCTCATACACCCATCGAATCAGGGACGTTTGCCGACTCGACCGTGCATGAGCGCGATCGCCAAGCCAAATTCGGCTTTACTGCCCAAGCCACCCCAGAGCCTGAGCGGAAAAAGAAGAAGTAGGCCAGGCACGAGCATTGCCAAATCGTCGTAAATTTTGCGCAGCAGTGCTTCAACCATTCTTGATTTCAGAGGGAAGTGGCTTAGACCTTCGCCCTCCCAACGCCGCACTTCACCCTAAAGTTAAATTGTGCTGAAGCACTAGACTGATCACAACCCTAACAGAATTTCATGGCCGCATCTGCTTCCTACTCTCTGATCATGCTCCTGGCTGTGATTTGCGGCGGACTTATTCTGCGTCGCGCGCAGCGGTCACTGCCATTGCCGGCTGATCAGCGCATCGCGATTGGCCTGGCTGCGTTCTGCGGCGCAATGTTGGGAGCCAAATTACCGTTTGTGCTGAGCGACTGGTCGGGACTACTCAGTGGAACTGCTTGGCTAAGCAACGGCAAGACCATCTTATGTGGCTTGGTAGGGGCCTACGCGGCAGTCGAATTGGCGAAATGGACATTAAACATTCGCACCAAAACGGGGGATTCTTTTGTGGTGGGAGCCGCGGTGGCGGTAGCCATCGGTCGGCTAGGATGTTGGGTGGCTGGCTGCTGTTATGGGACACCCACAAATCTGCCTTGGGCCATGCGCTGTGCGTTAATCGATGACATCCCCAGACATCCCACGCAGATCTACGAGGCGATGTTTCATGCCGGCCTAGCACTGCTCATGTTTCAACTGCAGCGCGGCGGAATTTGGAGAGGACAGTTGGCCAAGTTCTACATCTTGAGCTACTGTCTCTACCGTTTGGGGAGCGAGTTTTTGCGTCCTGAGGCGCAGTTCGCCTTGGGGTTAACCGGCTATCAGTGGTTTGCGTTGGCTTGCCTTCCGGTATTTGCCTATCTGTGGTGGCATGATGCGCGGGTCAAGCAATCGCAGTTTGCTTCGCCCGTTGTTCGGCTTGCGGCAGCAACTTCACCACCAACACTGGGCAATGTGCCAAACGAGTAACGCGTTCCGCCACAGAACCGAGTACCAGGCGTGTCAGACCAGTGCGGCCATGCGAACCGACGATAATCAAATCCGCACCTAATTCCTCCGCCCGATCGCTGGCCACTTGCCCCGGGTCTCCCATTCGCACGTCGAGGCAAACCTTGCCAAATTCCTTTTCGGGAATGGCCGCTGCCATATTTTCCATGGCGTGCTGAATGCGGCTGCTATCGTCAATCGTCGCCCAGACAACTCCAGGCTCAGCTGGAATTAGAAAAGGCAGAACATGCAGACAATGAATCTGTTGAGGATTCTCCACGATGGAGACCGCTTTGCGCAGCGCTTCTCGTGCATGCTCTGAAAAGTCAAATGGGACGACCACCGGATGCGTTACTTGCCATGTCATCGAACGTTACTCCATCGCGAAAATGTGAATGCTACACGCAAAACCTGAATCCCGAGATAATACCATTCAATTACCGTGCCGAAGGTGAGTGGCATTGTCTAGCAAGGTGCCTGAGATGGCTGTCATGACGTTAAGACGTAGCGGAATTCACTGAGTCTAGCTGGGAAAAAGCTGCCACTCGTGCCCCACGGTTGGGATATTAGGTGTGCGGTTTTGAGTTAACCACTGTGCCCGTTTGCACACCAGTCGGCGATAAAAGGGGCGAGATGAGGAGCGGGGAGAACAATCATTTGTACTTTGGTCCGGTTAGCCGCACTCCTGCCGTCCCCTACGCAGATTGCGACTACCCTCCCAGGCCATCATTTAGCTCGTTCGAGTACTAATCCATTTGTCAATTTACACCACTTCGGCAATCTGCCCCGGCTCGGCGTTTAACAACACCCTGACACTTCACTCCCCATCTCCTTCACTCTCGGTCTCCTCCACTGCTCCTGCCGACAGCAATTCGAGACCTTTGACCAGCATGGTAGCGTACTGGCCGGGAGACAACTGAAAACACAATCGCAATTTGCAACTACCTGCAGTACCGTATTCGTCGGCCCCGATTTCCGCCTGAGTAACCCGTGGAACCAACAACAAGTCGCGCAGGCCGCGAGCGAAAAAGACGTCGCGCGGGTGGGAAAATCGCAACTTATGTCGTTCCATCCCAAATTCCGCCAAGACTTCGTCCAGGATCTGGCGGACCTCCGGCGCCCACTGAGTCTGTCTTCCCGAGGGGAGCGCGATTTGGCAATCGCGCAGCTCGCTGAGTTGCTCCATCGTCAGTTGTTTAGGAAACACCCACTGACCGCCCACCGCATGGAGAGTAATCCATTCGTCCGGTGGCAGCAGTCGTTTCAATTTGCGAGATACAATCTCGTTCCAGATCTTGGCTTGAAAGGCGGCGACATAGATGCTGCGTAAGTCCTTGCGGATTAGCGCGACGGCTTTCTTGAAACCACTGGGGTGATCGACCAGATAGGTGACGATGCTGCGGCGATGGCTCCGCTCGAGTCGATCCTTGCAGGCCTGCCAATCGTCCCAATGCTCACGCAAGATTTCTTTTTGTTCTCGATCATCGGGTCGATCGTGGCGATTGGCCTCGGCGATAGCCAGGAACAGCGCTTGTTCGTAGTCCCCCAAGCACCAGGGATGGGCAATGTAGCGACCGCTTTCACCTAGCGAACCGAAACGTTGATCGTCAAAATAGTTCGGGATGGCCCAGTGCGAGCTTTGGAGCGTTTGCAGTAAGTCGTTGGCGCGGTCCGGAGACAGCTCGCGGAGAGTGATATCGAATTCGTTGGCCTCAATATCCTTGGCGGTAAATTCCCGCTGGGCTTGCCCGAGGTAGGTGAGGGTAAAACCTGGCTGCTCAATGCCAATGGGGGGGCCTTGGAAAATAGTGACGGTTTGCGAAGTCACGGCGTGACGGTCCTTGAGCCCTCCATAGTTCAAGTGCCACCGCGGCAAATTCCAGATGGACAATATTTCATTGGCCGCCTCCGGAGTTCCCAAGCCGCATTTATCCAAGCGATAAACTGCGTGGCGTCCTCCCTGTTCTCCCTCAATGGAATTTGTGGCAAAGCGGCTGATTTCGCGTACCACGAAATCCTCACGCTGGCGTTTAACTTTCATTGAGCAATTTCTGTGTAAAAGGGCGAA
The DNA here is from genome assembly GCA_041739785.1 of Pirellulaceae bacterium. Lineage (GTDB taxonomy): Bacteria > Planctomycetota > Planctomycetia > Pirellulales > Pirellulaceae > Aureliella. The sequence goes on from JBGSNE010000088.1 coordinate 36,620, forward strand.
CTATGGGTGTTCTGCGGCGGTCTGAGTGACGTAGTCGATTTTGCGGTTTTGCGTACAATCTGTGGGTCGAAGCCTTAGTGTTGCTCGAAGCCCATCGTCGCTCGACTCCATTGTCGCTCGACTCTCCGTGTCGAGTTGTGGCTTAATTCCTGTATAGCAATTTGCTACTCGGCTCGGAGAGCCGAGCGACAAACATACCTGCAAACTTCAATTTGACAAACTAGATATTTTGGGAAACGGACTGAGATGAGTGATTTGGCGGAGCAGATTCCGAATCGTTTTGACTATCAAATCTCATGTGCGGCGCTTTATGCGGCGTGGGAGGCGGACGGTTGTTTTCGCGCCGAAGTCAATCCGGATCGCCAGCCGTACACCATTGTTATCCCCCCCCCGAACGTCACTGGGGCCCTACACTTGGGACACGCACTCAACAACACGCTGCAAGACATTCGCGTGCGTTGGCATCGCATGCGGGGCTTCGAAGCGTTATGGATGCCTGGGACTGACCACGCGGGGATCGCAACCCAAGCAGTGGTCGAACGACGGTTAAAGGAACTTGAAAATAAAACTCGTCACGATTTGGGGCGCGAGGCGCTGGTCGCGAGAATCTGGAAATGGAAGGAAGAATCGGAAGTTCGCATCTTGAATCAATTGCGGAGCATGGGTTGTTCGTGCGATTGGACGCGGACTCGATTCACGCTCGACGACATGTGCGCGCGGGCCGTACGAACGACCTTCTTCGATTTGTTTGGCAAGGGATTGATCTTTCGCGGCAAGCGACTGGTCAACTGGGACACCTTCCTGCAAACGGCGGTCAGCGATGACGAAGTGTTTCATGAAGTCGTCAAGGGGCACTTCTGGCACCTTAAATATCCAGTCATCGATCCTGCTCCGGGCGAGCCGACGCACGTGACCATTGCCACCACGCGGCCGGAAACGATGCTCGGCGACACGGCGGTGGCTGTCCATCCCGATCCCGCAGCCGCGTTAGATGCACACGAAAAGTCGCTCAAGGAAAAGCTTACTTCTGTAGCAGCTAAAGAGCGTGGGCCGCTTAAAAAACAATTGGAAGAACTGGCGGCGCGACGACAAACCCATCTGCCGCAACTGAAGACGCTGGCCGCCATGGCACGGCGCGGTGTCAAATTGCGTTTGCCGCTGCTCGATCGCGAGATTCGCCTAGTAGCCGATGTGTGGGCTAAACCTGAGATGGGGAGTGGTTGTGTGAAAATCACACCGGCGCACGACCCCAACGACTATGAAGTTGCCCTCCGCTGTGACTTGCCGATGATCAACATCCTCAACGTGGATGGCACGCTCAACGCCGAAGCCGGACTATACCAGGGGCAGACCGTTCACAAAGCTCGCAAGCGAGTCATTGAGGATTTGGAAGCGCTAGAGTTGGTTGGCGAGATCGAGGATCGCGACATCGACTTGGCGCACAGCGATCGGAGCAAGACTCCCATCGAGCCATTTTTGGCCGACCAATGGTTTGTCAAAATGGACCAATTGGCTCAGAACGCCATGGATGCAGTGACCGATGGACGAGTCAAAATTATTCCCGAACGTTACGCCAAGGGCTATTTGGATTGGTTGGGTGAAAAACGCGATTGGCCCGTGGGGCGACAATTGTGGTGGGGACATCAAATTCCGATCTGGACTCAGCAGTTCGAAAACGCGGCCGCCGCCGAAGCGGAGATCAAACGACTGACGCAGTTGCCCGCAACCAAGGCTGGCAGATTGCAAGCGTCGCTGGAAGCTCCTGCTGTGGTTCATGTTTCGATTCGCGATGAAGCGGATCCCGTCGAGCAGCAGTTGGAAGGAGCTGGCTACGTGCGGCAATCGGATGTGCTGGACACCTGGTTCAGTTCCGCACTTTGGCCCCATTCAACGCTTGGCTGGCCAGACAAGACGCCGGAGCTCGAATACTTCTATCCCACCAGTACGCTAATCACTAGCCGCGATATCATCACGCTGTGGGTCGCACGGATGGTGCTCATGGGATTGAACAACGTGGGGCAAGTTCCCTTCAAGGAAGTCTTCATTCACCCCAAGATACTGGACGGCTACGGCGAGACGATGTCCAAGAGCAAGGGGAATGGTGTTGACCCGATTGACGTCATCGACAAATTTGGTCCCGATGCCTTGCGCTTCGGCTTGTGTTGGCTGGCAACCGATACGCAAGACGTACGCATGCCCGTCCAGTTCGAATGTCCGCACTGCGAAAGTTCGGTGAATCAGACCAAGCAGAATCGCGAACAACCGACCATTGAATGTCCGAATTGCCACCAACTGTTTTCGACTCAATGGGCCAAGCTACCCGAAGACAAATCGCATCCCAAAGCGCCTGTCACTAGCGAGCGGTTTGATGTGGCCCGCAATTTCTGCAACAAGCTATGGAATGCCGCGCGGTTTGTAATGATCAATTTGGAAGGCTTTGAGCCGCAGACGCTCGACGTGCGCGCCTTGCCGATGGAGGACCGTTGGATATTATCGCGGTTGGCCACTACGACGCGGTTGGTTAGCGAAGCGATTGATGGCTACCACTATAGCGATGCCGCGCGGCTGGTTTATGATTTCGCTTGGGACGAATTCTGTAGCTACTACGTTGAGATGGCCAAGCCACGCCTGCAAGATGCAAGGCACAAGCGGGCCACGCAACAAGTGCTCGCGCACACCCTCGATCAGCTGCTGCGCCTGTTGCAACCGATGATTCCCTTCATCACGGAAGCCATTTGGCAGGAACTATCCCGCTTTGGAGCAGTTCGCGCGCTTGACGGTCGCGCTGAAGAGCAAAAGTGGCTGATGAAATCGACTTGGCCAACCCCCATCGCGGAACATCATGATCCGCTGATCGAGCAACAATTTAGCCGTTTCGTCGCCGTCTTGGGCGCTCTGCGCGAGATTCGTTCGCGTCAGAATCTACCACCCAAAGAAGAGGTGACGTTCACCGTCGCCTGCGATGATGCTACACGCAAACTGCTTGCACCAATGGAGCCCTTTTTCAAAGCTCTGGCGGGAGCCAACTGCCTTGGGCTGGGCACAGGCTTTGCCCTACCCGACCTCCCGGCCCAATTGATCGTCGACGGCATGGAAGTAACGCTTGACCTGGGTAAGTTCATCGACGTGGCCGCTGAGATTGATCGCAACGAAAAACTTTTGGAAAACACTGTCAAGCAAATTACAGGTAAAGAGTCGAAGCTCTCCAATGAGAACTTTGTCTCTCGCGCTCCGGCCGACGTGGTTGAGAAAGAACGCGACAGTCTCAATGCCTTGATACAACAACGCGATTCGATCGTCGGTACCTTACAGAAACTGCGTACCGTCAAGAAAACGACCAAGTGAAAGCGTTGCCGTCGCCTGCGCAGGCAGTGACTTAACCTTCGGGAAACTCTCGGCTTTGTTGTGGACTTCGCAATTGGCCGATCGAACTTGAATCGACAGCCTGCTCTCGCTCGGCGTTGAACTCGGATTATTCACGAACCGAGGAGCTTGAGCCCAATGGTACTCACTTGGTAAACCGGCCAATTTGTGAACCTCAGGCGCAAGCCCCTGAGGTTCACAGGTGGCGGGGGTTTTGTATGACCAGTCCGTTTGGTGGCAATTAAAAATTAGTTTCGCCGCAATGTAATTGCGCAATTGCTCAAAGTCTTGTCATGCCTAGAGTTTTAGTAACTGGATACGGTGGTTTTCTTGGTGCGGAGATCGTACGACAGCTGATCGTGGCGGGTTACGAAGTGCGGGGGCTGGCGCGGGGCAGCTATCCTGAACTGGAACAACTGGGCGTCGAAGCGAACCGAGGCGATGTGAGCGATCGCGCGACAGTGATGCGACAGGTGGCGGGCTGCGACGCGGTCGTGCATACGGCGGCCAAGGCGGGGGTGTGGGGAGCTTGGCGCGACTACTATCGCATCAATACCCTGGCCACCTCTCATCTGTTAGAAGCGGCCCACGCACATCGGGTACAAGCCTTCGTGTATACCAGCAGTCCTAGTGTGACCTTCGCGGGGCAGCCGCAGTCGGGAGTCGACGAGGCGGAGCCCTATCCTGTGCGATATTTGTGCTTCTATCCGCATACCAAAGCTTTGGCCGAACAAGCTGTGTTGTCTGCCGCCCAAGTGGGACAAGTGAAGACATGCGCCCTGCGTCCCCATTTGATTTGGGGGCTAGGAGATCCGCATCTGTTTCCCCGCGTGGTTGCGCGAGCCCGTCAAGGAAGATTGCGACGCGTAGGGAGTGGCCAAAATTTGATTGACGTGGTGCATGTGACCAATGCCGCACGAGCCCATGTGTCGGCCGTACAACGGTTGCTCGACGGAGAGGAGCGTCTCAATGGCCAAGCACTGTTCCTAACGGACGGGCAGCCGCGAGCCTGTTGGGCTTGGATCACACAGATTTTGGAAACCGCCGGCGTGGCTGTACCACAACGATCGTTGTCATTTCCAACCGCCTATCGCTTGGGGTCCGTACTGGAAGGGATATTTGGTCTGTTGCGCATTAAGCGTGAACCACCCATGACGCGCTTTGTCGCCGCTCAGCTGGCCCTGGATCACTATTTCAATATCGATCGTGCCCGGGAGTTGTTAGACTATCAACCTGGCGTCGATCAAGCCGCCGAATTCGAACGTTGTCGCGATTGGTTGCGGAAAGAAAAGTAAGCTCCGTGGGCCGAATTATCGACATGAAATCATTCCCCTGTGGTAGATAGCGGATGCATCGAGCGTTGTGGCAATTATTGTGGTTTGATTTGCGGGGGTCGTTCCGCGGTTTGCTAAATGTGCATCGCAATTGGCGACAGCTCATATTGGCGCTATTGATGTTCCTGTTTGTCGGCTTTCTGTTAGCCGCTCGAGTCATGAGTGGTTCAACCGCTGGGGGTGATCGTTTCGGAGATGCGATGCCCTTCTGGGCCCTGATCTACTTGCTGGCCACTTGGCTAACTGCTTCGGCCGATCGCGGGTTGGTGATGCGTCCAGCGGAAATTCACTTCGTCGTGGGGGGCCCGTTTCCGAATCGCGATGTGATCACGCTCAATCTCGTCCGGCTAGCTTTCCGAGCACTGGTCAGCGCAGTGGTGCTAGCCTTAATTGCACTTGCCTATGTGCACAGCTATTTGTCGGCACTGTTCGGAATGTGGTTGTTGATCTCGGTGTCATTGCTCGTGGGTATGATTGTGTCGCTCTCCGCCCGTCGCGTGCATGGTCGTGCGGTGAGAGTGGCGCGGCGCATGTTAGTGCTGATGGCGCTGCCAACATTGATTGCGTTGATCGTTCAATCGATGCGATTGCTACAAGCCGAAGGTTTTGAGCCACGGATATCGACAGTGGCGGCCACGGCACTGCACACGCCAGTGGGCAGCGTCATCCTGCCACCACTCGCATGGATGTTTGCACCACTGTCTGCCAACAGTTTATTTATGGATACGCTGCAAATGTTTCCTCTCAGATTGGTGGTGATAGCTGGGTTGGTGGTTTTGGTGTACGTGTTGGGAGGTCAGTACGCTGAGACTTCGACAGGACGCACCGACGCTTCGATGGCTCGTCGCCACGCGGCGTTGCGGAGTGGAGTTTCAGGTGGGGCACTAACTTCGAGCTGGACACGTCGTTTGTCACTCCCTGTGCCTCCTCGATTGGGCGGAGTCGGAAGTGTGGCTTGGATGCAGATGGTCCATTCACTCCGAATATTGCCCCGCTACCTAGTCTTTACAACCGCCATTGTAGGAGTTGTGTTGGTGGTGCCGCTGATGGTCGATGCGCGGCGTCTGTCGGGCACGTCCGTAATCGGCTGGATGGCAGCGCTAACGGCCTACGCTGATTTTCTGCTGTTACTCCAGCTGCCCGTCGGATTTCTGGGGCCCGTAGCGCAGCGCGAGATGCTCAAGTCACTACCGATCCCGTCCTGGCGGATTGCGCTCGGACAATTGGCTGGTCCGATTATTCCATTGGCGGTGTTGCATGCGTTGGTAATGATCTTGTTCTTGATATTAACGCCCGAGAGCACAGGCTATGTCCTACTGACCTCCTTGGCATTGGTTCCGGCAGCGTTGGTTTTGGTGGCGAATATCAATTTGCTTGGCTCGTGGAATATCATTCGGCCCCGAGCATTGCAGCAGCGCGACGCCCTGGCGGCTGGCCGCGCCATGGCCAGTGTGTGGATCTTCATGGCGATGTTAACGCCGGCGGTGATCATCTCCACGCTGTGTGCCGTCGTGACGGGATTCGCCTTGGGCCACCGCCTATCGAGTACGATGATTGGAGCGTCGGTAGGCATGCTGTTGTCTAGCGTGCTGTATATTTGGCTGTTAGCTCGCTCCTTCGCTGGTTGGCAACCTAGTGCGGGCGAGAGAGGCCAGGAGGAAACGGAATATGATCGGTAAGCCTGACGAGTGTTACGAGCTGCGTTATGGCCAGGGGACACTCCCCGTGCGGGTTCCTCCCGGGGTTGAGGTAACCTGTATTCGCAAGCCTCCGATGCCGGTACTGGGCAATGCCTCCGCAGCCATCAAGCGCGCGCTGGAGCAAGCCGTATGCTCGCCGTCGCTAGCCCGCATCGCCGCTGGTGCCCAAAGTGCAGCCATCGCGATTTGTGACATCACACGACCGGTCCCGAATCACTTGTTCCTGCGACCGATGATCGAAACGCTATTGGCGGCTGGCATCCGCGCTTCAAACATATGCGTGTTAGTGGCGACTGGCTTGCATCGTCCCAATTTGGGCGCTGAACTGGATGAATTGCTGGGTGACCCGTGGGTACGGAAACACGTGTCGGTCTTCAATCACGATGCCCGTAACGACGCTGAACACGCGAGCTTGGGCGAGACCACCACCCGTGGAACATTAGTGAAACTTGATCGACGCTTTGTCGAAGCCGATGTACGGATCGCGACCGGTTTGGTCGAACCGCATTTTATGGCGGGCTATTCGGGAGGCCGCAAGGTCATCGCGCCTGGCCTGGCGCATGCCGATACGATCACCACCTTTCACAGCGCGCGGTTCATGGCTGACCCGGCGGCTGCCAATTGCAATTTCAACCACAATCCGTTGCATGAGGAGCAGTTGCAGATTGTCAAAATGTTGGGTGGAGCCTTGGCCCTCAATACGGTGATTGACGAAGACCGACAGTTGTCGTTTGTCAACTTTGGTGAGATTGTCACCAGCCATGCACAAGCGGTTGAGTACGTGCGCCAATATTGCGAACTCAAGCTGGACCGACAATTCAAAACGGTAGTCACTTGTGCCGCCGGCTATCCACTCGACAAGACCTACTATCAAACGATCAAGGGTATGATAGGTGGCATGGAAATCTTGGCCCCGAACGGAGATTTAATCATTGCGTCGGAGTGTTCTGAGGGAATGGGATCTCCCGAGTTCATCGACGCGCAGCGAAGATTGTTGAGTTTGGGACGCGAAGAGTTTTTAAAGAGCTTACACGCTAAGGGGCGTGCAAACATTGATGAGTGGCAGACACAGATGTTGTTGAAGGCCACGGATCGAGGCCAAGTACTACTCTACTCCGATCGTTTACCGCAAGGAAAGGATGCCCCCACAGGTGTTGCACGCGTCGATGCGCTGGAGAGAGCGATTGCCGAAAGCTTGAAGCGGCATCAATCCAATTCGTTGGCCATCATCCCCGAGGGTCCGTATGTGGTTCCGTTTGCGCGGCATGCGAAAATCGAAAGGGAATGAACGTTCGCGCGGGACAAAGAATTGCAATTTTGGCTTTCGGCGTGAAGCTTTCCAGCTGCGCATACCAGCTAACCTACCGCGCCGAACTGGTTTTTAGCAGTCCAGGTCACGACTGGGACAGCCGTGCGACGATGGGAGAGTTGTGCGATTCTATTTTTTGGGTCTTGGCACGCGGTTTTTGGATTTTCCACGGCGGCGGGGACCGTTGGGTTGTTGAGAAGAATCGACGTAGTCTTCGACAGTCTCGCCTACGCGATCGCGGAGCGAATTCACTTTATCGCGTAAAGAAGCAGCGCGTTCAAACTCGAGGTCCTCGGCGGCTTGTAACATTTCCTTTTCGAGCAAATCGAGGTAGGCTTCGGTGACTACTTGCTCACCCCCTTCACCGCGGACGGCAGCGCGGGCTAGTTGATGCGATTTGGCGGCCGAGTGGATGCCGGCTTTGATTTCACGCGCAACGCTTTGCGGGCTGATGCCGTGTTGCGCGTTGAACTCCTCTTGTAGCTTGCGGCGACGCAGCGTTTCACTAATAGCGGCTTGCATGGCTTTTGTCATTTTGTCGGCATACAAGACGACCTTGGAATTGACATTCCGCGCCGCGCGGCCAATGGTTTGAATGAGCGATGTTTCGCTTCGCAGAAAACCTTCTTTGTCAGCATCCAAGATGGCCACTAATGAGACTTCAGGTAAGTCGAGCCCTTCGCGGAGCAGATTAACGCCGACCAAGCAATCGAACTTTCCTTGGCGTAAATCGTAGAGCAGCTCTACGCGCTCAAACGCATCCAGTTCGCTGTGCAGCCAGCGACAGCGGACGTTCTGCTCCGTCAGGTAACCGGCCAGGTCCTCGGCCAAACGTTTGGTCAGTGCAGTGACTAGGGTGCGTTCGTTGCGCGCCGCGCGGGCGCGAACTTCTTCCAGCAAGTGAGCGACTTGACCGCGAGCAGCGACCACTTCAATTTCTGGATCGAGCAAACCGGTAGGTCGAATGACTTGTTCGACTACTTCGCCTTTCGTCTTTTCCAATTCATAATTGCTGGGAGTGGCGGAAACAAAAATCACTTGCGTCGTTTTTTGCTCCCATTCATCAAACATCAACGGACGATTGTCTAACGCGCTGGGGAGACGAAAACCGTGCGAGACCAACGTCGTCTTGCGACTGCGATCGCCGGCGTACATCGCACGAACTTGTGGGACCGTCACATGCGATTCGTCCACCATCAGTAAGAAGTCGTCTGGGAAGAAGTCGTATAGAGTATCGGGGCTCGCCCCGGGTGGTTTGCCGGATAGCGGTCGTGAGTAATTCTCCACACCTGGGCAATGTCCGACCTCTTGCAACATTTCCAAATCGAAACGGGTCCGGGCATTGAGCCGTTGAGCTTCAAGCAATTTCCCCTCAGACTCGAACTTTTCCAACTGCTCTCGGAGTTCCTGGCGTATTTCTACGATGGCACGTTCAATGCGATCCTCGGGGGTCACAAAGTGCTTGGCAGGGTAGATAAAAACCTCTTCCACGCGGGAGATCACTTCGCCGGTCAAAGGATTCGTAATCGAAATCTGTTCGATATCATCACCCCACAATTCGACGCGATACGAAAACTCTTCATAACTGGGCCATACTTCCAAGCAATCTCCTCGCACGCGAAATTTGCTCCGTTCGAATTCCACGTCGTTGCGTTGGTACTGAATGTCGACGAGCCGTAGCAGGATATCATCGCGATTGATCGTTTGTCCCACCTTGAGCGGTACCACCATATTCTTGTAGTCTTCTGGGTTCCCTAACCCATAGATGCTCGAGACACTGGCCACGATGATCACGTCGCGGCGACTGACCAGTGCGCTGGTGGCGGCCAAACGCAAGCGATCAATCTCTTCATTGATCGATGAGTCCTTTTCGATATACACATCGCGGGCCGGGATGTAGGCCTCCGGTTGATAGTAGTCGTAATAGCTGACGAAATAATGTACGGCATTATTCGGAAAAAAATCGCGGAATTCTGAATAGAGCTGCGCGGCCAGAGTCTTGTTATGGCTGAGTATCAACGTCGGTCGCTGAACATGTTGGATGACATTGGCCATCGTAAATGTTTTACCCGAACCCGTCACACCCATCAGCACTTGATGTTTACTGCCGCTGCGTAGACCGCGTACTAACGCTTCAATGGCCGTCGGTTGATCGCCGGCCGGTGCAAAGGGACTGACCAGTTCAAAATCGGCGTCGGTTGTGTTGGATAGCATTCGTGGTTCTTTAGGGATTTCAGACTTCAGGAGACCAGGCACAAAACCGATCAGCTCAATTCCTAGCGTTGGTCAAACTCTGGGAAGGGCGCTGCAAGGGGCGACAGTTCACCAGTGATGGACAGCATGGGGCGCAATTGTTCGAGCGTTCGTGGGCCAACTCCCGGCACTTGTGTGAGATCGTCCAAAGTGGTGAAGGGACCATGCGACTCTCGAAAGTTGACAATACGCGACGCCAGTGCCTCTCCGACTTCCGGCAAAGCTTTCAATTCGTTCGATTGTGCTGCATTGAGGTCGACGACGAACTTGGCTGTGATGGCTGGCGATTCCTGCAACTCATCGCGAGGCACGCTCCAAAACTGCCTGCTTACGACAACGATGGTCAGGCAGGCTAGCCACAGGCACCACCCGCCGCAAACTGAATAATGATCTGTATTGGTCGCAACGAATTCGACTTGTGAGTTGGCCGTCATCGCCTCTCTACCCCAGTGCCCCAAAACCGTGTCACCGTGAACTAAGCAGACCGAACCCCTAAGTATACCCAACTGATCAAGAAAAAGTGCCCTTGCGAGCGGGGCTTTGGCGATTGGCGGGAGCTTTTTCGAAGGATCGCTAGCTATCGAGATGCGGAGGAGCTTGGCACTACCAGCGGAAATCGGATGCTCGACGGCTTCACGGGAGATACGCCTTCACGGGAGATGCGCACTACGGCTACCGCGAGCTTAGATTTGCTCGACAACTGCCGGGAAAACCACAGCTGACCAGCAGTGGTGCAGCATGCGGCCTTGCACAAGCCTTACGCGGAACGCACCAGCACTGTTCTTCACCGAACATTCGCACGTTCTTAACGTGCTCTTAACGCACTGCTGCGATGATTACCGCCCAGTTGAAAGGGCAAAGTGCTCTGAAATCTATCGCTGAAACTTCGGTAACTAAGGAACTTTTCGAACATGAATTTCAGTCAACCGCTTCCAATCGCGTGGGGCACTCGCAAGACCAAGACGCGGCCAGCCTTTACCTTGGTTGAGTTGTTAGTGGTCATCGCCATTATCGGTATTTTGGTGGGGCTCTTGCTACCAGCCGTGCAGGCCGCGCGTGAAGCAGCTCGGCGCATGCAGTGCTCCAATAATTTGAAGCAAATGGGCTTAGCTGTACACAACTTTGAATCGGCCCAGCGCAAGCTGCCTCACAGCGGTCAGTGCGATTCGACGGGCTCTGCCTCAACCACCTATATGATCCAGTCGACCCCGACACAGTTGCTCCCCTTTATCGAACAGACAGCCGTATACAATCTGATGGACCATTCGTCCAATCCGATCGCCCTCTACTCGGCAACTCCTAGTGGAACCGGGTATGTAACCCCCACTGGCTGTTTGCTGCACAAGAATGCTATCGGACGCAACTACGACGACCCAGCTCATCCCAACGGGCAGGTTGCGGGCAAGGCCAAGATCGGCACGTTCATTTGTCCGTCGGCTGCGATTGGCAACGAGGGACGCGACCCAGTTCACGGATATGGCGGCATCGATTACATGTTCATCGCATTGTCGGACGTCGATTCTCGCCCAGGATCGCCAACCTTTGGCATGCGTACGCCTGGCAGCGGTTCAGCGGTTTGGTTGAGTCAAGTCGTAGGTGGCATGCTGAATTGTGATGGCGGCGGTTTTGGGCGACTTTCGGACGGAACTTCTAATACTTTGTGTTGCATCGAAGATGCTTCTCGATCCCACCCCAATGTTAGTTCGTTTGGCGCCTTCTCCTCGCGCAAGACTCCAGTGAGCGGCGCGGCGGATCCGATCAACATGGCTTCCGGTGGCGACGGTCGGCGAGTCTTTGCCTGGATCGATGCGGACGCGGCTACGAACGGCTATTCAGGGCCCAGCAATGCGATTAGCCCTGGTACGCGAATTGCCAAAATCAATAACAATGCTTCACCCATCGGTGGTCCACCGGAATGCCGTTGGTCGGTTAACAATTGTGGACCAAACGACGAACCGTTTGCCTTCCACACTGGTGGCGTCAACGCAGTTCGCGGCGATGGTTCGGTATTCTTCCTCTCCGACAGCACTGACGGCGTCGTCGTTAAGTGGATGGTTGGAGCCAACGATGGCCAAACTTTACCTTCATTCGAATAAGGAACGGTGCCATGAAGTCTTTAACGGCATTAGTGCTGCTCGTGATCGTAGCGGCAAGTGGCTGTTCCTCTTCCGTTGCTATGAAGGGTGAACCGGCGCTGGTCACGGGAAAAGTAGCCAAGTCCGATGGCAAGCCGGTAGGAAATGTGTTGCTTACCTTGCAGCCACTAGAAGATGGGCACCTGACGCCGTTGGAAGTTGGTGGCGATGGGTGCTTTCAAGGGGAATTGGTCCCAGGCAAGTACGCTTTCTACGTCGGCAAGTCTTCGAAGTCAAAGGCTTCAGTGCATAGCTTAAGGCAAGTGAGCTCGAAATTTTTTGAACCCGATATGAGCCGCACTGTCGTGGTTTCTTCAGGGAGTGATTTGACAATCGCACTCGATTAGATCTGCGTTCACTGCGACCGCTGGGAGCTGGCGGTTAGTGTTTGAGTGTTGATTGGACGGCTTTTGTTTCACCCGCGGCCGTGGGTTGTGAACCTCAGGCGCTAGCCGTGGCCTTAACCAAGCTGGAGCCCACGGCTAGCGGGCTGTTGATTTAATCGTTTTGGTAACCCGCTGCGTGAGCCGTTTTGGTAACCCGCTGCGTGAGCGAGGGGCACGCAACGAGCCTGCAACGGCGGATCGTCCCTCGCTAACGCGTCGGGTTTCCATTAAATCAACAGCCCGCTAGCGCCTGAGGTTCACAATTGGCCGGTTTACCAAGTGAGTGCCATTGGGCTCACGCCCCAAGGCTCATGAATCATCCGGGTTACAACAGATGCCGAGCTTTGACTTCTAGATATTGATTGACCAACGGTGAGGTCATCTGCTCCGGAAAGACGTCCAGCGCAAGCCCGCCGCGCGCCTGCATGCCCCGGATGACTTGATTCCGCCAGACGAGTAGTTGGCAGGCCGCCGCCGAGCGGTACATGACGGTTGGATCGGGAGTCGGATTGTCGGCCGCTTCGAAGATCCGATGATCGCGTGTCAGTACCAAGAGCGGCACATGGCAACCGATCAAATTCCCCATATAGCTCTCGATCTGTTGGGCATTAACTTGATCGATCACATTGGTAATTAACACCACCAAAGAACGGCGGCGGCAGTGGCTCGACAAGTACAGAAAAGCCTCATCGAATCGTGACTGCACTAAACGTGGGAATTGGTCAAAGCCTGCGTGCAGCAGGCGATTCATCTGACGTTTGCCTCCCGCCGGCGGCACATAGTTGTGAATGTGATCCGAAAAACAAATCATCCCCACCGAATCACCTTGATGCAAGGCAACGTAGCTGAGCATGAGCACCGAGTTGAGCGCATAGTCGAGCAGACTGAGCTGCTCATATTCGTTGGTCATCATCCGGCCGCAATCAAGTAGAAAGATGACTCGCTGGCTTTGATCGGTCTGAAACTGTTTGACCGTCAGCTTTTGTCGCCGCGCAGAGGCGCGCCAATCAATGTGTTTGTAATTATCATCCTGTTGATAGTCGCGTAAGCGTTCGAAGTCATTGTCCTGACCAGGGCGACGCGTGCGACGAACACCTATTTGACTTAGGCGATTCGTTCGCGCGAGCAGGGCATATTCGCCGATCTGCTTGATGTCGGGGTAAACGTGCAATTGGCTCGGGCATTCAAAACGGTGCTGCTTTCGCCAACAACCCCCGCGGCTGAATAGATGCGCGTAGACATTTCGCAATTCAAACGCGCCGCGGCGAGGAGGAATGATTACATGCCCAATGGTCGTGCGTTTGCCAGGAAGCAATGCAAGTGAGTGAACGGGAGGTTCGATCTGCAACCCCTGCGCGGCATCTTCGGCGATGTCAAGGCGAATGGGGGTACTGCCGCGATTATCGACGACCAGATCGACCGGATGCCGATTTCCCAACGACGCCACCCGCGGCATGGACCGCTCAATGTGGATTGTGTCCACCATGGGGAGTGTCAAGAGATCGATGACTACCAGCAAAGCCAATCCGGCCGCCACGATGGACACAACCATCCACCACCCATCGGCTAGCCATGGGCTAGGTAGCGCCAATAGAAATGGAATGGTCGCCAACCAAGCCATGCGGCTACTGGGAAAAGTTTTTCCCAAGGTCATCAATAAGGCCAGCGGAATGAGACAGACCAAGAGGACTGTCCAGGGGGTGATTCCCCATTGAATCAGCGAAAACGGCTCGGTGGCCTGTTCGGATTGCATGCGTGAGTTTTCCGTGTGCGTTTCGAGAACAACTTCAGCTCGTCGCGCCAGCCAGTGGGGCGCTCGTGTATAAAACTGGGCTACGTTCCGAGTAGGTTGTGCTCCCAAGTGGTAGGTTCACGACGGGTCAGGTTTTGCGCCTCTCCCGACGCCTCTCCCGACGCCTCTCCCGGCGCCTCTGCCGACACTACTGCCGACACTACTGCCGGCGCCTACGTAGCCGCCACTACTAAGTAGTCGAACACTACGGTGTGTGAGCCGCAAGTCTTCCCCAGCCGCCAGCCTAGCCCAGCGGCAACTCCGGCTAGGCGTTAAACGAATTATCCCAACCGCACACCATCTCCCTGTCTCCTTCACTCCTTCACTCCTTCACTCCTTCACTCCTTCACTCCTTCACTCCTTCACTCCTTCACTCCTTCACTCCTTCATTCTTGACGTTCGCACCGCGCGGCACCTCGATGCTGCGAATCAATTGTTGCAACTGATCGTCGACACGTAGCCCTTCGACTTCGGCTTCCGCAGTCATGATGACGCGATGTCGCAAGGCGGGGAGTGCAATGTCGACAACGTCGTCAGGGATGGCGTAGTCGCGACCACGAAACGCGGCCAAAGTGCGGGCACCCTGCATCAGAGCCAACCCAGCACGAGGTGACGCCCCCAGGTGAAAGCTGGGCCAGTTTCGCGTCTGCCGCACGAGACGATTGATGTACTGCACCAATTGCGGTTCGATCCGTACTTGAGCATTGCTGCTCAGCAGTTGCATGATTTCGTCTGGGGAGGACAGGGTGCCAATCTCCTGGTCGAGCCGGTGATTGAGGTCGATCTGTTGGCTATGCAGGAAGAGGATTCGCTCTTCCTCAGCTTCGTCGGGATATTCGACAACCACTTTGAACATAAAGCGATCGAGTTGAGCCTCGGGGAGATTGTAAGTCCCTTCACTTTCGATTGGATTCTGTGTGGCCAGCACTAGGAATGGACGCTCAAGTACGTGGCTCGTACCGTCGACGGTGACGCGGTACTCCTGCATAATTTCCAGCAGCGCAGCATGTGTTTTGGCGGGAGAGCGATTGATCTCGTCGGCCAACAGCAATTGGGTAAAGACCGGCCCCGGGCGAAAGCGAAACTCCTGTGTGCGGACATCCAGCAATGGTGCGCCGGTAATGTCCGAAGGCATCAAGTCGGCAGTGAACTGGATCCTTCCAAATTTACATCCAAGTATTTTTCCCAACGCGCGGACAAACAGCGTCTTGCCCATCCCCGGCAAACTTTCGATCAACACGTGACCTCCGGAAAACAGGGCCACCAATGTCGACAACACCAGTTCGTCTTGTCCGACAAACAGTTTCTTTAGTTCCAAGGCAACTGCGTCAAACAGTTCTTTTGTGCTACGCATGGATTTAGTCAATGTGCGTGGAAGTTGTAGCGGTTGAGCTGGGCTGATTGGCCTTGTAGCCTACCGCATACGAGTTCAACGCAACAGGTATCTTAACGCTCCAAAAAGTTGCAGCTGACTTTTTTCACTGAGCGTCTCGACGAAATCTACTTCTTAACAGGGTGAGCGATAGCCACAGTCCCAACGTCCAAGCGGGTTCGGGGACAGAAGCAAAAGCGCGATCTCCCAAAAAGCGGTGTGCGGTTGCGGTAGGGTGCAGCGTATCCCAAAACAGATACTCGTTCGGATTAGCCACCACGTTGCCCGAGGTCGCGTTGTAGGCTGCGTTGGTAACATTCGTTAATCCGTAGGCCGTAGGATTAGCGATTGCATCTTGCACCAGCCCGTAGGTGTCGAGGCGATAGATGGTCACACCCAGGCTAGATTCCAGTCGCGACAGTTCCGCTTCCAAGCCAACGTTGAAGGCTACAGCCAAGTCATTCAAACGCATTTCGCTGGCGCCTCCACGGTTGGCCGGCGTCAGGCCTAGTGGCGGCAGATTGGGAACCAAAAAACTAGTGGCCCCTCTGGCTCTCAGCGCGCTGATGTCGCTTGATAGATTGTTGATCGGAACACTCGGATTGTTCTGACTTGCTAGGAAATCATTGGCACCACCGTAGAGTACAAACAATTGCTGTGGAATAATCGTCTGGGGTGAAGCCAAGTAGGAACTGACCTGAGTGCTAATATTGGGAACGAAAAGATTGACAATCCCCGTTCCGGTCTGAGCGCTACCGTGAGCATAATTGGTTCCACCGAGGCGACTCGGTGATGGAGTGGCAATCTCAAGTCGCTCGGCCAATCGTTCAACATACACGGGACCGTTGGAAAAACGCCCTTGATAGTAGGGTGGTCCAACGGCCAAGTTTCCGAATATGTCGTAGACATTACCCGTGTCGGTCAAACTATCCCCGAAGGCCACAATTTGAGTGTAGAAACCAGCCTGCAACGACACACTCAGGGAATTGAGCAACCAGAATGCTACAAGCGGCAGGGTGAGGCGGAGCTGTTGCTGACGCATGATGGTATCCAATCGATCGGATTCGTGAACGAACTATTTACGACGTTCCCAACAAGCTGTGTATTGTAGTACAAACGCTCAGTTGAAGTATCGAAAGAATCGGCTTCACAGCGCGGAGGGGGGCGCAGGAGCTACGTCTACCGTGCCAGACGCGCGAAACGGCCATCGGAACCTGCTGCATAGAGTTGAGTGGACGAAGTAGCCAGCGCGTGAAAACCTGTCGTAGAAAATCTCTGCCAGCGCTGGCCATCGTCGGAACGGTAGCTGCCCGCTGGCCCAGTAGCTACAAAAGAAAGCATTGATAGATTGGGGACAGTAGCAAAAACTACGGCAGAACAAAACGACCCAGGTGGTTGTGGCGAAAGTTGCCAAGTTTGTCCGCCGTTGGTTGAAAAGGCGGCAGTGGTTGGCGATGGCTGGGTGTCGCGGTAATCGCCGCCAACGGCAACCACACATCGGTTCTCTGCAGAATTTTCTAACGAGTGGGCGATCGAAAAAACGCCAGTTGTCGGCGCACTAAGCAACGGACAAACGGTTGTGGACCACTCATCCGACCAACGTTCACGAAACAATACGCGGGCTGTGTCAGCTGCATGACCTCCAGTTCCAATCCAAACTTTGCCACCCTCTGAGACGGTCATGGCCGAGTTGCTGGCGGCGAACGCAGCTTCACCATCGAGCGCTGCAGGTGAATCACTCGGCTTCAGGGCTTGCCAATGCTCGCCACCATCGTTCGACTCCAAGATGCAAAAAACGCCATCGACCGGGTCGCCAAACACGATCCCTCGATTCCTATCCCAGAACTTCAACCCGTCGAAAAACGCGTCCGACGATGAGTGGCGGTAGACTTCGCGCCAGGACGTTCCGCCATTGTCGGTTCGCAATATAACGGCCGGTGACCCAGCACTGGCAATGCAGGCTGCCTGAGCGTCCCAGGCGTGAATCGAACGGAATTCCAGTTCCGCGAAGGGGGCCGGACCACACTCGATCCAGCTTGAACCACTATCGACCGATCGCAGAACCGTACCGCTACTTCCGCAGGTCCAGATCACTTCATCGCTGGCAGCACTCAGGCCACGCAGACTGGCACGACTCCCGGTAGGGCCTAGCTCCCAGGCCACTAATTGAGGTGGAGAGGTTCTGGGGATTTCCTGAGCGGATGCCCAGAGAGGGAGCCAGAGAGGGAGCCAGAGGGGGAGCCAGAGGGGGAGCCAACTGACTAGGCACACGAGGGTTGTCAGCCGGCGAAAAGCCAGTACTTTAAAAGCCAGTACTTTGGAAAGATGATGCGTGTTCTGGATGATGGCTACTCTGGGCCGATTGGTTGGAGTTCTTGACGCCTGCTCAGCAACAGCGTTTCTTGGCTTTGGAAGGCGAGGATTGGATGATCTGCTCAATTTCGTCGGCCGACATGCCGCGATCGACCAGTGATTGTTTGAGCTCAACTTCGTTGCGGTGCTTCACGATATCGCTCACACCCTGCACAATGGCCTGAACGATCATCCAAGCGAAGACGCTCGCAATGGCCACGATCGGGATCGCAAATGGCGTGGCAAACAAGTTCATGATGACTCCACCTAGGTTTGACTCAAAGTACAATGAGCTCAATATTTTTCGCGGATTGTTCATGAAACGAGGGCTTACGCCCTTCGGCTCACAAGGTCATGAATAATCCGGGTCAAACGCAGACTACATTGGGTAACAACGTCTATGGTACACCGCTCGACTCTTTCCATTTCGTCTGCTGCCGACGAAGCTTGGCAAAAATACCCGGATTCGGAGGAAAAACCTCTGGAAATCAAGCCGCTCACCATCGGACCGCTAGTGGTCGATCCACCGCTGCTGCAAGCGCCGATGGCAGGCTTCACAAACTATGCCTATCGCCAAATCGTTCGTGACTACGGTGGTGTTGGCCTGCAAGCGACCGAGATGGTTAACGCACGAGGCTTCGTGTGGCTCGATGAACACGACTGTGAACATCCTGATCGCTTGTGGGGGGTGCGAGACGAGATGCGACCACTGGCCGTCCAGATTTGGGACAACGATCCCGAGACGATGGCCAAAGTCGGTCGGCGGCTAGTCGACGAATATCAAGTGAGCGTGGTGGACATCAATTTTGGTTGCCCAGTGCAACAAGTGACCGACAAGGCCCGTAGTGGCAGTTATCTACTAAGCCAGCCCGAACGCATGCATGCGATTATTTCGCAGTTGGTGGCCGCCTGTTCGCCAACTCCGGTAACCGCCAAAATCCGCCTCGGCTGTACGCGTAAGACAGCCAATGCCAGCCTAGTGGCACGCGTGGTCGAGGAGGCTGGTGCGGCGGCGTTGACCGTGCATGGTCGAACCGCCGAGGACTATTTCAAAGGGAACGCCGATTGGGAACAGATCGCACAGCTCAAGGATCACCTGCACAACATCCCACTGATTGGCAATGGCGATATCAACAGTCCCGAAAAAGTGGTGCATGCCTTCCGACACTATCGCGTCGACGGAGTGATGATTGCTCGCGCGGCACTCGGTCGGCCGTGGCTCTTCGCTCAAGCAGCAGCCGCGCTGCGCGGTGAGCCGATTCCACCCGAACCGAGCTTAGCCGAGCAAAAGGCCTGCATGCTGCGGCACTATGATTTGGTGGTCGAGCGGTTTGGAATACAAAAGGGGACACACCTGATGCGCAAATTCGCCTGTTGTTACGCGCAGGGAAAACATGGCGCCCGCCACTTCCGCACGCATGTGGCTCACGTGGAATCCCCCGCAGAATTCCATCGCGTAGTCGAAGAACATTTTCCACGCGAGCTCACCGAATAGAAGTGAACGCGTGATAGAAGCCCGACGCGTTCGCGAGTGGGGCACTCGACTTTGACTTCATGATCGGCGAAGACTCCTGCTTGCAGGCGACCCACTCTATAGCAAAAAGTTAAGCCGAACGTCGGCGACGTTGAGTGGTGCGTGGCGCAGCGGCGGGCTGGCCCCAGGCAGTGCATTTAATCAGACCATGAAAGGCCGAAAAAAGTTTCAACATGTGCGGTTGCTTGTAAGGGAATAGATCGACAGGATCCATCGAGTGTACCACTGCACCACTATCCAGTTCGAAAACTAGAAGGCGTCCATCGGGTGTCTCACCACAGTCAATCGAATAGTAGTCGAGCCCTAACCGTTGGTCGATCGCGGCCAGTGCCGGACCATGCCGCTCGCCAAACTCCCAATCGAAGCAGTCCATGAAACGCTGCTCAGCGGCGCGATTGCTCGCGTTCTCCAACATGTCGGCATTTAAATAGTGAACCATCCAGCGTGGTGATACGGCCATGTGAGCTGGATAAGGCGTTCCGGCAACGAGCGACACGCGGTACTTGCGATACAAACCATCGACCGTTGTGCGGTAGTCGATAAACGGAGCGATCGAAAACTCCTGGTCACTGTGCCCGCGGACGTAAGCATCAAGCTGACTGTCACCATCAATTTTTTGCAATCCCTGCCCAGCGTGCGAATTGGCCGGCCGTGCGATCAACGGATAGGTCAATGCGTGTCGCGTGGTATCCGTTATTTCGTCGCGTGCCATGCGACGTGAGGCAACCACCTCTATTCCGGCTATGTCACTCAGGACATCGCTCAGTCCATCGCGGGCGAGCTTCGCAATCCGGTCCGGTGAGTTGATATGCGGCTTCGGCCAATACGCAATCACCGTTTGTAATTGCTGAAGCAACTGTTGATTGGCATCCGATTCGCACACCGCCACAAAGGCAACGTCGTGTGAGGGAATGTCGTGTACCGGTGGTAGCCCCGCACCTACATACAACATTTCTAAGGCAATGTCTGACTCCTCAAGCAAAAATTCGATCGGCGTATTGGCCATGACAGCGCCTGGTCCCATAATGGCCAGAACGCGGACCTTAGGCGAACGCGGATTGGAGCGAAGTCGATAGTACTGATGCTGTTGCAGCGCTTGCCATTGCAGTTCGAGCGCATGTTCAGCTTGACTATTCAGCTGATGCACAATCGACAAATCGAGCAACGCGGCCGAATCGCTGCCGTTGGCATTGATCCGCGAGGTCAATTCGTCGGTTAGTTCACGAAGGTTGTTGCCGGCAAACGCCAACCGCATGATCTTGGCAAGCCCATGGAGGGCAAGTGGCCGTTGAGTCATGAAGATGCTCCCGCAAGTTTAAGTTGACGCCCAAGTCGCAACGTCGCGTCGACCAGCAGGTCGATTTCGTTGTGGCTGGTGCGATGATTGAAAATTGCTGCCCGTATGGCAACCTGTCCGTCGACCTCTGTACTGGATGGGGCGACAAGGCCCGATTCCTGTAGCTCGATAACCAGCTGTGCATTGAGTTGATTGACCGCGTGCTCACTGCGATATCGAAAACAAACGATGTTCAACGATACCGGCGCGAGCAGTTCTAATTCTGGTTCGTCGATGATCCGCTGCTCCAGCATCCGCGCCAGTTGGCAGGTGGCGTCCATCATGTGGCCGAGGCGATGGGTCCCGTAGACCTGAAGTGTGAACCACACCTTGAGGGCTTTGAAATTCCGAGACAAATCGGGGCCATAGTCGCAAGGCCAAGGCGAACCGGCAGCCAGTCCCCGCTGAGCCCTCCCCAGATAAGCAGCCGGCGAGGCGAAGGTCTCGCGATGCAGTTGTCGATCGCGGACAAGTACAAAACCAGCGTCATAGGGAACTTGAGCCCACTTATGAAAATCGAGGGCCAATGAATCCGCTTGTTCAATCCCTACAAACTTTGGCTTCAGTTGCTCGGACATCATCCCCAGCGCACCGCAGGCACCATCAACGTGAAACCAAAGTTCTTCGCGGCGGCAGACAGCTGCCAGCGCTGCCAGGTCATCAATAGCCCCCATATCGACCGTCCCGGCGTTGCCGATCACACAAAACGGCTGGTGGCCCGCAGCCCGATCCGCCGAAATCGCGAGTTGCAGTGCGTCGACGTCGATGCGGAAATTCTCCAACGTACCGATCCGCCTGAGATTGCCCGAACCAATGCCGCTCATGTCGAGTGCCTTGGCCACGCATCCGTGCGTCCCTTGTGATGCATAGGCCGTCAGGCTTCTAGGCTGCGCTCGCAAACCTCGCTGACGAACCTCTACCCCGCAAATCGATGTGCGGGCTATCAGAATGGCTATCCAATTGGCTAGCGATGACCCTGTAACAAACAGTCCACTTGAATCTTGAGGGAAGCCAAACAACTCGGCCATCCAGCGCACTACTTGTTGCTCCACCACGATGGGAATGTGATCCCGCCCACCAAGATTGGAATTAAGGCCTGCGGCTAACATCTCCGCCAACATACCGACCACATTGCCACCGCCGTGTACCCAACCCATGAAGCCAGGGTGTGTGTTGCCCACCGCGTAAGGGAGGATATGTTGCTGAAACATCCCCAATGTATTTGCTAGCGTTGACGGGGCGCTAGGCAATCGCGATTGAAACTGGCCTTCGGTCGACTTGGGAGCCTGTTGCCAGACGGGACGCTCTCGGATGGTAGCGATGTAATCCAACATGTCGTCCAGCGCCTGATGGCTGTGCTGCCGGAACGCGTCCCAGTCGGACGGATCGAGCGAATATGGATGTTCGAACAAACTGGCGTCCTATCCCGAACCAATTTCCGCCGGTTCACGAATGTTTCACGGCCATGCTGTTTATCGGCAAGCGCTCCACCGCGTCCAAGCAAAAGAGGCGTTTCGCACAAAATATGTGGGTGGGCACAAGAAGGACTTGGACGCTGACCGGATTGCTAGCTATCGAACCATGCAAGAATTAATTGGTTCAACCACCGGGTGTTCGCGAGCTGAGTAGTCCACTTTGGAGTGCTGGGATTTATCCCAGCTTTTCTTTTCCATGCGGCTCAATAGCGAATGGAAATAATCTGCGACCTGCTAGCTTCGTTTCATCAATCCGTGCCCCGGCTTTGCCATCCGTGCTCTCCACGCCATTGCATAGCACGGATAGCAAGGCCGGAGCACGGATGAAGGCAGCCAAGTGCGGGTGATCACAACGCACCAACTTATTCCCGTGCGCTGCCGACCGCATTGAAAGATAAAGCTGGGATAGCTCACAGCACTCCCAAAAATTCAAATCGCCTCGGGCCGATCGAAGACATCGCGCACGTCAACATGGAAGCCGTCGAGCAACACCGAATGCGCAGCTTGCCCATCGGTGAACCGGCCTATTTCAGAATATGCAGAATGGGCTGCAATGAGTTGCAGCGCAGTAATGCTTCGGTCGCGTGGGTCGATGATCCAGTATTCGCTGATTCCCGCCCGTGCGTATTCCTCGCGTTTAGTAACCAGATCGCGCTGCGGATCGTCTTCGCTAACTACTTCCATCACCAAGTCGGCACCTATCCAGTACTTTTCGGTGCGTTGCGCGCGGTGTTCGGTGAGCATGAATAGCACGTCAGGTTCGCGGAATTTGCCTTCCCACAAGCGAACTCGCAAAGGTGCCAGGTAGGTCACTCCCAGCTGGTCGGGCTCGGCGAACTGCTTCAATTTCAAACACAGAAAAAAGGCGATGGCTTGATGCAACTCTGTAGGTATCGGCAAGACCTCGAGCGTTCCATCGGAAAATTCAATCAGTCGAGCTGTTTGTAAGTGCAAGTATTCCTGTTCGCTCCAATCCCCTTGATTGGGAAAGAGCGTAGCGATCTCCCAAGTGGGTTGACCTAGTTCGCTTTTTCGCAGGTCAGTAGACATATCTAGATCAGAGTGGATTAGTTTGGTGCGATCAAAGCGCGCATGCTAAACCCTAATTGTAGTCAAATTTGGAGTGCTGGGATTTATCCCAGCTTTCATTTTCCATGCGGCGCATTCGTTCCGTACGGCCCAGTAGCGCATGGAGATTACCCGCGACCTGCTAGCTTCGTTTCATCAATCCGTGCCCCGGCTTTGCCATCCGTGCTCTCCACGCACCAATCAGTTCCGGTACGCTGCAGGCCGCGTGGAAAAAGACAGCTCCGAGAACACGGAGCACTCCCAAAGCTATTTCCAGCGGCTCTTGCCACTACCGCTGGTTGCCTGGCCGATGATCCATGATTGGAAACCGAGCGCGGTGGCAATGTCGCTAATGGTCTTGGCATAAAACGGGTTAACGATAAACGTCAAGCCAATCCCCATGTTGAAGACCTGGGTCATTTCATCGGCGTCGATTTGCCCCAAATTCTGAAGCCAATTAAAAACGGGTGGAACGTCCCAAGTACCGCGTTCAAACACAAGGTCAACGCCGGACGGCAAAATACGCTCGGTGTTTTCCAGCAAGCCGCCCCCGGTGATGTGCGCGATACCATGTACGACTTGTTTCACTTTATAATGTTCGAGAATTTGTCGCACCAACTTGGCATAGATGAACGTGGGAGTCATCAGTGCCTCACCAACCGTAGTCCCCAGTTCGTCGATAGCATCATCGACAGCCAAACCTGCTTTGTCGAAGACGACTTTGCGAACTAAGCTAAAACCGTTGGAGTGA
Organism: Pirellulaceae bacterium; assembly: GCA_041739785.1. GTDB lineage: Bacteria > Planctomycetota > Planctomycetia > Pirellulales > Pirellulaceae > Aureliella. The sequence goes on from JBGSNE010000088.1 coordinate 60,780, forward strand.
AAGCCCGAGGACTGCACGCCGATGACCACATCGTCGGGGGCAATGTGCTGGCCGGAAATCAAGCTCCGCTTTTCGGCAACTCCCACACAAAAGCCAGCCAAGTCGTAGTCGTCCCCTTGATAGAGATCGGGCATGATGGCGGTTTCGCCACCGAGCAACGAACAATCAGAGCGGATGCATCCTTCGCTAATGCCGTCGACGATCTGCTCCAACAGTGGAGGAATATCACGACTCATAGCGACGTAATCAAGAAAGAACAACGGTTCGGCTCCACAACACAAAATGTCGTTGACGCACATGGCGACCAAATCGATACCAACTGTATTGTGCTTGCCGAGCAGCTGAGCCACTTTGAGTTTTGTTCCCACTCCGTCGGTTCCCGAGACCAGTACGGGTTCGCGATAGTGGCGGGCGAACAGGGCGCAGTTAAAATCGAGCTGAAACAGTCCCGCGAAACCGCCGTCGTTTCGCATCACTCGTGGACTGAACGTGCGGTGCATCAGTTTCGGCAAGCGTTGCATGGCTTGCTCATACAACTCCAGATCGACTCCGCTATCCTTGTATGTGGTGGGGCTCATGAGGCTCAATTAAAAAATGTAATGGGATGGTTATTAACTGTCGTAAGACTCGCCGTTTCATCGTCGCACGACTCTCCGAGTCGTGACCTGTTCGTCGCACGTCTCTCCGAGTCGTGACTGGGGCACCCACCAGTCACTCAATTCACAACACGGAGAGTCGTGCGACGATAATTCGTGTACAACACATGCGGAGCCGCAATTATGGCCGCTACCACGCAAACTGCCCACTCCCTTACCGCCGCGAAAAGAAGCCAGCTTGTCTCCACGCAGTGCTTATATTCATGTCCCGTTCTGCAGTCATCGATGCGGATATTGCAATTTCACCTTGATTTCTGGTCGTGACGACCTGATTCCCGCATTTCTCGAAGCCTTAGAGAGGGAGCTGTCGACTACATTGGGCCAGCGGCAAATGGTCGACACTATTTTCTTGGGAGGTGGTACACCCAGCCATTTGAGCGAGCGGCAATTGGAGCGATTGCTGCAAAGCGTCGCGCGTTGGCTAGAATTGGCGCCTGGTGGCGAGTTCTCCTGCGAAGCCAATCCACTCGACTGTACCCTCGGCCGCTTAAACCTACTGCGTGAGCACGGGGTAAATCGTATTAGTTTAGGCGGACAATCCTTTGACGACCGCAAGCTGCGGAGTCTAGAGCGCGATCACACCGGCATCCAGTTGAGCACGGCTGTCGAGGCTTGTGCGAAAATTATTGCGCGAGTCTCACTCGACTTGATCTTTGCGTCTCCCGACGAAACGCTGACGATGTGGCGAACCGATGTGGAGCGCGCAGTGGCCACACCCATCGGACACTTGTCCACCTACGGTTTAACCATCGAACGTGGGTCGGCCTTCTATGGTCGCGCGCTCCGGAATGAGTTGAGCGAGCTACCGTCCGATCTGCAACTGGAAATGTATGAACACGCAATTGACGCACTCAGCACTCGCGGCTGGGAGCATTATGAAGTTTCCAATTTCGCCAAGCCACACCAGCGCTGTCGCCACAACGAAGCATATTGGTTGGGCCAGGCGTGGTGGGCGTTTGGTCCCGGCGCGGCTAGTTTCGAACACAGTCAAGATGGACTGTCGTTCCGACGCGCGGTCAATCATCGGAGTACCACCGCCTATCTTCACAAATCCCAAAGTGGTCAATCCTTGGTGGCCGAATCGGAGACGCTGTCGCGCGAGGACTATCTTCGTGAGCGTTTGGTGTTTGGCCTGAGAAGATTGCAAGGAGTCGCTGTGAGAGAATTGGAACAGTTCTGGGGAGGTCCCGTGCGTGCGGTATTCGAGCCCTATCTGTCCGACTACCTGCACCGCGGCCTATTGCACGAAGCGGACGATGTGATTCGCTTAACGCGACAAGGATTGGTGATCAGCGATAGCTTGTGGCCCGATCTGTTGACAGCCGATGCGAAGTAAGGACAGCCGCTGTTCTTTCCTGCAACAGTTGTAGTATTTTGCGACAGGGAGCGAACGGAGGATGGAGTGAGCCGGAGTGCAATTCCTTGTCTCCCACCGCCCATCTCCCACCTTGGTACACAACGTGCATAACCCACAACGCGAACGACGAGTGTCCGTGGTGGGAGCACCTGTCCTAACTTGATAGAGGGTTAACAGATGAGAGTTGGATCGATCGCACGGGTATGGCGTTTGGCGGGACTGTTGAGTGCATTCGCATTGATGCCGACAGCTTGGGTGGCCGGAGTGGAGCGGAATGAACAGGCTAATCAGCGAGAGGATAGCTCCAACAGCGTGGTGGAATTGTTTGATGGCATGTCGCAACGGGTCATTGAAGTGCGTTTCATTCCGCAGTCGGCAGAGCAGGCTGTCGTTTATCTGAAGAATACAGACGATAAGCCCCTAGATATTGAACTTCCCGACGCGTTTGGCGCTGTGCATGTTTTGGCTCAAGTGGGTGGCGGATATGGCGGTGGGGGTGCATTTGGCGCCGGAGGACTTGGTGCCGGAGGACTCGGTGCCGGAGGCCTCGGCGCTGGAGGACAGGGAATCGCACAAGGCGGCGCGGGGCTCGGTGGAACTGGGCAAGGGCTGGGGGGAGGCTTCGGTGCTGGAGCCGGATTGAATGGCGCGGCACTCAATGGCGGCGGTTTGGGAGGCGGTGGCTTTGGCGGCGGTGGCGGACTTGGTGCCGGAGGCTTCTTTCGCGTCGAACCAGGAAAAACTCGCAAATTGTTGGTCAATACGGTCTGCTTGGAACATGGCAAACCCGATCCCAATCCACGCATGACCTACAAGCTGGTTCCACTGGAAAATATCAAAGACGATCCAGCTATCAGCCAACTATGTCAACACTTGGGCACGGGAGACGTCAGTCAAACGGTCGCACAAGCTACGGCCTGGCATCTGGCCAATGGACTCACCTGGAACGAACTGCGACAGAAAAACCGACACGAATCAAAATACACCGGCAACATTCGTTGGTTTACAGGTGATGAACTCGCGTCGGCTTGGGAATTAACGCGTCGATGCCAAGAAGAGTCGCGATTGACCCGTTCCTCGCTCAGCGATCGTTAGGCCACTTAGTTAAGTGAGGGCGCTAGCCGTGGGCACCAGCTTTGCTTAACTTGGTAAGGCCCACGGCTAGCGCCTGAGGTTCACAAGGTACACAAAGGGAGGGCCAGTTACTTGACGCCGCCATTATCTGAAAATGAGATTTATGCGGTGATCGGTACGGAGGGGTTCGATCGGCTATGCGCGGACTTCTATCGCCAAATTCCTGGCGACGATGTGCTGGGGCCAATGTATCCCGCCGACGATCTGCCGGGGGCCGAGCGACGATTGCGAGACTTTCTCATTTACCGATTTGGGGGGCCGCAAGATTATATCCAAGAGCGAGGGCATCCTCGTTTGCGAATGCGGCATGCACTCTTTGCAATTGACAGCACCGCCCGCGAGCGTTGGATGACGCTGATGTCTCAGGCCCTGGTGGAGGCCGAATTGCCCGATCAGGCGACCGAAGCGTTGCGTCTGTTCTTCGAGCACATGACGACTTTCTTAGTCAATCGCGGCGATTAGTGGCGGTTGAGCCCGGATTATTCACGTGCCAAGGAGCGCGAGCCCCATGGCACTCACTTGGTAAACCGGCCAAATTGTGAACCTCAGGCGCTAGCCAAATGGCACTCACTTTACTGATTTTAGCGATTTTCTGGCCAAACACCGCGTGAATGGTACAACATTTGCGCCAGCAATTCTGGTTTTCTTT